>CAVAHD010000004.1:0-139861 GCA_963588475.1 Oscillospiraceae bacterium | reverse complement strand
CCCGAATTATATAATTTGTTTTCATCGATACCAAGTCCCTGACAGAATGCCTTAGCAATTTCAGCATTCTTATCATTCACTTCGTCGAATTTATTGGACAACCCATCTTTAAGCACCTCAGAGATATACTCCTCATTCACATCAAGTTCTTTAAGCCATTTGCGACATATCGATTTTGAAGCTTCATTATTGGATAAAGCCAGAGCAATGTCTGACACACTCTGTATAGTAGAATCTGTACCGATGTCATAATAGCATTGTTCCGCTTTGGCAGTCACACTGAGCATCATCGTACTTCTCTTACCCGAAGCTAGAAACTTGCCCAGCTCCATCGCTATTGCCTTAGCAGATTTTTGATCTCTGAGTTCCAGTAAGTTCTGTATATTTTGGCGCAACTGTTCCATGCCAGCTTCATCCTCTCCAAGGTTAGACAGTTCACTTGCCATTTGTTTCAGTTCCTTAGCATCAAGGTTGTCTAACTTCTTTTCTACCTCTGCATATGCCTCAGCAATAGTGCCAAGGGAAGAATCTCCCCGAACTTCTCCCTGCGCGTCGTACCACTTCCCCCAACAGTAGCGTGCGAAGTCGTCGCCCGGCTTCACGCTGGTGTCCATGTTAGCGTCAAGGTTCCACTGCTTTGGGTCTACGGTCGACGGTGTCACGTCGGTGGCAATGTCGTCGCTGCAAGCGGAGAATGTCAATGCACCAGCCGCTACGAGCAGCCCAAGTGCCAGATTGTGTTTGAATGAATGTTTCATAAGTATCATGTTTTTTAGTTTTCGAGTTTACTTGCCTGTGCTGCGGATGTAATCTATGGCACGATCAAATTGGTTGTCGCACCCTGTACTTTTGTACAATTCTTCTTTGAAAGAAACTTCAATATCAGGTGCTATGCCCTTGCACTCGATATTGCCTATTCCTCCGTCGTAATATGTGAGAACCATAGGAATTCGTGCATATACCGTAGTCAGATCTTCTATTCCTATAGTTCCTGAGTAATTTGTTTTTGAATACATCACTCCTTTATCAATGAGTCCTGCACCAGCCCCGGCCGTTGTAGTTCCTATCGATACACCATTTTTATGTTGTTTTACTGCAGCTGTAGACAGTTCTGCACACGATACGGTGCCAATATTTGTCAATATGACTATAGGTTCAGTTATATCCTCTGAGTTCGAGCCACAGCAAGGCAGATAGAATGGTACTGGTACAGTATAGTCGAGCCGCCCTATACCATTCTTGAACTTTTGCGTTCCAAGTTGATGCTTGTCGCCCTTAAATAGCAAGCCTGCGAAATTCTTAAGATTTACTGATTCTCCTCCATGATTTCCTCTTACATCAAGCACAACTCCCTTTAGCTTTCCTTCTGCATGTAATTTATAAACTTTATCATGCCACGCCTGTAAATTATTCCAAAAATTCCCACAAATAACATCTTCCAAAGTATTACTGTCATAGTTTTTCTTCTCATTTGGCCAATAGAGGAAACTACTTAACCAAAAGTAAGCAATGTTGTCTTTGGTGAAAAACATCTGCATTTTAGGCCGGTCAATATTAAAGTAACTCTCTTTTATACCGTATACTCCCATTATAGCCTTGGAAGTAGCATTTCCAAACACATCAGATAGAAATTTACTCTGAAATTTGCCAATGTCTCCGTCGGCATACTTCTCTATATTTTCAATCAGGGATATACAATTCTCCCATTTCTTTTTGAATGCTTCATCCTCACTGGTATTTGTGTTAAATTTCTGCACATCACTCCGCATCTTATCCAGGATGCTGCCTACTATAAAATTATGTACTATTTGTTTGCAGTCATAATAAAAGATACCCTCGTCAGAAATATCTCCTTTCTTAGAATAGTAGGTCTTGTCAATCGAAGCAAATTCGAAGTCATCAGGATAATAAGTACGGTTTTTATTAATCTGAGCAAACCATGGTCTTATCTTTACATATTGTTGTCTCAGAGGATCCTTATAGTGTACCTTCAGGTGTCCGTCATGCAAAGAGTCAAAAGCAGAACGATAAAGCTTTTCCGCTGTCTGAATAATATATGCCGTATCCGCATCAGCGAGAATATTACCGGCATCATCATAACATGCTTTTACTTTGTCATCCAGCTCCTCCAACTGCGGACGAATCGTAGCATTTGCCTCGTCCCAGTCGATAGTCTCTGTTTCCCAACCCACATAGTTTTGGTTAAAGCCTTTCCATAGGACATCCCACATTTCTGTATAGGTCATATTATCATGAATCCTGTAGTCCAGTCCATTAATATTACCCAGTATCTCGTCGCTCTCCTGCTGGCAACCGGCGAATAGCGTCGTTGCCACCGTGGCGGCGGCGATAAAAAGTTTATTTACAATTTTCGAGCTCTTCTTCATAACTTTACTGTTCCTTTCATGTCCGCGTAGCTCCCATACGTCAAGACGGTTATAATATATAATGTATAAGATGACACAGTAAAAGCGTGGGAACTGCCCATTGTCTATTCCACTATGAAAAATTGGTTAGTTTCTGCCAGTAAAGAATAGAGCATCAAGTGAACGCCTTAAAACAATGTCATGTCTCTTTACTAACTCTTGCCTCCTTTCGTGGGTTTTACCCCCCCCGCCGAAAAGTTCGGCGTGAGACGAGACTTCGACAAAAGTAGTCATTGCTTCGGCAAAACTACCCAAAAAGTCACACAAATTTTTAAGAATCGTGCGTATTCTTGACATATATTAACTCCACGCATTGCACAAGGGATAGTATTTGGCGTGATAATATGGTGTAGGTCGAGTGCAAGAATGTGAAGAGTGGCAAACTAAGAAAGTGACGGAAATATTTGGCGGGTAACAGATTTAATCGTATATTTGCACATGACAACTAAACTTCATGATATGGCAAGGAAATTATACCCAATAGGAATACAGACATTTGAACGTATCCGCAAAGAGGATAGGGTCTATATTGACAAGACGGAGTATGTGTATCACATGACACATACCGACAGCACCTATTTCTTCCTAAGCCGACCGCGCCGCTTCGGCAAGTCGCTGCTCGTCTCTACTCTACAAAGCTACTTTGAAGGCAAGAAGGAGCTCTTCCAAGGGCTTGCCATCGAGACTTTGGAGAAAGAGTGGATGGAGTATCCCGTGCTACACTTTAGCATGGCAGGCGGCAAGCACATGGAAAAGGAGCAACTCAACAGGTATCTGATTTATATCCTGGAGAACAACGAGCGAAAGTTTGACGTTGTATGCGATTCGCCAGACCCCAATGTACGCTTGTCGAACTTGATAAAAACGGTCTACAAGAAGACGGGCAAGAAATTGGTGGTCCTCATTGACGAGTACGACGCACCACTGCTCGACGTTGCGCACGAAGAGGAGAACCTTGATATTCTCCGCAACGTAATGCGCAATTTCTACAGTCCCCTGAAGGATTGCGACCCTATGCTGCGCTTCGTATTCCTCACGGGCATCACGAAGTTCTCGCAGCTCAGCATCTTTAGCGAGCTGAACAATATCACCAATATCTCCATGGACGATGAATACGCCGGCATCTGCGGCATCACCAAGGAGGAACTGCTGGAAAAAATGTCCGAAGACATCGACAGGCTCGCCACTGCTTTAGAATATACCCGGGAAGTAACCATCGCTAAGCTAAAGGAACACTACGACGGTTACCACTTCTCCAAGAAGTCGCCAGACGTATTCAATCCATACAGCCTGCTCAGATGCTTTGCCGAACAGGAGCTAGGCGCATACTGGTTCGCCTCCGGCACGCCGACGTACCTCGTCAATATGATGCGAAAGCATGGTGCACTGCCTACCGACATCAGCCGCGTGGAGGCAGATGAGAGTGAGTTCGACGCTCCGACGGAGAATATGAACACCATAATTCCATTGTTCTACCAAAGCGGATACATCACCATCAAGGACTACAACCGCGACTACAACTACTACACTCTCGACGTGCCCAACAAGGAGGTAAAGGTAGGATTGACCAAAGCCCTCATCCCCTCATACGTCACCACGAATACGCTTGCCACAACAAACACAGCACGCCGCATAGCCCAGGCTCTCGACAAGCAGGACATGGATGGTGCCTTGCAACTGCTGCAGGACTTCCTCGGCACCGTACCCTACTGCAACGTCACCAACTACGAGGGCCACTACCAGCAGATGCTATACATCATATTCTCTCTGCTGACAAATTATCTGGTAGACGTAGAAGTACACACGCCCAGGGGACGGGTAGACATCGTGCTGCTCACCCAAACCGACCTCTACCTCCTCGAACTGAAGCTAAACCAAACAGCCCAGGCGGCAATGCAGCAGATAAACCTAAAGAACTACCGCCAGCGGTTCGCCCTCAGCGGTAAGCCCATCACAAAGGTTGGCATCAACTTCGACTCCACGCAGGGCACCATCACCGACTGGGTGATAGAAGTATAACGTCTGCGAGATATTATCTCATTAAAAAACTTGCCAGTTCCGAAGAAAAACAATAACTTTGCGGCAATAAATACTAATGCGCCTCCGACTGTACATACTCGCCCTTTGGATTGCCACTGCTGCTGTAGTGGCATCTGGCGTTGTGCTGCATCACCACCACGAGAGCAACGTTTGCTTTGTGGAGGAGCAGTGCGCGCAGGACGGTCGCATTAACGATGAGCATACCACGCACCAGGAGAACGAACAGGAGAACTGCCAGGTGCACCAGATGCAGGGCGCATTTGCCGTTGCAAAGGACTATAAGACCCTGAAGAAAGCATCTTTGGACTATGATGCTGACGGCGCGGCATTTGCCCTCGTGCAACAGTATCAGTATATCCCTACTGCCGGACGCATTGCTGCGCGTTGGCAGCAAACAACTACACCGCTCAGCGAGAGGGCACTCTCAAGCAGCGGACGGCGAGGACCGCCATCAGTCTCTTTATCATAGAATTGCCACGCCTTTTGTCGGCAATCCACATTATCCCTACACCTTAGACCTTACTTTGCAACCACGTTGCAAAGTGGAGGAAGTACGGCACGTTGCAACTTTGTTGCAGCGCACTTGTCCGTACCTTTGCATTTGAGAAAGCCCACGGGCATACCTCAATGCGGATTGTACAATATATAAAAAAGAACTGATAAAGAACATGATTAAAAGAATTGGAATCATCATTGCCGCTACGGCAGCGGCACTTGCCGCTTTCACACTGCTGAACAATGGAGGCAACGCAGAAGAGAGCGAAGAGACTACCGAAGAAACAACAAAACAACAAACTGCCGAAGAAGCTCCCAAACAAGAAACTACCCAACAAAGCAACAAGCCTACCGAAGAGCAGGCTAACCTGATAACCGCCACTGGAACGGTCATCCTCCACGCCCAGGACATAGCCGAGGTGACGTCGCTGATGAGCGGCGTCGTGAAGACAGTCACCGTGAAGCAGGGCGACCACGTCGGCAAGGGGCAGGTTGTGGCCACGGTGGAGAACACCGACGTGGTGGGCGTGCAGCGCGAATACTTCACCGCCTGCCAAGAGGCTAAGAGCGCACGCATAGAGATGGAACGCCAGCAGATGCTCGCCGACAACGGGGCGGGCATACGCAAGAACCTGCAGCAGGCGCAGACGCAGTACCAGATAGCACAGTCGACAGCCACGGGACTGGCACGCCAACTCTCGCAGATGGGTATCAATACAGCAAGCGTCGCCAAAGGACAGTTCACCAGCGTATTCCCACTGCATGCACCTATCAGCGGCACAGTGGCAAAGGTGAACACCGCAATAGGCGGATATGCCGACATGCAGACGCCCATCATGGAGATACAGGACAACAGCGACGCGGAGTGCGACCTCAACGTTTTTGAGAAGGACCTCAGCAAGATACGCATAGGACAGAAGGTGAGCATCACGCTGCCCAACCAGCCCAGCGTTACCCTAACGGGAAAAGTCTACGGCATCAACGACAGTTTCAACGAGGGAACGAAGACCATCGGTGTACACGTGAAGATAACCGACACGGCCGGCACGAAGCTCATCAACGGAATGTACGTAAGCGGAAACATCCTCATCGGGGAGAAGGACTAACCAACAAAGCATCAGCACATGTTTCAGAAACTCATAGACGAGTCGATACGCCATAAGATGGTGGTCGGCTGCATGACGGTGGCGCTCATCGTATGGGGCGTATGGTCACTGATACACCTGCCCTTCGACTCCACACCAGACATCACCAACAACCAAGTACAGGTAATCACCCAGGCTCCGGCTCTCGGGGCGCAGGAGGTGGAGCAGAACATCACCACGCCCATTGAGATGGCACTTGCCAACATACCGCGCCTTGAGGAGCGCCGCAGCATATCGCGCAGCGGACTGTCCGTGATAACGCTTGTCTTCGACGACGATGCCGACATCTACTGGGCACGCTCGCAGGTGAACCAGATGCTCGAGGGGGCTGCCAAGGACCTTCCCAAGGGCACCGACACCGAAATGGGACCGATAGCCACCGGTCTGGGCGAGATATACCACTATACCGTGCGGGCCAAGAAGGGCTACGAACAGAAATACTCCCTCACCGACCTGCGCACCATACAGGACTGGATAGTGCGCAAGCAACTGTCCGGCACGCCCGGCGTGGCGGAGGTCAGCGGTTGGGGCGGCTACGTGAAGCAGTATGAGGTGGCTATAAATACGGAGCGCCTCAACGCCAACGGCATCACCGTCAGCGAGGTCTTCGACGCTTTGGAGAAGAACAACGCCAACACTGGCGGCAGCTACATAGAGCAGGCCGACGAGCAGTACTTCATACGCGGCATAGGCATGGCACGCGGCATCGACGACCTGCGCAACATCCCCGTCCGCTCCGTCGGCACGGCAGTGGTGAGAGTCCAGGACGTGGCGGACGTACACATAGGCCACGCCACACGCTTCGGCGCCGTCACGCGAAACGGCGAGGGCGAAGTGGTGGCAGGCATCGCCATCATGCTCAAGGGCGAGAACTTCCAGGAGGTGAGCCGCAACGTCAAGGAGCGCATCGCACAGATACAGCGTTCTCTGCCCGAGGGCGTCGTCATAGAACCTTTCATCGACCGCACCCAACTCGTGGACCGCGTGGAGGGCACCATAGCGCGCAACCTTATTGAGGGCGGCCTCATCGTGGTCTTCGTCCTCGTGCTCTTCCTTGGCAACTACCGCGCCGGACTGGTCGTGGCCAGCGTCATACCGCTCAGCATGCTCTTCGCCTTCGGCATGATGAAGACGTTCGGCATCGACGGCAACCTGATGAGTCTCGGGGCCATAGACTTTGGCATGATAGTGGACTCGGCGGTCATCATCGTGGAAGCCGTCGTGGCACACATAAGCGACAAGCAGGTGGCACTGACACGCACGCAGATGGACGAGGAGGTGCGCCTCTCGGCATCGCTGATACGACAGAGCGCGGCCTTCGGCGAGATTATAATAATGATAGTCTACATACCACTGATGACGCTCGTAGGCATAGAGGGCAAGATGTTCCGCCCCATGGCACTGACGGTGTTCTTCGCCATACTGGGAGCGTTCATCCTCTCGCTGACGTACGTGCCTGTGGCCAGCTGCCTGTTCCTCAGCCGCAAGGGGCATGCCAAGGAGACTTTCTCCGACCGCATGATACGCCGTCTGCAGACGTGGTACCGCCCCGTATTGGACTGGTGCTTGGCGCGCAACAAGGACGTCATCACGGCGGCCGTGGCTCTGTTCTGCATTAGTGCCGTAGGGTTCAAATTCCTCGGCGGCGAGTTCATACCGAGTCTTGAAGAGGGCGACTTCGCCATCGAGATGAGCATGGAGCAGGGCACCTCGCTGACCAAGATGGTGGAGACTTGCGGCAGGGCAGAGAAACTGCTCAAGGAAACCTACCCGGAGGTGAAGCAGGTGGTTAGCCGCATAGGCAGTTCAGAGATTCCCACCGACCCCATGCCCGTGGAGCGTGCCGACATCATGGTGGCGCTCATACCGAAAGCCGAGTGGACATCCGCCAAGACAACTTCCGAACTGATGGAGAAGATGGAGGAGACGCTCAGCCAGATAGACGGCATGGAGGCCGAGATATCGCAGCCCATACAGATGCGCAACAACGAGTTGCTCACGGGCAACAAGCAGGACGTGGCCATAAAGATTTTCGGCGACGACCTCAACGTGCTCACCCGTGAGGCCGACCGCATAGGCACGCTCATCAGCAAGGTGGACGGCGTCAGCGGCATACAGGTAGAAGAGGTGGAAGGACTGCCACAGATACAGGTGGAGTACAACCATGCGCGCCTTGCCGAGTACGGCATCAGCGTGGCGGACGTCAACTCCGTGCTGGAGACGGCCTTCGCCGGCAGCACCGCCGGAGCAGTCTACGAGGGCGAGAAGAAGTTTGACGTTGTGGTGCGCCTCAGCGGCAACCTGCGCACTGACGAGTCCTTGCGCAACCTTGCCATCCCATTGGCAAACGGCAACGGCACGGTGCCGCTCTCACAGATAGCCAACATCACCTACACGCCAGCCCCGGCACAGGTGTCGCACGAGGACGGTGCACGCCGCATCTACGTGGGGTTCAACGTGAAGGGGCGCGACATACAGAGCACCGTCAAGGACATCGAGCAACTGCTGAGCAAGAGCGTCAAGCTGCCCGAAGGGTACTACTACACCTACGGCGGCGAGTTCAAGAACCTGGAGAGTGCCTCACAGCGACTGATGGCAGTAGTGCCGGCAGCCCTCGTCATCATCTTCCTCCTACTATACGCCACGGTAAAGAGTTGGCGCGAGGCGGCGTTCGTCTTCTCTGCCATACCGCTTGCGGCCATCGGCGGCGTATGGGCGTTGTGGCTTAGGGGCATGCCGTTCTCCATCTCTGCCGGAGTAGGCTTCATAGCTCTCTTCGGTGTGGCGGTGCTCAACGGCATAGTGCTCATCGGACAGATGAATCAGTCCACCACGGCCGACATCCACGACCGCATCACGGAGAGCTGCATGGTGCGTCTGCGCCCGGTGCTTATGACGGCACTCGTAGCCTCGCTCGGCTTCCTGCCCATGGCTCTCTCCACGGGCGACGGAGCAGAGGTGCAGCGACCGCTCGCCACAGTAGTGATAGGCGGACTTGTCACCTCCACCCTACTCACCCTCCTCGTACTTCCAGCCATATATAAAACATTCACAAAGAAATGAGACACTCGCTTATACCTATTATAATATATATATGCGCCCTTCCGCTTCACGCCGGGGCGCAGACCCTCACGCTTGAAGACTGCATCGGCCGTGCCATGGAGCATAACATCGAATTGCAATCAGCCGAAAAGGGCGTGGAACGCGCACGCACCTTGCAAGGCACGACGTGGGACATGGAAAAGACGGAACTGGCACTCGTGCAGAGTCCCTCCGAAAGCGGCGGACCGGAGAATGCCCTCACCCTATCGCAACAGATGGAGTTCCCCACATACTACGCCGCACGCCGCCGCCAACTGAAAGCCGAGACGCAGGCAGAGCGCAGCCGCCTCGACATGCTACGCTCCACCGTGGCAGCCGACGTGGCCAGTGCATACTATCAGTTGGCATACGAATGGCAGCGCCATGCCTTACTCGCCACGCAGGACAGCATACTGCAACACTACGTCACGCTGGCACGCAAGCGTTTTGACAGTGGGGAGACAAGACGCCTGGAAGTCCTCTCGGCAGAAAGGCAACAGAAGGAAAACGCCATGGCGCTAACCACAGCCTCAACGGACGTTCATACGGCAGAGCAACAACTTGCACTGCTCATCGGCATGACAGAGAGCGAGGCTGACGGACTGGCAAACCGCATCGCTGCCAATGAAACATTGCCGTCCGCTCCCCAAGACTTTTCGTACAATCTGACTCCCGAAGGCGCATGGTCATCCGCCCGCCTCACCGCTGCAGACAAGGCAGTGAGCACAGCGAAGAACGGCTACGCCCCATCGCTGTCGCTGACCCTGAAACACCAGCTCGTCATCACCAGTTGGGACCCGTACAACATCAACCGCACCCGCTTCGACGGTGGCAACTTCATGGGCTTCGAATTCGGCGTTGGCCTGCCCCTCTTCTACGGTGCCACAAAGGCAAAGGTGAAAGCCGCCAAGCACGAGCGCGAGATGCTCGCCCTGGAGATAAAACAACAAGAGCAACAGCGCACCCAAGAGTACGCCACTGCCCTCACCCGTCTGCAGCAGGCCAGTCAGAAGTTGGAATACTATAAAAAGGAAGGCGAACCACAAGCCGCCGAAATCCTGCGCCTCGCCAATATAGAATACGAGGCCGGCGAGATATCCTATATAGAATACACCGCCGCCCTACAGGAAAGCGTCAGCATCCGTCTGGCCGCCAACGAAGCCGCCAACGAACACATGCAAGCCCAAGTGCAGTTGGCAAGACTCACCGGAGGTCTGTCTATGCGCTAAAGCTACACGCATATAAAAACAAAAGTCCTTCATATGATAGCAATGTCATACGAAGGACTTTTTTTACCTTATCCAAGCCTCTGGGTTTAGCTTGGCTCTTTCTTTGCGTAGCTGGAACTGGAGGATGTTGTCGCGTCCTACTGTGCCGAGCGTCTGACCTGTGGATACCTGTTGGCCCTTGGAGACGCTGACGGAGGCAAGGTTGCAGTAGACGGAGATGTATGCTCCGTGGCGCACCAGGACGAGCCATGAGCCGCCTACGTTGGCTACGCCGGACACCTCACCGTTGAATATGCTGCGGGCGGCTGCTCCGCGACTGCCCAGGATGTTGATGCCTTTGTTGTCCAGCACCACGCCGGGCAGGCCCTGTACGCCGTGCTGACCAAAGTGGCTGACTATGCGGCCGCCGGCTACTGGCAACGGCATGCGACCCTTGTTGGCCTCGAACGTGCCGCTCAGCGCGCGGTCTACGCTCGAGAAGGTGGCTACCTCATGCTGCTCCTTGCGCGACTCCTCCATCTCGCGGCGACTGCGCTCCTCGTCGGCACGTGCCTTGCGCTCTACGGCCAGTCGCTCAGCCTCAGCCTCACGTGCACGCTGTTCGGCACGCTCGCGCTCTGCCTTCTCGGCAGCACTGCGTGCCTTGGCGGCAGCCTCTGCCTTTGCGCGTTCCTCGCGTGCCTTCGCCTCGGCGAGACGGCGTTCGTTCTCCTTGCGGCGAGCCTCGGCCTCTGCACGTCGGCGAGCCTCGAGTTCTGCCTTGCGCTTTGCCTCTGCGGCGGCAGCCTCAGCCTTTCGCTTGGCTTCCGCTATGGCACGCTGGCGGGCACGCTCTATCTCCTCCGCCACGAGACGGTCTATCTGTGCATTGAGGGCGGCGTCCTTTTTCTTCTGGTCGTCGATGACGGCCTGTATGGTCTTCTGCTGATTCTGCAGTGTGGAGACAATCTTCTGCTGCTCGTCCTTCTTGGCGGCGAGGGCGTTCTGCTCGCGGTGACCCTTGGTGAGCATCACGTTCTTCTGACCGCGCACGTCATGCAGCTGGGAGCGCTTGGCGTTTACCTGCTTCTGCTTCTCCTTCAGTGCCACGCCCTGCGTACGCTGGTAGGCGGCGTACTGGCGCACGAAGCGCAGACGGCGGAACATCTGGCGGAAGTTGTCGGCGGAGAAGATGAACATGAGCTGGCTCTGTATGGTGTGGCGGCTGTGCGCCATATAGCGCAGACTCTTCACGTAGCTTGCCTTGCGCTCATCCAACTGCGAGTTGAGCTCGTCGAGCTGTGTGGAGAGCATGCTGATGTCGCCGTTGATGCGTCGGATATCGCCGTTGATGGAGTCGATGGTCTGCTGGTGGCGGTTCATGTCGGTGCTGATGCGCTCCAGGTCCTGCAGCTTCTGCTTCACCTGCGCCTTGTTGGCCCTCAATGCCTGCTCCTGCTTGCGTATGGTCTGCTTGATGCGCGCCTGTTCGTTTTGCAGTCCCCTGATGGCGCTGTTTGTCGGCGTCGCCGCCTTGGCGGCCTTCTTGGTGGACTTCCTTGTCGTTTTTCTGGCCGTAGCAGTGACGGCAGCCTTTTTCTTGGCCGTAGACTTCTTCTGCGCCTCACAAGGCGTGAGGCACAGTATCATTGATACTATAAGGAGTAGGAAGCGGTTCATTTAGTTTTGGTGCTTAGAATCCGGAGAGTTTGGAGAAGAACTCCTCTGGGGTTATCTCGGTGTATTTGTCTGAGACGGTGGTGAGGGCGTCCCAGTTGCCGTCGGTGGAGATGCCGTTCATGTTGATGTCGAGTGCGAACTGTTTGCCGTTGAGCTGCTTGGCATTGAAGCTGAGGTTCTCCGACGTTGGGAACTGCTTCACGCCGAGGGGCGTGTAGCTGCCGTACTGCATGGTGACGGTGGCTTCCTCTGCACCACCCTTGTCGTAGACGAGGGTGGTCTTGTCTATCATGGCTGTGTTCTTGTTGGCCAGCCACTGGCAGTTTAGTTTGCCGCTGGTTAGTTCCACGGCGTTGTCGTCGGGAGTTTCTGCACTGTCGAAATTCACTGCGAACTTGTCGAGGTCACCGTCCTTCAGCTGGCTCTCACCGGGGATGAAGAGGCGGTTCCAGAAGATGGACTGCAGCATATTGAAGTCGATGGAGTTGGCCTGCAGGAAGCTGACCTTGTTGTATTCTGCCTTCACGTACTGCTTGTCCATGCGGTTGACGAGGAGCACGTAGGTCGGTGTGAACTCCAGACGGCCCACCTCCATGAGTCCGAACGGCGTCAGCGTGATGCGTATCACTTCGTCCTGGCGCATCTGCAGTCTGCCGCTAACGGAGAACGGCTTGCCGCCCACGGTAAGGGTGAGGTCTATCTTCGTGTTGATATTCTTCGCATAGACGGCGTTGTCGTTCACCTTGCGAACGAAGTTGAGGGCTTTCTTGCCCGTAGATGCCGCAGCAGCGTCGGTAGCTGTTGTCTCGGCAGTCGTATCCAGCGGCTGCGCCTTTACCGTCTGTTTTGTAGTGCCGCACGCTGTCAGCATAACGGCAATAGCTATTATAGTAGTTGCTTTCTTCATAGTTTTCCTCTTTTTATCTTTTTGCGCAATGCGGCTTCTTTCTCTACTCCGAGTGGCAGCGCCTTGTTCCAGAACTCCCGTGCACGCTCGGGCTGTCCCACGCGGAAATAGATGTCGCCGGCGTGGTCGTAGATGTCGCCGGACAACTCTGCGGTGTCCGCCTCGCAGCAGCTTATCGCCTGGTCTATGTATATGCGTGCCTCCTCGTAGCGTCCCTCTTGGTAGAGGATCCAGGCGTACGTATCGAGGTACGTGGGGTTGTTTGCCTCCGCCGTTATGGCGCGATAGCTCATCTGCTCAGCCTTCTTCAGACTCTCCTTCTGCAGCGAGAGGTAGTAGGCGTAGTTGTTGAGCGTCATGGAGCGCGTCGGGGTGTACTCCAGACTCTTGTCGTAGGCTTCGAAAGCCTTGGCGGCCTGGTTCTGCTTATAGTAGATGTCGCCCAGCATGCTGTATATGTCTGATGCCAGTTCCTTCTTCGTGTCGCTCTTTATCACGTCGATGCCGCGCAGCAGGGAGGTGCGTGCGTCGTCCACGTGCTTGTTGACGTACTGCGCCAGTGCCAGGTAGTAGTACAGACCAGGGTCGTCCGGTATGTATTCCACCGCCATCTGGCATTCGCGTATGACGTCCTCGTCGATGCTGTCCTGCCACATCTGCTGCAGCAGCGTTATTCGTGCCCATAGGTTGTCGGGGGCTATGGCGAGCACCTGTCGGAGTGCACTCTTTATGGTGTCCGTGGGGGCTTGCTTCATCATAAGGTAGCTGGCGCGCATGGTGGCTACGTCGGCGTCCTTCTCGGGCAACGACAGCACGCGGTCGAACATCTGCATGACTCTCAGTGAGTCTGCCCCGTGCTCGGCATCGCTCACCCATGCCTTGACGGAGGCGAGGCGCGTCTCGCGGTCGGTATGCGGATTGACGAGTATGCCGTAGAGCAGCGAGTCGGCAGCTTCGGCGTTGCCCTCCATGCGGTAGTAGTCCATCAGGGACATCTGCCCCTGCGCATTGTCGGGCTCTTCCCGGAGCACTCCCAGGAAGGTCTTCAGCGCCTCGTCTTTCTTTCCGGTGCTGTAGAGCCAGTTGCCCATCATGACGCGGAGGTTGAGGTCGAAGGGGTGTGCGTCGATGAGGCTCTTCAGCTCGCGGTACGCCCCAGCGTGGTCGTCGAGGCTGGTGTACGCCTGCATCTTGCTCAGCGTGATGGTCTCTGACTGTCCCTCCTGCGTCTCTATGCGGTTGAGCACGGAGAGCATCTTGGCGTAGTCGTGCTGGGCCTGGTATATGCGCAGCAGCATCTCGAGGTAGTCGGTGCGGTCGGGCATCTGCTTTACGAGGTTCTCGTAGACGGCGGCGGCAGCCAGTATGCTGTCGCGGTATAGGTAGTTGCGCGCCAGGCTCTCGCCAAACTCGGTGTTGCCGGGTTGCAGCGCCACGGCTCGTTTCTGATAGACAAGGGCCAGGCTGTCCTGCCCGTACTTGGAGTAGTACGAGGCCAGGGCGTGGTACACCTCGCCGGCATCGGGGTTCAGGTCCAGACAACGGCGGTAGAGGTGGAAGGCGTCGGCATCATTGCCCATGGCCCCCTGCCGCACGGCTTCCGTATAGATGTAGGTATACTTGTCCACCGCCACTGCGTGCAGCGAACATGCCACGAGCATCACTATGAGGCATCTCAATGCTTTCATGTCGTATTGCGCTCTTGTGTTCTCTGTTGAGTGATTATTTCACGCCCGTATGGCCGTAGCCGCCGGCTCCGCGCTCCGTCTCGTCAAGCACTTCGACGGGGATGAATTCGGCCTGCTCGCAGCGTGCCACAATCATCTGTGCGATGCGCTCGCCGGGGTTCACCACGAAATCCTCGTTGGAGAGGTTTATGAGCAATATGCCCAGTTCGCCGCGGTAGTCAGCGTCGATGGTGCCGGGGGAGTTGAGCACGGTGATGCCGTGCTTCAAGGCGAGTCCGCTACGTGGGCGCACCTGTGCCTCGTAGCCCTCGGGCAGCGCAATGTACAGTCCGGTGGGCACGATGCGGCGCTCCAGCGGACGGAGTGTGAACGGTTCTTCGATGTTGGCGCGCAGGTCGAGGCCGGCGCTCTGTGGTGTGGCGTATTGCGGAAGGGGCTGCTTGCCCTTGTTGATAATCTGTACTTTTACCATGATTTAACGTGAATACATAATGTGCGTTACGTGCGAAGTCAATCTCACGTATATCAGAAGCTAATCCTTCGTACGTGCAAAGTTACAAATAATTTTCTATCTACAAAAGGATAATGCGCATTAACGCCTCAGTCCGCCCTCGGTTTAACGTTAATTGCCATTAATAGACCGTTAATTCACCATTAATTCCATTTCCTCTCTCTTTAGATACACATTGGTGGAATGCTGTCGACTGCCCGTACTTCCGCACGCCGTCGGCATGAGTTGTGATACCCCCGAGCGCAAAGATTGTGAGAATTTGGGGGATTTCGGCTGAAAAGATTGTGAGAATTTGGGGGATTTCCTCTCAAAAGATTTTGAGGAAACAGTATTTTTATGTAGATTTGCACACAAATTACAACATCTACAAGCAAAGATTATGAGGATATTCAAAAGAAAACTGTACGACAAGCTACTCGATTGGAAAAACACCCGAAAAGGGCGTACTGCTGTCTTGATAGAGGGCGCAAGACGTGTAGGCAAATCAACGTTGGCAAAGCAATTTGCCGAAAACGAGTACGATTCGCATGTCTTGATTGACTTCTCCATCGCTAAGGATGAAGTTCTAGAACTATTCGACCACATCGCGGATTTGGACTACTTCTTCCTGCAACTACAATTCAGACTGGGAGTATCACTTCAAGAACGAAAGTCTTTGATAATCTTCGATGAAGTGCAGAAGTACCCCAAAGCCCGCCAGGCTATCAAACACTTGGTAGCAGACGGGCGTTACGACTACATAGAGACAGGCTCTCTGATTTCTATACGAAAAAATGTAAAGGACATACTCATCCCCAGCGAAGAAGAAAAGATGTACCTCTACCCAATGGATTACGAAGAATTCAAATGGACCTTGGGGGATGAAGTTTCATATAGCCAGCTCAAAATGCTTTTCGACAAAAAGATGTCCATCGGCGATGCTGTCACAAGAAAGCTGATGAGGGATTTCCGTATTTATATGGTTGTTGGTGGAATGCCGCAGGCTGTGGACGCTTATCTTACAAGCAACAACTTGATGGAAGTGGACAGAGTGAAGCGAAACATCATTCAACTTTACGAGGACGACTTCTACAAGATAGACGCATCAGGCAGGATTTCCATGCTCTTTGATGCCATCCCCGCCCAACTGAACAGCAATGCTTCACGATACCAAGTGTCAAGTGCTATTGGCAGCAATACAGATTCAGAGAAAGCCATACGGCTGATTTCTGAACTTCGGGAGTCCATGACGGTCAATATAGCTTACCACGCCAATGACCCCAATGTCGGCATGTCGCTGGCGATGGACTTGAGCAAATACAAAATGTACGTTGCCGACACGGGGCTCTTCATCACACTGGCCTTCAAGGATAAGGATTTCACAGAGAATATTCTTTACCAGAAACTGATGAGTGACAAACTTGACGCCAATCTCGGTTACGTCTATGAAAATATGGTAGCGCAGATGCTGACAGCAGCTGGGAACAGACTGTTCTATTATACCTTCCCTACGGAGACCGGCAAGCACAACTATGAGATAGACTTCCTTCTGTCCCGTGGCAATAAAATATGCCCGATAGAAGTAAAGTCATCGGGTTACAAGCGCCATGCCTCGCTGGATGCTTTCTGCCAGAAATTCTCCAGCCGTGTACTTCAGCGTTATCTCATCTACACCAAAGACCTGCAAAAGGATGAGCAAACTCTCCTACTGCCTATCTATCTGACGCAGTTCCTATAATAAAACAGAAACAACCTGCCTTCCGTTCTTTCGAACTGGAGGACAGGTTGCTTATCGCAATATAATGCCTTTATGGCTGTTCCCGTTAGAGAAAACGGAGAAACGACATTATTTGCCGTGGTGCTCGTCGCTAACAGTGAGCTTCTTGCGGCCATGGGCGCGGCGGTTAGCCAGTACGCGACGACCGTTCTTTGTTGACATACGCTCACGGAAACCATGCTTGTTCACGCGACGGCGATTGTGTGGCTGAAATGTTCTTTTCATTTTGTTTTAAGATATCTTGTTTTTATTTTTTATGTTGCTTAGCAATCTCAAGAGGTTGCGACAGAGTACACTGCGCAATTCGGGGTGCAAAGGTACTCATTTCTTTTTAAATATACAAGAAAAGCGGTGATTTTCCATACCTTAGAATGCAAAAATATTGTCCTGCGGCAATTTTCTGCATCTTTTTTTGTACCTTTGCATCGTTTTATGCGTATATAATTACAAAATAAAAATAGAAAGAAAGAACGACAATGGTTAATTCACAAGACATCAAGAAGGGTGTAGCCGTACGCATGGACGGCGGCATCTGGGTTTGCATCGACTTCCAGCACCGCAAGCCAGGCAAGGGTAACACTATCATGATCATCAAGCTGAAGAACGTAGCCGACGGCCGTGTGCTCGAGCGCCGCTTCAACATCGGCGAGAAGCTCGAGGACGTACGTCTGGAGCGCCGCCCATACCAGTACCTCTACAAGGAGGGCGACGACTATATCTTCATGAACCAGGAGACATTCGACCAGGCTCCTATCCCTGCCGACCTCGTAACGGGCGTTGAGTACATGAAGGAGTCTGATATCGTGGAGGTTGTCAGCGACGCTGACACTGAGACCGTCCTCTACGCAGAAATGCCAGTGAAGACCGTTCTGCGCGTCGTTCACTCTGAGCCAGGCGTAAAGGGCGACACCGCTACAAACACCCTCAAGCCTGCCACTCTGGAGACTGGCGTTGAGATCCGCGTACCTCTCTTCATCAGCGAAGGCGAGCTCGTACAGGTGGACACACGCGACGGCAGCTACCTGCAGCGCGTAAAGGAATAATACAGAGACATAAACCATTACAACAGGAGCATAATGCCCAAGTACAGCATTATAATTCCGGTATACAATAGGCCTGACGAGGTGGACGAACTGCTTAGCAGTCTCACTCGTCAGGCCTATGCCGATTTTGAGATCATCGTCGTTGAGGACGGCTCCGCGACAAAGTGCGAAGACGTCTGCAAGCGCTACGAGGGCCGCCTTCCCGTACATTATTATTATAAGGACAACTCCGGACCGGGCCAGAGCCGCAACTACGGCGCCGAGCGTGCCCGGGGCGAGTACCTCCTCATACTGGACAGCGACGTGGTGCTGCCCGACGGCTACCTCGCCGCCGTGGATGCCGAGCTGACCGCCTCCCCCTGCGACGCCTTCGGAGGGGCAGACGCCTCGCACCCCTCCTTCACCCCCGTGCAGAAAGCCATAAGCTACTCCATGACCTCCTTCTTCACCACAGGCGGCATACGCGGAGGAAAGGCCGGCAAGAAGAACGGACAGGCAAAGCTGGACCGCTTCTACCCACGCTCCTACAACATGGGCATTCGCCGCGACGTCTATATGGCCCTCGGCGGATTCTCCAAGATGCGCTTCGGCGAGGACATCGACTTCTCCTACCGCATCATAGAGGCCGGACACTCCTCGCGACTCTTCCCCGACGCATGGGTGTGGCACAAGCGCCGCACGGACCTCAAGAAATTCTTCCGCCAGGTGTACAACAGCGGCATCGCGCGCATCAACCTCGAGAAGCGCCACCCCGGCACCATGAAACTGGTGCACCTGCTGCCCATGGTATTCACCGTTGGCGTACTCGCCCT
The DNA here is from genome assembly GCA_963588475.1 of Oscillospiraceae bacterium. Lineage (GTDB taxonomy): Bacteria > Bacteroidota > Bacteroidia > Bacteroidales > Bacteroidaceae > Prevotella. Next base: position 121,069 of record CAVAHD010000004.1, on the reverse strand, counting down.
CGTGGTACTCTCCGCCATAGGCCGCGCCATGAGCCACTACTACGGCAACGAATGGCTGTGGCTCTTCTGGGCGCCGTGGATTCCCATCGTCCTCTACTCGGCAATGATACTGGTCGACTCCACCCTGCAGCACCGCTCCCTGCGCATCGGCTACCTCAGCGTGGCAGCCGCCTTCACCCAACTGATGGGCTACGGCTTCGGCTTCCTCGAGGCATGGTGGAAGCGCTGCGTCAAGGGGCAGGACGAGTTCCAGGCTTTCGAGGAGAATTTCTACAAATAGACGACGGTCACACAACTAACTGTCTATCAGCTTTTAAAGACTCGCGCCCGCTATGTGACTTTACCCACGAAATGCCCACAGTCCGGGCATCCTGTTCCCAAGGCGTGGGCATCGTGTTCTCAAGGCGCGGGCATCGAGTGCCCAAAGCACGGGCACAACGGCGATTCCAAAAGTCAACGATTAGCCAGCTGGGAAGCACCCATCTTCACCCCTAATAACCCCATACGACCATCTATGCAGAGCATCAACCAATGGGCGGAGGACGACCGCCCGCGCGAGAAACTCATGAACCACGGTGCCGAGGCTCTCTCCACGGCAGAGCTGCTGGCCATACTCATCGGGTCCGGCAGCACCAACAAGTCCGCCGTGGACCTCATGAAGGAGGTGCTGGGCGACTGCGGCAACAGTCTGGCCGCCCTCAGCCGCATGCCTCTGCAGTCGCTGATGAAGTACAAGGGCATAGGAATGGCAAAGGCGGTGACCATAGCCGCCGCGTGCGAACTGGGCAAACGACGCGAGAAGTCGGCCTTGCCCGAGCACCCCAAGCTCAACTCCGCCGACGAGATATACAAGCACCTCTGCTACCATACCACCCTGCGCGACAGCGACGTGGAAGAGGCCTTCGTAGTGCTCATGAACCATAACTTCAGGCACATCAGCACCGTGCGACTCTCCCACGGCGGACTGACCGAGACCGCCGTCGACGTGCGGCTCATCATGAAGGAAGCCCTGCAGGCCAACGCCACCATCATAGCACTGGCACACAACCACCCCAGCGGCAACGTCACCCCCAGCGGACAGGACGACAAGCTGACGCAGCAGGTCAGCAACGCATGCAAGATAATGCGCATACTACTTGCCGACCACCTCATCGTCACCGACGGCAAATACTATTCCTACAGCGACCACGGGAGGCTCTGAGCCCTCCACCACGTAGCATATAATAAACTCACAAATCACAAGAACACACACCAATGACACAAGAAGAACATACACAGGCCGAACAGCGCATCATCGAAGTACTGCAGACTGTTTTCGACCCCGAGATACCCGTAAACATCTACGACCTCGGACTCATCTACAAGATAGACCTCGACATGGAAGGCCACCTGGACATCGACATGACGTTCACCGCCCCCTCATGCCCCGCCGCCGACTTTATCATCGAGGACGTGCGCACGAAGGTCTCAGCCGTACAGGGCGTGACCTCCGCAGAAGTAAACCTCGTCTTCGAGCCGGAATGGGACAAGTCCATGATGACAGAAGAAGCTCGCGTAGAACTCGGACTGGACTAATTCCGCAACTAGCCAGCCCTATAACTTACCAGTAATCAAACGCCTATGATATACTTCCTCAGCGACGCCCACCTCGGCTCCCTCGCCGTTCCCCACGCCCGCATGCACGAACGCCGTCTCGTCCGCTTCTTGGACGAGATAAAGACGCAGGCGGAAGCCGTCTACATGCTCGGCGACATGTTCGACTTCTGGTTCGAATACCGCACCGTCGTGCCCAAAGGCTACACACGCTTCTTGGGCAAGATATCCGAGCTCACCGACATGGGCGTAGAGGTGCACTACTTCACCGGCAACCACGACATCTGGGCGTTCGACTACCTCGAGAAGGAATGCGGCGTCACCGTCCACCGCACACCCATGACGCTCCACCTCCACGACAAGACGTTCTACCTGGCGCACGGCGACGGCTTGGGCGACCCGGACAAGAAGTTCCAGTTCATACGCAAGGTGTTCCACAGCCCCACGTGCCAGTGGCTTTTCCGTTGGATGCACCCCGACCTTGGCATGCGCTTCGGCCTCAACTGGGCAAAGAACTCGCGTCTCAAACGTCCCGACGGCAAGGAGCCGCCGTACATGGGAGAGGACAAGGAGCACCTCGTCCTCTACGCCAAGGAATACATACAGACCCACACCGACATCGACTACCTCATCTTCGGTCACCGCCACATAGAGCTGGACCTCATGCTTACCCACTCCACCCGCATGATGATACTGGGCGACTGGATAAACGAGTTCACCTACGCCGTCTTCGACGGCACAAACCTCTGGATGGAGAACTACGAAGAGGGAGCAAACTGAGGTCACTTCCCCCTAACCCATATTTCCAGAAACTTATCGCAGAGTTGGTAGCAGCCGTTGTCTTGGGTGATGAAGTCCTTGTCGAGAAGGGCTTTTACGGCACCTTGCACGGTGCTGGCTCCCAAGCGGTATTTCTGTAGAAACTCCTGAGTCATCACGGACTGAGGGTGGTCCTCTTTGGCTATGGCAAAGAGGACTTCTTTTTGCTTGGACGTCAGCTGGTATATCAGCGACTGGTACGCAAACTTGTGCTGCGAGAGGATGTCGGAGATGCAGACGGAGACGTGTAGCATGTTCAGTGGCATGTCATACGTAGGCATGGAGTAGAGCATGTTAAGGACATACTGAATGTACCACGTGATGCCGTCGAAACGGTCGTAGAGGTAGTGGAACCCGTCTGCCTCCATCTCCTTGCCAATAGCGGCGAAGTGGCGGTTGGCAAAGTCGATGTACGTCGCCTCGGGGATGGGCTCCAGGCCCATGATGCTGGAGCTATGGTAGAAGGGATGCGCCTGCGTGGCGAACATCTGCGCCATCATGTGGCGCTTGCTGCCGGAGAAGACGAAGTGGGCGTTGTGGCAGTTCTGTATGTGCTTGCGCAGCGTGGCTTCCACCGTTTTCTCGGGATACGTAGCAATGGCCTGAAACTCGTCTATCGCCACGAGGCACGGGCGGTCGGCCGTATTCAGGTACTTGAATATCTCCTCCAGAGTGGCATCGGGGGTAGATATCTCGCCGACGGAGAGGGTCCACTCTGGCATACCCTTACTGTTGAACGAGATGGTGGACTTGAGCGACTGCAGGGCGGCGAGGAACGCCTCCCATGCGGCACGCCCCTTGGACTTCAGGGCGTTGAGGATAGCTCCGCCCAACGTGTAGACGAACTCGCTGAGGTTTTTCGTGTCGTAGATGTCGACGTAGATACAGTGGTACACCTGCTGAATCTGTTCCTGATGGAAACAATTCATTATCAGCCCCGACTTGCCCAGGCGGCGAGGAGCGATGAGCGCCACGTTGCAGTCGTTGGTAAGATGGCGCGTCAGCAGGGCTGTCTCTTCTACGCGGTCGCAGAAGTATTCGGGCGACAGGTAGCCCTCAACAAGGAACGGATTCTTCTGGTTCATAGGCGTTTGCAATGTTACGCAAGCTTCGTTACGTAAGTTTCGTAATAACTTCTGCTGCAAAGTTACTACTTTTTATTGAAACTGAGCCAGACGAGCCGAAGAAAAATGTGGCTACAATATTTGCAAGTCTGACAGGGTTTGCTTAACTTTGCCGATAAATTACAGAAAAGGGTATGATGAACATCAACAAGAGGAAACTGCCAGCAGGCATACAGTCGTTCAAAGTCATTAGACAAGAAGACTATCTATACGTGGACAAGAGCGATGTCATTTGGTATTTGGCCAATTGTGGCAACAAGTACAATTACCTCAGCCGCCCACGGCGTTTCGGTAAGTCCATACTTGTCGATACGCTGCAGATGTACTTTGAAGGAAGGAAAGAACTCTTCGAAGGACTGAAGATAATGCAGCTGGAGAAAGACTGGAAGCAGCACCCCGTCATAAGGCTCGACCTCAGCCTTGCTGGTGCAAACGCAGAGACACTGCGCTCGTATCTTAACTTGCGTTTCAAGGACTATGAGAAGAAATACGACATTATTCCAGACCCGACAGCCCAACTCGCCGACCGTTTCCATGCCATCATCACCACAGCATACGAACAGACGGGGCTGCAGGTGGCCATACTCATCGACGAATATGACTCTCCCCTCCAACACTCTTGGAAGACTCCCGAGCATGAACGGTGCACGGAAGTGTATCGTGAGGTGTTTGCAGTTCTAAAAGCTGCAGACGAGTACGAGAGGTTAGTGTTCATCACGGGCATTACCAAGTTCACACAAATATCCTTATTCTCCGTACTCAACAACCTCACTAACATCAGTTTCGAACCAGAGTATGCCGCCATCTGTGGTATCACGGAGGAGGAAATCAGCGAGAACTTCCAGCCAGAGTTGGAAAGGATGGCAGAGGTAAACAAATGGACCTTGCAGCAGACGCACGACAGACTTAAGGACTACTACGACGGCTATCACTTCAGCGAGGCAAACATGGTAGACATCTATAACCCATATAGCCTTATCAACGCATTATACCAGTCAAAACTAAGAAATTTCTGGGCTGCATCCGGTGCGACATCACTGCTTCCCAAGTTCGTGGATGACATGGATATCTCCCTGGAGTACTTTGACAATTGTTATATCGACGGCACTACGCTGGAGACGAGCGATGTGGGCAACGGTGGGGCAGAATTATTCCTCTATCAGTCGGGATATCTTACCATCAAGGAATACGAGGATGGGGTATACACATTAGGATTCCCCAACGAAGAGGTAAAGCAAGCACTCTACAAACTTGTGGTACCAGCCTTGACACTGCGTACAAATGCCCAGGTCATCTCAACTCAGAATATGCTGCTGAAAATGGCAAAGATTGGCAACGTCGATGAAGCAATGAAAGCTCTGAAGGCTCTCATTGCCGACGTACCGTACAGCAACAAGAAGCTCGCCTCGATGGACATGGAGGAGCGCTACCGCCTAATCATCAGCACCATCTTCAACGCCATCGGTTTGAAAGTAGAAGTAGAGAAGATGATGGCCACAGGCAGAATAGACATGATAGTCCAGACCACCCGCTACATCTACGTCATCGAGCTCAAACTGCGCAACAACGGCGGCAAGGATGCTGCCACCGACCAAATCCTCAACCGCCAATACATGGAGCCGTTCAAGGCAGACAAACGCCAAGTCATCGGTCTGGGCATAGAACTGGACGAAGAAGGCAAAGGTCTGCTGGACTGGAAGATATTGCCCTGCGACAAGTAATTATAAAAACGCAAAGTTTATATCTAATTTACCGAAAACTGCAACAGACGAGCCGAAGAAAAATGTGGCTACAATATTTGCAAGTCTGACAGGGTTTGTTTAACTTTGCAGATAAATTAAAGAATAGGGTATGATGAACATCAACAAGAGGAAACTGCCGGCAGGCATACAGTCGTTCAAAGTCATTAGACAAGAAGACTATCTATACGTGGACAAGAGCTACACCATTTGGTATTTGGCTAATTGTGGCAACAAGTACAATTACCTCAGCCGCCCACGGCGTTTCGGCAAGTCCATACTTGTCGATACGCTGCAGATGTACTTTGAAGGTAGGAAAGACCTCTTCGAAGGACTGAAGATAATGCAGCTGGAGAAAGACTGGAAGCAGCACCCTGTCATCCGCCTTGACCTCAGCCTTGCCGGTGCAAACGCAGAGACACTGCGCTCGTATCTTAACTTGCGTTTCAAGGACTATGAGAAGAAATACGACATTATTCCAGACCCGACAGCCCAACTAGCCGACCGTTTCAATGCCATCATCACCACAGCATACGAACAGACGGGGCTGCAGGTGGCTATACTAATAGACGAATACGACTCGCCACTCCAGCACTCTTGGAAAACTCCCGAGCATGACCGGTGCACGGAGGTGTATCGTGAGGTGTTCGCCGTACTAAAAGCTGCAGACGAGTACGAACGACTGGTGTTCATCACGGGTATCACCAAGTTCACACAGATATCCCTGTTCTCCGTGTTGAACAACCTCACCAACATCAGTTTTCTGCCCGAGTATGCCAATATATGTGGTATCACGGAGGAGGAAATCAGCGAGAACTTCCAGCCCGAGTTAGCAAGGATGGCAGAGGCGAACGAGTGGACCTTGCAGCAGACCCACGACCAACTGAAGGACTACTACGACGGCTATCACTTCAGCCGCCGCAACATGGTGGATATCTACAATCCGTATAGCCTTATCAATGCACTGAACACCTTAGACATCAGCAATTTTTGGGCTGCATCAGGAGCTACATCACTACTCCCCAAGTTCGTGGATGACATGGATATCTCCCTGGAGCACTTTGACAACTGTTATATAGACAGTACTACGCTGGAGACCAGCGACGTGGGCAACGGTGGGGCAGAATTATTCCTCTATCAGTCGGGATATCTTACCATCAAGGAATACGAGGATGGGGTATACACATTAGGATTCCCCAACGAAGAGGTAAAGCAAGCACTCTACAAACTTGTGGTACCAGCCTTGACACTGCGTACAAATGCCCAGGTCATCTCCACTCAGAATATGCTGCTGGACTGGAAGATATTGCCCTGCGATAAGTAATTATAAAAAGACATGTATTATTTAACGTACATCAACGCCAGTTGTATAAGAGCGGGCACGTAAGCACGATTTCCATACACGAAAAAGCCCGGAACATATAGCTCCGGGCTTTTTCTTTTTGTTTGCGTTATCCTGAAAATATTCTCTTACCAGTTTGCTGTAACCTCAATCAGCTCTCCTGGCTTGGTGTCTATGTCATACAGAGCCAGGTTTGGTCTTTCTGCTACGTTGTAGGACGGTTGCTCTACGTATTCCGTCGTGCGGTCTCTCTTGTAAGCCGCTTTCATGGAATAGACGTAGAACAGCTTATTGGGATTGTCGCCTTGCGCCTTGCTCAGCTGTCTGCCCGTACACTTGAGAGGTGCAGCAGCGTGCAGACGCAGATTTCCTCCTAGCGTGGAGCGTATTTTGGCAGACACCAGCTGGTGGTCTTTCCACTTCATCTCCTCTATGACGAATCCGCCGATGCAGCGCAGACCCTTCACCTCGCCGTCCTTCCACTCGTTGGGGATAGCCGGCAAGAGATTGACGAAGCCGTCGTGGCTCTGCACCATCATCTCGGCAATGCCTGCCGTGCATCCGAAGTTGCCGTCTATTTGGAATGGGGGGTGTGCATCGAAGAAGTTGGGATAGGTGCCGCCGCCCTGGCCCTTCATGATGGTGTCTGGCACGTAGGTCAGCTGATTCTTTATGAGCTTGTAGGCATGGTCGCCGTCCAGGGTTCGCGCCCATTGACATACCTTCCATCCCATGCTCCATCCCGTAGACGGGTCTCCGCGCTGCACGAGCGTTGTCTTTACAGCCTCGAAGGCAGCCGGCGTGCGGTATGGCGAGATGAGCGTGCCGGGATAGAATCCCCATAGATGCGAGATGTGGCGGTGATGGTCGCGCGGATTGTCCCAGTCTTCAGCCCATTCCTGCATCTGTCCGTACTGTCCGATGCGCATTGGCATAATCTGCGAGCGCAGCGTCTGCAGGGTGTCGGCGAAGTCGTTGTCCTTGCCGAGAATCTCCGATGCCTTCATCGTTGCCGTGAAGAGGTAGGTCACGAGTTGGTTGTCCATGGCGATGCCGCCATTGAAGTTGGCATTCTTTCCGCTTGGCTTGTTCTCAGGAGATACCGACGGCGCCACTACCTTATAGCCATTGCGTGGGTCGGTAACGAGGAAGTCTACGAAAAACTCCGAGGCACTCTTCAGGTAAGGATACACCTTCTTCAGATAGTCTATGTTGCCATTGTAGAGGTAGTGCCCCCACAGCGCCTGGCAGAACCATGCGTTAGCCATTGGCCAGCCGCCGCTGTACGGATAGTCCACGGCCCCTGTCATACGCCACAGGTCCGTATTGTGATGCACTACCCAACCGCGGCAACCGTACATCTCCCGGGCGGTATTACTTCCCTTCTCGACCAGTTCGCCAACCATCTTTATCAATGGTTCCTCCGTCTCGGGAAGGTTTACGATGTCGCACGGCCAGTAGTTCATCTCAGTATTGATGTTTACGGTATAGCGGCACATCCACGCCGGATTCAGCTTCTCGTTCCATATGCCCTGGAGGTTGGATGGCTGCGTGCCGGGCTGCGAGCAAGAGATGAGCAGGTATCTGCCAAACTGGAAGTACAGCTCCACGAATTGGTTGTCTACTGTATCCTTGAACTGCTTCAGACGTTCGTCCGTAGGAAGGTTGGCAAACTTGTTCTCTCCCAGACTAAGGCTGACACGGCCAAACTGCTCCTGGTACTTCGCTACGTGCAGCCTCTTTGCCTCGTCGTATGATCGTACATTCTTCATATAGTCGGCGATGCGCTGCTTGGGGTCGGCAGAGATGTCCTTGTAGTTCTTGAAGTTGGTAGCCATCGCCAGGTATATAACCACCTCGTCGGCATTGGTTACCTGCAAGGCGTTGCCCGTGCTCACCAGCTTTCCGCCATGGTTCACTACCCTGGCGTTCACCAAGAAGTTCACCTTGCCCGGCACCATGGGGGCAGCGTCCTGACTTGTTCCTTCCAAAGTCAGGGTGTTGCCGTCCAGCACGTTTTGCGTTGTTGCTACTTCAGAGGGGTAGGACAGGGAGGCCTTGAAGGACACCTTCCCCTTCTTGTTGGCAGAATATCTGATGATAAGAAGCTGGTCGACAAGGGAGGTGAAGGCCTCTTCCTTGTATTCCACACCGCCTACGTTGTAGGTCACCGTAGACAGGGCATGGGCTATGTCCAAACTTCTGCGAAGATTGGTGCATTTGCGTTTTCCCCCAAAGTCAATATGCAGGTTGCCGGCTGGCTGATAGGCTGCCCCGCGACCGTATTCCTTTGTAGAAATCATGTCTGTCTTTGCCAGCTCCTCCGCTTCCTTGTTCTTGCCGGCAAAGATAAGCTCGCGGATCTTGCCAAGACTTTGTCTCATCTTGGAGTTGTAATTGTCGTAGGGAGAACCTTTGGATATGGTTTCCTCATTGAGTTGGAACACCTCGTGGTTCGGGTTGCCATACACCATAGCTCCGATGCGGCCGTTGCCCAGCGGCAAGGCATCGTTCCAGTTGTTTGCCGGAGCATTATACCAAAGCTCCAAATCGTTTGCCATCAGTGGCGTCGCCACCAGGAAGGCACAGACGGCCAATAGAATTTTTCTCATGACTTTGTTTTAGTTAGTTCTTAAAAGTGCCGCAAAAGTACTGGAAATACTTATCCTTGGCGTGTAAAATCAAGCAAAACGGATGGATTATTTTGCAGATAGAGGAAAAATAAGTACATTTACACCATAAATAGATGTATCACCACGCAATGAAGAAGGTTTACCTCATCATATTATTACTCTGCTACCTGTTCTGCCCGGAAGCTGACGTTGTTGCTTCTGTCGTAGGACAAAGATTCTATCAAAAGACATTTTACCAGAGCAACGGCCTCCCGGAGAATACGGTCAACTGTATCCTTCAGGACAAGTTCGGGTATATCTGGGTGTCTACGTGGGACGGTCTGGCGCGGTATGACGGCAGCGAGTTTGCCCACTTCAAATCCACTGCGTCCGACGGCGGCTTCCTGCTTCCAAGCAATAGAATCACTTGGATTGCCGAAAGCTCCCTTGGGGATATCTGGTGCCTTGTAGACCAACGGGCCTATCTGTTCCGTAGAAGCGCCCTCCACTTTGAAGAGGTCTGCCCCAAGGAGCGGCCGCGTTTCATACGGTACGTCTGCCAACGCGAAAACCACAGAAGCTGGCTGGTGGCACAAGACGGAACGGCATACGAAGTGGAGGATGCCAACCCTCAGAAGGTACTGAGAAAGCTCCAGGTAAGCCTCGACTCGGAGAGTGTAGCCATACATAAAGCCTCAACAAGGGACTTCTCGTTCTTTGCCGATATGCGCGGGAAGTTCAAATTCCGCAACTTGCATACCAATGAGACGGGATATGTACAGAGGGACTCCCATGCCAACATGGTATATGACATCAGCCGGTATCGTGGCAATAGCGTACTGGTCAGCACGGACAATGGCGTCTACGTCTACGAGACCCCCACGAAGTTCCATCCCCTCTCCGGTTGGGAAAGACAACATGTGAGAAGTATCTGCGAGGACCGGCAAGGCAATGTCTGGATGGCGAGCTACCCAGGCCTCACGGAGCTTTGTCCCGTCAAGGATATCGTCACCCCAAACAAGATTGCCCCCGAGCAAAAGGAGGAGTTCATCAGAGCCTTGTATAAAGACCGGAAAGGCCGAGTATGGATTGCGGACAAGAACGATTATGTCCGTATTGTCTACAACGGCCAGACGTACTATCTGACGCCCCAAGGCACTCTTACCGAAAGCCGCACTGCTTTTGCCTGCGACGTCTATTGCATATACGAAGACCATCGGGGCAACTTCTGGCTTGGAACAAAACTGGGAGGCCTGTACCGGCTGACGCCGTCGGCAGGGAGCTTTCGCATCACCCACTATGAGGCGGACAACCAGCGTCTCGGCCTAAACTGCCCTACCATCTATGCCATCACGGAGGATGCCGACCGCCACCTATGGCTCGGAACCCACGGTGGCGGAGTCAGTAAAGTGCTGTTTGACAAGGAGGGGAATGCCAAGTTTCTAAATTCGCGAAATACATTCCACAACTACCCCGTGGGATGCGAAAAGGTAAGATGCTTCTACGCCATGCGAAACGGAACCATGCTGGTGGGCACCACCAATGGACTGGTGTCCTTCTCGACGCGGGAAACAGCTCCCGTCTTTTACCTCAACCGCCAGAAGGTCCAAAAGCATTCCATGGTGGGCAATGACGTCATGCAGATAGCTGCCAACAGGAAAGGCGACATCTACTTGGCCAATTTCGGCGGTGGCATCAACGTCATCACCAGCAAACAGCTTCTGAGCAACAACATCCAGTTCAGACAGATTTCCACCCTAAACGGTCTGGCCTCCGACGCCTGCCTGACCTTAGCTTTCGATACCCACGACAACCTGTGGACCATCAGCGAGATGGCTATTTCCAAAAGCGGCAATGGCCACGCCATCACCAACTTCTCCATTCGCGACTTTGGCGACAACTTCATCTTCTCGGAGGTGCAGCCCGTCAACGTAGGCGGAAAGATGTTGGTAGGCACCACGCAAGGACTGCTGACGTTCTCGCCGGAGAAGCTGAGGAAGAGCTCCTTCTCCCCGACCGTCGTCTTCAGCCATGTCTTTGTGGAAGGCAAAGAACGGTTGCAGGACTTCAATGCCAACCCCTCTTTGGTGATGGGGAAGGATGAGCGCAATATCATCATAAACTTCTCCACCCTTGACTTCAACCGCAACAGCCCCATACTATATAAATATAAGGTAAAGGGACTCGACGAAAAGTGGAACGTCCTCAAGACCGCCTCGCTCAATCTTGCCAACATCCCGGCCGGCAAGTACACGCTGGAAGTTACCTCCACCAATGGCGACGGCATGTGGAACTGCCCCGTCAGGAAGTTGTCCATAGAAGTGCTGCCCAAATTCAGTGAGACCCTCTTTGCCCGTATACTGTACGCAGTCCTGCTGATAGCGTTGGGCTTCCTTGTCTATACTATAGCTACCTACATATATAGGCTGCGAGCCCAGATAGAGGAGGTACAGCTAGCCGCCAACGAGAAGATAGAGAAGATATCCCAGAGAATCCATGAGCTGATGGGCAACAAGACGTCCCTGGAGGATTTGCACACCGACGTTGCCGAAAAGGTTATTGATCGCCAACGCGAGTTCACGGACAAGCTAATGGAGTTCATGAACGCCAACATCGAGCGTTCAGACCTGCAGGTGGGCGACATAGCCACCCATATGGGCATGAGCAAGACATTGCTATACACCAAGACAAAGGAAGCCCTCAACTGCACCCCGCTCGGACTTATCAACGACCTCCGCATCAAGCGTGCCGTAAAGTTGCTGGAGTTAGGCTACAACGTATCGTCCGTAGCCTATTCGTGCGGTTTCTCCGACCCGCAGTACTTCAGCCGCTGCTTCAAAAAGACGATGGGCTGCTCTCCCTCGGAGTATGCAAGCTGCCGATCCTATTGATGACTGCTCCCGATGCCACTATCTATGAGATTTATGGGTCCGTATTCTAAATCCTACGCAATGTGTGTTGATGTATATCAAATAATACATGCCTTCTTGTAATTCCCCCCCCCTCCGTTTGTAGTTTGCGGAATTTGTAGTATCTTTGCGGAAAGGAGGATAAGCACCACGCATTCAGGTGTTTGGTGTTTGGAGAGAAAGGAGGCATGGCATATAAAAAGGTGGGTTCCCACGTCTTTTGGTGTCATTTAGTGAACATTATGATTATTTATCGTCTTGCCGTACGGGAACTACGCAGACACAAACGAAACAGTAAAGTTATGAAGAAAGTTTCTAAAATTGTAGAGAAGTTCAGAAAGTATCTAATGCTATCAGCTGCTGTGCTCTGTTGTACAACAGCGACAATAGCGCTCACTTCTTGTGGCGACGATGATAGCACTACCCCGCCGACGAAAGATACAAAAGCGGTAGCGATGAAGGGAACGGCAACACTTGCCATACCTCAAGTCCTCCTTGACAATTACGACATCAAAGTAGAATACAGTGACGGTAAAATAACAAGGTCAGATAATGTAAAGACCACCACGTATTCAGCGCCTTTCCAAGCCACTTTGCCAGCTAACCTCGCTTTCAAATGTACAGCATCGTTGAAGACTGGCAAGGAACTGTCGTCAGTAGAAATATCTGATGACAAGATTAAGTTTACACCAAGCGCATATTTAGTTAACGCTGCTGGCGAGAATCTCGATGCTGCAACTTTCATATCGTACGAAGGTAAGCTCTCCAGTCAGAACGTGTCTGATAATCTTGAAATAGAGTACACAATCAGTTTTGACGATAATGGAGCATGCCTAAACCACAGCAGCAGTGAAGCAGAAATCAGATGGCACGCTCGTAGAGGTAATGGGCATCCAGACCCAGGCTATTGATAATATCGCTCAAAGGATACCGCTCATAGCGTTCCAATGTATACCACTTAATGAATTTTCCGAAATGTCCTCATCTGTAGTCAACCTTAATTAGGAAACTACAGATAGATAAACCTGACAGATGGAAGTGGGCACCCGAGTAAATAGGAGGCCAGGAAAAAGTAAGGTTATGGAGAAGTACATGAAAAGTAGCAAGAAGATTCTAAAATATTTGATGGCGTTAGTTGTAGTACTTTGCTATGCAACAGTAATGTCGGTGTTTACCTCTTGCAGCGATGATAATACGGTTACTGACGGCTCCGCCAGTGGCAAGCTGGAAGAGACCATAGCTGACTATACCGTCATCTTCTGGGGAATGGCGGGCGGCAACGACCGCTCTACCTCTTATGACCTTGCGAACCTTGCTTATCGTTACCAGAAAGGAAACATTGGAAAGAACGTTCAGATAGCTGGGTTGATAAAGACCAGCATGAGCAAGGAATCGCCGGGAGAAGTAGATCCATCCTACGACAAGACGGTGTACTTTGACTCTGAGACCATCGGCTCCGATCAAATAAAGGTGAGTGATTTCGGAAGCTCATCATCGGTGTACCTTTACAAGAAGGCGTTTGACACTATGGGTGGCAAGGAGTACGGCGATACGCTCTATCCGCTCAGCGATGTCGATAGCCTCGCGGGCTTCATCAAGAAGGCAGCGCAGAAGTTTCCTGCACGCCACTATGTGCTGATGCTTTTAGGTCACGGTAATGGTTTCTCTCCACTGAATGACACTCCCCTTACCAGAGCTTGTGTATATGACGAGTTCTGTCAGCGACGTGTGCTTTCTGCTGATGCGGTGGTAAGTGCCGTAGAGAAGTCGGGCGTTAAGATGCAGACCCTCTTTACCCAATGTTGTCTGATGGCTACCCTGGAAAACATAGCTGCCTACAGTCAGGTGTTCGACTACGGCATCCTTTCTGCCGAGACCACTACGGGAGGATATCTCCAAAAGTACTTGGCTAACCTCTCTACTGCTGGCGATGACGAGACGAAGATGCAGCAAGAGTCACGCAATCTGGTAGACTACTACGTTGATAATATTTCCAGCCTGTATACGACCTCTCACGGTTTCTACGACCTGAGGAAAGCCAGTGCGCTGCTCTCCGCCACCAAGGATGCCGCCAACTGGTTCATCGATAACTATGCCGAGGAAAAACAGCAGAACGCCATTGGTAATGCACTGTGCTCCTCCATCATTAGCATACAACTGGAGGAGTGGAAAGACCAGAGGAGAACAGACTCACTGCGGCAGGCGCGTCAGAGAATTCAAGACGTGCTCAGTGGAAAGACAAGTCTTTGGGATATGGAAGACGACGGATTTATCACCTACATCAATGATGTAATATGGTTGACTAACCAGTACTCTGATGCTACAAGCTTCTGCATGGCCGACGTGCTGAGAAACGCTGTCGCCGCAAACTTGCCACAGGATAAGAGTGCTGAGATAAAGAAAATATACGAGAGGTACATGACTGCGCTGAAGGATATGGCCTATATCCGTGCTACCAAAAAACCTGCCAGTGCTGATGCTGACTACGAGTATATCTATGCCTCGCCAACGGTGAACATTTTCTCCATGCATCCAGATTACTTTATATTCCCCAGCAAAGAGAAAAAGAAAGAACTTTACAACCTAATGATGAAGTTTATGCTGGATGAGACGTCTGACATTGGCATAGATGAGTTTTTTGATGCAGTCCATCAGTTAACGGATGTCACATACTATGCCTACTGTAGTGACCTTGCTACGGTGAAGGCTAACTATACCTCCTCCGTCTTCGACAAGCAGGTGGGTTGGAGTAAATTTCTTGAGCAGCTCCATCAGAATCCTTCCCTTGCTACCTGTCCTGACCGTTGGCAAGTGAATCAGAAATGAACACCATTGTGTAAAAGCGCACCCATACATCTGGTAAACGCCTAACTTAGAATCTTCCAGTCCAGCAGACCTTTGCCTTCTTCGTCCAGTTCTATGCCCAAGCCGATGACTTGGCGTTTGTCGGCCTTGAACGGCTCCATGTATTGGCGGTCGAGGATTTGGTCGGTGGCAGCATCCTTGCCGCCGTTGTTGCGCAGTTTTAGCTCGATGACATAGATGTAGCGGGTGGTCTGGACTATCATGTCTATTCTGCCTGTGGCCATCATCTTCTCTACTTCTACTTTCAAACCGATGGCGTTGAAGATGGTGCTGATGATTAGGCGGTAGCGCTCCTCCATGTCCATCGAGGCGAGCTTCTTGTTGCTGTACGGTACGTCGGCTATGAGAGCCTTGAGCGACTTCATGGCATCGTCCACTTGCCCCATGCCCATCTGGGCATAGAGATTTGCCTGCACGGAGAGGATGTCGCTTCTTTCTCGCAATGTCAAGGAAGGGAGCACCATTTCGTATAGAGCCTTTTTCACCTCTGCATTGGGGAATCCTAATGTGTAGCCAAATTCGTCACTACCCTTAATAGTTAGGTACCCAGATTGATACAGGAATAATTCTGCTCCACCACCGGTAACATCAGACATCTCCAGTATGTCTCGCATAATGCGGCAATTCTCGAAGTTCTTTAGGCGTAGCTCCATATTGTCCACGAACTTGGGCAACAAGGATGTAGCGCCAGATGCAGCCCAGAAATTTCTTAGTTTTGACTGGTATAATGCATTGATAAGGCTATATGGGTTATAGATGTCTATCATGTTTGCCTCGCTGAAGTGATAACCGTCGTAGTAATCCTTAAGTCTGTCGTGCGTCTGCTGCAAGGTCCATTTGTTTACCTCTGCCATCCTTTCCAACTCTGGCTGGAAGTTCTCGCTGATTTCCTCCTCCGTGATACCACAGATGGCGGCATACTCTGGTTCGAAACTGATGTTAGTGAGGTTGTTGAGTACGGAGAATAAGGATATCTGTGTGAACTTGGTGATGCCCGTGATGAACACCAACTGCTCATACTCGTCGTCAGCCTTCAGAATGGCAAACACCTCACGATACACCTCCGTGCACCGTTCATGCTCGGGAGTTTTCCAAGAGTGCTGTAGTGGCGAGTCGTATTCGTCGATGAGGATGGCAACCTGGAGCCCCGTCTGTTCGTAGGCTGTAGTGATGATGGCATGGAAACGGTCAGCGAGGTGGGCGGTAGCAGGTAAGGTGACACCATATTTCTTCTCGTACTCCCTAAAGCTGAGGTCAAGATAAGAGCGCAATGTCTCTGCGGTAGCTCCGCCGCGGCTGAGGTCGAGCCTTATGACGGGGTGCTGCTTCCAGTCTTTCTCCAGCTGCATTATTTTCAGCCCTTCGAAGAGGTCTTTCCTACCTTCAAAGTACATCTGTAGCGTGTCGACAAGTATGGACTTGCCGAAACGCCGTGGGCGGCTGAGGTAATTATACTGGTTGCCGCAATTAGCCAAGTACCAAATAATGTCGCTCTTGTCGACATAGAGATATCCACCTTCTCTAATCTTTTTGAACGACTGTATGCCTGCTGGCAGTTTCCTCTTGTTGATGTTCATCATATCCTTTTCTGTAATTTATCGGCAAAGTTAAGCAAACCCTGTCAGATTTCCAAATGTTGGAGCCAAATTTATCGTCCATTCACAGTTCCTGCAGATGCAGGAACTGTGAATGGACGATAAAAAAATCCAACCTGTAAGCGCGTTGGCTTACAGGTTGGAATATATGGTTTCTAACTTTGTAGAATATCCGGAATGTTTAATGTGGGGCACTATTGCCTCCGAATATGTGCGGAGGCCTCGAAGTGGGTCAAGTAACTGTCCTTATGCCTCTTTTTATTTTATCTTCTCGGTTATTTTCTCACCATTCCTACCTGAGTGTCAGAAGTAGTGGTGGTGGAAGAATTACTCATTACACTTCTGGATTTTTCCCCTATTGGATGAGTCCTTCTCGCCCATCCTACCTGAGTGTCAGAAGTAGTGGTGGTGGAAGAATTACTCTTTACACTTCTGGATTTTTCCCCTATTGGATGAGTTCTTCTCGCCCACCCTACCTGAATGTCAGAAGTAGTTGTGGTTGGTGTTGAAGAATTGGATACGTCAGTGCCATCTGCATCAAAATTTAATTTTATCTCTTTATTAAACTTACCTTCCTCTATATATTCCTTTAGGTTCTTTAGTTTCGAAGCACCGACAGTTGTTGGACTACTTATAGCCCATGACAACCTATAACTATTTAAAGCCTTACCTGCAGCATTCAGTTTAATATAATCATAGAAACTATATGTGCGGAATTTGAAAGACTTAATATTATTCACATCAACATCTTTCTTCAACACGACAGTTTTTTTTGCTGTAATCGTAGCTGGCAATTTGTTTGCAGTAATCTCTTTTACCCACAAAGTATCTTTAAGGGTTTCAGTCTTTTCGCCACTTATTCCATCATTGTACGTAACGGTGACGTCGCAGTAATTCAACTCATCTTTAGTTACACCAAACGCAACTTTCGCCGTCACGCCTGCCACTTTCGAATCTGAACTAGAGCTACCGGAACCAGAATCTGCAGTATCATCATCTCCGCAAGAAGTGAGCGCGGTTGTTGCTGTTGCGCAGCACAGGACTGCTGCCAATGCCATTGAATACTTTCGAAGGTTCTCGATACATTTTGTGTACTTCTTCATAACTTTACTCTTTCGTTTGTGTCTGCGTAGTTCCCGTACGGCAAGACGATATAGAATCATAATGTTTACTGAATGGCATCAAAGAGCGTGGGAACCCGTCTTTTATCTGCCATGCCCCCTTTCTCTCCAAACACCAAACACCTGAATGCGTGGTGCTTATCCTCCTTGTCACAAAAGTACTACAAATTCCGTAAACTACAAACGGGAGGGGGGGGGCGAAAATTACAAGAAGATACGCATTATTTGATATACATCAACGCCAGCTGGGTAGAATCGGGCACATAAGCACGATTTCTGTACACGAAAAAGCCCGGAGCAATATGCTTCGGGCTTTTTGGGTTGCTGGGCTTTACGCCCGTGTATGATGATTACTTTGTGCTCTGACGGAGTTCGATGTGGCCGGTCTCCCAGTCCATGGAGTCAATGATGGCGATGGACTCTACGTGGTAGCCCTGCTCGCGGAGGATCTTTCCGCCGTTCTGCTGGCCCTTCTCTATGGCTACGCCCAGGCCTACTACCTCAGCACCGGCCTGGTGGACGATGTCGATGAGGGCGGACATTGCCTGACCGTCGGCGAGGAAGTCGTCGACGATGAGGACCTTCTCGCCTGGGAGCATGTAGGGCTTGGAGACGAAGACGTTGTTCATGCGCTTGTGGGTGAAGGAGTACGCATGGGAGATGTACTTGTCGTCGGTGCTGTTGGCCGTCTCGCCCTTCTTGGCGAAGACAACGGGCACGTCGTAGAGGTCGCCAAGGAGCGTGGCGATGGCGATGCCGCTGGCTTCGATGGTGAGAATCTTTGTTACCTCCTTGCCACGGAAGCGACGCTTGAACTCGTAGGCTATCTGGCGTATGATGTCAACGTCAATCTGATGGTTGAGGAAGTTGTCCACTTTCAGTATGTTGCCCTTCTTGATGGTGCCGTCGGCAAGGATCTTTTCTTCGAGGAAGTTCATTTGTTTATTATGGTTTTCGGTTAATATACTGTTCTGTTCGTTTTACTCCTCTGTCTTTGGTTCGGGGTTCTCGCGGTCGTCCTTGCTCTTTGGCAGTATGAGGTTGAGGATGACGGCGAGCAGGAATACTACTGCTACGCAGTTGCTGGCGAAGACGGTGCGCACCATGTCGGGGAAGATGTTGAACATCTCCGTTGCCTGTGTGAAGCCGAGGCCGACGCTGAGGGAGAGAGCCACGATGATGTTGTTGCGTGACGAACCGCCGGAGCGTGCCACCATGTCGAAGCCGGCGCAGAGGATGCTACCGAACATCATCAGGGTGCAGCCGCCGAGGACGCACTGCGGGATGGTGGTGAGCAGACCACCCACTACGGGAAAGATACCGCCGATAATCATGATGAGGGCACCCATGGCGATGGTGAAACGGTTTACTACGCCAGACATGGCAGCCAGACCGACGTTCTGCGAGAACGAGGTGATTGGCGTACAGCCGAAGAGGCCTGAGATGGTGCTAATGAAACCGTCGCAGCAGATGGCAGAGCCCAGCTCCTTCTTATGCGGATTGCGCTTGATGGCACTGTTGCATAGTGCCGAGGTGTCGCCGATTGTCTCCGTGGCAGACACGAGGTAAACGGCGACGAAGGAGAGGATGGCACCGATGTTGAACTCCGGTGTGAAGGGGAGGAAGTGTGGCAGTGCTACGATGCCGCGCGAGGCGATGCCGCTGAAGTCTACCATGCCCATGCATACGGCAAGGACGTAGCCGATGACGAGTCCTACGAGCACTGAAAGGGAACGGAGGAAGCCCTTGGCAAACACCTGGCAGGCAAGGCAGGAGAGGAGCGTCACGGTACCGACAATCCAGTTGTTGGCACTGCCGAAGTCTGCTGCGCCCTGACCGCCGGCAAAGGAGTTGGCACCGATGGGGAGCAGGGAGAAGCCGATGGCGGTGACGACGGTGGCGGCAACGATGTGTGGCACGAGGCGCACCCAGTACTTGGCGAAGAGGCCGAGCGTACCCTCTACGAGACCGCCCACGATGACGGCGCCTACGATGGTGCCCATGCCGTAGGTGGTGCCGATGCTGATGGCGAGCGAGAGGAAGGTAAAGGAGATACCCATGACGATAGGCAGTCTGGCGCCGATACGCCATACGGGGTAGAGCTGGATGAGGGTACCGATGCCGGCGATGACCATACAGTTCTGTATGAGCATGGCGCTGGTCTCGCTGTCAAGTCCTACGACATTGGCAAGGATGATGATTGGTGTAATGTTGCTGACGAACATTGCCAGTACGTGCTGCAGACCGAAGGGGATGGCCTTTGCCACCGGTACACGGCCGTCAAGCTGGTAGAGGTTTGAAATGTTGGTTTCCACTTGCGTTTGGTGATTTTTGTTTTTTATTTAAAAGTTACTTGTCTCTTGTTTATGAATGATATAACTACTTATACATCCTGTTCTTATTGGAACGGGTAATGATTAGTTCTTCCAGTTCTTATAAGGATTGTCGAGGAGGTTGCTGTTGTAGTAGCGTTTGTCGCCCGTCACTTCTTCGCGCAGGAAGGGGGGATGAGCAAACGGCTCGTCGACGCTTCCCAGCTCTACCTCGGCAAAGAGGAGTCCCTCGTTGTCGCCGTGGAACTCGTCCACCTCGAATGTATGGCCCTCAAAGGGCACTATGTGGCGCACCTTCTCTACGAGTCCGCCGTGGCAGAGGGCGAGCATCTGGCGTGCATCGTCGAGCGGTATCTCGCGTTCGAACTCGTAGCGTGAGATGCCGTCGGCTGACGGTCCTTTTATGGTGAGGAACGCCGTAGCGTCCTGCTCCGTGCCGTCTGGGAGCAGCTGGGCACGCAGCCGCACCCGCACCGTAGCGCCCTTTACGTCCATGTACCCCTGCGCCATGCGGTAAGCCTTGGTAACGTACTGGCGGAAGGAGTCGTCGCGTGCTATAAGGAATTTTCTTTCTATTTCCATCAGTTTATTATGTACTTTTGCCCTTTACATATTATATAAGGTGTAAAGACCTTGTGGAGGCAGTTAACTCAAATCCCCTCGGACGCTGCCTTGCGGCATCCAAGGGGATTTGCTTTTGTGCGTGCCTATCCTAAGGACACGACTGTATATGCGGCATATAGTACCGCAAGCGCTACGAGCGCACCAAATATCCAGTTGATGACGCTGCGTCCTTCTCGTTCTTTCTTCTCGGCGTAAGCTCTTCGCTTAGCGTCGCGTGCTGTTTTATTTCTCATAGTGGATTAGTGTTTATTAGTTTAGTCATTTCGTAGTCGAGCCCGAACGGCAATTATGAATTCTGCATTATGAATTATGAATTCTGCATTATGAATTATGAATTGCCATCAGGTATGCCTTGATGAACCCGTCGAGCTTGCCGTCCATCACGGCGTCTACGTCGCTGGTCTGGAAACCCGTGCGGTGGTCCTTGACGCGGCGGTCGTCGAAGACGTAGGAGCGTATCTGGCTGCCCCACTCTATCTTCATCTTGCTTGCCTCGATGGCAGCCTGCGCCTCCTGGCGCTTCTTCATGGCGCGGTCGTAGAGTTGCGACTTGAGCAGTCGGAGGGCGTTCTCGCGGTTCTGCTGCTGCTTGCGGCTCTCGGTGTTGGCGATGAGGATTTCCTCTTCCTCGCCCGTATCGGGGTCCTGGTACATGTAGCGTACGCGGACGCCGGTCTCCACCTTGTTGACGTTCTGACCGCCGGCACCGCTGGAGCGGAACGTGTCCCATGAGATGCGCGAGGGGTCTATCTCCACCTCTATGGTGTCGTCGATGAGCGGTGTGACGAAGACGGAGGCGAAGCTGGTCATGCGCTTGCCCTGGGCGTTGTAGGGGCTGACGCGCACGAGGCGGTGCACGCCGCTCTCGGACTTCAGGTAGCCGTAGGCATACTCGCCGCCCTCTATCTGCATCGTGACGGACTTGATGCCAGCCTCATCGCCCTCGAGGAGGTCAACGACGGTGACTTTGTAGCCGCCCTTCTCAGCCCAGCGCATGTACATACGCATGAGCATCTGCGCCCAGTCTTGTGCCTCGGTACCGCCGGCTCCAGAGTTTATCTTGAGCACAGCGTCCATGGGGTCTTCCTCCTGGCGGAGCATATTCTTCAGTTCCAGCTGTTCTATGGCGCTCATGGCAGCGGCGTAGGCCTGGTCCACCTCTTCCTCGGTCACCATCTCATCGCGGTAGAACTCCATGCTGAGCTGCAGCTCGTCGGCAGTGGTGCGCACGGCGTTGTAGCCGTCTATCCACTTCTTCAGTTCGCCCACCACCTTCATCTGTGCACGGGCGCGCTCGGGGTCTTCCCAGAAGTCTGGGGCTTGCGTGCGGAGGTCTTCTTCTTCGTACTCCACACGTTTGCGGTCGATGTCGAGGTAGCGTGCCAGTGCGTCGGCACGTTCCATTACGTCTTTCAGCTGTTCCTGTGTTATCATTATTGTCTTTTAGTCTTGATACATCTTTTCTATCTCCTCTGCATATCTCTTTATCACGATGTTGCGGCGCGTCTTGAGCGTGTTGGTCAGCTCGCCGTTCTCTATGGTAAACGGTTCGGTGAGCAGCGTGAAGCGCTTCACCTGTTCGTAGCCTGCCAGTCCCTGCTGCAGCGTCGCTATGCGCTCGGTGAGCATGCGGTTGATGAGGGCGTTGCGGCAGAGGTCTTCGCGGCCGCTGTATTTTATGTCGAACTCATGTGCAAACTCCTCGAGCACGTTGTATGCCGGGACGATGAGCGCCGAGACGAACTTGCGCTCTTCCGCCACGATGACCACCTGCTCTATGAACTTGTCCACGAGCAGCTTCGACTCCACCAACTGCGGTGCCACGTACTTGCCGTTGGAGGTCTTGTAGAGGTCCTTGATGCGCTCGGTGAGGAATAGCTCGCCGTTGCGCATGTAGCCGGCGTCGCCCGTGCGGAAGTATCCGTCCTCGGTGAACGCCCGGCGGTTCAGCTCGTCGCGCTTGTAGTAGCCGCGCGTTATGGTGGGGCCCTTGAGGAGCACCTCGCCGTCCTCGCTTATCTTCACGTCGATGCCGCTGATGGGCCTGCCGACGGAGCCGATGGTGAAGGGCTTGCCCTTGTGGTCGCAGGAGACGGTGGCAAGACTCTCGGTCAGTCCGTAGCCCACGACCATGTCCAGTCCGATGCAGTGTACGAACGTCTCCACCTCGGGCGACACTACGGCGCCTGCCGTCGGGAAGATATTGGGGTTGTCCAGTCCCAACTGCTTGCGCACCATGGCAAGAATGGTGTTCTTCACCATGTTATACTTAAGAGTAAGCGCTAGCGATGGGTGCTTTCCGCACGCCTTACACTCTATGTTGTACTTGTGGCTGATGTCGATAGCCGACTTTATCATCATCTTCTGCGCCATGGAGGCCTTGTCTATCTTGGCAAGGACGGTGGTGTAGACCTTCTCCCAAAACCTCGGCACGGCACACATGCACGTGGGGCGCATCTGCTTCATGGAGTCCAGTACTTCGTGCGGGTCCGTATTGATGATGACGGTGGCACCCACGGAGAGCGACAAGTAGTCCCATCCACGTTCGAAGACGTGGGCTATGGGCAGGAACGCCATCACGCGGTCCTTGTCGCATACGGGCACGCACTCGGCATTGGCCTTCAGCGCAGCGGCATACTGACCGCTGGAGAGCACCACGCCCTTCGACTCGCCCGTGGTGCCAGAGGTGTAGAGTATATTGATGGTATCGTCGTCGTTCAGTTCGCTGGTAAGGCGGTCCACCTCCGCCTGACGCGGCGTGCCCTCACCGAGCTTCATGAAGTCCTCGAAGTGCAGCGACCGCGTGTCGTGCGGCGCGAACACCACGGCGGGATCGAACGCCACGATGCGCTCCAGCGTCGGACAGAGCGTAGCCACACGGAGAGCCTTGTCGTACTGCTCCTGTTCGCCCACGAAGATGATGTGTATCTGCGCATCGTTGACGATGTACTGCAGCTGGTGCTCGCTGCTCGTGGCGTAGAACGGTATGGTGGCGGCACGCACGCCGTACGCGCCGAAGTCGGTGTACATATACTGCAGGGCGTTCTGCGAGAACACGCCGATGTTCTCCTGCGGCTGCACACCGATATTGAGCAATGCATTGGAAACGCACCGCACACTGTCAGAGAACTCCTTCCACGTGGCCTTCAACCATTGAGAGCCACCGAAGTTCTTGTACTCAAACACGACTCTGTCGCCATATTTCTTAGCCTGCTCATGTGGGAGCAATGCCAAAGGACATACTGTCTGCATAACTGCGTTCCTCCGTGCGTTATTAGATAATTGGTTGCAAAAATATCTAAAATTTGCGAGATAGCCAAACATTTCGTTCACATTTATTGTGAAATCGGATAAATCTTGCTACCTTTGCCCTCAATCAAGCTCTTTTATACAACATTATGGCCGTAAAAATACTTAGCGTAGACGACGAACTGGATCTGGAACTGCTGCTGACGCAGTACTTCCGCCGCAAGATAAGAAAGGGAGAGTACGAATTCTTCTTTGCCCACAACGGTATCGAGGCACTGCAGACTCTGTTGGTGCATCCCGACATCGACATTGTACTCAGCGACATCAACATGCCGGAAATGGACGGACTGACCCTACTCAAAAAGCTCAAGGACCGCAACAACCCCGCCTTGAAGGTCATCATGGTGAGCGCATACGGCGAGATGGGCAACATACGCACCGCCATGAACAACGGTGCCTTCGACTTCGCCATGAAGCCCATAGACCTCGACGACCTGCAGCTGACCATCGACAAGGCCATCGAAGAGATCGACTTCATCAAGTCCACACAGAAGGAACACACGCAACTGGTGGACATCAAGGGCGACTTGGCCCTTGCAGCCGAGATACAGCTGGCTATCCTACCCCACACCTTCCCTCCGCAGCCACCGTTTGAGGTGTACGCCGACAAGGTCAACGTGCACGCCACCATGAAACCCGCCAAGGACGTGGGCGGCGACTTCTACGACCTGTACCGCATCGACGACGAGCACCTCGGATTCTGCATCGCCGACGTCAGCGGCAAGGGCGTGCCGGCAGCACTCTTCATGGCTGTCAGCCACACGCTGCTGCGCTTTGCCGGCAAGAATGCCATAGAGCCTACCACCGTCATCGCCGACAGCAACACCATACTGGCTACTGAGAGTTTCGACTCCATGTTCGTCACGCTATTCTACGGTGTGTACAACACCACGACAGGCGAGATACGCTACGTCAACGCCGGCCACAACTCACCGTACATCGTACGCCAAGACGGCAAGGCGGAGGCACTGCCGTGCAGCACCAACATCTGTCTCGGGGTAATGCCAGAGATATCTTTCAACGCCTCCAGCGTAACGCTGAACCCCGGCGATGCCATCGTGGCCTTCACCGACGGTGTGACGGAGGCTTTCTCTGCCAACGGCGAACTGTTCGGGGAGAAGCGACTCGAAAACCTCCTCGCCACCCTCGCCGGCAAGACGGCGGAAGAGACTACCGCCGCCATCAATGCCGCCGTACAGAAGCACGCCGAAGGCACCGAACAGAGCGACGACATCACCACCCTCGTACTGAAACGACTATAGGGCGACCATATAAACGACTATAAGGCGACTCTATAAATTACCACTGTACAACCACCGCACATGACGCTCAAACACACCAGTTTCTCTGCACTCGCCACTGCTGCACTAATGGCAGCAAGCTCCGCCATAACATACCTGTTGTGTACGGAAAGGGCAGGCCGCGAGATTGCCGACCTCAAGGAACAGGTGACGAAGCTGCAGGCGGCGGAGCGCGAGGCCATCGTCACCAAGCGAATAAGCGAACAGATGAGCGACATCGCCATGGAGCAGCGACTCGTCTCCGACCGCCAGCGTGAGCGTGCCGAGGAGCAGTCGCGCATGGCGGACATAGAGCGCGGCAAGGCGGAGCTGGAACGCGGTCTCGCCATACAGGCGCAGTACGAGGCAGTACAAGCCGCCAGTCAGGCGGACAGCATGCGCATACTCGCCGACAACCAGAGAGAGAAAGCCAACCGCCACATGGAGGAGGCACTTGCAGCACGGGCACAGGCGGACACATCATTCTACCGCTCGCTGGGACGTTCACTCGCCCAGACTTCCATAGCACAGTCCGGCACGCAGAACCGCGCGCTGGCACCGCTCCTAGCATATTCTTCGTACCATTTCACGAAGATGTACCAAGGGGACTTATACCAACAAGACATCTTTACAGCACTGCTGAACAACGCCAATAGGGCGCAGCGACTCGTCACGCACCTCAAAGGTAGCGTACGCGACATCGTGCGCCACGGCAAGGCACTCGTCATCATCTCCGACTACGGCGAACTCGTATACATCCGACCCGTATACGACACCAACGGCAAGGTACACAAATACGACCAACAAGTACTCATCAGCGACAACACGTACAACTTCAGGGAGTTGCGCATCCACAACAACATGGCATTCGCTCTGGATTGCAACGGCACGCTCGTCAAGGCACCGCTGGCAGGCAAGAAGATGTACACGCCGGTGTTCCTGCCGGCTTCAAACATGGCGAATGACATCTGGACGCACCTCTTCGTCACACCGGAAGGCAACATCCTCGCCGCCGGCAAACACCAGATGTATCTATTGGACTCAACAGCCACAAAGGTACTCAACACACGCATATTTGACAATGAGATAACATGCATCGGACAGCACGACAACAGCTTCTACGTCTTCGACACAAAACACACTGCCACCACCATAGACTGTAAGAGTCTCAAGACGAAAAAGACGCTGTCATTAGAAGCCGACAAACTGGCCGGTGACATCATGGCATACCACTACGTGCCAAGCCAGGAACTGCACGTCCTCGGTCTCAGCAACGGCACCCTCTGTGCTTACAGCGAAAAAACAAAGCACAACAGTATACGCACGGCACACACCTCAGCCATCACGGAGATAAAAGACTACGGATGGTGCGTCGTCACGGCATCATACGACCGCACCGTACGCCTGTGGAGTCTGAAGAACTTCCAGGACAAGGGCATCATCGTGCCTTCAAAAGTGGAATACCGCACATGGCCGTTTGCCATAGAGTCCAACACCGACCAGAGCATACTCTACATCGGACTCGCCAGCGGAAACGTCAAGACACTCACCATCTCCGTAGACAAGAATGCACAAGAGACCCGAAACAACATAACACGTGAGTTCACCCACGACGAATGGGACTACTTCATGGGCGACAACATGCCGTACAGAACGTTCAAATAAGCTGATGAAAAGACTTCTACTCTCCATACTCACCACCGTGCTGCTCACCACCGTCTGCAGCACCACATCGCTTCACGCCGCCGAAACGATAAAAGGGTATGGTCTGCCCTTCGTCACCAACTACTCCCCCAAGGAATACAACGCACACGCCATCAACTACGACATCACCGCCGACAACTACGGCAATGTCTTCGTGGCAAACTTCGAAGGACTGCTCTACTACAACGGCAGGGCAACATTCCAGAAGATACACACGCCGGGCATCAGCCGCATCACACAGGTGGAGCGCGACAGGAACGGACGCATCTGGCTGGGAGGACACAACGTGTTCGGCTACCTTGAGCCGGGCAAGAACGGCGAACTCGTACTGCACACCATCGTATCGGACCTGGGCACCTTCCACCTCGGAGAAGTGGACGGTCTGACGTGCAAAGGCAATACGGTATTCGTGCATACCAACAAGGGAGCCACCTACTACGTGAAGAACGGCAATTCACTGAAACGCTGCAACGTCGCAGTGGACTTCAATACCGAACAAACCGCCAAATTCAAAAACTACGGGTTCTCCGTAGATATAAAACACGCCGAGGGACTGCTGTTCCACGACGATGCCACGGGCATACTCATGACCGACAAGGACGGCCTGTGCAGCAACATCATCAATGCCATATACTACGACGGCCACCACACACTGTGGGGTGCCACAAACAACGGCATCTTCGCCATAGAAGTGCCGTCGGCATTCACGCACCTCGGAGAAGCACAGGGACTGCGCGGAGAGGTGTATGCCATCAACCAGCTACATGACACCTTCTACGCCGGCACGCTGCAGGGACTATTTCGCATAGGAGCAGTCAGCGCTACACAAGTGAACGGCATACAAAGCGCATGCTGGGACATCATCGACTTCGGAGCAGACGAACTGCTCGCAGCATCGTCGGAGGGCACTGTACGCATAAAGGCAAACGGCAGCACACAGAGGCTCAACTCACACAACACCACCGCCGTATGCCTCGGAGAGACAGAAGAAGACATCTACGCCGGAGAACTGGACGGCATTTACCACTATAAGAAAGACGGCACACAGCGCAAGCGTATCTCAGACATCGGCAACCTGCTGACGCTGCACTACATCGGCACCTCACTCATCGCAGAGACAGTGAACGGTCAGCGGTGGGAAATACCACTGGACCCCAGCAAAAAGCCCATACTGCGACGCAAGAGAATCGACGCCACCAAGCCGGAACTGGAGATTGACGACATCTACGGCAGAGTATGGACTACAGGGGCAAACTCCAAAAATCTCACGCTCAATACGGAGAAATCGCGCTACAACGCACTGAAGCTGTGGGTTAAGCCACTATCGCATCTGAGCATCAACGACATATACAGCGACACGGAAGAGTCGGTGATGGTGGGCGGGGCCTTCGGCGTCATATACTGCAACATCACTTCCAACGGCAACACGTTCCTCACCTACTCCGAGAAAGCCATACCTGTATACATCCGCGATTTGTCTATGGGCAACGAGATACTGTGGGGCGGGTACACCCAAAATATGCACCCAAAGAGGTTCGTCGAGGGACTGAAGATACCATCAGACTGCAACTCTCTGACCATAACATACTCCGTGCAGGACCGCATGGCCGTAACACCCGTTGCCTACCGCTACCGCATCAACAACGACCGCTGGTCGGAATGGGACAGCAACGAAGTACTGCGCATCAACAATATCAGCTACGGCACCTCCACCGTGGAGATTGTGGCACGCGACATGTTCGGACGCACCACACCGGCAGCACAGGTGAAGTGGTTTAAGGAGTACCCGCTGTATCTGCGGTGGTATGCCATCGGACTATACGTGATACTCATCGCCGGAGGCATCATCGAAATAAGCAAATGGCGCACACGTAAGCTCATACAGGCGAAAGAAGAGCTGGAGCAGACCGTATCGGAGCGCACCTCGGAACTCTCCAGCGCACTGAACAACCTACGGAAGGCACAGTCGGAACTGGTGCGCATGGAACGCGTGGCCACGGCCGGTAAACTGACGCAGGGACTCATCGACCGCATCCTCAACCCTATCAACTATATAAACAACTTCGCCAAGCTGTCCTCCGGACTCGCCACCGACCTTGCCGCCGACATCGAGGACGAGAAGGACCGTATGGGCGAGGACAACTACGAGGACTGCCTCGACATACTACAGATGATGAAGCAGAACCTCGAGAAGATAGAGCAGCACGGTGTGAACACCACACGAATGTTGCGAGCTATGGAGGCAATGCTCAACACCACCGTCAAGGAACTGCGCGACACCAACCTCAACGCCGTCTGCCAACAGGCGATTAATATGGTAATAGAATACCACAAGACCAAGCCGGACGCAGAAGGCATTAGCGTCGTAGCCAACCTGCCCGAGCAGACCATCACCAAACCTATGGACGGAGAGGCGTTCTGCTCCACACTGATTGCTATCATCACAAACGCCGTCTACGCCGTTACGAAACGGAAGCACAAGACAACCTCAGACACATACAAACCGGAAGTGACGCTGACACTCACCGCCAACGAAGACGGCACCGCCACCATCACCATACGAGACAACGGCATCGGCATAGAAGAGGCCATAAGAAGCAAAATCTTCGACCCCTTCTTCACCACAAAGACAACAAGCGAAGCCGCCGGCGTCGGACTGTACCTGGCACGCGAAGTAGTGCAGGCACACCACGGCACCATAGAACTCGCCACGGCCAGCGGACAAACCGACTTCATCATTACATTATAATAGGTAGGTGTTCTTACTTGAGCTACTACTTATATAAACACCTTATTATATATGAGAGACCCGAAAGACCTTGAACTGCAACTGCGCAACCTGCAACGCATGGCATCCCTCGGAATGCTCAGCGCTGGCATTGCGCACGAGATACAGAACCCCCTCAACTTCGTGATTAACTTCGCGAAGATGTCCGGCACGCTCATCAAAGACCTCAAGGACATCCTCGAGGACGTACAGGACAAGCTCTCCGAAGACGATGCGGCAGACCTCGAGGACATCGCCAACTCACTCACCACCAACATGGACAAGATACGTGAGCACGGCGAACGCGCCACAAGCATCATACAGGGCATACTGCTCATCTCGCGCGGCAAACAGGACGAGAAACTGCCCATGGACATACCACACCTGCTGCACGAATACACCTGGCTCTCATACCACGCCATGAGGGCCAAGGACAAGTCGTTCAACGTCACCATCAACGAGACGTATCCCGAGGATATGCCAAAGGTAATGGTGATACCGCAAGACCTCTCGCGCGCCATCATCAACGTGATGAACAACGCCTGCTACGCCGTGAAGCAACGCGCTGCGGCAGAGGCTAACCCCGCCTATGTGCCAACCATCAACGTCGGCGCTGCTTGCGACGACAACGTCCTCACCATCACCATCAACGACAACGGCGGCGGCATACCCGACGACGTAAAGGCTAAACTCTGCAAGGAGATAATAACCACCAAGCCCCTCGGCGAAGGCACCGGTCTCGGCATACAAATAACTAACGACATCATCACCAAAGAACACAACGGCGAGATGACCGTAGACTCCACCATAGGACAAGGCACAACCATCACCTTCCGCATTCCATGCAAATAAGACTCACCATCATATCCCTTCTGCTCTGCCTCGCAGTACTGCAAACCTCAGCCCAGGCCACACAGGACAATGCGCAACAACTGTACGAACAGGCTGAAGAGCAGTACCACAACGGACAGTTTGACGAATGTCAGAAGACTGTACAGAGCCTTCTGCCGTCCGCCAGCACTGCCATGCACGCCTACGGCTACCGGCTGCTGACTCTCTGCGCCATCGAAAAGGGCGACACGCAGGCCGCCACCAAATACGCCCAGCGACTGCTGAGCGCCAACCCCTACTTCACCACCGACAACAACGACCCACAACGCTTCGTCGACATCATAGCCGAACTAAAATCCGTCGCAACGGGCATCACCACAGCATCAAAACAGGCTGAGTCGGTGGAGGAAGCCCCTGTGCCCGTCACGCTCATCACGGAAGACATGATACGCCACTCCGGTACACAGTCGCTGGCAGAACTGCTGTGCCTCTACGTCCCCGGCATGACAATGGCTGAAGGCACGGAGACAAACGTCGCCATGCACGGCACGTACTCCCTGATGCAGGATAAAATCCTCGTCCTCGTGGACGGACACCGCATCAACAGCAATACCACCAACTCCGAGGGACTCGACTTCCGCAACTCGCTCGACAAAGTAGAGCGAATAGAAGTGCTACGCGGACCAGCCTCCTCCCTCTACGGCAACACCGCCCTCACCGCTGCCGTGAACATCATCACCAAGAAAGGCGCGTCGCTCAACGGAGGTACCGTCAGTGCCACCGTAGGCACACAGGGCACATATGGTGGATCGTTCACCGTGGGCGGCGGCAATAATGTCATGGACATCCTCGGATGGTACTCAATCTACTCCACAAAGGGATTTGCACACCACATCAACAACTACGCTGGCAGCGATGCCGTACTCTATTCCAATGGATACTACGGCAAGCCTTCTTACGATATAGGACTCAAGGCACGCTGGAACGACTTCACGCTGTCGCTCAACATGCAGCACTCCAAAAAAGTGCCTTATATCAACCTCATGCAGGTGGCCTGCTACGACATCGTAGATAGAGGACTTAATTCTTCCTTCGACCACGTCAAAAACTTCGAATACGACAAATTTAAAGATGAAGACGGTAACTCCCCCGGCATGTCGCGAACTAACAGCCGACTGAACATAGACTACTCACACAGCTTCGGCAACGTCAACTTGCAAGCAGCGGCATACGTCATAATGGAGAACTCCATGCTGTACAATCCCCTAGGCGACAGCATACACCCTATCATCAATTCTGTCATCAAAAGCATCATAGCAGGCAACAACAGCAACGACGAGACGGGCGGAAACGGTATCTCTGGCATATTCAAATGGAACTCCCTGACAATAGGAGGACAGGTGCAGATACAGACAGACTATCATCTGCTCGGCAACGGAACAATGACAGCAGGACTGCAGTATGAGCACTTCACCATAACAAGTTCAAAAGCGTATCTCTGTCCCAACTTCGGCGACGGACTACAGTCGTATACACAATACGGAGCACTGTTCTACGATGGAGACGAGATGACCTACTCCGTCTATGCACAGACAAAGCATATCTTCTCGCCTACCATTCTGATGAATGCTGGCATAAGATACGACCTGCACCACAGGTTCAACGATATCAATAAGCTGATGCTCTCACCGCGCATCTCACTAATATTCAAACTTTCGCCCATCATCTCCATGCGAGCAGCATACAGCTACAGCTTCGTGGATGCACCGTACATCTACCGTGCATGCCGACTATCAATGCTCAGCGGCGGCGACATCGACGCAGAGAAGATGCACTCCATAAACCTCTCATGGGCTTACAACAAGAAGTCCAGTCCGTTCAAGGCTGAGCTCAACACCTTCTACAACATGATGACAAGCCGCATCATCTTCTCACCAGGTTTTAAAATGGTTGGTTCTGGAGAAAATGTATATTACGAAACAGAAGGCAATTTCTTCGTAAATACAGGAAACATACGCACGGCGGGAGCGGAAATCAGCGCCACATATTCAAAACCACGTCTGTACGCCACGGGATACGTTACGTACCAATACTCCTTCACCTCAGACAAGAGCACCTTCAGCAACGGCACCACATTCTCCACGCCACACTGCTTCGGCAACATCGTACTTGCCGGAGCACCATACGTCGGAGAAGGCAAGGGCTTCTTCCGCGGCGGAAAGCTATGGCTGAGAGCTACGATAAGCGCACAAAGCAAGACATGGTACCAAACCACAGACTGGCTAAGCAAAGCTTTAGTGGATGTAGAAGCCAAATATAACGGAGAACAGCCCGATTATACTGATATTATTAGGGGCCAGACCGTGAAGCCACAAATCACACTGGGCTGCGGACTAGGCTACGAAACAAAGTGGCTCAACATTGACCTCTCGATCAAGAACATCACCAACAACCAGTACTGCATCGGCTCCGTTTTCTCTGACGGCATACCACGTGCAGGAAGACAGTTCCTCGGAAAACTGACCTTTAAGTTCTAACTGGCTTTTAGTTAACCTACGTTAAAGACTTTGACGATGGTAGTTTTCTTTGTAACTTTGCAAAGAAATTTGGGGTATTGTGCCCACACGCAAACAACGACACATAGTCATGTCTGAAAAAAAGAAAATCAAGAAGCTCAGCAAAGGCAGGACCTGGCGCGCCATCACACTGTGTATCAGTACGTCGATGGTGCTTATTTTGTTAGGTCTGGTAGTCTTCATCGGACTCTCCGCACACAATCTGTCTAAGTACGTGCAGGAGAACCTTACTGTCACCGTCATATTCAACGACAACGCCTCCAACCGCGAAGCCGCTGTAGTCTGCCGCCGTATGCAGGCCAAGCCATACGTATTATCATTAGACTACATCTCACGCGACCAGGCTCTGAAGGAGCAGACAGCCGCATTGGGTACGGACCCTTCTGAGTTTCTCGGTGAAAACCCCTTCTCGCCCTCAGCCGAGATGCGACTGAAGGCGGACTGCGCCAATGCAGACTCCATGAAGTGGATAACGCAGGACTTGAAGAAATACCCACAAGTTTCTGAAGTGAGCTATCAGCGCGACCTTATGGACAGCATCAACAGCAACATACGCAAGGTGATGCTCGTCATGCTCGTCATCGCCGTACTGCTCACACTCATCTCCTTCTCCCTTATCAACAACACCGTGCGACTCGACATTCACGCCAGACGCATCAGCATCAACACGATGAAGTTAGTGGGCGCACCGTGGTCGTACATCCGCAAACCGTTTATGTGGACGGCAGTGGCGGAAGGTCTCACGGCAGGCATCGTTGCCAACCTTGTATTAGGCGGCGGATTCTACGCCCTCTACTACTACGAAGAAGGAGTAACGTCCATCGTCACGTGGAAGGTGCTCGCCATCACGGGCGCATCGGTGCTCCTCTGCGGACTCCTCATCTCGCTCGTCTGCGTCTTCTTCTCCGTCAACCACTTCCTCAAGATGCCTACGAGGAGACTATATAAATAAGGTGAGAAGAACCTATATATAAATAAGTATATAAAAACACTACTGATATAATGAACAGCAAAGGTTATGCATTCGGCAAGATGAACTTCATCCTCATCGCCATCAGCATGGTAATCGTAATCATCGGCTTCGTCATGATGACAGGCGCCGAGTCCACCGCACACGCCTTCGACCCGGAGGTGTTCTCCAGTATGCGCATCAAGGTGGCACCCATCGTATGCCTCGTCGGATTCCTCTCAGTCATCGGCGGCATACTGTACTCCCCAAAGAGCCAATGCAAATGCGCTGACGAGCCCGCAGCAGAAGGTGCCAACACCAACGAGACTATCACAGAAGAAACAAAAGAATAACACAAGACATGGATTGCATTCAAGCCCTCGTACTGGGCATCCTGCAGGGACTGACAGAGTACCTCCCTGTAAGCAGTAGCGGACACCTCGCCATCGGTGCCGCCCTCTTTGGCATCAACGGCGAAGAGAACCTCGCCTTCACCATCCTCGTACACGTGGCGACAGTACTCTCAACGCTCGTCATACTCTGGCGTGAGATTGACTGGATTCTCAAGGGACTCTTCAAGTTCCAAATGAACGAAGAGACAAAGTACTTCCTCAACATCATCGTCTCCATGATTCCAGTAGGCATCGTGGGTGTATTCTTCAAGGACTACGTGGAGGATATATTCGGCTCGGGTCTGCTCATCGTAGGCATCATGCTCTGCTGCACCGCCGCACTGCTCACCTTCTCCTTCTACGCCAAGCCACGCCAGAAGTCACGCATCTCCATGATGGACGCCTTCATCATCGGTCTGTCGCAGGCCGTGGCAGTACTGCCAGGACTCTCACGCTCCGGCACCACCATCGCCACCGGCCTTCTCAATGGCAACAAGAAGGAGCACCTCGCACAGTTCTCCTTCCTCATGGTGATACCGCCAATCCTGGGCGAAGCACTCCTCGACACCCTCAAGGCAATGAAGGGCGAAGACATCTTCGGAGGCACCGAGGCACTGCCCCTCATTGTCGGCTTCTTCGCCGCATTCATCTCGGGCTGCATCGCCTGCAAATGGATGATAAACATCGTAAAGAAAGGCAAGCTCATATACTTCGGCATATACTGCGCCATAGCAGGTATCGCCACCATAGTATGTTCTTTCCTCTAAAGCTTTCACGCTCTACTAAAGCATTCACGCTCATATAAAGCATACTCGCTCTTCTAATACATGGACTTTCAAGCAGGAGAAATCCTACACATCAACAAGCCCTACGGCATGTCGAGCTTCGGAGCTCTAGCCTTCGTGCGCACTCGCATCTCAAGAGCCCTTGGCGTAAAGAGAGTAAAGACGGGACACGCCGGCACGCTCGATCCGCTGGCCACCGGAGTGCTCACGCTCTGCACGGGAAAATGCACCAAGCTCATCCCCACCCTGCAGTACCACTCCAAGGAGTACACCGCAACGCTGCAGTTCGGAGCCACCACACCAAGCTACGACAAGGAACACACTGTAAACCACACGTACCCCAAGGCACACATCACGGAAGAACTGGTGCGCCAGGCACTGAAGCAGTTTGAGGGGGACATCATGCAGGTGCCGCCGACATACAGTGCTGTACATGTGGACGGCAAACGCGCCTACGAACTACGCCGCAAGGACCAGGAAGTGGTGCTGCAGCCCAAACCCGTACGCGTAGACTGCATAGAACTCGTACGCTTCGACCCCGTGACGAAGCAGGCAGACATCCGCGTGGAGTGCGGCAAAGGAACATACATCCGCTCGCTGGCACGCGACATAGGCAGAGCCTGCGGAAGCGGAGCATTCCTCACAGCACTATGCCGCACACGCCTCGGCGATGTGCGAGTGGAAGACTGCATCACGCTGGACGAGTTCCCGCAGTGGCTCGAAAGAAATTCATAATTCATAATGTAGAATTCATAATTGGCTCCGCATGAGATATTCTGTATTCTTATGGGGCGACAATTATGAAGGAAGCTAAGGGTAAAGCCGACACGGCAAACCTGTCCGAATGGCAATTGTGAATTATGAATTATGAATTATGAATTAAAAATTGCTCAATAATGAAATTATCACAGTTTGACTTCAACCTGCCACAGAATCAGGTGGCACTCTATCCTCATAGTCTCGAACGCACAGTGACAAATGCTGCAGGCGAAGAGACAACATTCCGTATCAAACGCCCGGACGAATGCCGCATGGTGGTGGTACACAAAAAGTCCCAGACTTACTCCTTCTTCAAGACCGACGCCAAGGGAAAGTTCCTCAAGGACGAAGACGGCAAGAAGATTGGACTGACACTGCTCGACATCTTCGACTACTTCGGAGAGGGCGACACGTTCATCTTCAATGACACTAAAGTGGTGCCCGCACGTCTGTACGGCACAAAGGAGAAGACGGACGCACAGATTGAGGTATTCCTCCTCCGCGAGCTCAACCAGGAGATGCGCCTCTGGGACGTGCTGGTAGAGCCTGCACGCAAGATACGTATCGGCAACAAGCTATTCTTCAACGACAATAGCTCGCTCGTGGCTGAGGTAATCGACAACACCACCTCGCGCGGCAGAACGCTGCGCTTCCTCTACGACTGCACACACGACGAGTTCAAGGAGCAGCTCTTCGCACTCGGCCAGCCACCGCTCCCACGCTACATCATCGACCACAAAGGTAAGGACGGCCAGCTCGACCGCCCCGTCACAGAGGACGACTTCGAGGACTTCCAGTGCGTCTTCGCACAGTACGAGGGTGCCGTAACGGCGCCTTCCACCGGTCTACACTTCACACGCCAGATGATGAAGCGCATGGATATCAACGGCGTGAAGCCGGCCTTCGTCACCGTACACTGCGGACTCGGCAACTTCCACCCCATCGAGGTAGAGGACCTCAGCAAGCACAAGATGGACTCCGAGGAAATGCACATCACCGAAGAGACTTGCAAGATCGTCAACGACACCAAGAAGGCTGGTCACCACGTCTGCGCCATCGGTGCCAGCGTGCTGAAAGCCACCGAGACAACGGTAGGCACGGACGGTCTGCTCAAGCCTTACGACGGCTGGACAAACAAGTTCATCTTCCCACCGTACGACGCAAACATGGCAGACTCACTTCTGGTGAACCTCTACCACCCCGAGAGCACCATGCTCATGTCTACATGTGCCTTCGGCGGCTACGACATCGTAATGGAAGCCTACAACGAGGCAGTGAAGAACGGCTACATGTTCGGCTGCTTCGGCGATGTCATGCTCATTGTCAATGACTAAGCAAAGACTGCTCACTGTCAATGACCAAACAAAGCAACACTACGACACAGGCTGCCGGCTCTAAGCAGACAGCTGCGACGCTACATTCCGTATACCTCGGGCTTGGGACCAACCTCGGCAACCGCGAGGAGAACATCCTCCGGGCATACGGCTATATTGAACAAAAGGTGGGGAGCATCGTCAGACGCTCCTCACCATTCCACTCTGAACCGTGGGGCTTCGAGTCCGATAACGCCTTCGTCAACACCGCCGTATGCGTGGAGACATCCCTATCGCCAATGGAAGTGCTCACCGCCACGCAAGAGATAGAGCGGCAGATGGGACGGACGCAGAAGTCGGTGGGCGGCGTATACCACGACCGCATCATAGACATCGACCTGCTGCTCTACGATGATCTGCACTTGCAGACTCCTGAGCTTACCCTCCCCCACCCCCACATCGGCGAACGCCCCTTCGTCTACGAACCATTGAACGAAATATTGCTAACCACACATTATACTCTACTATGAACAAGATACTGGCCACAGTAATGCTCGGCGCAATATCATCCATGAACGCACTTGCCATGGACAAGACTATCAGCGTCACACTCACCAATCCCTCTGACTCACGCAAGGCAGTGCCCGTTGTCATCCCCGTCGGCAGAGGCGAATGGAAATCAGCACACGTCACAGACAAGGACGGCTTCGAACTTGCCACACAGATTGACGACCTCAATAACGACGGACAGCCCGACGAGCTCTCTTTCGTCATATTTATGAAGAAGAAAGAGAAGATGACGCTCAACGTCGTACTCAGCGAAGAGCCCCGTAAGGATGACGAGCACATAGTCAGCAACACCTTCGGCTACATGGCCATCCGCGACCGCGACAAGCAGGCAAAGAAGCAAAAGCACCAGCCCATTTACGACTTCACCTTCCCTGCCTCAACCAATCCCTACAACTATATCTTCCCACACGGTGCCGTCATGGAGAGCAACATGGTAGGCTTTCGCGTGTACGCTGACCACCGCCAGAGCATCGACATGTACGGCCACAAGCGTCCTAAGTGCGACATCGCCGAGACCATGTTCTACCCCTCTGCCGAGCAGAAGGCTGCCGGATCGGGCGACGACGTGCTCTACACCGGAAGCACCTACGGCTGCGGCGCGCTCCACGGCTGGGACGGCCAGAAGGCCATCATGTTCGAGAACGTACGCAACACCACAATGCGCATCGTGGCTACTGGTCCCGTACGCACCATCGTAGAGACTATCAACCGCGGTTGGCAACCCGTGGCAGACGCACTGCCCGTTGACGTTACCACCCGCTACACCATCTATGCCGACCACCGCGATGTGGAGGCAAAGGTGACATTCTCACGCCCCGTGGGAGATATTCCTCTGTCCACCGGTATCGTGGACATCGTAGAAGGCTCTGAGGAGTACACCGACAAGGCCGGACTGCGCGGATGCTGGGGTACGGCATGCGCTGGCAATAATCCTAAGGTGTACGACACGCACACCGTGGGCCTCGGCATCTACACCCCAAAGGAGTATTACACCAAGGACGCGCACTTCACCGACGGTAAGGAGCACCTTCCCAACCAGGCTTACGCACAGGTGCTGAGCACCACGGGAGACAACCTCCACTACTGGTTCACCGCCACCTGCGACATGGAATCCTACGGCTTCAAGAACAAGAAGGCGTGGTTCAAGTACCTCGAGTCGTGGAAGAAGGAGTTGGACAATCCCGTCAAGATAGAGATAACCAACATCTCACGTTAAACTCTAAACCCTAAATCATTCATACATATATGGAAGCCATATTCTCTTACATCATCGGCCTCGGTGCCGCTGTGATGATGCCTATCATCTTCACCATCCTCGGTGTGTGCATCGGCATCAAATTCTCAAAAGCCCTAAAGAGCGGACTCTACGTAGGCGTAGGTTTCGTGGGTCTCAGCGTGGTGACAGCACTGCTCACCTCGTCCCTCGGACCAGCGCTCGGTCAGGTGGTTGAAATCTACCATCTCGAGCTCCAGGTGTTCGACATGGGATGGCCGGCAGCCGCCTCCGTGGCATACAACACGCTCATCGGCTCGTTCATCATCCCCGTCTGCCTCGCCGTCAACCTCGTGCTGCTGTTGCTCGGCTGCACCCGCACCGTCAATATCGACCTGTGGAACTACTGGCACTTCGCCTTCATCGGCGCCGTCATCTACTTCATGACCGGCTCGCTGGCATGGGGCTTCTTCGCCGCCATCGTCTGCTACGTCATCACGCTCGTGCTGGCCGACCTCACCGCCAAGAAGTTCCAGAGCTTCTACGAGGGCATGGACGGCATCTCCATCCCACAGCCATTCTGCCAGGGCTTCATGCCCTTCGCCATTGTCATCAACAAAGTGCTCGACTACGTGCCGGGCATCAATAAGATAAACATCGACGCTGAGGGCATGAAGAAGAAGTTCGGACTCTTCGGCGAGCCTCTCTTCCTCGGTGTCATCATCGGCATCATCATCGGCTGTTTGGCTTGCAAGGACACCACCGAACTCGTCGACAAGATTCCAGCCACGCTCGGACTGGGCATCAAGATGGGTGCCGTCATGGAGCTTATCCCACGCATCACCTCCCTCTTCATCGAGGGTCTGAAGCCTATCTCTGAGGCTACACGCGAACTCATCGCCAAGAAGTTCGGTGCTGACAAAGAGCTGTACATCGGCATGTCGCCGGCACTCGTCATCGGCCACCCTACGACGCTCGTCGTTTCCCTCCTGCTCATCCCCGTAACACTCGTACTCGCCGTAGTGCTGCCCGGCAACCAGTTCCTGCCCCTCGCATCCCTCGCCGGCATGTTCTACGTCTTCGTGATGATTCTCCCCTTCACCAACGGCAACGTACTGCGCTCGTTCATCGTGGGTCTCGTAGTAATGGCCATCGGACTGTACTTCGTCACATGGATGGCACCAGACTTCACCCTCGCCGCCCACGACGTGGCACAAGCACACCCGGAGGATGCCTCCGTTAAAGTACCAGAGGGCTTCCAAGCCGGTGCACTCGACTTCGCCTCCAACCCTCTCGCCACGCTCATCTACGCTGGCATCAAGTACCTGCAGTACATCGGAGCTGCCGTCCTCGCCGTGCTCACCATCGGCCTCGTGGCTTGGAACAAAGCACGCATGAAGGCTACAAGCAAGTAATGCACAATGGATGCTAGCACATATAAAGGCTACAAGCTTATAAAGATAGACACCAAATACACTATACTAACATGAAGAAACTACTTTCAGCAGCTGCTCTGGCGCTCGTTGCGCTGACAGCATCGGCACAGCAGAACGTCACCTACCGCACGGCATGCCACCCGGCTGACGTGAAGCACTACGACACACAGACTCTCCGCGACCGCTTCGTCATGGAGAAGGTCATGGTAGCAGACGAGATAAACCTCACCTACTCGCAGTACGACCGCTTCATCTTTGGCGGTGCAATGCCTGTGAGCAAGGACCTGAAGCTGGAGAACTTCACCGGTCTAGGTCTCTCCGTAGACAAGACCATCAAGGACCCTTACTTCCTCCACAACCGTGAGCTCGGCATCATCAACTGCGGTCAGGGCACCGGCTCCGTCATCGTTGACGGCAAGGAGTACGTCCTCGGTCCAAAGGAGGCACTCTACGTAGGACGCGGCCATCTAGACAACGGCAAGGACATCAACAAGGAGGTTATCTTCCGTTCAAAGGACGCAAGCAAGCCAGCCAAGTTCTACCTCAACTCCGCCACTGCCCACAAGCACTACAAGACACAGTGGGTGACCCTCGACGGCCGTAAGGGCTCGCTGAAGGCTGCCATCTGGGGACCTGTAGGCTCCAAGGAAGAGGCCAACGGTCGCACCATCTACAAGCTCATCGTGCGCGATGCCCTGCAGGAGGGACCATGCCAGCTGCAGATGGGTCTGACACAGCTTGAGCCGGGTGCCGTATGGAACACCATGCCACCTCACACCCACGGCCGCCGCATCGAGGCTTACTACTACTTCAACCTCCCCGAGGGTCAGACCATCTCTCACGTCATGGGTGAGCCCCAGGAGAGCCGCGTAGTATGGCTGCACAACGAGCAGGCCATCATGTCGCCTGAGTGGTCCATCCACGCCGCCGCCGGCACATACTACTACACCTTCATCTGGGGTATGGCAGGCGAGAACCTCGAGTACAACGACAAGGACAACATCCCCGTTGACCAGCTGAAGTAATCCCGACCGCTTAACAACTCAATATTCATTGAAGTTAATCTAGACAACTAAACATCTCCGTATATATACAAAAAGCCCCGTCGTTAGAAATAGCGACGGGGCTTTTTGCGTTTAGTATTGTCCAAAGCTACTTAGAACTCCAGCACCATCGTCTGGCGTGGGCGGAGCTTTACATTCTTGTTGATGATTACGGTGCGACCGTTTGTCACGTCGGTGGCCTTTTCTGTCTTACCTATAATCTCGGCATAGCGAGATACGTTTAGTTCGTTGGCCTCGTTCTTACCGTTGATGACGGTCATCACGCTCTTGCCCTTGTATTGACGGGCTATTACGTACACGCCGTTCTGCGTGCAGAACTGGGTCTGCTTGCCCTTGGTGACGGTCTCGTTACCCTTGCGCCAGTGGAGGAGACGGCTCAGCCAGTCGAACATCTGGTTCTCTGCCTTTGTCCTGCCCTCGGCGGTGAAGGCGTTGTGCTTGTCGTCGGCCCAACCGCCGGGGAAGTCCTTGCGCACGTCGCCGTCGGTAACGCTCTTCGTGCCGTTCATCAGCACCTCAGTGCCATAGTAAAGCTGCGGCGTACGGTTGACGGTAAGCAGGAGGGCGAGTGCCTGCTTCAGTGCCAGGGTGTCCTTGCCCTCACCGAGGAAGCGGTCGGTGTCATGGTTCTCGATGAACGCCATCACGCTCTTGGGGTTGGGGTAGAGGTAGTCGTAGCAGAGCACGTTGTATATACGGTTCATGCCCTTCCACCATTCGTCGGTATCCTCATTCTTGGCACTGTTGAGACGGTCGAAGAAGGCGAAGTCCATCACTGTGGGCAGATAGCTGTTCTTCTCGGAGAGCTTGCTGTCCTTCTGCCAAGCAGCGGTGTAGGCAGGCTCTGTGACCCATGTCTCGCCCACGGTGTTGAAGTGTGGATATTCGCGGTCGAGGGTTTTCATCCAGAGTGCCATGGCATCGCGGTCGGCGTATGGATAGGTGTCCATGCGGATTCCGTCGATGCCCACGGTCTCTATCCACCACTCACTGTTCTGTATCAGATACTTTATGACGTGCGGATTGCGCTGGTTGAGGTCGGGCATTGTTGGCACGAACCATCCGTCGACGGTCTCGTGCAGGTCTGCCTTACTGGCGTAGGGGTCGAGGACTGGCGTTAACTTATAGCTGGTCTGCAGGTACATATCGTTGACGGTCCTGCCGCCGTCCATCGTGCCTATATTCTTCTGGTGCTCTGGGGTCTGGTATTCTGGCGAGAGCCATTCTGGGGTGTTGAACCAGTCCTTACTGGGCATGTCTGCCACCCAAGGGTGTTCGAAGCCGCAGTGGTTGAATATCATATCCATCACCACCTTCAGTCCCTTCTGGTGTGCCTCGTCGATGAGCTGCTTGTACTCGGCGTTGGTGCCGAAGCGTGGGTCTACCTTATAATAGTCAGTCGTGGCGTAGCCATGATATGTGCTGTTCTTACCGTCATTAGGACTGTCGTTCTCCAGGACGGGCGTAAACCACAGGGCAGTTACGCCCAACTCGTTGAAGTAGTCGAGGTGCTGGCGTATGCCTTCCAGGTCACCACCGTGGCGCAGACTGGGCGCCGAGCGGTCGCAGGTCTTGTCGCGCATGGTCTTGAAGGCATCGTTCTTGGTGTTGCCATTGGCGAAGCGGTCGGGCATTAGCATATAGAGCACGTCCTCGTTGGAGAATCCGATGCGCTTGTCGCCCGGCATCTCGCGGTCTTTCAGTGCATAGCGCACCTTCTTCGACTGCTTGCCCTGCTTGAAGTTAAGGGTCATCTCGCCAGCCTTAGCCCCGTTGAGGTTGAGGTATACCAGGAGATAGTTTGGCGAATCGAGGCGGGCTATGCTGTCCACCTTCACGCCGGGGTAGTCCACGGACACCTCGGCATTTTTTATGTCCTTGCCATACACCATGAGCTGGAGCGAGGCATCCTTCATGCCCACATACCAGTCGGCAGGCTCTATGCGGTTCACGTTCACCGCAGCGTTCATACTCATTGTACTGCCCATAAGCAATAATGAAGCGATTATCTTTTTCATACCTTTCTACTCTTTATATAATATGATGGCGCTCTGTCCACTGACGGTCACCTGTGCTCCGGCAACCTGCCCCAGTCCTTCCTCGTTGATTACTCCGTTGCAGCAAGCCACGTTGTAGGTGCCATCGGGAATCTGCACGGTCTTCTTCTCCTTGTTGAAGTTCTGGATGACGATGATGTCATTCCACGAGTCGATGCCCTGTAAGTCTTTTAGGCGGAAGGCAACGAGGCAGTCCTGCTTCTTGCCATTGGCATCCTCAGTGCCCAAGAACTGCAAGTGCTGGCACACCTTGTCGCCTGTTCCCAATCGGAAAGCGGGATGGTTCTTGCGCAGCTGTATGAGGTTCTTGTAGTACAGGAACGCCTGTGGATAACTCTGTAAGTTGCTCCACGTAAACTGGTTGATGCTGTCCGGCGAGCAGAAGCTGTTGTGCACGCCCTTCTTGTCGCGCATCATCTCTTCACCGGCAAGGATGAACGGCACGCCCTGCGAAGTGAAGACGGCAGTCTGGGCGAGCAAGTCGAGACGAACGAGCTCTGCCTTGCGCTGCTCCTCGGGTATAGCCTCATCGGTCAGTGACGGGATGCTCGCCTTCAGTCGGTCTACGAGACACATGTCGTCGTGGCAACTCACATAACTTATTTGCTGCGTCGGGTCGTTGGTCCAAGGTTTCTTGTCGTAGTTCACCTTGCTCATGTCCACCTGTGGATGGGCGATGCCGCCCACGATGCCAAACTTCAGGCTCTCCTCCTCGCCGGGGATGCCAGCCAGGAGTGCGCCCTTGTGGTCGTCGCTGAAAGGACCGCGCAGGGCATCGCGCATATCGTCAGAGAAAGCACCGATGCCTTTAAGCTGTTGCGTGTTCGCCTTCATCGCCAATTTCTCCGTAGGATAAGCGCAACTGCCGGCACTCCATCCCTCGCCGTAGATGTAGATGGAGGGGTCTATCTTGTTCACCTCAGCCCGTATCTGGTTCATCGTCTCTATGTCGTGGATGCCCATAAGGTCAAAGCGGAAGCCGTCGAT
Organism: Oscillospiraceae bacterium; assembly: GCA_963588475.1. GTDB lineage: Bacteria > Bacteroidota > Bacteroidia > Bacteroidales > Bacteroidaceae > Prevotella. Next base: position 76,401 of record CAVAHD010000004.1, on the reverse strand, counting down.
GTGGTACTCATTGACCCAGTACTTCACGCTCTCCAGCATAAACTGTCGCATCAGTGGCTTCTCGGATGCCGTCTCGTTGCCGCAGCCGGAACCGTTGCTGTACTTGCCGTCCTCGGTCTTGCGATAGTAATAGTCGGGATAAGTGCGCTGGAAGTTGCTGCCTTCTATGTCGAAGGTGTGATTGTACACGGCATCAAAGATGACGCGGATGCCAGCCTTGTGCAGTGCCATCACCATCTCCTTAAACTCCTTAATGCGTGTAGCAGGAGTATAGGGGTCAGTGGCATAGCTGCCGTCGGGCACGTTGTAGTTCTTCGGGTCGTAACCCCAGTTAAACTGCGGCTCGTGCAGCTTCGTCTCGTCCACAGAGGCGTAGTCGAAGACTGGCTGGAAGTGGATGGCGTTGATGCCGAGGTTCTTGAGATATTCTATAGCCTTAGGCTCTGTCAATGCGAGGTACTTGCCCTTGTACTTCAGTCCCGAGGTGGACGAGATCGAGAAGTCGCGCACGTGCAGCTCGTAGATGACGAGATCGGCAGGCGACTTCAAGGCTGGTCGCACGTCCTGCGCCCAACCCTCCGGGTCGGTATCCTGCATGTTGACGATGGCGGCGCGGTTGCCGTTCACCCCTACCGCCATGGCGAAGGTGCCGGGGGTCTCGCCCTTACCTATATTAAAGGTATAGAACTTGCCTTTGAGGTCACCCTTCACGGTGGCCTCCCAACGGTCCTCGCCCGCCTTCTTCATCTTTATAGTCTTCACGGCCTTGCCGCCCTGTCCGTCCTTGTAGAGGCGGATAGTGACGGAGCTGTTGCCTGCCGTAGGTGCATTGAGCGCAAACTGCGTCTTGTCCTTGGAGTACTGCATCTCGCTGAATGTCGTTTGGGCATTCAGCGAGGCAGTGTATAGAGATGTTGCCAATGTGGCGAACATAAGATGCTTGATGGTCATATTGTTTGACATTAAGATATTAAAACTTGAGGAACACTCCTCAACTCCCTACTTAGCCAAGAGCGAGATGGCGAATCCGCCGCCACGTGCTTCCCTTACCTTTATGACATCACCCTTCTTCACTGTCTTGTGCAGAATCTGGTATGCTTTGGGGTTCTTCTCGTAGTCTGCGTCTTTGCCGTCCTGATAGATGGCGCAGTCGTACTTCTTGCCCTTGTCGAGGAAGTCTAGCTTCACCACGGCAGTGCGTGCCTCAGCGTCTGTCTTGCCGCCCACGAACCAGTTGTCTGTGCCCTTAGCCTTGCGCGCCACGGTGATGTACTTGGCAGGCTCAGCCTCAAGGTACTTGGAGTCGTCCCAGTCGCAAGCCACGTCGCGGATGAACTGGAAGGCATCGTCGTACTTCTCATAGTGCTCGGGCAGGTCGGCTGCCATCTGCAACGGACTGTACATCACGAGGTAGAGGGAGAGCTGACCACAGAGGGTAGTGTGGACGAAGCTCTTGTTGTTGCTCCACTCCGAAAGCTTGGTCTCAAAGATGCCTGGTGTGTAGTCCATCGGACCGCCCTGCAGACGGGTGAAGGGCAGCATAACGGTGTGGTAAGGTACGCTACCGCCGAAAGCCTCATATTCCGTACCGCGTGCACTCTCGTTGCCTACGAGGTTTGGCCATGTGCGGCAGATACCCGTTGGACGCGTAGCCTCATGGGCGTTTATCATGATGTGATGCTGGGCAGCCGTCTCTACTACACGCTGGTAGTGGTTGTTCATCAACTGCGAGTAGTGGTACTCGCCACGCGGTATGATGTCGCCCACGTATCCTGTCTTCACGGCATCATAGCCGTACTTGTTCATCAGGTTGAAGGCATCCTCCAGGTGTCGCTCGTAGTTGAGAGCGGCGGCAGAGGTCTCGTGGTGCATCATCAGCTTCACACCCTTGGAGTGGGCATAGTCGTTGAGCATCTTGATGTCGAAGTCGGGATAAGGGGTGACGAAGTCGAAGACGTCGAGCTTCTGATGTCCGAACCAGTCTTCCCATCCTTCGTTCCAACCTTCCACGAGCACTTCCTGCAAACCGTTCTTGGCAGCGAAGTCGATGTAGCGCTTCACCTCCTCGTTGGTGGCGCCGTGCTGTCCGTGTGGCTTGCACTTACTGTAGTCGGTGACACCGAGGCGCACGGACGGCAGGTCGTTGGTGTAGCTCCACTGCTTGGTGCCCACAATCATGTTCCACCACACGCCGCAGTACTTGGTGGGGTGAATCCATGAGGTGTCCTTTATCTTGCAAGGCTCATTGAGGTTCAGGGTCAACTTGCAGGAGAGCATATCGCGTGCATCGTCGCTGACGAGTACTGTGCGCCATGGGGTGTTGAACGGTGTCTGGATGAAGCCTTTTCTGCCCACGGCATCTGGAGTGAGCCACGACTCAAAGGTCAAGGTCTTCTCGTCGAGGTTGAGGTGCATGGTTGGGTAGTCAAGACAGGCTGCCTCATGGATGTTGATGTACAAGCCGTCTTTGGTCTTCAACTGTAGGGAGGTCTGCACGCCGGTGTCGGAGAAGACGGTGGTGGAAGAGTTGCTCTTGTATGACTCGCGGTTCTTGGCGATGACCTCGCGGATGCCGGTGAGTGGCGTAATCTGATACTCGTACTCCTGGGTGTCGTAGTCGCCAGGAATCCAGTATGCGGTGTGGTCGCCCGTCATGGCAAACTGCGTATGTTCCTCCTGTATGACAAAGTAGTTGAGCGTCTCCTGCTGTGGGAACTCGTAGCGCAGTCCCATGCCGTAGTCGTAGACACGGAAGCGGATGGTTATGTTGCGTTTGGAGGCAGCTTGGTTGAGGTTCACCTCCATCTCGTTATAGTGGTTGCGGATGGTGGCCGTCTCGCCCCAGACGGGTTTCCACGTCTCGTCGAAGGTGGAGGTCTTCGACCCTGTCTCGGTGAACCCGTCCATCAGGCTTGTCTCGTCCATGCCCTTGGATGCATGCTTGTCCTTTGCCAACTCCAGTCCCAAGTGGGAGGGTTTGCATATGGTCTTGCCCTTGTAGCTCATCTCGTACGTAGGTTGTCCCTTATCAGACAAAGAGAACTTCACTACCACGTTGCCGTCGGGCGACGTAACTGTCTGTGCGTTTGCGAACAGCGGAAGCAGAAGCGCCAACATACCGAGACTCCTTCTGTATGTAACATTCTGACTTTTCATAAGTTTCTTCTATTTATCCTGACAATTAAACATTCTGCCTACTCGCTATAGGAGGTAGACACGTCCTTTACTTTGTACTTTTCACCGTTCTTCTCGCTGCTTATTTCGAAGAAGGTGGTGCCGTTGACACTCGTCACGTCTACGGTCTGCGGCTTTCCACTGCCATTGTTGAATACGAAGTTGACAACGTCGGTGGCCTTGTCTACGCTGTACTCCTTATAGTACCAGGTCTTTCCGCCTATTGTCTTTGTGGCGGTCATCGCATCGCCTGGCCAAGCAGCAGAAGCGTTTTTGGTATTTGTGCTCCATGTATAGAAGTACAGTGGCGACCAGTTGACAGCGTCGGCGTTGACATATACGTTGAAGGTGTATGCCTTGAACTTCTCTATCGTGTACTGATATGAAGTGACATTCTTCACTGCCCCGTTCACGAGCAGACCTACCTTCAGCGTGCAGGTGCCGTTAATGGTTATCTGCTTGCCACTCTCCGCGCTGGTGCTCTCTGCCGTAGGATCTTTGCCGTCAAGAGTGTAGACCACCTTTGCGCCGTCAGTAGCACTCACGGCAGCAAGGGTTGTGGTGAAGGCCTCCTCATAAGTGCCGGACGGGGTGCTTACCCATGCCGTCTCAGCGTCGTTGGACAGGTAGTAGGCGTAGTGGTAGCCGGAGAGTATCTTGGTGTAGCCCGTTGCGCCCTCATACTTCGCTGCGTCGTCGCCTACGGCAACGAGGAGCTTGTGGCTTGTGCCCATTGTCTCATTGACATACAGAGTCTTGGAACTCTTCTTGGTGACGTAGCTGCTCATATTGGTGATGCCGGCCGCCCTGCGCGCGTTTATCATCGCCTTCAGCTCCGGCTTGTATGCCATCCAGTGTGGCTGGAAGATGCAGGGTGTGCCAGGCATTGCCAGCATATAGGCATTGGCAGCGAGGGTATCCTTGCGGAGAGGGTCCAGAGGCTCGGATTCCGATCGGTACTGGGTGTCGTGGTTCTCCACGAAGGTGATGGCGTAGCGTCGCAGTGACGCGTCGTGCATCAGGTTGTAGGTGCTGTTGAGCTTCGACCAGTCGGACGTTGCCGCTACCTTACCGTCGCCAGCTCCGTTGACGGCATCGCGCACATTGTAGCGAAACTGGAAGTCGAAGGCTGCGCTCTTCTTGTTTGTGGCGTTAATCCAACTAATTATCTTCTCGTTGCTTTCCCAACACTCTCCTATGGAGTATTCTATGCCCACGGCATCATTGTAGTCTGCAACGTGCGTACCGCTATAGCCTTTCACCATATCGTAGCGGAAACCGGTGTAGCCCAGGTCGTTCTTCAGGAAGTCCACGTAGGCCTTCATTATCTTCTGCACGTTCTCACTCTTATGGTCGAGGTCGCGCATACCTCCCCAGTCTTCTCCCTCGTCAGCATTGCTGCTGAGGCTCACTCCCGCCGACTTTGCTTGCGTCAGCGTCGCGCCACCGTCATCATTGGAGCAGATGTCTGTGCTCTGCAACTGGTAAGTGACACCCTTGTACGTCTCGGCCGGGAACGAGAACCATCCGTCCGTATTGTGGTGGTTGACCACTACGTCGGCTATGGTGCCTATGCCGTTCTTCTTGAGGGTGGATATCATGCTTCGCAGCTCCGCCTCTGTGCCGAAGCTGGAGTTCTGGTCAAAGTAGTAGTACGGTGTGTAGCCCATCACCTGCGTGCTCTCCTTACACTTGCCGCTCTGTGGCACCCACACCAAGTCGATGTAGCCCTTCAGGTCGCCAGCCTGCTTCTCCAGGACTTTCCACTGTGAATAGTCGTAGGAGTCCCAAGAGAATCCTTGCAGCATGACACCGCTGTAGTTCTCCGGCCACCCTTGGCTCACCACTGCCGGAGTAGGCTCCGGCGTGGGAGTAGGGTCAGGCGTCGGGTCGGGCTTTGTGTCCACAACATCGTTGCCGCCGGAGCACGAAGCCATCGCTGCTGCCATGAGTATATAAAAGTATTTGTTTATCTTGTTCATAACTATTTCTATTGTTTAGGTCGTATTAGGTTAGCCTCTGTCCGCCTGCGCTATCATGCTGGCAAGCAGCTCGGTGAACTCGACGTTGGCGGCCAGGTCCTCTATATTAAGGTGCATGCGGTAGCGCCAATAGTGCTTGGGGTTGGCTGGGATGTTGATGCGCTCGGCGTCGGCATCTGCCAGGCGCAGATTGTCGTTGATGGCCAGCCAGTCTTGTATGCTCAGCACGCAGAGCATGGAGGGGGATGTCAGATGGCGGTAGATGATGTCGCTTGCCAACCATCCCGGCAGTGGGTGAGGTGCTGGTCCCTGACGGTAGATCATCGTGTTGAAGTACTCCTGGGTGCGTTGAATGTTTTCGTCCCACCACTGTCGTAGTGTCGGCATGTCGTGGCTGGAGATGGTGCATACGGAGCGGTAGGGGAAGCGGCTGAGGTGGCCGAACTTCACCGACGGGTCCTTTGGCATGCTCTGCAGCTCGAGACTCAGTATCTTCAACTCATTCATCACCCATGGCACGCAGTCGGGCACCATGCCGAGGTCTTCGGCACACACCAGCATCCTTGTAGCCTGCACCAGCTTTGGCAACTTCTTCATTGCTTCGTGGTACCAGAACTGGTTGTTGCGGCGGTAGAAGTAGTCGTTGTAGAGGCGGTTGAAGGCCTGCTTGTCGTTGTCGTAGAGCGACTCGTAGATGAAGTCCATCTGTGCGGAGATGCGCGGATGGAAGAGCTCGGGATTCCTGTGGTCGCGGACGAACAGCACGTCGCTGATGAGGGCATAGAGTCCGTCGCGCAGCCACAGTTCCTTCTCGTCGGTGACGCCCTCGAACAGGGCCTCCACCTTGCGCTGTGTGTCCACCTCGGGTTTCATCTGGTAACGCTCGTCGTCCAGGCGGTCGAGGTATTTCTCCTTCACCTCTCTGGCACGCTCGTGGAACATGCGGTCCAGCACCCAGTCTGTTATGAACGGACGGAGGAAGCGGTCCTCCTGGAAGTTCAGACCGTAGCCTCGTATCTCCTCACGCGTCATGGCGAGTGCTGGTGCAAACTGTCCCAGCAAGCCGTGAACGGAGTGTACGGGTATCTCCCATATACGGAAGAAGCCGAGCACGTGGTCTATGCGGTAAGCGTCAAAGTACTTCGACATATTCTGGAAGCGGCGTGTCCACCACTGGCAACCGTCCTTGAGCATCTCTTCCCAGTTGTAAGTAGGGAAGCCCCAGTTCTGACCGTTCACGGAGAAGTCGTCTGGCGGCGCACCGGCCTGTCCGTTGAGGTTGAAGTACTTCGGCTCCATCCATACGTCGCAGCTATGGCGGTTCACACCGATTGGGATGTCGCCCTTCAGTATCACGCCCTGCTTCTTGGCGTGCTCGTGGGCCTCCTGCATCTGCTTGTTCAGCACGAACTGCATGAAGTAGAAGAACTCCACGTCCTTGTATGCTTTGTCCTTGGGGTTGGACAGCGTCTCGCGTTCTGCCTCGTCCCACGTGTTGTGGTCGGGCCACTTGCAGAAGTCGGCAGTACCGTTCTTGTCGCGCAGGTAGCAGTACTGTGCGTAGGGCACGAGCCACTGCTGCGTCTCCTCGAAGAACGCGCGAAACTCGTCCGACAGCATCGTCTCTTCGCCCTCCTGCTGGTAGACTTGCCTCAGATAGTCCGTCTTGAAGTCGTTGACGCGTTCGTAGTCTATCTGCGGCAGAGCGTTGAGGACCTCCATCGTCTTCTCAGCCTCAGCCCGCGCCTTCTCGTCCTTCAGCTCCGGCAGTGCGCGCAGATTGGCGTACTGCGGATGCAGCGCAAAGACGCTGATGCAGCTGTACGGGTAACTGTCCGTCCACGTATGTGTGATGGTGGTGTCGTTTATCGGCAACAGCTGCAGCACCTTCTGCCCCGTCTTTGCCACGAAGTCTATCATGGCGCAGAGGTCGCCGAAGTCACCGATGCCGGCGCTTTTCTTACTTCTCAGCGAGAAGACGGGTACCAGCGTGCCTGCCAACCTGCGGTTGTACCATGCGTAGAACGACTGGTCCAGCTCGTAGGACACCAGCTGACCGGCCTTCATCTCGAGCAAGTCGATGGTGCGGTTCATGCCTGTCTCCCACTCCACCTCGTCTTTATCTTCATTTATCGCCACGAACTTAAACTCCATGTGGTGGGTCTGCAGGCAAGTGGCGTCTACGTCCACCGCCCACTCGTTGTAGGTGTGCTGAGTCATGCGCAACGCCTTCTGCGGATTCCACGCGCCGATCACGTTGTCCGCCCCGACGAGTCCCATGCTGTACCCCTTGCGGAGCTGCGGTGCACGGACGATGATGCGCACCGTCTTGGCGTAGTTGTTCGTCGGCATGTCGCCGGGCACCTGCTGGTTGATGCAGTCAGTGAAGGCACTGCTATAGAGGTAGGCATCCTCCGGCATCTCGCGCCATAGGTCGTATATCTGTCCGTTGTCGCAGCGCAGTGTCGTCACGTCCAGACGGTGCTTCACCATGAGCCACTCCGTCCGGCACACGCGGCCGTCGCGCTCTACACTATAATAATAGGTATAGGACTTCTGGGCAGAATCTGTGCCCCACTCGCCCGACCACTGCACGCCGTTTACTGTTGACAAAGGCAGTCGCTGCACTCCCGCATCTGTAAGGACATTCACTACCAGTCCCTCGCCATACACGGTCTTATAGGTTATATTAAAATGGAATATCATAAGACTTCTTGTTTAGGTTATCTCTTCATTAGTAAGTATGTTATCTCTTATCTTTAATGACGGACACGGCCAGCGCGCCGCAGACGAGCAGCACTCCTGCCACTATCATCATGTTGCTCTGGTGCGATCCTACCATGCTCAATACCGCACCGCCGCAGATGGCGGCTGCAATTTGTGGTATGCATATAGTACCGTTGAACAGTCCAAGGTATGCTCCCATGTGACCGTAGCCTTGCAGGGCGTTGGTGACGAAGGTGAAAGGCATTGCCAGCATGGCTGCCCATGCAGCTCCCACCATGAGGAACGGGATGCACTGCAGATACATGTCGTGCAGGAAAGGAATGAGGGCGAAGCCTGCGCCGCCTATCAGCAGACTCACGCTGTACGCCACCTTTATATTCTTGAACTGCGGCAGGACGACTGCCCATACCACACTGCCCACAGCCTGCACGGCAAAGAGGATGCCCACCCAGTTGCCGGCTGCCTGGAACTCAGCCGAAGCCACATCGGTAGTGTCCCACACCGTCTCGGCAATGGCTCCTGTAGAGTAGTTCCAAAGGTAGAGGAACGCTGCCCAGCAGAAGAACTGCACCAAGCCCACCTTCCAGAACGTGGCAGGGGCGTTCTTCAGCAGCGTCAGCCAGTTTGCCTTGCCCTCCTCTTCCTTCTCCACCTCTTCGTTTACGCCGTTGTACTTGGCGTAGTCCGTAGGATTCCATTCCTTCACCTTTATCGTGGTGTATATGACGCAGATGATGAGTATGGTGGCACCGCAATAGAACGACCAGATGACGGAGTCGGGCACCACGCCCTTGTCAGCCACGTTCTTGATGCCAAGGAACGTAAAGAGGAAGGGGAAGATATATCCTGCCACCGAACCGGCGTTGCACAGGAAACTCTGTATGGAGTATGCCTTAGCCTTCTGCTTCTCGTTGACCATGTCGCCCACGAGCATCTTGAACGGCTGCATCGCCATGTTGATGCTGGTGTCCAGGAACATCAGAGCTATCAGTCCGAAGAGCATCGCTTCGCTCACTGTCAGTCCCAGCGAACCGGCATTGGGCAGCAGGCACATCACCAGTACGGCAACCAGGGCTCCTATAAACAAATAAGGTATACGTCTTCCGAAGCGACACCAAGTCTTGTCGCTCAGCGTGCCGACGATGGGCTGTACAAGTATTCCCATCAGTGGCGGCAATATCCAGAAGTAGCTCAGGTTGTGTGGGTCTGCCCCCAACGTGGCGAAGATACGCGAGATATTGGCACTCTGTAAAGCGTAGGCTATCTGCACTCCAAAGAATCCGAAGCTCAGGTTCCAGAGCTTCCAAAAGTCTAAGTCAGGTTTTTGAGTCATATTATTAGGTGTATTGTTTAAGTCTTCTATCGGGTAGTCCCCCCCTTGTCTTATCGGGTAGTTCCCCTCAGCACAAGTCTCGTCCTCACTATTCTCTTCTCCACCACATTTTGCGGTACAGTTCCCTCCACGTGGTCTATCAGTATAGAGGCGGCATTCTCGCCTACCTCCACTCCTCGCTGCTCCACGGTGGAGAGCATCGGGTCGGATGCCTTGGCACGGTCGCCATTGGTAAAGCCGAAAACACTGACATCCTCGGGCACTCTGAAGCCCATTCGCTTTGCAGTGTAGAGTATGCCAATGGCCGTGTCGTCGTTGATGGCGAAGAAGGCATCGGGGCGGTCTGGCTGCATCAGGAGTTCCGGCGTAATCAGCTCAGCCTGAGCTCTGTTGTCGCAGAGGCGGATGTAATTGGGGGGGGGTATTTTTTATACCATATTTCATCAGTGCATCGTGGTAACCGTTGTAGCGGTTCTTGGATATCTCCATGTTCATCGGCGAACCGTAGAAGGCTATCTTCCTGCACCCAGATTCTATGAGGTACTTCACTGCGTTGAAGGCGCCCATGTAGTCGTCCACCACCACTCGGGAGCAGTTCACTCCCGTGCATATCCTGTCGTAGAAGACGAGGGGCACGCCGCTGTCCATCAGCCTCTGGAAGTGGTCGTACTTCTTCGTCTCCTTGGCCTGCGAAACGATGATGCCGCACACCTTGTTCTTGTAGAAGTCCTCGCAGATGGCCACCTCCTTCTCATAGCTTTCGTTGCTCTGCGCCACCATCACACGGTAGCCCAGTGTCCTGGCACGCTCCTCTATGCCTGAGAGTACCGACATGAAGTAGTAGTGCACAAACTCGGGCACGATGACGCCTATCAGCTTCACGTTCTGTATCTTGGCGTGGCGTAGTGCCTTTCCTATGACGTTGGGGTAGAAGTTATGTTCATGGGCATATTGCTGTATTCTTTCTTTTTGGTTAGTACTAATGTGAGGACTGTCTTGCAGAGCCCTGCTCACAGTTGCAATAGATACGCCTAGATTGCGGGCGATATCTTTCATTGTAATAGGTGTAATCCCACTCATGGCTTTCAGTTATGGTGCAAAATTATGAATTTTTCTTTATACACCGTTGCGTTGGTGGGCACAAATTTCGCAAAGCACGTGCAATCGTTTGCATCGAATATGTAGGTGTTTTAAATGTTAACTTGTGCTACAATCACTGAAAAGACTGTAATTTTGCCGATACAAAAATCAGAAAGACGCAACTGCACTAGCCTGTAAACCTAACTACGAAGCAATTACGCTAACCAAATATAACGCTGGAAGCCAACTTCCACACCTGTACACTTCCGTCAACTTTCCAAGATGTAACTACGTGTATACCCTCCAAAGCCGGAAACATAATTATACAACCTATCATAAACTTAAAAACCTATCAAATGAAGAAGCAATTAAAGATTAATTTGCCGCTCAGAGCGCTGACCCTCGCAGGTGGTCTGCTTCTGACAGCGAGTTCCTTTGCGCAGTCAACTGCCATCAAGGGACAAGTGAAAGATGCTTCAGGCGAGCCCGTTATGGGTGCTACCATCACTGCCAATGGCAAACCCGTCGGCATCACCGATATGGATGGAAACTTCTCTGTGAACGCCGCCCCTGGCACTAACCTTACTTTCACCTATCTGGGTATGACTCCACAAACCGTGAAGGCATCCTCCGATATGGCCATCACGCTCAAAGACGATGCCAACGCGCTCAATGAGGTAGTGGTCATCGGTTACGGTGTGGCAAAGAAGAACGACCTTACCGGTTCCGTCACCGCCATCAAGCCTGACGAGAAGAACCGTGGTATCATCACTTCCGCACAGGACATGATTCAAGGCAAGATTGCCGGTGTCAACGTAAACTCCTCCTCTGGCGCACCAGGTGAAGGAGCACAGATTCGCATCCGTGGCGGCGCATCGTTGACGGCCAGCAACAACCCTCTGATTGTCATCGACGGTATGCCTATGGACAACAATAACACCAAGGGCATGAACAACCCGTTGTCATTGGTCAATCCTAACGACATCGAGAGTTTCACCGTGCTGAAGGATGCCTCCGCAACAGCCATCTACGGTTCGCGCGGTTCTAACGGTGTCATCATCATCACCACAAAGAAGGGACGCAGCGGTCAGAAGCCACAGATTTCGTACAACGGCACATTCTCTGTAAGTACCGTCTCAAAGAAACTTGACGTGATGAACGCCTCCGAGTACACCGAGTTTATAAAGAACAAATACGGTGAAGGCTCTGCTGCCTACAACGGTTTGGGATGGAAGGAGTTCAACGAGGACGGCACTCCAAACTACGCTGCCGGCACTTACGACACCGACTGGCAGAGCGAGATTTATCGCCCCGCATTCAGCCACGACCACAACATCAGCGTTTCGGGCGGCATCAACAAGCCGTCTTGGTCTATGCCATACCGCGTCAGCGTGGGCTACACCGGTCAGGCTGGTATTCTGAAGGGCTCTGACTACAAGCGCGTCACTGCCGGCTTCAACGTCAACCCCTCACTTCTCGACAAGCATCTGAACATCAATGCCAACGCCAAGTACTCCTACTCCAAGACTAACCCTGGTGGTCAGGATGCTATCGGTGCTGCCATCTCGATGGACCCGACGCGCCCTATAAAGAGCGACGACGAGCGGTTCAAGAACTGGGGCGGATACTGGCAGTGGACTAAGAACGTAACGGAGTACGACCCCACTTTCCCATACGGCCGCAACGACGACGCTCCTTCTAACCCTGTGGAGAAGATAGACAACTACGACTTCAACAAGAGCGCCCACGTGCTCTTGGGCAATCTGGAGGCCGACTATAAGATTCACGGCCTCGAAGACCTGCACCTTCACCTCAACCTTGCCGGCGAATACACCACTGGCGGTGAGTACACCCACAACTCACGCTACTCCACATACAGCTTCTACTACGGAAACGACAGTGAAAACACCGAGAAGAAGTACAACCTGTTGGCAACGGCATACGTACAGTACACCAAGGACTTCAAAAAGGCTCATCACTTCGACGTCATGGCAGGTTACGAGTACAGCCACATGAAGTATTGGGGCAACAGCTGGAGCAACACGATGTACCCAAGTACTTACGAAGGAAAGTCTGAGGCAGGCGAGGCACTTGCCGGCACCGTGAAGTCTTTCGACACAAGCAATTGGAAAGGCCAGACATATCTTGTCAGCTGGTACGGCCGTGCCAACTACACACTGCTTGACCGCTACCTCTTCACCTTCACAGCCCGCCAGGACGGCTCCAGCCGCTTCGCCGACGGTCATCGTTGGGGCTTCTTCCCATCAGCTGCCTTCGCTTGGCGCGTCAAGGACGAGAAGTTCCTTAAGGATGTCAATGCCGTCAGCGACTTGAAGTTCCGCCTCGGTTGGGGTAAGACTGGTCAGCAGGACACTGGCAAGGAATACTATACCCTCACCTACAAGAAGAGCACCAGCCAGCACTACCTCTATCCTATCGGTCCGGACAACAGCGGTATTCTCTACCGTCCGTTGGCATACAATGAAGACCTGACATGGGAAACAACGACAACATGGAACTTCGGTCTCGACTTCGGTATGTTCGACCAGCGTCTGACCATCAATGCCGACGCATACTTCCGTAAGACCACCGACCTTCTCAGCACAACGACAATCTCTGCCGGTCAGAACTTCGACAATTCTCTGCTGATGAATGCCGGCACGCTGGAGAATAAAGGTTTTGAAGTAGCCGTAACGGGTCGTCCGGTGCAAACCAAGGACTGGTATGTAGAGCTGAGCGTCAACGCCGCCTACAACAAGAACGAGATAACAGAACTCGCCGGCGGCCGCGACATGATTGAGGCTGGTATGCAGGCAGGTCAGAACCAGGCTCTCACCTATCATAAGGTAGGTATGCCAGCCAATTCTTTCTATGTTTACCAGCAGGTTTACGATGAGTCAGGACGTCCTGTCATGGGCTGCTACGTAGACCGCAACGGCGATGGTGTCATCGACGAGAACGACAAGTACTTCTACAAGAGCATCACAGCTCCTTGGACCGGCGGTTTCAGCTTCAAGATTTCCTACAAAAACTGGGACCTCGGCACCAACTTCCGTGCAAGCTTCGGCAACTACGTCTACAACAACATCGAACAGGGCAAGGCAAACTCCGCTGTGCTCTACAACTCAAAGGGCTACTACGAGAACAGCACCAAGGACTTCACCGCACTGGGATGGTCCTCATACAACTACCCTCTCACCGACTACTTCGTACAGAACGGCAGCTTCCTGAAGTGTGACAACATCACCATTGGCTACAACTTCGACAAGTTCCTGCAGATGGGCAACTACAAGGGCATCTCCGGTCGTATCTACGCCTCTTGCTCTAACGTGTTCACTATAACGAAGTACAAGGGACTTGACCCTGAGCAAACATCCGGTATGGAAAGCAGCATCTACCCACGCAGCCGCACCTTCCTCCTCGGCCTCAACCTCAACTTCTAACCCATTTAACTGTATCTCAACATGAAACTAAACAAGATAAAGACTATCCTTCCTGCAGCAACTCTCCTGCTGACCGCAAGCTTGAGTTCCTGCATGGCTGATTTGGACAAGGGCAACATCGACCCTACTGTCGACAAGGATCCAGATATCACCGGTTTATACAGCAAGTGCTACGCCGGACTTATAATGGAAGGTAACGACGGCAGCGCAGACTTCACCATCGAAAACGCCGGTAAGTCTACTCTGCTCCGCAACATCTTCAACTTCAACGAGCTGCCCACCGACGAGGCTATCTGCTGGTGGTCTGACGGTGGCATGACTGATATCAGCTACAACCAGTTTGATGCCGGCAACGCCACACTGAAGTACCTGTACTACCGCTTGATGTCAAATCTCACATACGAGAACCATTACCTGAGTCTCGATGCTGCCAAGGCAGACCCTACGAAGTACGCAGAGGTGCGTGTCATCCGCGCTTACACCAACTACCTGCTGCTCGACTTCTTCGGTGACCCGGCTTTCATCGACAAGATTTCCGCCGAGACACCAAGCCAGGCGCACACTTACAATGAGAAGTTTGACGCAAACCAGCAGTACACCCGTGCCGAACTGCTGCAGTTAGGACGTGAGTTCCTCTTCAACTGGGTAAAGAGCGAGTTGCTGGCAGCCGAGCCAGACCTGCTGGACGCTCAGCCCGAGACAGACACCGATGCCAACTATGGCCGCATCGACAAGGGCGCATGCTGGCTGCTCCTGAGCCGTCTGTACCTGAATGCCGGTACCTACCTCAATAATGACGGTCAGAATAACCCATACTGGCCGGAGGCTCTCGACTATGCAGAAAAGGCAATAGCCAAGTTCCCGCTCTTCGACGACAGCAAGATTTCTGCTGAAGCCACAGCCAACGGCTATAAGCCCTTCGACCTGCTTTTCATGGGCGACAACGGCTCCAACGGTGCCAGCTGCGAGGCAATACTGCCGCTGATGCAGGATGGCGACAAGACACAGGGCTGGGGCGGCTCGCTCTTCTTCATCGCCTCTCTATGGAACGATAAGATGCTCACCGTTACCGGTAAGACTGCCGGCACAACAGGCAACAACTGGTCGGGCATGCGTATGCGCCCAGAGTACGTGGAGAAGTTCACCACCAAGGCGAGTGACTTTGAAAACAAGAGTACTGCGGAAATCCGCGCAATGGGTAAAGACGACCGCGCCTTGATATGGGGTAAGGGCTATAGCGACAACGAAAGAACCTCGGACCTGGGGAACAACAGCAGTTTCTATCAGGGTCTGGCTTCCACCAAGTGGAACAACAACTACTCCAACAACGGTACCAGCCATGACTCCTACAACGTAGATACGGACTTCTTCCTCTTCCGTGTGGCTGAGGCATACCTCAACGCTGCCGAGGCCGATATGCACATCAATGGCGAAGGATCTGCCAAGGCAAAGCAGTACATCGACGCTCTGCGCAAGCGTGCCCACGCCGAAGTAAACACTACTACATACACTCTCGATTATGTCCTCGACGAGCGCGCACGTGAGTTATACGGCGAAGGTCTACGCCGTCCCGACCTTATCCGCTTCAACCAGTTTGGCGGCAGCCAGGCTACGTACAACTGGGCTTTTAAGGGTGGCAGTGAAAAGGGCACCACGTTCGACAAGACCCGCAACGTTTATCCTCTGCCTTCATCAGAAATTCTTGCCAACAAGAATCTGACACAGATAGACGGATACAACGAGACAACAAACTAAAGTTTAACCGATTTACATGAAATACAATATGAAGAATAAATATATGCTGGGCGCGCTGCTCGTAGGCATCATCAGCTTATTCGCATCATGTACGGACGACAACGACTCCAACCCTACGCTGATTCAGCCCACGGAGTTCACGTTGAACACTCCGGCCTACGCTAACGGACTCATTGACCTGAAGAAGACAACAGAACTCAACCTGACATGGTCGCAGCCGAAGTACACTGCCGAGAATGCCCCTATCAACGCAACATACGAGGTGCAAGTGTCTCCTACCAACTCGTTCACAGTATCCACTGACGAGGCTGATGCCGACGAGTCTGGCGAGAAGATTGCCGACTATGCAGTCATCAACAAAACCACAACACTGTGCAACTACGCCATCCTCGCTAAAGAGCTGAATGATGACCTAAACAAAATCCTTAAATTGGAGGAAGGTCAAAAGCGTGCGGAACAGAATTTGTACGTCCGCGTAAATGCTTTCGTAGCTGAGGGCGACAAGCGTCTGAACGAAGTCATTTCCAATTACATCACACTGAAAGTCTACCCATACTACGTGGAGCTGAAGGATGCCACTCCTATGATGTGGTATCTCGTAGGCAATATGTTCGGTGGCAAATGGGGCAATGCCGTCGGCACGTCTGCCTTGCCTATGTTCCTGAAGCCAAACTTCACCTACGACAAGAAGACCGGTTCCGGCGAGATCGAGTACACCAACTACTTCGTCACGGGCGACTACAACGCTAAGAACGAATGTGACACAGGCGGATTCAAGATTCAGCCATCTACATTCAAGTGGGAATTCGGCATGACTGGCGACAATGGCCAGAAGGGCACCATCATCTACCGCGACAACGGCGGTGACGGCGGACACATCCTTGCTCCGGCTGACGGCTACTATACCATCAACATGAACACTGCCAACAACACAGCTACCATGACCCCGTATGAGGGCGAAGTCAATGACTATGGCACTATCCAGATTTCCGGCTCCTTCAACGGCTGGACGGACACGCCTATGCTTCCTTACAATACTGGAGGCACTGAGAACCATGCTTGGTATTACGTCTTGACCGTAACGAAAGAGAATTTCAATGCAGACCACGGTGTATGCGAGTTCAAGTTCAAGATTGCTGGTTCGTGGGATACGAACTGGGGATACGGCTCTCAAGACGGTGCTGTCAACATGTACGGCAAGTGCAGCACTGGCGGTGACTCTAACCTTGGTTTGCCTGAGGGAAAGTATGTCATCTCTTTCAATGACATCACTAAGTCATTCAGTATCGTACAATTGTAAAACTCTTAAACAGTAGACAATTATGATAAAGAAAATAATATTTGGAATGACCATGCTGATGGCAATGGTTTCCTGCTCGGAAGACTACACCAACTGGGCCTCCCCGCAGTCTAATGCGCAAGAGGATGCCGTAGCTTTCGGCAATGGCAGCGTTGCGCCTGTTGAAGTCATCAATCTGGCTGACGTGACAACGGAGAAGGTGAAGGTTGCCAACATCACCGCACCAACTTCCTCCGACCCCACCTATATCCCGTCGTACAAGCTCAACCTCAGCAGCGATACCTTCGACATTGATGCGGAAGGCAACATGCTGACCGAGGAACTGGCCAACTATATCAACAAGCAGTACGGCAAGCGTCCAGTAGAGCGCGACATGGATGCTACCATCTCAGCCTGGATTGACAATGGAGCTACAGCTATCAAAATGGCAACATCCGCTACTTTCAAGATTAAGGCTAAGCCCGAGGCACCGTTCATCGACAGCGGTTACTATCTCGTGGGCGATATGACAGGTTGGGCACTGAATACCGCCAGCTTCAAGTTCTCACATTCTGGCGCTGACGTGTACGAAGACCCAGTCTTCAAGCTTATATTCACCACAACAGAAGACAACCAGTGCTGGAAGATTATCCCACAGGGCAACGTCGACGCTGGCAACATCTGGGCAATAGAGAATGCTCCGAAGGGCGTTGTTGGTGTTGAAAAAGATGGTGACGATGCTATGAGCGGCACACTGCTGACCTCTACGTCTGAGGGCAACAAGGCCAATGCCGGCAAGATTGCCAAAGCTGGCATGTACATCATGACCATCAACATGATGGACTACACCTACACCATCAAGGAGCCTACGGTGTATGATAAGGTCGGTCTCATCGGCGTAGACGGTGATTGGGAAAACGACATCGACATGCAGCTGGTAACACCGCACAACTGGCACATAGACGGAGTGGATATCCCAGCTGGAGAAATCAAAATCCGCGCCAACCATACATGGGGCGAAGGCAACTGGGGCTACGGCGACGGTGACTTCGTAAGCGAGGGCATACTGGTCAACGGTTCCAACAACAATATCAAGATTCCAGGCGGAAAGTACAATGTTTCCTTCAACGATGTAACCTGCGCCTACAAATTTGAACCAGCCGAGTAACCCATTACGACGTCAGTAGTCAACAATACTTCTTTTTCTAAGGAGGTAAATGCCAATAACAACGGCATTTGCCTCCTTTTTTTGTCGGTATGCGTCCTAATACGGCATTTTGTTTGGTATTTTTGTTCATTTCGCTGCATATTGCTTGTGGCAACGAAATTAAATTCTTAACTTTGTACCGATGAATCAGGTTTGGCCAATAGGTTGTTGGCGCCATGTGAGGGGGAGACTCGTCGCGTGGTGCTGTATGGTTGTGATGCTTCTTTTCACGACCACGGGGCTTTCAGCTCAAAACAACGAGTACGGCATCAACGACGAGCTGTACGAACTATACATGAAAAGCTACGACAACCGCAAGACTTACCTTGGCATGCAGATGGCCCAGACGATGTACAAACGGGCCGTTGAAATGGGCGACAGACGCGGGCAATGCTACGCACTGGAGGCACTGCTGCAGTGCGAATCGCAGAAGGTGCTCAACGACAAGGCGGTGAACGATGCCCTGGCGCGCCTGCAGAGACTTTCATCCCAAATAGGCTGCTGGGACCTGTACCACCACGCCCCGTTCTTCAAATGCTACTACTTGCTGCGCGGCCACCGCCGACTGGAGGCACTGCACTACGCCGAGGGCACACTGACCGAAGCAAAAGCCCACAACTGTCCCCTCGACATCTACAACGCCTACTGCAACGTCGGACTAGTGCGCCACTACCGCAACGAGTACCACCATTCCATGGATGCGTACAACAATGCCATCAAATACGCCCAGAAGTATCTGCCAGACATGGACCTCGGCAACAACTACGTCCACGTGGTCTTCTGCTACGACGGTCTCCTGATGCCGAAGGAGATGCTTGAGGCCGCCCTTAAAGGGAAAAGCGTAACGAGCAGCCCCGAGTCCCGCGTGCGTCTGCAGCGCGCCATCTGCCGCGCATACTATCTGCTCGGTAAGAAGGAGGAGTTCAAAAAGGCATACACGGAATTGCAGGGCATGGGGCTGCGCGACATCTCGCTGGACCACGAACACGACGATGACTTCATCGATGTCTTCAACTGCCTCCTCAACAAAGACTACGCCACCGCCAAAGCCATTCTTGACAAACTGCCCTCGGGCGGCTACTACAAGAACGGTGTCTTGTCGGATTATTATGCAAGCAAGGGCGACTACAAAAATGCCGTCACGTCTTTCGTGGTGTTCTTCAGACAACACCTGATACAGCATGACTCGCTGGCAAAGGAAGACATGGAATACTACGAGAAAGTGTCGCACAACGAAGACCTGAAGAAAGCGAAGGTTATCATGGAGAAGCGCAACCTCGAGATGGAGCTAAGCAACAGCCAACTGCAGCTCACCAACTCCGACATGGAACTGGGACAAATCCGTGACCGCGAGCGCATCGCCAAGCTTGACACCGAGAACGACAACCTCACCTACCAGAACAGGAAACAGGAGGTGCAGAAGCTGCGGACTGCCTTTAAGTACCAGAAGATAAAGAACGAGGCATTCAAACAGATGGGACTCTCCTACCGCATGACCACCCTCATGATTTATATCGTGCTTCTGCTCATCGTCGTCATCATCGCCGTCTCGTCAGTGCGAACATACAACGCCGCCTGCAAGCTAAAGAAGGCCAACGATGAGCTGGACAAAAAGAACCAACAACTCACCGTGGCGCGCGACGAAGCCGAGGAGGCTGACCGCATGAAGACGGTGTTCCTGCAGAACATGACGCACGAGATACGCACGCCGCTCAACGCCATCATGGGCTTTTCCACCCTCCTCGCCAACGGACTAGAGAGCAACGAGGAGGACAAGGCAATGATGGACGAGGCGATAAAGACAAACTCCACCATGCTTGAGACGCTCATCGACGACATCGTGGGCTTCGCGGAGCTGGAGGGCCACTTCTCCGTCAACCTCGGCACGTTCAACATCATCGAGCTGTGCCAGGATGCTCTTGCCGCGGTAGGCAACCGCCTGCCAACCAAAGTGCCGCTCATCCTCGACACGAGCGACGTAGCACCGAGCATGACGTGCGTCACCGACGGTCCGCGCGTGCAGCGTGTGCTCGTCAACCTGCTCACCAACGCCATAAAGAATACTCGTGAAGGCAGCATACGCCTCAGCGTCTCCCTGCTCAGTGCAGCAGGCATGGTGACGTTCAGCGTAGCCGACACCGGCATCGGCGTCCCCCCGGAGCATGCTGAGGAGATATTCGAGCGTTTCAAGAAGATAGACGAGTTCAAGCAGGGTACGGGCCTGGGCCTCAGCATCTGCCGCCTCATAGCCACCAAGCTGGATGGCAGCATCTGGCTCGACACCAACTACCACCCCGGTGCCCGCTTCGTCTTCCAAATCCCCGTGTTCAACGAGAATACACAAACATAAATAACACTTACGCAAATGAAATTCTTACGCAAATGAAATTCTTACGCAAATGAAATTCTTACGCAAATGAAATTCTTACGCAAATGAAATTCTTTAACGTTAATTGCCGTTAATTGACCGTTAATTATTCATTAATTTTAATGTACTATTAGACTATAAAAAAAATTAACGGCTAATTAACGGTCAATTAACGGCAATTAACGTCCCCCGCCAACTCACGGTCATTAACGTCCCCAGTCAACTCACGGCAATTAACGTCCACCGTCAACTCACGGTCATTAACGTCCCAACAACATAACATTAGATGTCAAGTCACACAGCACATAGATTACACGTTACCCTGCGGAGGGCAGCGGCGGTTGCATGCTTCATGCTTGCAGCCACGGGCGGCGTGGCTCAGAACAATGTGCTGAAGATTAATGACGAGTTATATGGGATATACTGGAAGGCACGGGACAACCGTACCAAACCCGAGGGACTTGCGCTGGCTAAGGAAATGTACAAACGTGCCGAGGAGCTGGGCGACAAGAAAGGCATGGTACTGTCGATGTTTGGGGTTGTACTGCACTCTTCTTATCCTGCAAACTACAAAGCAGACGAGTTTAACCGAGCCTTGAGCAAGCTCAAGGAGCTGGCTGAGAAATATGGCTATTGGCAATACTACTACGAAGGCACGAACATCCAGCTAAGGGTGTTGCTCCTACACAATCAAACCAAGGAAGCCATACAGTACGCAAAACAACATCTGCAGTTTGCCCAAAAACACAACCATCGCTTAGGCATACTCTACAGCTACACACAGATAGGACATATCCGACGCCACGTCGGAGAATATTCGGCTGCAGTAGGAAGTTATAGGCAGGCCCTGGATTATGGCACGCTATACTGTCCCGACATGGACATGGGTGTCTGCTACATAAACCTGTGCATCTGCGCCGAACTGTTGTACGACTACGCCTCCATGAGGTACTACGCCGAGAATGGGCTCAAGGTTTGCCGTACGGCAGCGAACAACGCCAAGCTGCGCGGCTACAGGTGCTTTGCCAACTTCGCACAAGATCGTTACGACGATTTCATGCGTGAGTACAAGCAGCTGCCCAAGGATGCCAACGGCTTCTTGAACAATCAGGACTCACGTATCAACATCATACTGAACAGCTTCTACAGCGTCTTGACAAAGGGCGACATAAAGCTTATCGAGAGAAAGGTAAAAGCAGAGAAGCTCGATCCGCACTCCGAGGCTTCGGCTCTCTATTGGTGCTACAAATATCTGGGAATGTATAAGGATGCCTACCGAATTCTGAACGAGAGATTCCAGGACCACATCACGGCATCACACATCATGGGCTACGAGAACTTGGCCAGTTCTGATGTATTCCTCCACAGCGTGGTATACACCATGGACAAGGAAAAGGAGGAGCTGGAGCACGCAAGGCTGAGTCTTGCCAACTCCAACCTGAAGCTGAACCAGTCCAGACTGGAAGTGGAGAAGGCGGAGCAGGCGGAGAGCATCGCGAAGCTGAACGCAGAGAATCTCAACCTCAACTACCAGGGCAAGCAGTACGAAGCACTGCAGCTCTCCGACTCGCTGAACATCCTGAAGACCCAGCAGGCGGCACGCGAGCAGAAGCACCGCTCGCACCGCATCATCATGGGCCTCATCATCGCCACCATCCTCTCCATTATGGGCATCACCGCCTATGCCGCACGTCGCATACGGCGCTACTCTCTCTTGATGCAGACCGCCAACGAGCGTCTCAACAAGAACAACAAGCAGCTGACAGCCGAGCAGGAGAAGGCGCAGAAGGCCAACGAGTCGAAGACAGCGTTCATCCACAACATGACGCACGATATCCACAGTCCGCTCCACGACCTCATCAGCGCCGCCGCCATCCTAAGCAGCAAGGATTGCCCCAGCGACCCAACGCAAAAAGAGGAGCTGGGCAAAACGATAAACGCCAAAACCGAAGAACTCCTCGCCCTCATTGACTATACGCTGAAGAAAACGAAGAACTCCGACCTTACTGGGGACGCTAATTGACATAGGGGTGTCGGGGGACGTTAATTGACTTCTTCGTACTCGGGGGGACGTTAATTGCCGTTAATTGACCGTTAATTAGCCGTTAATTTTTTATAGTCTAATAGTACATTAAAATTAATGAATAATTAACGGTCAATTAACGGCAATTAACGTTACCTGTCACGGCTATTAGCGTCCCACTACCAATTGACTGGGGACGTTAATTGACTTCTTCGTATCCAGGGGACGTTAATTGCCGTTAATTGACCGTTAATTAGCCGTTAATTTTTTATAGTCTAATAGTACATTAAAATTAATGAATAATTAACGGTCAATTAACGGCAATTAACGTTACCTGTCACGGCTATTAGCGTCCCACTACCAATTGACTGGGGACGTTAATTGACTTCTTCGTATCCAGGGGACGTTAATTGCCGTTAATTGACCGTTAATTAGCCGTTAATTTTTTATAGTCTAATAGTACATTAAAATTAATGAATAATTAACGGTCAATTAACGGCAATTAACGTCCCCCGACACCCCGATTTCAATTAGCGTCCCCCGAAAGCTCACGGCAATTAGCGTTACCTGTCACGGCAATTAGCGTCCCGCTACCAGTTTATTGGGGTCATGTTCCGTTCCTCCAGCCATTTGTTGCACTGCGAGAAGTGGTGGTTGCCGAACCATCCGCCGCGGTTGGCGGAGAGGGGCGACGGGTGTACCGATTCGAGTATCAGATGCTTCTGCTGGTCAATGAGTTTCTTCTTGGCGCGTGCCGGTCCTCCCCAGAGGAGGAAGACGACGTGGTCTTGGGTGTCGGAGATAGTCTTGATGACGCTGTCGGTGAACTCTTCCCATCCGTGCCGTTGGTGCGACGCCGCCTGGTGCTCCCTGACGGTGAGGGTAGCGTTGAGCAGGAAGACGCCTTGCTCGGCCCAGCGTCTTAGCGAGCCGGAGTACATCTGCCGGCCGTCCGGCGTGGTGAGTATGGGCGGCACGCTGCCCACATCGGCTTTCACCTCCTTGAATATGTTGACCAGCGACGGCGGCAGTGCCACGCCTTCCTTTACGGAGAAGCACAGCCCCTCGGCCTGCCCGGGTCCGTGGTACGGGTCCTGCCCGAGCATGACGACCTTTACCCTGTCTATCGGACAGAGGTTGAAGGCGTTGAATATCTCCGCCCCGGGCGGGTAGCACGTATGCTCCCGGTATTCCTGGTGGACAAAGTCGGTGAGGGCGGCCCAGTATGGCTTGGCAAACTCGCTCTGCAGTGCCCTGCCCCAGCTAACATCAATCTTAACTTGCATTCGCTTCTTACTTGAATTAACGCCAAATACACTTTTACGCCAATGACTTTTTACGCCAATGACTTTTTACGCCAATGATATTTTTTAACGTTAATTGCCGTTAATGGACCGTTAATTGACCGTTAATTTTTATTTTGTCATTGCCATTAATTCATCATTAATATTTGTATAGTCTACAAAAAATATTAATGGTCAATTAACGGTCAATTAACGGCAATTAACGTCCTAAATATTGATTAACGTCGAAAAAATCATTGGCGTGGAAAATATTCATTGGCGTGGAAAATGTTACTTCTCGGGGATTAGGGTTTAATATCCCTCGGGGTTGTTCTTCTGGAAGTTCCACGAGTCGCGGCACATTTCCTCGATGCCGTACTGTGCCTCCCATCCCAGTTCTGCCTTTGCCTTTGCGGGGTTGCAGTAGCAGGTGGCGATGTCGCCTGGGCGGCGTGGCTTGATGCTGTAGGGGACGTCTACGCCGTTGGCCTTGATGAAGGCGTTCACTACGTCGAGGACGGAGTAGCCGTGGCCGGTGCCGAGGTTGTAGATGGCCAGTCCGCACTTGCGGTCTATTGCCTTGAGGGCTGCCACGTGGCCGCTGGCCAGGTCGCAGACGTGGATGTAGTCGCGCACGCCGGTGCCGTCGGGGGTGTCGTAGTCGTTGCCGAAGACGCCCAGCTCCTTGCGCTTGCCGATGGCCGTCTGTGTGATGTACGGCATGAGGTTGTTGGGGATGCCGTTAGGGTTCTCGCCGATGGTGCCGCTTGGGTGCGCGCCGATGGGGTTGAAGTAGCGGAGGAGGACGACGTTCCACTCGTGGTCGGCCTTCTGCACGTCTATCATCACCTGCTCGAGCATCGATTTCGTCTGGCCGTAAGGGTTGGTGCAGTGGCCCTTGGGGCACTCCTCGGTGATGGGAATCTGCGCCGGGTCGCCGTAGACGGTAGCAGAGCTGGAGAAGATGATGTTCTTGCAGCCGTGGTTGCGCATCACGTCCATGAGGATGAACGTTCCGGTCATGTTGTTGTGGTAGTACTCGAGCGGCTTTGCCACGCTCTCGCCCACTGCCTTGAGTCCGGCGAAGTGGATGACGGCGTCAATCTTGTTCTCGTCGAATATCTTGTTGAGGGCAGCCTCATCGCGAACGTCGGCTTCGTAGAAGGGCACTTCCTTACCGATTATCTTGCCCACGCGGCGCAGGGCCTCGGGGTTGGAGTTGACGAGATTGTCTACTACGACAACGCTGTGTCCAGCCTTGTCCAGTTCAATGATTGTGTGGCTGGCAATGAAGCCGGCGCCACCGGTAAGTAGTATGTTCATACTTTATAATGTATAAAAGAATTGATTGGTTTCGTATCTTGTCTATTTTTACGCAATGCAAAGGTAATCAATTTCTCCTTTATACGGGCATCTGGAAAACGAAAAAACCGTTCTCCTTTCAGTTTTTGAAAGAAAAACGGTTATTTTTCGACCGACTTGCAAGATTTGTGCACCTTGCTTGTCAATTCTTAGGCTTCCTTGGAAACAATGACGCGCTTCTCGGCGATACGTGCCTTCTTGCCCGTAAGACCGCGGAGGTAGTACAGCTTAGCGCGACGTACCTTACCGTGCTTGTTCACCTCGATAGAGTCGATAGCTGGCGACTCGATAGGGAAGATACGCTCTACGCCTACGGTACCGGACATCTTGCGAACGGTGAAACGCTTCTTGTTGCCGTGGCCGGAAATCTTGATTACTACGCCACGATAGAGCTGGATACGCTCCTTTGAACCCTCGATAATTTTGTAAGCGACAGTGATAGTGTCACCAGCCTTGAACTCTGGGAACTGCTTGCCGGTTGCAAATGCTTCTTCAGCAACTTTGATCAAATCCATTTTTGTGTTGAATATTTAAATTGTTGTATCGTTCAAATGCAACGTGGCCAGACTTTCTGCCAGAGGTTACATCGAAAGCGGGTGCAAAGGTACTGCTTTTTCCCGAATCCACCAAATATTTTCCAATAATTCTTTGATTTTCTATCAATTAAAGGGTTTTCCACAGCCTCAGCCCCCTTGTCGCCAAAGCCCGATAACCTCACTTCAAATTAGGGTCGCGATGCCCACGGCTCGGGCATCCTGTTCTCACGGCTCGGGCACACGATGCCCAAGCCGCGGGCATCGCATGCCCGAGCAGTGGGCATAACGCCGTTTCCAAGAGACTTAGGGTATTGCGCCCTAAAAGGGCAACAACTACATAGCCCCGCGCATTTACGCGCCCTGAAAGGGCAACAACTACATAGCCCAGGGCAACGCCCTGGGTATACCGGGACACAAACCACCGCCCTGTAAGGGCAAAAGTGCATAAAATCAATTGGTTATATTATGTACTTTTGCCCTTACAGGGCGCGTAAATGCATACAAACAAAAAACCCAGGGCGTTGCCCTGGGCTATGTAGTATAGGGCTTTCAGCCCACGTTTTGTCGTTAGTCTGTGATGATGCTCACATGTCTCGACTATGATTATGTTCCCATGTCTAGCCCGTGACAATATTCACCTGCTTAGTCTGTGATGAGGTTCTCACCGGTCATGTCGGCTGGCTGCTCGAGTCCCATGATGTGGAGGATTGTTGGAGCAACGTCGGCGAGACGACCGTCCTTGATGGTGGCGGAGTTGTTGTCCGTCACGTAGATGCAAGGTACTGGGTTGAGGGAGTGTGCGGTGTTTGGTGTGCCGTCTGGGTTGATGGCGTTGTCGGCATTGCCGTGGTCGGCGATGATGATAGCCTCGTAACCAGTGGCCTTGGCAGCCTCGATGACCTCGCGTACGCAGTTGTCTACGGCTACTACGGCCTTGGCGATGGCGTTGTACACACCGGTGTGGCCTACCATGTCGCCGTTGGCGAAGTTAACGACGATGAAGTCGTACTTGTCCTCCTTGATGGCGTCAACCAGCTTGTCCTTCACCTCGTAGGCGGACATCTCTGGCTTGAGGTCGTAGGTGGCTACCTTTGGAGAAGCCACGAGGATGCGGTCCTCACCTTCGTATGGAGTCTCGCGACCACCGTTGAAGAAGAATGTAACGTGTGCATACTTCTCCGTCTCAGCGGTATGGAGCTGCTTCTTGCCCTGCTGTGAGAGGTACTCGCCGAGGGTGTTTGTGACGTTCTCTTTCGGGAAGAGGATGTGTACGCCCTTGAAGGAAGCGTCGTACGGAGTCATGCAGTAGTACTGCAGACCTGGGATGGTCTTCATGCCTTCCTCCGGCATGTCCTGCTGCGTGAGCACCTGTGTGAGCTCCTTGGCGCGGTCGTTGCGGAAGTTGATGAAGATTACCACGTCGCCCTCCTCGATGTTGCCGTTCACGTTGGCATTGCTGATGGCCTTAACGAACTCGTCGGTAGTGCCCTCGTCGTAGCTCTCCTGCATAGCCTGTACCATGTCGGCAGCCTTCTTGCCAGTGCCGTTGACGAGCAGGTCGTATGCCTCCTTGACGCGGTTCCAGCGCTTGTCGCGGTCCATGGCGTAGAAGCGGCCGATGATGCTGGCGATGTTGGCGTCGTTGGCAGCGCACTTTGCGGTGATCTGCTCGATGAAGCCCTTGCCGGACTTAGGGTCGGTGTCGCGGCCGTCCATGAAGCAGTGTACGAAGAGCTGCTGCGAGAGACCGTACTCCTTGCCTACCTCGATGAGGCGGAAGAGGTGGTCGAGTGAAGAGTGTACGCCGCCGTTGGAAGCCAGACCCATGAGGTGGAGCTTCTTGCCGTTGTTCTTGGCGTACTCGTAGGCGGCCTTCACCTGTGGGTTGGTGACGATGGAGCCGTCAGCGCAGGCGCGGTTGATCTTCACGAGGTCCTGGTATACGATGCGGCCGGCGCCGATATTGAGGTGGCCTACCTCAGAGTTGCCCATCTGGCCGTCAGGCAGACCAACGTCCTCGCCTGAAGCCTGGAGCTGTGATACACTGCTAACAGCCTGGAGATAGTCCAGATAAGGAGTAGGAGTGTTGTAAATAACGTCACCTACACCGTGCTTGCCGATTCCCCATCCATCGAGAATCATCAAAAGAGCTTTCTTTGCCATTTGTCTAATCTATATTTTTATCTAATCGAATAAAGTTCGTAATGCAATTTTTAACACGATTACACAGCGCGCCCTAAAAGGGCAAAAGTCCTTAGACCTCGTGCGCGCAGTTTATGTACTTTTGCCCTTACAGGGCGGTGGCTGACTACCCAAGTATACCCAGGGCGTTGCCCTGGGCTATGTAGTGTAGGGCTTTCAGCCCAAGCTGGCAATTTTATCGAGTCTCCGCTTGAAACACTGCAAAGGTACTGCGAAGAGGGGATTTATAGGTGTTTCTTATTGTTAAATAATAATAAAACTACACTTTCGGGGAAAAATATCCGTCTGCCGTAGGATAAGTGAGGAAAAAATAGTAACTTTGCCATAAAAACAAAAAGACAGAAAAGTTATGTGCGTACAAACTCCCACTTATCATGTGCCAGTCCTCCTGAATGAGAGCATCGACGGTATGGCCCTAAAACCCGGCGGCGTCTACGTGGACGTGACGTTTGGAGGCGGCGGACACAGCAGGGAGATTCTTAGCCGACTGGAGGACGGGGCACACCTCTACTCCTTCGACCAGGACGCCGACGCAGAGAACAACATCGTGGCGGACGATGCCTTCACGTTTGTCCGCTCCAACTTCCGATACCTCAAAAACTGGATGCGCTACTACGGCGTGGACCACATCGACGGTCTGCTCGCCGACCTCGGCGTGTCCAGCCACCACTTCGACGACGAGACGCGAGGCTTCTCCTTCCGGTTCGATGCGCCGCTCGACATGCGCATGAACGCACGCGCGGGAGCTACAGCGGCCGACATCGTCAACACGTATGAGGAGGAGCGACTGGCGGATATCTTCTACCTCTACGGCGAACTGAAGACGTCACGCAAGATTGCCTCCGCCATCGTCAAGGCACGCCAGCAGCAAGCGGTGAAGACCACGCAGGACTTCCTCCAGGTGGTGGAGCCATTCTTCAAACGGGAACGCGAGAAGAAGGACATGGCGAAGCTCTTCCAGGCACTGCGCATAGAGGTGAACCACGAGATGGACGCGCTGAAGGAGATGCTCTATGGGGCAACAGAGCTGCTGGCACCCGGCGGCCGACTGAGCGTCATCACCTACCACAGCCTCGAGGACCGCATCGTAAAGAACATCATCAAGACGGGAAACGTAGAGGGGAAACGCGAACAGGACTTCTACGGCAGGGTGCAGACGCCGTACCGCGCCGTCAACAACAAGGTCATCGTCCCGACCGACGAGGAGCAGCAGCGCAACCCACGCTCACGTAGTGCAAAGCTAAGAATAGGAGAACGAATTTGATGGAGAAAGATAACAAGGAAAACGAGACACTGCCGGAGGCGCAGACCGAGGCAAAGGAGACTTCCCTGCCAAAGGACGAAGCCAAAGCTGCACAGTCAAAGGACGAAGCCAAAGCCGCGCAGTCAAAGGACGAGGCTAAGGCGGATGAAGCCAAAGCAGCCAGCGTGCTCGGCGGCAAGACAATCGAGGAAGTGATACGAAGGGAAGCCGTAGAGGAGTCGCCTCACCACTTCTCCATCGCCCGCACCCTGGGCGGTGTCATCGTGGCACGCTACGTACAGAGGCAGATGGGCGTCGTGCTGCTCACCTGCTTTTTCATCGTCTGCTACATCAGCAACAGATACATCTGCCAAAAGAAAATCGTTGAGATAGACAAACTGGAAACGAAAATCGTCAAGGCAAAGTTCAAAGCGACGGTGTGCACCAGCGAACTGACGGAGAAAAGCCGCGAGAGCAACGTAATGACGCTGCTGAAGTCGTACGGAGACAGCACACTGACCATCCCCCACGACCCGCCATACCTCATCAAAGTGCCGGAATAGGAGAATCCCCCCACACTTGCCAATAGGACATACAAACTTTCACGACTGAGAATTAGACTAAATGAGCAAACACTTCGAAAACGA
This sequence comes from Oscillospiraceae bacterium, assembly GCA_963588475.1. Taxonomy (GTDB): domain Bacteria; phylum Bacteroidota; class Bacteroidia; order Bacteroidales; family Bacteroidaceae; genus Prevotella. Next base: position 46,757 of record CAVAHD010000004.1, on the reverse strand, counting down.
GAAATCCATGCTGCGGTTCCACATTATCGCAGCCATCATGACGATTCTTGTCATTGGAGTACTGGCAAAGGGATTCTACATCATGACTGTAGAGCGCTCCTACTGGAACGCCGTGGCAGCGAAGATAAAGACGCAGGACAAGGAGGTGCCCGCCACACGAGGCAGCATACTGAGCTGCAACGGACAGCGCATGGCATGCAACCTGCCGGAGTATCGACTGTACATGGACTTCAAGTCCCTCAAGGACGGAAAGGCCGACACACTCTGGCACGACAAGAACGGACAGGACACGAAAGAACTCAACCAACTCTGTGAGGGTTTGCACAAGATTTTCCCCGAGAAGAGCGCAGCAGAATTCAAGGAACACCTCAAGGAGGGCTACAACAAGACCAGCCAGTACTGGCCCGTCATCAAGAAGCGCGTCACGTACTCGGAATACAACGAGGCGAAGTCGCTGCCCATCTTCCGCCTCAAACCGGGTCTCGGCGGTTTCACCGTGCAGCAGTTCATGGTGCGCAACCGTCCGTACGGATCCATGGCCTCCGCCATCGTCGGCGGCATGTACAAGGAGAAGGACCAGGCGTACAGCGGCATTGAACTGGCATACGACTCCATACTGCGCGGCAGACCGGGCTTCAAGCACCGCCGTAAGGTGCTCAACGGATATGTGGACATAATAGACTCGGCTGCCGTGGACGGCTACGACGTGGTGTCCACCATCGACGTCAGCATACAGGACCTCGCAGAGCGATCTCTGAAGAAGGAGCTATACAAGGACAACGCTTACACGGGCGTCGCCATCGTCATGGAGGTGGCCACGGGCGACATCAAGGCGATGGTGAACCTGGACCTCGACCGCGAGACGGGCAAATACTACGAGGGAGCCAACCACGCCATCTCCGACTGGCTCGAGCCGGGATCGGTATTCAAGACCGCCAGCTTCATGGTGGCACTGGAGGACGGCGTAATCGACACCACAACGATGGTGGACACGGGATGCGGCATCCGCGACATGTACGGTGCAAAGATGCGCGACCACAACTGGCATCGCGGTGGTTATGGAGTCATCTCCGTGCCAAAGGTGCTGCAGGTCAGCTCCAACATCGGTGTCAGCTACCTCATAGACAAATACTACCACAACGACCCGGAGAAGTTCGTCACGGGACTGCACCGCGTCGGCATCGCCGAGGACCTCCAGCTGCCGCTGAAGGGCTATATGGCACCGCGCGTCAGAACGCCAAAGAAGAACAAGCACGGACAGTGGACAAACTGGAGCAACACGGCACTGCCGTGGATGAGTATCGGCTACGAGACGAACGTGCCGCCTATCTCCGTAGTGACGTTCTACAACGCCATTGCCAACGGCGGTGTTATGGTGCGCCCGCGCTTCGTGAAGCGTGTGGAGAAACAGGGGGAGGTCGTTGAGGAATTCCCCGTGGAGGTGATAAAGAAACAGATATGCAGCCCCACGACGCTGAGCAAGATACAGACCATTCTACACCAGGTGGTGAGCATCGGACTGGGAAAGACGGCAGGCTCGAAGCACTTCAGCGTGTCCGGCAAGACGGGTACGGCGCAGAAAGCCCACGGAGGCGGTTACAAGAACGGCACCGTCAACTACCTGCTCTCCTTCTGCGGATACTTCCCCTCGGAGAAGCCCAAGTACTCCTGCATCGTCTGCATACACAAGGCTGGACTGCCGGCTTCGGGCGGACTGATGAGCGGACAGGTGTTCCACGACATCGCCGAGGGCATCATGGCGCAAAACATCAAGTATGACGTGAAGTCGTCGCGCGACTCCGCATCCATAGTCATCCCTACCGTGAAGAGCGGAAACATGATAGCCGCCGACTACGTGCTCTCGCGCCTCAACATACCGACCGTAGGCGGATGGCACGGAGCAAACGCCGCAGGAACACCCGTATGGGGCAACTCCGAAAGCACATACAAAGAAGTAATGATACGCAAGACGCCCGTGACACCAAAGCACACCATGCCGGACGTACACGGCATGGGAGCAAGGGACGCCGTATACATGGTGGAAAGCCGAGGAGCGGCTGTGATTCTAAAAGGAAAAGGAAAAGTGACAGCGCAGAGCAAAGCACCGGGAACCACCATAAAGAAAGGTGAGAAGGTGGTACTGACGCTGCAATAAACTGACATACAAAAAGTTTAATCAAATAACAAAACAACGACAATGAGACTCTCCGACATAATCAAGAACATCTCGCCGCTGGAAATCGTTGGCAATGCTGACGTAGACATCAACGGCATCAACATAGACTCACGCAAGATACAACCTGGCAACATCTTCGTCGCAATGCGCGGCACGCAGGTGGACGGTCATAAGTTCATACCGAAGGCGCTGGAGCTTGGCGCTGCGGCAGTGCTCTGCGAGACGCTGCCCGAGGAGGCCGATCGCGGTGCGGCAACATACGTGCGCGTGGGCAACTGCGAGGACGTGGTGGGCGAAGTGGCAACGACGTTCTACGGCAATCCGTCGTCGAAGCTGAAGCTCGTCGGCGTGACCGGCACGAACGGCAAGACGACCATCGCCACCTTATTATATAATATGTTCCGCAAGATGGGCCACAAGGCGGGCCTGCTCTCCACCGTTTGCAACTACGTGGAGGACCAGGCATTCCCCACCGACCACACCACACCGGACCCCATAGAGCTGAACATGCTCCTCGCAAAGATGGTGGATGCTGGCTGCGAATACGCCTTTATGGAGTGCTCCAGCCACGCCATTGCGCAGAACCGCATCGGCGGACTGACCTTCGCCGGTGGACTCTTCACCAACCTGACGCGCGACCACCTCGACTACCACAAGACGTTCGAGAACTACCGCGACGCAAAGAAGAAGTTCTTCGACGACCTGCCGAAGAGTGCCTTCGCCATCACCAATGCCGACGACAAGAACGGCATGATAATGACGCAGAACACGAAGGCCACCGTGAAGACGTACTCCACACGTGCAGCTGCCGACTACGTGGCGCACATCATAGAGTGCCACTTCGAGGGTATGTACCTCGACTTCGACGGCCATGAGGTGGGCGTGCAGTTCATCGGTAAGTTCAACGTCAGCAACCTCCTCGCCGTCTACGGCGCAGCACGCATGCTGGGCCAGGAGCCGGAGGATATCCTCGTGGTGCTCAGCACGCTGCACAGCGTATCGGGACGACTCGACCCCGTGCAGTCGCCGGACGGATACACCGCCATCGTGGACTACGCGCACACTCCGGATGCTTTGGAGAACGTGCTCAACGCCATACACGAGGTGCTCGACGGAAAGGGACACGTCATCACCGTATGCGGTGCCGGCGGCAACCGCGACAAGGGCAAGCGTCCACTCATGGCGCAGGAGGCCGTGAAGCAGAGCGACAAGGTAATCATCACCAGCGACAACCCTCGCTTCGAAGAGCCGCAGGACATCATCAACGACATGCTCGCCGGACTGGACGCCGGGCAGATGAAGAAGGTAATAAGCATCGTGGACCGCAGGGAGGCCATCCGCACCGCCTGCATGATGGCGCAGAAAGGCGATGTCATACTCGTGGCTGGTAAAGGGCACGAGGACTACCAGGACGTAAAGGGCGTAAAGCACCACTTCGACGACAAGGAGGTACTGCGCGAGGCAATGGGCATTGCCTAATTCATAATTCATAATGCAGAATTCATAATTGGAACTTACAATTCCTAATTAATAATTCCTAATTCATCATTGAATAGAGATGCTTTACTATTTCTTTAGATTCCTTGAGCAGTGGGACATCCCGGGCTCTGGCATGTGGAGTTACATCTCCTTCCGCTCGCTGCTGGCACTGATATTGTCGCTTGTGATAAGCATTTGGTTCGGCGCTATCTTCATACGCTGGATGCGCAAGAACGGCGGCACGGAGACGCAACGTGACCGCGACATCGACCCGTACGGCGTGGAGAAGCGCGGCGTACCCACCATGGGCGGTGTCATCATCATAGTGGCCACCATAGTGCCCTGCCTGCTCTTCGGCAGACTGCGTAACATATACATGCTACTGATGATAGTCACCACGCTGTGGCTCGGCGCCATCGGCTTCATCGATGACTATATAAAGATGAAGATAACAAAGGACGGTCTGAAGCCTATATACAAACTGGCGGGACAGGCAGTGCTCGGCGTGGTAATAGGACTGACGCTATGGCTCAGCCCCGATGCCGTAATCCGCGAGAACGTCTCAACGCAACGGCAGAACCAGGAGGTGGTCATACACAAGAGCACGCCGGTGAAGTCGACGGCAACGACGATTCCCTTTGTCAAGCACAACAACTTCAACTACACCGACACGTTCTTCTCCTACCTCGGAGAGCACCGTAGCGCAGCGGGATGGATATTCTTCGTGCTGCTGACGACGTTCGTCGTCATGGCGGTGAGCAACGGTTCCAACCTCAACGACGGTATGGACGGCATGTGCGCCGGCAACTCGGCAATAATGTGCTTGGCACTAGGAATACTGGCGTACGTCTCGAGTCACATAGGGTACGCCGCCTACTTCGACATCATGTACATACCGCAGTCGGAGGAACTGGTGATATTCCTCTGTGCCTTCGGTGGTGCGCTCATCGGTTTCCTGTGGTACAACTCGTACCCGGCGCAGGTATTCATGGGCGACACCGGCTCGCTGGCCATCGGAGGCATCATCGCCGTCACGGCAATCATCATACACAAGGAGCTGCTCATACCTATCATCTGCTTCGTATTCCTCGCCGAGAGCATCAGCGTCATCATGCAGGTGCAGGTGGCAAAATGGGGAAACAGGCACGGCAGGAAACTGCGCTTCTTCAAGCGTGCACCGATACACGACTCGTTCCGCGTGAAACCTGGACAGATAGCACAGGACGTACGCATCCTGCTCAACAAGCCAAGAGGCTGCTGGCTGGAGTCGAAGATAACGATGCGCTTCTGGATTGTCACCATCGGCATGGCGGCACTGGCAATTATTACATTGAAAATTAGATAATACTCTTTCGCATTATGAAACTCGCAATACTTGGAGCAGGTGAAAGCGGCGTGGGTACAGCAATCCTCGCCCAGCAACAGGGATATGAGGTGTTCGTCTCGGACATGGGCACCATAAAACCTAAGTACAAGAAGAAGCTCAACGAACACAACATCCGTTGGGAAGAGGGACAGCACACGGAGGCGGAGATTCTCTCGGCCGACGAAGTGGTGAAGAGTCCCGGCATCCCTGACACGGCTCCAATGGTGCAGGCTCTCATAAAGCAGGGCACGCCGATTCTGGCGGAGCTGGAGTTTGCAAAGCGTTACAGCAAGGGAAAGACGATTTGCATCACCGGCTCTAACGGCAAGACAACGACAACGTCGCTCATCTACTATATAATGAAGAAGTGGGGCGTTGACGTGGGCTTGGCTGGCAACATCGGCCGCTCCTACGCCATGCAAGTGGCTACGGAGGACCACGAGTGGTACGTGCTGGAGATAAGCTCCTTCCAGCTGGACAACATGTACGACTTCCGCGCCGACGTGGCAGTGCTGATGAACATCACGCCAGACCACCTGGACCGCTACGAGTTCAACATGCAGAACTACACCGACTCCAAGATGCGCATCATACAGAACCAGACACCGAAGGACACCTTCGTGTACTGGTCTGACGACGAGCACATCAACACGGAGATGCAGAAGCGTCTGGACGGCTACGCACCGAAGCCGACACCGTCGTCGCGCCCGGCAGTATCGGGCAACCCTACCCTATTCGCCTTCTCCGACAAAGATATAGACCCCAACAGCGACTTCCCGCTGCCCGGCAAGCACAACCAGCGCAACATGATGGCGGCACGCGCCGCCGTACGCGCCGCCATGGGAAAGATGAACCTCTCGGCAGGACAGCAGTACAAGTTGGAAGAGATACTGAAGCAGTGTCTGAAGGACTTCCCCGGCGTGGAGCACCGCCTGGAGCGCGTAGCCGAGAAGGACGGCGTGCTGTGGATAAACGACTCGAAGGCAACCAACGTCGATGCCTGCCACGTGGCACTGGAGGCCATGAGCCGCCCCACCATCCTCATCGTGGGCGGTAAGGACAAGGGCAACGACTACAACGACATCAAGGAACTGGTGAAGCAGAAGTGCTGCGGAATCGTATTCCTCGGTGCCGACAACGCCAAACTGCATGCCGCCTTCGACGACCTCGACATGCCGATAGCCGACACGCACTCCATGAAGGACTGCGTAGCGGAGTGCCGTAAGATGGCAAAGGCTGGCGACGTGGTGCTTCTCTCGCCGTGCTGCGCCTCGTTCGACCTTTTCAAGAATATGGAAGACCGTGGCGAACAGTTTAAGGAGAACGTAAATGGGTAAGATAAAACAACTACAACATCTGTTCAAGGGCGACCGCATCATCTGGATTATCTTCTTCCTGCTCTGCCTCATCAGCGTCATAGAAGTGTATTCGTCCTCGTCTATCTTAGGATATAAGAGCGGCAACTACTGGAAGGCGGCAGTGTACCACTCGTCGCTGCTGCTCGTAGGCGGTGCCGTCATGATATTGGTGCTCAACATCCCGTGCAAGTACTTCAAGGCGCTCACGCCGCCGGCGGTCATAGGCTCAGGATTTCTGCTCGTACTGGTGTACTTCATCGGTACGTCGGCAAACGGCGCTGCACGATGGATAAGCGTCTTAGGAATACCGCTGCAGCCGTCCGAATTGGCAAAAGGCACTCTCGTACTCGCCACGGCACAGATTCTCAGTTCGCTGCAGACACCGACAGGAGCGGACAAGAACGCCATGAAGTACATAGGCATCGTGGCTCTGCCGTTCATAGCCCTCGTATTCCCTGAGAACTTCTCCACGGCAGCACTGATGGCCGCCGTAGTAATTCTCATGATGTTCGTAGGACGTGTGCCGCTGAAACAGTTGGGATACCTCTTCTCCGTCATCGCCATATTGGGTATCATAGCCATATCTGTCGTATGGGGACTGGGAAAGTCGAAGGAGGAGCTGATAGCCGAGAACTCGCCAAACAAACAGATGGTGGAGACGGTGGACAACGGCAAAGCCGCCGAAGTGGAAGCAGAGGCAGCACCACGCCGATACGGTTTCCTGCACCGTCTGGACACATGGAAGGAGCGTATCGAGGACTTCGGAAAGCCGAGACCTGCCCCCGAGGACTACGACCTCGACAAGGACGGACAAGTGGGACACGCCAACATCGCCATAGCATCGAGCGATGTCATCGGCGTAGGACCGGGCAACTCCGTGCAGCGTGACTTCCTGCCGCTGGCGTTCTCCGACTTCATCTATGCCATCATAATAGAGGAATGGGGATGGTTCGGAGCCTTCGGCGTAGCGTTCCTCTACGTGGCACTGCTGATACGCACCGGATACATAGCCCGCAACTGCCAGAACGCCTTCCCGGCATACCTGGCCATGGGACTGGCAATGCTCATCGTGGTGCAGGCGGTATTCAACATGATGGTGGCGGTGGGACTGGCACCCGTCACGGGACAGCCGCTACCACTCATAAGCAAGGGCGGCACGTCGTCCATCATCAACTGCGCCTACATCGGCGTGATACTATCCATCAGCCGCACGGCAGTAAAGAAGAACCCGAAAGGAATAGTCAGCGAGTAGGACCATTCCTGCTCACGCGCACATACCTATTATATCAATACGCGCACATACATATATAATATATGGAAGAACCAAGAATAATAATCAGCGGCGGCGGCACCGGCGGACACATCTTTCCGGCCGTGAGCATTGCCAACGCCATAAAAGCAAAACACCCCGAAGCGAAGATTCTCTTCGTCGGGGCTGAGACAAGAATGGAAATGACCCGCGTTCCGGAAGCGGGCTACGAGATAAAGGGACTACCCGTACGCGGACTCATCAGACCTCTGTGGAGCCCGAAGAACATCAGCGTCATGCTCGACTTCATAAAGAGCCGCAAGATGGTGAAGGACATCATACGCAACTTCCGTCCGCAGGTGGCGGTAGGAGTAGGCGGCTATGCCTCTGCACCAACGCTGAACGCTGCAGCAAGCATGGGCATACCGTGCCTCATACAGGAGCAGAACTCATACGCCGGAGTGACCAACAAATCGCTCGCAAAGAAGGCGGCCAAGATTTGCGTGGCATACGACGGCATGGAGCGCTTCTTCCCGGCAGACCGCATCATAAAGACCGGAAACCCAGTGCGCCAGGCACTCCTGGAGAACACCATGACAAAGGGCGAGGCACGCGAGGCGATGGGACTGGACAAGGACCTGCCCGTCATCCTCGTAATAGGCGGCTCGCTCGGTGCACGCACCATAAACAACGCCATCGCCGGCGGTATGGACCGCTTCGAGAAGGCTAAGATACAGGTGGTATGGCAAACGGGAAAGTACTACGACAAGGAGTGCGCCGAGAAGGTGAAGGCTGCCGGCACCACAATGGTGCGCCAGCAGGCGTTCATCTCCGACATGGCAACGGCATACCGCGCCGCCGATATCGTCATCAGCCGCGCCGGAGCGTCGAGCATCAGTGAGCTGTGCCTGCTCGGAAAGGCAAGCATCCTCGTGCCATCGCCAAACGTGGCGGAGGACCACCAGACAAAGAACGCACGCGCACTCTCCGACCGCAACGCCGCCGTATTCGTAGCCGACGCAGAGGCCGGCAAGACCCTGGTGAACAAAGCCATCGCACTCGTATCAGACAAGGAAGCCATCGCATCCCTCGAAAAGGAAGTGGAGAAGCTGGCTCTGCGCAACTCCGCCGACGTCATCGCCGACGAGGTGCTGAAACTAATTCACAATTCTTAATTCATAATTCATAATAAAGTTATGAAAGCTGTATATTTCGTCGGTGCTGGCGGCATCGGAATGAGCGCCATAGCACGATTCTTCATACGCAAGGGACTCGTCGTAGCTGGTTACGACAAGACTCCCTCCAAACTCACTGAGCAACTCGAGAAGGAGGGGATGCTCATTCACTACGAAGAGGATGTAAACCAGATTCCCGAGGCGTGCCGCGACCCGAAGGAGACACTCGTCGTATACACCCCTGCCATACCGGCAGAACACGCCGAACTGCAGTACTTCCGCAACGGAGGCTTCGACATACAGAAACGAGCACAGGTGCTAGGCACTCTGACAAAGTCGCACAAGGGACTCTGCGTGGCCGGCACACACGGCAAGACAACGACATCCAGCATGTGCGCACACATCCTGCACCAGTCTGCCGTGGACTGCAACGCATTCCTCGGCGGCATCACAAAGAACTACGGCACCAACTACATCCTCTCCGACACGTCGGACTACGTAGTCATAGAGGCTGACGAGTTCGACCGTTCCTTCCACTGGCTGCGCCCATGGATGACAGTCATCACATCGTCCGACCCCGACCACCTCGACATCTACGGCACAAAGGAGGCGTACCTCGAGTCGTTCCGCCACTACACCACGCTGATACAGCCGGGCGGCACACTCATCATTCACACTGAGCTGGAGATGAAGGCTGACGTGCCCGAGGGAGTACGCACCTACACCTATTCAGTAAACGAGGGCGACTTCCACGCTGAGAACATAAAGATAGAGAACGGCGAGATAACCTTCGACTTTATCTCGCCCATAGAGACCGTACGCGGCATATCGCTGGGACAGCCGGTGCCAGTAAACATAGACAACGGCATCGCCGCCATGGCTATGGCACAGCTGAACGGTTGTACGGCGGAGGAACTGCGCAGCGGCATGCAGACCTTCAAGGGCGTGGACCGTCGCTTCGACTTCGCACTGCGCAACGACAAGCACGTAGTGCTCTCAGACTACGCACACCACCCGAAGGAGATATACCAAAGCGCAAAGAGCATGCGCGAGGTGTACCACGACCGCCACATCACCGCCATCTTCCAGCCCCACCTCTACACACGTACACGAGACTTCTACGGCGACTTCGCCGACGCGCTCTCGCAACTGGACGAGGTGATACTCTGCGACATCTACCCCGCACGCGAGCAACCCATACCGGGTGTCACCTCGCAGCTCATCTACGACCGCCTCGCACCAGGCGTGGAGAAGTCAATGATAAAGAAGGACGAAGTACTGGAACTCGTCAAGTCACGCGACTTCGACGTGCTCATCATACTCGGTGCCGGAGACCTCGACAACTACGTGCCGCAGATAGCAGACATCATCAAAGCAAAGGAATAAACACTCACCCCCACACTCCGCAATGCGACTAAACATAGACTGGAAAAAGACCTTGCTCATCACGCTGGATGTGTTCATCGTGGCATATCTCGTAATGGCAGTCATCTCGTGGCACAACCCCACGAAGACGGCTCTCGCATGCACTAAGGTGAACATCAACATTGCTGACGACGAGGAGAACGGATTTCTCAATCCCGCAGAAGTGAAACGACTGCTCGAGACAAACGGCATATACCCGCTCTCCAAACCTATCAAGGACATCAACCCGCGCGACATAGAGAAACGCCTCGTCAGGATGCCGTTCGTCAACACAGCACAGTGCTACGTGACGAAGGAGGGGCACGTCTGCATCACCATAACGCAGCGCACACCCATCGTACGCGTGAAGAGCTTCAACGGCGACGACTACTACGTGGACGACAACGGAGGCGTGATGCCAAACTCGCAGTACACCAGCAATATGATAATCGCAACGGGAGCCGTGTCCCGTGTGTACGCCTGCAACTACCTGGCGGTGATGATGCAGTGTATCATGGACGATGACCTCTGGCGAAACGAGATAGAACAGATAAACGTTCTGCCCGACCGCACCGTGGAACTAATACCGCGCGTAGGCGACCACATCGTCAATATCGGAGCACTGCCCACAGCGGCTAATAAGCATATCCGCGACAGCAAGGTACACGAATACGTCACCAGGCAGCTGAAACGCCTGGAGGAATTCTACAGATACGGACTGTCGCAGGCTGGATGGAACAAGTACTCGTACATCTCTCTGGAGTACACCAACCAGATAGTATGCAGGAAGAAAGACGAATACACTCAGATACAACAGTAAGCAAAACCCCACTAACGATAATACAAATAAAAAACAGATAATTATGGCAGCAGTAAATGAGTTCGTAGTGGCCATCGAACTTGGCTCAACCAAAATCAAAGGTATAGCTGGCCGCCACAAGGCGGACGGCAGAATAGAAGTGCTCGCATACGTCACAGAGGATGCATCGCTGTGCATCCGTAAGGGCGTTGTCTACAACATCGACAAGACAGCACAATGCATAGGAAACATAGTACAGAGGCTACGCAGCAAGCTACACGCCGGCATCAAGCAGGTGTACGTGGGCGTAGGCGGACAGTCTATACATTCTGAGATAAACACCATAGTACGCGACCTCAACGGCGATATGCCCGTAAAGCAGTCGCTCGTGGTGGAGATGGACGACGAGAACAGACTGATGGAGTACCCCGGTAAGGAGATTCTGGACGTAGAGAGCCTCGAGTACCGCGCCGACTCACAGCTCTCTATCGACGCCGTAGGCATCCTCTGCTCACGCCTGGAGGGCAACTACCTCAACATCCTGCAGAGCAAACGTCACTACCAGAACCTCAACCGCTGCTTCAACATCGCCGGCGTAAACATCGCCGAGGTGTACCTGGCACCGTTCGCACTGGCCGACGCCGTGCTGACACCACAGGAGAAGCGCGGATGTATACTGGTGGACCTCGGAGCTGACACCACCACCGTCATCGTGTACTACAAGAACATAGTACGCCACATCGCAGTCATTCCTCTCGGCGGCAACAACATCACCAAGGACCTCTGCACGCTGAAGATTGACGAGCAGGACGCCGAGAAACTAAAGCGCCGCTACGCTTCGGCATACACGGCACCTGAGAACATCGTGCCTACACAGCAGTACGAGATAGACTCCGAGCGCAAGATTGCAAGCACAGAGTTCATCGACATCATCGAGGGCCGCGTGCAGGAGATTGTCCTCAACGTATGGGCACAGATACTGCCGCTCGACTTCGCCAACAACCTCATCGGCGGATTCGTGCTGACAGGCGGTGGCGCAAACCTCAGAAACATCGACCGCGCATTCCGCGAATACACCAGCGTGGAGAAGGTGCGCGTGGCAAAGTTCGTCACATACACCATCAACAGCAACGACTCCGAGATAAACGGTCACGACGGCACGCACAACACGCTGCTCGGTCTGCTGGCCAAGGGCGACCAGAACTGCTACCAGAAGGAAGAGCCACAGGCTCCTACAGACCTCTTCGCTCAGGGAGCTGATGCCGACGCACAGGCTACCGACGGACTGCAGCGCAACGCCGAAGATCTCTCTTCACACGTGGTGCAGACCGCTGCACAGAAGGCCGCTGAAGCTGCAAAGCAGAAGGCCGCCATGGAAGCTGCCGCCGCAGAAGCCGCTGCGGAAATAGCACGCAAGGAGGCTGAGCAGAAAGCACGCGAGGAAGAGGAGCAGCGCAAACGCGAGGAAGAGGAGCACCGCAAGAAGAAGCCGACATGGAAGAGCAAGTTCACCAGTTGGCTGGGCGACATCATGACTCCTGACGAGTAAAGAACGTTTAATTCGTGACAACCTACAGACATTCGTAGCACTCAACAGAACAACAATTAAGTATAGGACACATGGACATCAACAACATAAACAATGACATCATAGACTTCGGCGCCGGACCGAAGAAGGACATCATCATCAAGGTCATCGGTGTAGGCGGTGGCGGCGGCAACGCCGTGAACCACATGTACAAGGAAGGCATCCACGACGTCTCCTTTGCCGTGTGCAACACCGACGCACAGGCACTCGACGCTTCGCCGGTGCCAGTACACGTGCAGCTCGGACGCGAAGGACTCGGAGCCGGCAACAAGCCGGAGAAAGCCTGCGCCGCTGCCGAGGAGAGCATCGAGGACATCCGCCGTATGCTCAACGACGGCACACGCATGACATTCATCACTGCCGGCATGGGCGGCGGCACAGGAACAGGTGCTGCACCCGTTGTGGCACGTGAGTCAATGGCGGCAGGCATCCTCACCGTGGGCATCGTCACCATACCGTTCAAGTTTGAGGGTAAGTTCAAGATTGACCAGGCCCTGGACGGTGTGGAGGAACTGGCAAAGAACGTGGACGCGCTGCTCGTCATCAACAACGAGCGCCTCTGCTCCATATACAGCAACCTCTCCATGCAGAACGCCTTCGCCAAGGCCGACGACACGCTGAGCATCGCCGCCAAGAGCATCGCAGAGATTATCACCGTACACGGCGACATCAACCTCGACTTCAACGACGTGAAGACGGTGCTGCAGAACGGCGGCGTCGCTGTCATGTCCACTGGTTACGGCGAGGGCGAAGGCCGCGTAGGCAAGGCCATCAAGAACGCTCTCGACTCGCCGCTGCTCAACGACAAGGACGTCTTCAATTCCAAGAAGGTGCTCATCTCATTCACACACTGCGGTGACGACGGCGAGAGCAAGGGCCTCATGATGGAGGAAATGAGCGATGTGACGGAGTTCATGGACAAGTTCACCACGAACTACGAGCTGAAGTGGGGTATCGCCTGCGACCCAACCCTGGGCGACAAGGTGAAGGTGACCATCCTCGCCACCGGCTTCGGCGTGGCAGACATACAGTCCGAATTCGGGCGCAAGCCTACCGTTGAGGACATCAACAAGCGTAACGCCGAACAGGAAGAGAAGGACAAGAAGGACCGCCGACGCGAGAACTACTACGGCAACGATAACGACGGCCTGCCGAAGAAGAAGAACGCCAAGTGCTACATCTTCGAGAAGCGAGACCTGGACGACGAGGACATCATCAGCGCCGTGGAGAACAGCGCCACATACTGCCGCACCAGCCTCCAGCTGGAGAGCATCACACGCAGCAGCCAAAGCAAAGTGGTGAAGATAGATGTGACCGCACAGGTTGCCGCACCAGAGGAAAAGCAGCAGGAGACCCACGACGGCGTCATCCGTTTTGAATAAACAATAAAGACTCTTACATTTGGACTGGCAACAACTGATATCCAACAAACGCCTCGGACAGGAGCTTAGACACACGGAGAGGCACGACGACCGCTCGGAGTTCAAACGCGACTACGACCGCCTCATCTTCTCCGCCCCCTTCCGCAGGTTGCAGAACAAGACGCAGGTGTTCCCCTTGCCGGGGAGCATCTTCGTCCATAACCGCCTCACGCACTCGCTCGAGGTGGCCAGCGTTGGCATGTCGTTGGGCAGCGACGTGGCGCGTGCCGTCATACGCCGCCAGCCGGAACTGGCCGGGACACTCGTAGAGGAGCTCGGCACCATAGTATCCACCGCCTGCCTGGCACACGACATGGGCAACCCGCCATTCGGACACTCCGGAGAGAAAGCCATACAGACTTTCTTCTCCGAGGGCGAAGGACGCGAGCTGCAGAGTGTCGTAACGCCAGAGCTGTGGGCGGACATGACGTGCTTCGAAGGCAACGCCAACGCATTCCGACTGCTCACGCACCGCTACTGCGGACGTAGGCAGGGAGGATTCGTCATGACCTACTCCATGCTGGCGAGCATCGTCAAGTACCCCTTCTCCTCGCAGGCGGCGCAGCAGATTGGCAAAAACAAGTTCGGCTTCTTCCAGACGGAAGCCGCGACGTTCTGCAAAGTGGCAGAAGAACTCGGCATGCCACGGCTCTCAGCCCCCGGCGAGCCGCTGCGCTACGCCCGCCACCCCTTGGTTTACCTCGTGGAAGCCGCAGACGACATCTGCTATGAGATAATGGACATAGAGGATGCACACAAGTTGCAGCTACTCTCCTTCGAACAGACCAAAGACATGCTCCTCGCCTTCTTCGACGACGACGTGAAGCAGAGCATCCTCGACCGCATACAGAACGAGAACATCCTCGACACCAACGAACAGGTGGTCTATATGCGCGCCAGCGTCATAGGCAAACTGGAGAACGAGTGCGTCGCCGCCTTCCTCGCACACGAGGAGGACATCCTCTCCGGCAAGCAAGTGGCGAGCCTCATCGACCTTATCTCCCCACGCCAACGCGAAGCATACCGACAGTGCATCGAAATGGCAAAGAGCCAGATATACCGCTCCAAACCCGTCCTCGACATCGAGTTGGGCGGCTACCGCATCATGGAGACACTGATGCAACAGATGGTGGACGCCGTCATGCACCCCACACGCTTCTACTCGCAGCAACTGCTGCAGAGAGTGAGCAGCCAGTACGAAGTGGAAGCCCCCGACCTGGAAACCAGACTAATGGCGGTGCTCGACTTCATATCCGGAATGACAGACGTATTCGCCCTTGATTTTTATCAGAAGATAAATGGCTCTTCGTTACCATTAGTGTGATATATTTCAGATTTATGTGCCTTATGTGGAATAATCTTAGTAACTTTGCAACAAAAATAATCGCATACAGGCACTTATGAAATATCTCGGACTGCTGGTCGCAGCATTCTGTAGCATTGCGCTAACATCTTGTTTTAAGGAAGAAGCCCTCAACTCCGAGTGCGACATCCGCAAGGCATACATGCATCTGGACTTCCCACTCCAGATGTTTTATTCTGAAACAGACACCGTAAAGGTTGTCGACTCTGGAAGCAACACTATCGTTTTCGACATCCGTGACACATGCGACATCACGGCCCTCGCGCCTTACTTCAAACTCACAAAAGGTGCTACCATCTTCCCCGAAAGTGGATCGAAGCACAACTTCTCGGACTCCATCGTGTACCTTGTCACATCAGAGGACAAGAACTACAGCCGTAGGTATAGCGTAAGGTTCAACAAGGTGGCGGAGGTGACGTCGCAGGACACCGTATTCTACAACTTCGACAACTTCGCACTCAACACCACCGGCGACTACCCCGGACGCTACTACGTCTGGAGCGACAAGGATGCCAACGGCAACGAGCAGAACAACTGGTCGTCAGGCAACGAGGGCTTCATGCTTTCCAACAACAAAGCAACATACGCCGACGTGCCCACCATGCCAGCATCAGAGGCCGACCACCCAACATGCGTAAAACTAGTGACACGCAGCACGGGAGTCTTCGGCAAGATGGCAAGCATGCCGATAGCCGCGGGCAACATCTTCATAGGAGAGTTCGACCTAACGCAGGCAATGGTAAGCAACTCCGCCGGCATCAAAGGCGTACTGGCAACGAAGTTCGGCAAGCCATTCGCCAGCGTCCCCGGCCGCTTCCAAGGCCACTACAAGTATAAGCGTGCCGACACCATGACCGACTCCAAGCTCAACGTCATCAGCGGAAAAGACTACGGCTCCATCTACGCCGTCTTCTACGACAACCACGACGAGAGCGGCAAGGCATTTGTGCTGCACGGCGACGATGCCATGACGAGCAGCCAGGTTGTCTCCATTGCAAACATCGGCGAGATAGACGACACGGACGGATGGGTGAAGTTCGACATCCCGTTTGTACTACAACCAGGCAAAACCATCAGCAAGGCAAAGCTGAAAAGCCGCGGATATAGCCTAGCCATCGTGGCATCGTCAAGCATCGACGGCGGAAGCTATAAAGGCGCTGTGGGCAGCACACTCTACATCGACGACTTCGTCATCACCTGTGGAGAGTAGACTCTTCCGCCTCATACGTTCATAGGTGCAAATAAATAGGTATCAGACTACACAATATAATGACAAGAACCATACTGGCCATACTCATGGCGCTGGCATCACTGACGCTGCATGCCGCAGACCTCTGGCACATCAGCAACTACTACGTCAGATTTGCATATGCCGTCGGCGGAGCAATGCCGCTAGACATGCCGGCATCCATACGCAGCCTCAACAAGTTCCCACTGCAGGCCAACTACATCTTTGGAGTGGATGCCTTCCACCCCATCAACAAGAAATGGGGCTTGATGCTAGGACTGCAACTGGAGAAGAAGGGCATGGAGAGCGATGCCACCGTAAAGGGCTACAGCATGTCCATCACGCAGGGAACAAACACCGTGGCGGGCGTGTTCACCGGATACGTGAACACACAGGAGTGCCAGACGCTCGTCACCATACCGCTGCAGGCCACCTACGACCTAGGCAAGAAGTGGCGACTCAAGTTCGGACCATACATCTCATACCTCATCAAGGGCCAGTTTGAGGGATACGCCTACAACGGCTACCTGCGCAACGGCGGACCGACAGGCACGAAGGTGCTCCTGGGAGACACCGAAGACTCACGAGGCAACTACGACTTCGCCGAAGATATGCGCAAGGTACAGTGGGGACTCACCCTCGGGGCCGACTGGTACGCCAGCGGCCACGTCGGAGCTTTCGCCGGACTGAAGTTCGGCATGAACGGCATCTTTGTCAGCGACTTCGACGTAGTAGAACAGACCATGCACCCCATCTACGGCGAAATCGGAATACTCTACAGACTAAAATAAAAAAAGGGTGCGGCGTCTTACCGTACAAGACACCGCACCCACTGGGCTTTTCAAACTAACATTACTGACTATGCAACAATACTTAAACGACGCTATAGAACTCCTGCAGCAACTCATCGCCACGCCGCGCGTGAGCCGCAATGAGGCTGCCGCCGCCGACATCATGCAGCAGGCAATGGAGAAATACGGCTTCACGCCGACACGTGTGGGCAACAACCTCTGGGTGAAGTCCACCCTGTGGGACGAAACGCTCCCCGTCATACTCCTCAACGCACACATTGACACCGTAAAACCCGTGGCCACGTGGACACGCGACCCCTTCGTGCCCACCATCGTAGGCGACACGCTATACGGCCTCGGCTCCAACGACTGCGGCGGCGGACTCGTCTCGCTCCTGCAGACCTTCCGCATGCTCGAGGCACAGGACGCCACTGACCACACCAAGAAACGCGCCAACTACGTCTACCTCGCCTCCTGCGAGGAAGAGGTAAGCGGAGCAGAAGGCATACGCCTCGCCCTACCCGCACTGCTCCCCACCCTGCCCCAGCGCGAGGGCAAGGACTGCCCCATCGACGTAGCCATCGTAGGCGAGCCGACAGGCTTGCAGCCAGCCATAGCAGAGCGCGGTCTGATGGTAATCGACGGCACGGCACACGGCAAGTCCGGCCACGCCGCACGCAACGAGGGCATCAACGCCATCTACGAGGCGCTGGACGACCTCGTCTTCATCCGCGACTACCAGTTCGAGAAGGTATCCCCCCTGCTCGGCCCCACCAAGATGCAGTGCACCGTAGTGAACAGCGGCACGCAGCACAACGTAGTGCCCGACGAGTGCAAGTTCATCATCGACGTGCGCACCAACGAGCACTACACCAACGAGGAGGTCTTCGAGTTCCTGCAAGGCAAACTGAAGAGCGACATCAAGGCCCGCTCCTTCCACCTCCACTCGTCCTCCATCCCGCAGGACCACCCCCTCGTCCAACGTTGCATAGCAATGGGCATGCAGCCCTTCGGCTCCCCCACCCTAAGCGACCAAGCCCTAATGCGCTTCCCCTCCTTCAAGCTGGGCCCCGGCGAGAGCAGCCGCTCCCACAGTGCCGACGAATACATCCGCATCAGCGAAATAAAAAAAGCGCTGGACACCTACGCCAACCTACTAATGGCGTAAGTGCCCAGCACTTTTTTTTGCTTATTTCCGTCCGTTTGGTAATGTGTAAAAAATAACTTGAGCAGATTTTATTCAAGAATCATGTAACGCATACTTCACGGCGTAGAGAGGGACGTTTGTCATCCAATCCTGTTCACGGTAGGGGGACATGGATAAGCGGAGGCCGTGGAGACCTGGATTGTCTGTCACATACTGGTGCAGGGATTTTGCCCTCAGGTTTTCTTCCGCCTTTACTTCGATGGGGATGACGGCGGCTTCATGCTGGACGACGAAGTCTATCTCCATCGTGGAGTTCTCGTTGCTGTAGTAGTATATATATGTACGTGGGATGCAGAGCATCTGCTGGAGTACGAAGTTCTCGCTGAAAGCGCCTTTGTATTCCTCGAACACGTTGTTGCCTATCAGTATCTGTTCGGGAGGTGTCTGAGACATAGCACCGAGCAGCCCGCAGTCGAGCACGAACAACTTGAAGGCGGAGATGTCTTCATAGAATGAAAGGGGAACGGCTGCCTTCTTGATACGTGGGACTTTGTGGATGAGCCCTGCATCTATTAGCCATTGTATGGCAAGCTCGAAGTCTTTGGCCCTTGCTCCTTTCTTTACTGCCCCATAGACGAACTTCTTATTGTCGCGAGCCAGCTGCGAGGGGATAGACCTCCATACCATATTGACACGCTGCACCTGGCTGGTGGGTGCGTGTTTGGAGATGTCGTTGCTATAGGCTTTGATGATTTTCTCCTGAATGCCACGGACAGTCCAGATATCCTTGGCTTGCATATAGGCAGAGACAGCTTCCGGCATGCCGCCCGTGAAGTAATACTGCCGCAACAGCTCCTCGCAGAGAGGCTGCAGCAGTTTCAGAGTCTCCCAGTCTTTGGAGCGCATAATCTCAACAAGCTGTTCCTTGCCCATGGCAAGAAGGAATTCCTCAAAGTCCATTGGGTACAGGTACAGCATGTCTACCTTACCTACAGGGAACGAAGTCCCCTCGTGCAGGGTGATGCCGAGCAGGGAGCCAGCCACGGCCACATGATACTCCGGGGCATTCTCGCAAAAATACTTCAAGGAGGCAAGTCCCCGGTTGATTTCCTGTATCTCATCGAGGAATATCAGCGTCTTGCCCGGCACGATGCTTTCGCCCGAGATGGCACTGAGACTCCTGATGATGCGTGGGATGTCATAGTCAGAGAAGATGGCGCTGACCTTGTCGTTGTTGTCGCAGTTGACATACACGAGGTTGTCATATTCCCGGCTGCCGAATTCCTTGAGGATATACGTCTTGCCGACCTGTCTTGCCCCTTCAAGTATCAACGGCTTGCGTGTGGGGGAGTTCTTCCATGCCGTTAATTGCTGATATATAGCTCTTTCCATAGTATAACCTTTAATAAATTTGGTGCAAAGTTACACTTTTCTATGGGAACTTTCAAACGTTTTCCACATTTTTCTAGGGGAACTTTTACCTGAGTACTACATTTTTCTTGGGGAACATACAACCCTAATTATAGTGTTAGCTCATCTGTACCTAAGTAATGTGTAAAAAATGTCTTCCTCGAAGAAAAAAACCGCCTAAGAAGTGATTTTTTGAAATTTTGTTTGTACCTCTGCCATGTCATTCCGTTTTTTGTCTACTTTTTTGCACCACTAAGTTAAGTAAAAGATCTGATATGACAACATCCTGAGCTTCTTCATACATTGTTGTTTGTTAACGCAGCTGACAGTAACTGCCCAACAAAGTTACAACATTTGAGTTACCCCCCCCTATTTTAACATTCCATAACGTAAGCTCTATGCTTTTCTTGTGATAAATCAAATAGGTATATGCTCTTGATACACTTCGCCTTCTAACTTACCCTTATTGATAAAATGACTCATAGCAGTAAATATTTGAGCTTCTGTTTGGCTGTGAGACAGAAAAGGTGTATCTTTGTGCCCGTAAAAGTACTAAATATCATGCATGATGACTTATCTGAACCAATTTCACAAAGAAAGTACCGAGAGGATGATGAAAAAGATGGAAGACTGGAAGAAGTCGCCGACATCCTCCTCAGAAGCTGTAGCAAGAATGAATACAAACCTCATTCTTGGCAGACGTATCGAGCAAGCATATATGATGAACAGGATATAATAGAACATTACATTAAGGTCAACAACTGCTGGATATCCCTTGATGAAATGTTTAGACTTGGTATACCTGGGCCATCGGGAAGCGAAAATGATACGTATGTAGACTTGAACGGTAGCATAGTTTATAAGATGAATAACCTAATTCACACGGGAAGTTTCTATAGATTATTCCATCGGTTGATTCTACATAATCAGCTTTTCCCCCAAACGGCTTATCAACTATTTGGCTTTACTGGGTATGAAGGACGTACTATATATCCCTTGCTAACCCAGCGGTATGTGGAGAATGCTAATCCGGCAGAGCCTTCCGAGATAAGGGAATATATGCTGCGGTTGGGCTTTCAGGAAACAGCAGAATGGACATACCAAAATAATGCGTATTTAATTTCAGACTTGAAACCTAAGAATGTACTTAGGGATTCAGACGGTGATTTGTTTATTATAGATGCTGAAATAGAATTGTTATAAAAAAGCGCTGGACACCTACGCCAACCAACTAATGGCATAAGTGCCCAGCACTTTTTTTGCTAATTTCTGTCCGTTTGGCGTTAATCAAGCTTTGCAGCGTGCAGGTTATTCTTGTAATAAATCAAATAGGAATATGCTGATAGGGTATACGGAGGAAGATAATGCCCACACCAGTACTTGTACCAGTACAAGTACCAGTACAAGTAGGGGAAGTATTGCAGATGGCTTATCAGAAAGAGTGAAGCGGTTGATTCTAGCGATTGGTATGAGTGAGAAGAGTGTAAAGGAAATGATGGAAGCCGTAGGCTTAAAGGGCCGTCCAAGTTTCCTTGAATACTCTCTTTCGCCTGCTATCTCCGAAGGTCTGGTGAAGATGAAACACCCCGACTCTCCTCGCCATCCTCGCCAGAAATATCTTCTGACAGTAAAAGGCTTGGCGGTGTATGATGAATGTACAAAAATCAATAAGTGAATGTCAAAAAATAAGGGCGCAGGTGCATGGAGTCAATGACCTTGCATTCTTCATGTTCCGTTGCAGTAGGATATTTGGTTAGGTTGTGTGGCTATCCACGGAAAAATCCCCCTGCGCCTTTTTTTCATGATTTTCTTATCCCGAATTCAGGTTTCTAGAATTGATTTTCAAGTCGTACTTTGTGTTTATCCCTTTTCGGTGAATAAGTCATCCAGTTCCACTGTGCTCTGAATCATGCCTTCTTGCGCATTCTTCTTTACGCCGGCGGCCGTGACAAGAGTCAGGTGCAGGGCCTTGTCGGTATTTGTAGCCTCGCGGAATGTCTCTCTTCTGTCCAACAGCGTTTGGAGGTAGGCAGGGGTGATGTCGTACGGTTTTAGGGAGTACTTCATTTCGCAGAGATTGGTTATCTGGTCTCTGCGGTCCAATATCAAGTCGATTTGCGCACCGTCTATCCCTTTCTCCTTGTTGGCTTTCTGTTGCCAGGAGTATACATTGGTCTGTACTCCAAGGATGCCAAGTTTCTTCTTGATTTGCGAGATGTGGTGCAGGCAAAGTTGCTCGAAGGCATAGCCGCTCCACGCACGGTGGGACGGCGAGTCTATCATATTGCTCCACAGATGTTCGTCGGTCTCCTCCCTACCTTTTATATAGTGAAGGTAGAAAAGGGTGTAAAGGTCTGTCAACTGATACATGGCGCCGTTCGACTTGTTGCCGAAGGAGTTGTACTTCCTGATGAAGTCGCAACTGATGAGGTCGTTGAATGCCTCGGACAGCTTTCCGCCGGATGTGAGTCGCAATGCCTTCATCACCTCTTCCCTCGTCATGCCCGTCTTTTTCTTGGCCAGCAGTTCCACAATTCTGCGGTACAGCACGGAGTCCTTGAACAGCGAGCGGAACAGGAACTCGTACTCGTTGGACAGTTCGGCTCCTTCCGCAAAGAACAGCATGTCTATATTTTGAGGCAAGCTGTACCGCTTGTCTATCATATTAAGGTAATAAGGCGTACCGCCCATAATCATGTAGCATTCCGCCATCTGGTGTCGGGTCCATACGATACCCTTTGACTGTAGGTACAGTTCTGTTTCGTTGAGGTCGAAAGGGGCGAGGTAAATCTTTCGGGTAACCCGGTTGTGTAGCCCGCCTTTGTCTCCCAAGAGCTTGTTGGTCATCCAAGTGGTGGCAGAGCCACATACTATCAGCTTGATGGCAGGTTGGTCTGAAGCCCATCCGTTCCAGAAGAGGTCCAAGGCACGGATAAAATTGGACTTCGGTGTGTCCAGCCACGGCAATTCGTCTATGAAGATGATAATCTGCTCTTTTTGCTCCAACAAAGTGGAGAGGTATGCGCGTAGTTGTGAGAACGCCTCGAACCACGTCTTGGGTCTGGCTTGTTTCTTTCCGGAATAGAGTGCCAACTGCTCGCTGAAATAAGCGAGCATCTCGGCTTTAGTACACTGGTATACACCTGTCATGTAGAAACAGAACTCGTCGCCCAAGAGTTGTTTGACGAGGTATGTCTTGCCGATGCGTCTTCTGCCATAGATGGCGACGAACTCCGGCTTGCCTGAATTGAGGCAGTTCTCAATCAATTCTATTTCCCGTTTTCTTCCAATGATATTCTGTAGCATATATTATTCTCTTTGATATGTTCGCAAAGATAGTATAAGATTATGGAAAAACAACAGAAAAACGACAAAAAGTGCCGATAGTGGTGCCAAAAGTCCTCAAAAAAGCAACTTTTGGCACCACTATCGGCACTTTTCGCTGCTGAGAGGCCGCATGGACAGGTGTCTTGAGGACGCATCAAGTGTCTTGACAACGCATCTAGTGTCTTGTTCACCATAAGTGTAGCAGTAGCATATAGAAGGCGGTGCCGCCGGCTATGGTCAGCAGCATGTTGCGGAAGAGAAGGTGGATAAGGACGCACGCGGCAATGCCCAGCAACTGCGGCGCACCGTGCGTGCCGTGGAGGAAGTCCACGTCCTTTACGCAGTAGACGCAGAGCATGCCGAAGACGGCGCTGGGCAACCACTTGCCAAGGAACGTCACAAACCGCGGCATCTCAGTCTTCCTGCTGAAAACCAGAAAGACAAACGCACGGGTGAATATCACCGAAGCTGCCATTAATGCTATTGTTATGATTTGCTGGGTTACTGTCATACTTCATCAGAATTAGCGTGGGCTGAAAGCCCTACACTACATAGCCCAGGGCAACGCCCTGGGTTTTTGTTTGCATATATCTACGCGCCCTGTAAGGGCAAAAGTCTTTATTATCATTTTTCTTGCCTATATGCAATATACAGGGCAAGGAGTATCGTCGCCATGGTGGGCACGATGAAATGCTGGGGGCCGAAGAGGGCTACGGCGACGGCGGTGACTACGATGCCGAGCCAGCCGGCACGCCTTGTGGCGGGGGACTTAATGAAGTCGTCCATGAAGATGGCGACGAACATGGCGGTGAGGACGAAGTCCAGGCCCTGCAGGCTGTCCATCACGGTGGTGGGGAGCATGGCGGCTGCCACGTAGCCTATGAGCGCACCGGAGACCCAGTAGACATAGTCGAGGATGGAGACGTAGAACTGCTGGCGGAAGGAGCCGCGGTTGGCGTAGTTGATGGCGAAGGCCTCGTCGGCCATGAGGTATATGAGCAAGGGCTTTAGACGGCCCGCATGCTTCCACGGACCGAGCATGGAGATGGCGTAGAAGAAATGGCGCGCGCCGACGGTAAGTGCCACTACTACAGAGGCAACTGGGGCGAAGCGGCCCGCCAGTATCGTGAGGGCCAGAAACTCCACCGAACCGCTGTACACGACCATCGCCATCAGTATGGGCACCCAGAGCGGGTAGTCCATATTGAAAGCCAGCATGCCGTACGTGATGCCCAAAAACAAATAGGCACCCAAGACGGGAAGGGAGAGGCGGAAGGCTGTGAGGAATGTTTTCATTTGCGGTGCAAAATTACTAAATGTTTTTCACATCTAACTCACTTCTTTCCTTAACGTTTTCTTTTCGTCGGCAATATAAGACATTTTTCTTCCTTTATAAGAATATTTGTGGTTAAAATATGCTAAATAAAATGTGCCATACTCCTTAGCTACAGAATATTATTGGTATCTTTGCACTAAATTTCGGGTAATGGCTTCTTTTTTTCATAAAAATGCGATAGGTCAGCACGGGAGAGGAAGGTATTCCGGATATTATAGTAGCAAAGATAAAAGATACACAATATTATATTAAAGAGTAACAATGATGAAAAAACTGATGACAATTGCAGCCCTCGCTGCAGTATTGGTTTCGTGTGGAGGCGGCGGAAATCCCGACTTCAGTGACAATGAGTACGCCGTGCGTACCATCGGTTCAGCAGACGCGAGCCTGGAGAGTACTTACCCTGCCATTTTCAAAGGTCAGCAAGACGTGGAGATTCGTCCGAAAGTAGCTGGCTTCATCACCCGTATCAATGTAAAGGAAGGCCAGACGGTAGGTGCCGGTCAGGTGCTCTTCGAAATTGACAACGTAACATACAAAGCACAGGTAAACCAGGCTAAGGCTGCCGTAACGTCTGCACAGACTCAGGTGGCTACTGCCAAGCTGACCTACGACAACGCCAAGAAGCTGTTTGACAAGCACGTCATCGGCGACTACGAGCTGCAGTCGAGCAAGAACGCATACGAGGTGGCTGTTGCCGCCCTCGGTCAGGCTCAGGCTAACCTCGCCGCAGCACAGGAGAACCTCAGCTACTGCTTCGTGAAGGCCCCTACATCTGGCGTCGTTGGTTCTCTGCCATACAAGGTGGGCGCACTCGTAAGCTCATCTTCAGCACAGGCGCTGACAACCATCTCCAACGGTTCGCAGGTGGAGGTTTACTTCTCCCTCACCGAGAAGGACGTGCTTGAGATGACCCGCCAGCACGGTTCGCTGCAGGCTGCCATCGCACAGTACCCAGCCGTGACGCTCCGTCTTGCCGACGGCACAGAGTACGGCAGCAAGGGTAAGGTAGTGAAGGGCAGTGGCGTAATCGACCCAACAACGGGTTCCACCAGCCTCATCGCCGTATTCCCTAACCCACAGCACCTGCTGAAGTCAGGCGGCTCGGGCACCATCGTAAAGCCTTACACCGCTAACGGCGCCATCATCATCCCACAGGAGGCTACTGTAGAAATCCAGGATAAGCACTTCGTCTACATCGTAGGCAAGGACAACAAGGTGAAGTCCATCGAGGTAGGCATCGACCCACAGAACGACGGCCAGAACTACATCATCACTTCCGGTCTGAAGAAGGGCGACAAGATTGTCATCCAGGGCGTTTCTTCCCTCAACGAGGGCATGGAAATCAAGCCGCTCACCGAGGCTGAGTATGCCAAGAAGCTCAAGAAGGCTCAGGAGCTCAGCAAGGTGCAGGGCGACGGCGTGATGGCCGTAGGCAAGGCTCTGGGTGTATAATCCTAGCTATTGCCGCTAGCAAAGCTCTGGGTGCAACAAACCCGCAAATAAACTATTACAGTAGAACAGACACAGTACAACAATAATGAAACTGGATAATTTTATTAATCGCCCGGTGCTGTCTACCGTGATCTCAATCTTCATTGTGATCCTCGGTCTTATCGGCTTGGTGTCTCTGCCAGTCGAGCAGTATCCGGATATCGCCCCTCCAACCATCAACGTGTCCGCCAACTATTCCGGTGCGGATGCTAAAACGGTGCTTAACTCCGTAGTGGCACCTCTGGAGGAGCAGATCAACGGTGTGGAGGGCATGACATACATGACCTCCTCTGCCACCAACGAGGGTTCTGCCTCTATCACCATCTACTTCGAGCAGGGCTCCAACGCCGATATGGCGCAGGTGAACGTGCAGAACCGTGTGACGCAGGCACAGGCACTGCTGCCTTCTGAGGTAACTCAGGCAGGTGTGACCGTCGACAAGCGTCAGACCTCTAACGTTCTCATCATGGGTCTTACCTCGGACGACGGACGTTACGACGAGAAGTTCCTCGCCAACTACGCCAACATCAACGTGATTCCTGAAATCAAGCGTGTACCTGGTGTGGGCGACTGTGAGGCCATCGGTCTGCGTAAGTACACTATGCGTCTCTGGCTCGACCCAGTGAAGATGCACGACCTGGGACTCACCCCTTCCGACATCACCGTTGCCCTGGCTCAGCAGAACATTGAGGCTGCTCCAGGTAAGTTCGGTGAGCAGTCCGACCGCCAGTACGAGTACTCCATGAAGTACACCGGACGTCTGAAGACCAAGGAGGAGTTCGGCAACATGATAATAAAGGTTGACGACCTCGGCCACGTGCTGCGCGTCAAGGACGTAGCCAATGTGGAACTGGGTGCACAGTCATACTCAGTATCTTCAACCATCGACGGCAAGCCAGCCGTCATGATGATGGTGGCACAGCGCTCCGGATCCAACGCTACAGAAATCGTCAGTAAGGTGCGCGCTGCCAACGAGCGCCTGGCCAAGAACTTCCCTCCGGGCATGAAGGTTTCCTACATGCAGGACGTGACGGAGTTTATCCACGCCGCCCAGCATGAGGTTATCAAGACCCTCTACGAGGCTCTTATCCTCGTGTTCATCGTAGTGTTCGTCTTCCTGCAGGACTTCCGCTCTACGCTCATTCCTATGATTGCCGTGCCAGTGTCTCTGGTAGGTACGCTGTTCTTCCTTAACGTCATCGGCTTCTCGCTGAACCTGCTGACGCTTGCCGCCCTCGTGCTCGCCATCGCCATCGTGGTGGACGACGCCATCGTGGTTGTGGAGGCCGTACACGCCAAGCTCGACATGGGCTACAAGTCGGCACGTAAGGCCAGCATCGACGCCATGAACGAAATCTCCGGCGCCATTATTTCCATCACGCTCGTTATGTCGGCCGTGTTCGTTCCGGTATCGTTCATGAGCGGTACTACGGGTACGTTCTACCGTCAGTTCGGTCTGACCATGGCCATCTCCATCGTCATCTCCGCTGTCAACGCCTTGACGCTGTCGCCAGCCCTCTGTGCCGTGCTGCTGAAGCCACACTCTGAGGACGGTCATAAGAAGAAGTCTACCTTCAAGGACCGCTTCTTCGATGGCTTCAACGCTTCCTACCAGAAGCTGCAGGACAAGTACCAGGGCATCGTGGAGGGCATCGTAAGACGCAAGTGGATTGCCGTCCTGTCTGTAGTGCTCGGCATCGCCGCCCTCGGCTATGAGGCTATCTCAACCAAGCAGGGTCTCGTACCTAACGAGGATACGGGTACCGTATTCGTCGTTGTCAACACCCCTCCAGGCACCTCTCTGAAGAAGACCGACGAGATGATGGACAAGGTAGAGGTGATGCTTGCCAACAACACCGCCACAGAGCACGTGCTCCGCATCACGGGCTACGGCTTCATCGGCGGCCAGGGCTCCAACCAGGGCTCGTTCATCGTCAAGCTGAAGGACTTTGAGGAGCGCGGACGCTCCGAGTACTCACAGATGGTGCTCGGCATGATATACAAGCAGATCAGCGCCATCCACGGCGCACAGATTCTCGCCTTCCAGCCACCTATGGTGAACGGTTTCTCTGTGACCAACGGTGTCTCGTTCTCTATGCAGGACAAGACGGGCGGAGACATCAACAAGTTCTACGAAATCACAAAGCAGTACCTCGCAGCGCTGCAGGAGCGTCCGGAGTTCAGCAACGCCATGACGATGTTCAACCCCTCATATCCGCAGTACGAAATCAGCGTCGACGTTGCCAAGTGTAAGCAGGCCGGCATCAGCCCAAGCGACGTGCTCACCACCATGCAGGGCTACTACGGCGGTCTCTACGCAAGTAACTTCAACGCCTACGGTAAGCTCTACCGTGTGTACATCCAGGCTGACCCGAAGACACGTGAGGACATCTCTTCTCTGAAGACTGTCTACACTAAGAACGGCGCAGGCGAGATGACTCCTATCAGCGAGTACGTAACGCTGAAGCGCGTTTACGGTCCGCAGAACATCTCACGTTTCAACCTCTTCACCTCTATCGACGTGAACGCCACACCTGCCGACGGCTACTCTACGGGCGACTGTATCGCAGCCATGGACGAGGTGGCACAGAAGGTGCTCCCTGCCGGCTTCGGCTACGAGCTCTCAGGTCTGACACGTAACGAGGCTGAGTCCAGCAACTCTACCGGTATCGTGCTCGGTCTCTGTCTGGTATTCGTTTACCTCATCCTCTCGGCACAGTACGAGTCGTACCTGCTGCCGTTCTCCGTCATACTCTCCATTCCGTTCGGTCTGGCAGGTGCATTCTTCTTCACCAACCTCTTCGGCATGAACAACGACATCTACATGCAGATTGCCCTCATCATGCTCGTGGGTCTGTTGGCAAAGAACGCCATCCTTATCGTACAGTTCGCACTGGCACGCCGCCAGCTCGGTATGGCCATCACATGGTCGGCCATCCTCGGTGCCGCTGCCCGTCTGCGTCCTATCCTCATGACGGCGTTGGCAATGATCATCGGTCTGGTTCCACTTATCGTCACCGGTCTGCCGGGTCTGAACCTCGTCATGGCTCCTATGGTAGGTGAGAACGGCTACATCACACTGGGTGCGGCTGCCATCGGTGGTATGCTCATCGGTACTTTCCTCCAGGTGCTCATCGTGCCTTGCCTCTTCGTCATCTTCCAGTGGCTGCAGGAACGCGTCAGCCCGCTGAAGTTCAACGATGACAACGGCTCTTCCGTTGACACTGAACTGAGACAGTACACCTCTATGGATGCTTTCGATAAGAAATAAAAAGGTAAAAGCAACAATGACAAAAAAACTCAACATCATAGCAATATTCTCCGTGGCTGTTCTCATGAACAGCTGCGGACTATATAATAAGTACCAGAGTCCGCAGACCAGTCTGGACAGTCTGAACGTGATGCGTGATGCAGCCCAATATGCCAACACGACCGACAGCACCAGCTTCGGCACGCTCGACTGGCACGAGGTATTCACCGACCCACAGCTTCAGACTCTCATACAGACTGCCCTCGACAATAACTTCGACCTGCTCAACGCAGCCGAGAACGTTAAGATTGCCGAGGCGCAGCTCATGACAGCCCGTCTGGCGTTCATCCCCTCGTTCACCTTTACTCCTAACGGAACTCTCTCGAAGGTGATGACGGAAGGCGCGCAGTGGTCCAAGACATACTCGCTGCCCGTCACGGCATCGTGGAACACCGGGCTCTTCGGTAACCTCGTCACAGCAAACCGCAGCGCCAAGGTGGCTCTGATAGCCAGCCAAGACTACCAGCAGTCCGTGCGCAGCAAGGTTATCTGCAACGTAGCTAACCTCTACTACACCCTCCTCATGCTCGACCGCCAGCTGGAGATTCTCAACGACATGGAGAAGCTCACCAGCGAGACTCTCGATATGATGAAGCTGCAGAAGGAACTGCGCGGTGCCCGCGAGACAAGCGTAGTAAGCGCAGAGGCTGCTCACCTGAGCGTACTCTCGCAGACGGTAGACATGAAGCGTCAGATACAGGAGACGGAGAACACTCTCTCCCTGCTCCTCGGCCAGCCAGCACAGGGCATCAGCCGTAGCAAGCTGGACGCCCAGAGCCTGCCTTCATCGTTCTCCACCGGTGTGGGCGTAGCAGTACTGCGCAACCGTCCTGACGTTCACGCAGCTGAGATGAGCCTCGCACAGTGCTTCTACGGAGTGCAGTCAGCACGCCAGCAGTTCTACCCTGTGCTCAACCTGTCAGCAACTGGCGCATTCACCAATAACCTCGGTGAGATTGTCAACCCTGGCAAGTTCCTGCTCAGCTTCGTAGGCCAGCTGACACAGCCTATCTTCCAGAACGGAAAGCTCGTGGCAGGTCTGCGCGTGGCTAAGGCACAGTATCAGCAGCAGTACAACACATGGCAGAGCACCATCCTCACCGCCGGCTCAGAAGTGGCAAACGCACTCGTGCTCTACAACAGCAGCAAGGAGAAGTATGCCGTAGACACCCAGCAGGTGGAGGCTCTCAAGAAGAGCGTCGACTACACCAGCGAACTCTTCAACATGGGCTCAAGCACCTATCTGGAGGTCATCTCCGCACAGAGCAACCTGCTCAACGCCGAGATAACGCAGCTCTCAGACCAGTTCAACGCCATGCAGGCTGTCGTAAACCTCTACTCCGCACTGGGTGGAGGGGCAAAGTAATAATCAATTCATAATTCAAAATGCATAATTCATAATGGCCGTCCGGACGAGTTTTGTAGGACTTATGTTGATGAGTTAACGAAGAATGAATTAACAAAGAATATACATCAAACTTAATGCGGAGCCTAATTATGAATTCTGCATTATGCATTATGAATTAAAAATTTCCTTTTTTATGAGTAACATATCAGACAAAGCAGTGGTTAGCCCCAAAGCGAAGATAGGACAGAACGTCACCATCTACCCCTTCGTTTACATTGAGGACGACGTGGAGATAGGCGACAACTGTACGTTCTATCCCGGTGTCAACATCATGAACGGCACTCGCATGGGCAACGACAATACTGTATACCAGAATACCGTCATCGGCGCTGTGCCACAGGACCTCAACTATAAGGGCGACAACACTCTCTGCGTCATCGGCAACGGCAACATCATCCGCGAGAACGTCGTCATCAACCGTGCCACATACGCTACGGGCAAGACCGTCATCGGCAACGAGAACTTCCTCGCCGAGGGCGTACACATCAGCCACGACACACACGTTGGCAACTCCAACGTGTTCGGCTACGGCACGAAGGTGGCCGGCGACTGCCAGATTGACGACTACGTCATCTTCTCCTCCGGCGTCATCGCCAATGCTGGAGTGCGCGTAGGCAGCTGCGCCATGATCAAGTCAAGCACACGCTTCTCCAAGGACGTGCCACCGTACATCGTCACGGGCGGTCACCCCATCAAGTACAACGGCATCAACTCGTTCGTCATCGACCGCGTAGGCATCAGCGAGAAGACAAAGGGTCACATCGCCAACGCATACCGTCTCGTATTCCACGGACAGGATGCACTGGAGAACGTCTGTGGCCAGATTATCCAACAGATTCCCAAGAGTGAAGAAATTGTATACATCGTGGAGTTCCTCAGAAACTCCAAGCTGGGCATCATCACAAAGATGTAAACCCCACACCCCAGCTCGAAAAAGATGTGAAAGACCAATATCTTTGCACTTTTTGATAATTGTAAAGGGCAAGGTTGTCGTGAGACACCCCTGCCCTTTTTTCGTATTCTTATTTCATAGCCTGTACTTCCTCAGCCAGACTGCAAAGCTCTGCGTACCATTCCTCACCAAAGCGCTTTATCAGAGGTTCCTTCAGAAACTGGTAGATGTATATGCCCTCGCGGCGACCTTTGGACACGGCATCGCGGCAGACGTCCCAGCGGTTGTAGTTCAAACCAACGAGGCCGTTGCTCAGCTCCTTTACGCGGATGGGATAGAGGGCGCAGGAGATGGGCTTGCACCACTTTATCTTGCCCTGACGGTAGAGGCGTTCATAGGCGCAGAGGCAGCAGTTGGGGATGGTCTCGCCCGGCAGCTCCAGGTCCTGGTAGCAGGTGAAGACGCAGTCCTTACCGTTGACGATAGACGTCACCATGTCGCCCTCCTGGTCCACGTAGGCCACGCCCTGCTTGTCTATAACGGACTGGGCGGAGGCGGACAAGTCGTTCCATACGGCATCGAGGTTCTCTTCTATCTCTGCCGTCTCCTCCAGCGTCACGGGAGCTCCGGCATCGCCTTCGAT
Organism: Oscillospiraceae bacterium; assembly: GCA_963588475.1. GTDB lineage: Bacteria > Bacteroidota > Bacteroidia > Bacteroidales > Bacteroidaceae > Prevotella. The sequence continues at coordinate 14,393 of CAVAHD010000004.1, read as the reverse complement.
GCAGCACTGACCGTGGCACTTGGACAGGTCGCAGCAGAACTGCTCCGTCAGTATGTCGGACGACACAAGTGTGTCCTGTATCTGTAGTATCATAATGTCTTTGTTCTCATCTTTATATTAGGGTATTCATTTGATGTACCCAAGCTTAAAACGTCTCTATGCCATTGCGGTAGTCGGTGGGACTGACACCCACGTTTTCCTTGAAATACTTTCCGAAGAAGGAGAGAGAGGCGAAATGCAGCTCCTGGGCCAGTTCGGACATGGAGCGTGTGGTGTGGCGCAGTAGGTTGCGTATCTCGGTAGTAACGAACTTGTCAATCCATTCGTTTGGCGAGCGGCGGCTGACGCTAGTTATTATCTCGCAGAGGTATTTGGGCGACAGCCCCATCTGCGTGGCGTACCACTGCACCTTGCGCTGCTCGCGGAAGTGGGTCTCTACCAGCTGGATGAACTCCACGAAGACTTGCTCCGCCTTCGTCTGCCGCTGCGACTTCTTCTGGTTCTCGCCGAGTATGCGCTCCACGGTGCCCAGGAAGTCGAATATCAGCGACAGTATCATCAGCCTTACCACCTGTGTGCGGTAGGCGTGCTCCTTCTGTGTCAGGCGGCTCAGCATGGCGTTGAAGTACCCCTTTGCCATCTTCACGTCGTCACTGCTGATGTCGAAGACGGGATGGTTGTGCGAGAGCAGGAAGAGGTTGCTCATGTTGTTGACCTCGCTGAGCACGTCGTGCAGCATCTTGTATGAGATGAAGAAGCCGATGCCGTCGAAGTCGTCGCTGAAGCGCAGCCCGTTGATGACGCTCTGCTCAGAAATGAGCATGACGTTATTGCTGCTGGCGGCGCGCTTGCGGTCGTTCACCGTCAGCGTCACCACGCCGTCCGTACAGACCCCGATGAAGAGGCAGAGCGATAGTCGCCGCGCCTCGGCAAGGTCCGGCAACATACGTAAAGAGCCCACCAAGGCTACGTCGTTGCCAAGGTGTGGCAACCCGTATTTCTCGGCGAGCTTCTCTATGGTTATCGGTTCAATTTCCGGTTTTCTCATTTACACAAATGATTCTGTGGCTTTTGACGCTAATGACTCTTATGCAACGCCAATGATTTTTTTCTAACATTAATTGCCATTAATGGACCGTTAATTTGTCATTAATTTTTAATTTATGGTGTACCATTCTCTTGCAATAGTGAAACGTATTCTACGTCCGTAAGGCAAAAATATATTAATGACAAATTAACGGTCAATTAACGGCAATTAACGTTAAACACGTCATCGGCGGGCATTAACGTTAAACCGTGCTTATGCGTCAATATTGGCGTAGGTAGCGTTCTCTTCGATGAAGACGCGGCGTGGCTCTACGTCGTCACCCATTAGCATGGAGAACACCTCGTCGGCGTCGGCAGCGTTCTGGATGGTCACCTGCTTGAGCAGACGCGTCTCCGGGTTCATGGTGGTGTCCCAAAGCTGCTCCGGGTTCATCTCACCGAGACCTTTGTATCGCTGTGTGTGGATGGCCTCCGGATTGCCGTCGCCGTACTTGTCGATGAAAGCCTGGCGCTGCTGGTCGGTGTAGCAGTACTCCTTCACCTTGTTCTTATAAGAGCACTGGTAGAGCGGCGGTGTGGCGATGTAGAGGTGTCCTTCCTGTATCACCTTCGGCATGAAGCGGTAGAAGAGAGTCATGATGAGCGTGTCGATGTGTGAGCCATCGACATCGGCATCGGTCATGATGATGATCTTGTCGTAGCGCAGCTTGTCGATGTTGGCCTCCTTGGAGTCCTCACCGTCCACGCCGAAGCGCACGCCGATACTCTGTATGATGTTCATGACGGACTCAGCCTCGAAGACGCGGTGCCACTGCACCTTCTCCACGTTCAGAATCTTACCGCGCAGAGGCAGGATGGCCTGTGAGTGGCGGTCGCGACCCTGCTTTGCCGAGCCGCCGGCGGAGTCACCCTCGACGAGGAATATCTCCGATGTCTTCGGGTCCTTGTTGGAGCAGTCTGCCAGTTTGCCTGGCAGTCCGCCGCCAGTCATCACGTTCTTGCGCTGTACGCTCTCGCGTGCCTTGCGTGCTGCGATACGTGCCGTAGCGGCCAGCACCACTTTCTCGCATATCTGGCGTGCCTCCTTCGGGTGCTCCTCCAGGTAGATGCCCATCGCCTCGCCTACGGCCTGCTGTACGGCACCGTTCACCTCGCTGTTGCCGAGCTTCGTCTTGGTCTGACCCTCAAACTGCGGCTCTGCCACCTTGACGGAGATGATGGCGGTGAGGCCCTCGGTGAAGTCGTTGGCGGTGATTTCTATCTTAGCCTTCTCTATCTGCTTGCGCAGCTGGTCGTCCTCGTCGGCGTACTTCTTCAGCGAGCGCGACAGTGCGATGCGGAAGCCCGTCACGTGTGTGCCGCCCTCGATGGTGTTGATATTGTTGACGTAGGAGTGTATGTTCTCGGAGTAGTCGTTATTGTAGAGTACGGCTATCTCCACGGGTGTGCCGTTCTTCTCAGTGTTGAGGTAGATAGGCTCGCCGATGATGGAGACGCGGTGACGGTCCACGTAGCGGACGAACTCCTTTAGACCTTCCTTGGCGTGGAACACCTCTGGGGTCTTCAGCTTGCCCTCTGCATCGGGACGCTGGTCGGTCAGAGTGATGGTGATGCCGGCATTGAGGAACGCCAACTCACGCATACGGCGTGCCACGATGTCGTACTTGTATTCCGTAGTGGTGAAGATGGAGCCGTCGGGCCAGAACTGCTGGCGTGTGCCGCGCTTCTCGGTCTCGCCTACCACCTTTACGGGGTAGAGCGGCTTACCCTTCTCGTATTCCTGCTGGTATATCTTGCCGTCACGGAAAACCTGCGAGAGCATGTGGGTGGAGAGTGCGTTTACGCAGCTTACGCCCACACCGTGCAGACCGCCGGACACTTTGTATGAACCCTTGTCGAACTTACCGCCGGCGTGCAGCACTGTCATCACGACTTCCAGGGCCGACTTGTGGAGCTTCGGATGCTCGTCCACGGGGATACCGCGGCCGTTGTCCTCCACAGTTATGGAGTTGTCCTCGTTTATCGTCACCTCGATGTGTGTACAGTAGCCCGCCATCGCCTCGTCGATGGAGTTGTCCACCGTCTCGTTGACAAGATGGTGCAGACCCTTCTCGGAGATGTCGCCAATGTACATCGCAGGGCGTTTGCGCACTGCTTCCAGACCTTCGAGCACCTGAATGCTACTACCTGTGTAGTTCGTTCCGTTGTTCTGATTTTCTTCCATTTTTATGGTATTCTGTTTTATTGCTTTTGTCAAACTATATTCTGTGCAAAGTTACTAAAAAAATACGACATGCACAAAAATTCAGACAACATTGGCAAAACGTGGGCTGAAAGCCCTACACTACATAGCCCAGGGCAACGCCCTGGGTTTTTGTTTGTATGTATCAACGCGCCCTGAAAGGGCAAAAGTCCATAAGACCTATCCCAGTCAAAAATAGGGTACAAAAAAAAGGTTGCTACGCCTCACGCGCTGCAACCCTATAAAAAAATTATTATGGAAACAATCTTGTGTTCAAACGATTATCCATTAGCCGAGCTTCTGGATGTGCTGTGCAAGGCTTGACTTGATGTTGGCAGCCTTGTTAGCGTGGATGATGTTCTGCTTAGCCAGCTTGTCGAGCATCTTCTGCACGAGTGGGTACTGCTTTACAGCCTCTTCCTTGTCAGTTGTAGCGCGGAGCTTACGAACTGCGTTACGCATTGTCTTAGCGTAGTACTTGTTGTGGAGAGTCTTCTTCTTGTCCTGACGAATTCTCTTTTCTGATGACTTGTGGTTTGCCATTTTGTTTTTAAAAAGTTTGAGAGTAATTAGCTTATGGGTCTTGCGCCACTACAGCTGCCCTGGGCGAACTGTCCGAGTCATTCGGACCGCTCTCCGTCACCATTTCGTTTCCTTGGCATATCGCTATGCGATGACGGATAATAAAAAATTGGTAGCGTGTAGGGGAGTCGAACCCCTCTTGCAAGAATGAAAATCTTGAGTACTAACCGATATACGAACACGCCAAACCGGTACTCAAATTCCGCCTTTCTGCGCCTCACAAGAAGGCGTACGGCCGAATTTGCGGTGCAAAGGTACACATTTATTTTGTTCCTCGCAAGTTTTGCCGCAATATTTTTCTCTTTTTACCCTCTTTTTCATGGTTTTGTCTTCTTTTTCCCCTTCCCTACTCTCTTTTTTTTGTACTTTTGTAGTTCCTATGGACATAAAAACGCAAGGCATAGTGCTCAGAACGGTGAGGTACGGCGAGGACCGCCTCATCGCCGATATCCTGACTCGCGAGGCAGGCAGGATGTCCATTGCCCTGCGCATCTCCAACTCGAAGCAGAGCAAGGCAAGACGGTCGCTCTTCCAGCCGCTCAACATCCTCGACCTCGACATCCTCCAGACACCGCGCCAGCAGTTGGCCACGGTGAAGGAGGCGCGCCTCTCTACACCTTATATATCTATACCCTTCGACGCGGCCAAACTGTCCATCGCCTTTTTCGTTGCCGAGTTCCTCCACCACGCCACACGCGAGGCCCACTGCGATACGCCGCTCTACGACTTCGTGGTGCAGAGCCTCAAATGGCTCGACCTCTCCGGCGAAGGGACGGTAAACTTCCACCTGATGTTCATGCTGCGCCTCTCGCGCTTCCTCGGCTTCATGCCGGACTTGGAGAGCTACACCCCCCACTCCATCTTCGACCTCCGCGAGGGTCGCTTCGCCACCGTCATGCCGTTGCACCCCGACGTGCTTCTGGAGGACGATGCCCGCAATCTGCTCACGCTGATGCGCATGTCGCCCACCACGATGCACCTCTTCCGCCTCTCCCGCACCGACCGCAACCGCATCGTCGACGCCATCCTCCTTTTCTACACCCTGCACATCCCCGCCTTCGGCACGCTGAAGTCGCTGGAGGTACTGAGGAGTTAGGCTCCCGCTGCGTAGTTTCCCTTATTTTTTCCAAAACGCAAAGTGTCACGGAAACAGCTATTTTCGTGACACTTTGTATTTTTGTGTTTGCAAAATATCGGCTTGGGCATAGAGCTCGACGAAGAGGGCAAGGGACTCCTGGACTGGAAGAGAGTGGAATAGATATACGAAGAAGCCACGTTGCATTATCACTTGCAACGTGGCTCCTTTTTAGTTTGTAATCCTCTACATGGCCTGGAGGGTTACTTTGGCGTTGTATTCCTTGCTTACTATGATGAGGGCGAAGGGGTGGGTGGTGTATGAACGCTGCTCGCCTTTTTTTGTTTTGTATGTGAAGAGGAGCTTCTTGCCGTCGGTCTTTAGGGACGCGGGGATGAGCTCGGTGTCTATGTTGGTCTCGGGCACGTCTACAGCGATGACGAACTGCTTGGAGAAGTCGATGTAGGTGGGCAGTCCACCTTCGCCCATTACGGCTGCCATGCCGAAGTATTTGTCGAACTGGGCCTGCGAGGTTATCTTTACTGGAACTTTCTTTACGGTGTTCTTGACGAAGTAGTTGTCGGCTACTGTGTATGGGATGTCTGCCGACTGCTGCTCGAGCTTTGCCATGGCTGCGGTGTTGTTGATGGGCATGGTGCGGTAGCAGGCGGTGAGGGATGTTACGGCTGTGATGGCGAGTGCGATGGCGATGGATTTGCGTGTCATGTCTTTTGTGGTTGTTAAGTGATTGGAAGTGTAGTTTTGTGAATATTAGTGCCTTTTAGAGAATTGGGACATTGTCTATTTGATATTGAAGCGTAGTCCGAGGCTTACGTTGAAGTTCCAGGGGTGCTCTTTGTATACGGTGGAGAGTGATGAGTTGTCGTTTACGTAGTAGCTGACGCCGGGTTCGGCGTAGATGCCTACGAGGGGCGTGAAGTTGTACTGTAGGCCGGCGGCAGCGTTGAAGGAGAGCTGCATTGGGGTGCTGCCTGCGGGGCCGCTGGTCTGCTCTTCTGTTTTGCCGTTTACTACGAGGTCCATCTCTTTCTTTCCTGCTACACACTGCTCCACCAGCGCTCCTGCGGAGGCGTAGATATTCAGTGCACCTACGGTGTAGATACTGTACTTCACGTTGACGGGGATGCCTACGTAGTGGAGCTGTTGCGTGCCCTTGTAGTAGCTTTTCTCGCTGCCCTCGCGGAGGTCGGAGTTGAGCTGGGTGTAGGTGAGGCCTGTCTCCAGGGCGAGGCGGTCGGTGAGGCTGAAGGCGGCGCTGAGTCCGAAGCGCATGGGCATGCGGTGCTTCACCTCCTTGACAACGTCCTCGTCGGCGTTGCTCATGGCGTAGCCCAGACGTGGGTCGTCTGCTGTGCTGTACTCGGTGTCGGGGGCGGCGGACATCAGCATCATGTTCTGCGAGTGGGTGGCGGAGGTGGCGTTGCCTGTGCCTCCGGTGTATAGGGCTAGGGTTAGGGTGCCTGGCTTGCGAGGGCGCTGGGGGGCTTCGTAATAGTAGGGGCTGGCTGGCTCTCTATGAGCTGAGGGACGCTGGGGCGCCTGTGGGGACGCGTTCGCGCCCCTTTGACGCTGGGGAGCGACGGGGGCTTGGGCGGCGAGGGCTTCTTGGGCGTTGAAACGCCCGGAATTGGCGGGGGCAGCGGAGGCGAGGCTGGGGGCGGCTGGCTGGCTGTTTGCTAGCTGCTGGAGCTCGGCTTGCGCTGCGCTGGCTGTAGGGGTTTTGCCTTCTGCGTTTCGCTTTGCATCGCTAATGCTTGCCAGCAGTTTGCTGCTGGCAGTGCCTGCCGCTGGCTTTGCATCGCTGGTGCTTGCCGTTGGCTTGGTGTTGCTTGCCAGCGGCTTGCTGCCGGTGGTCTGTGTGTCGCTGTTATTGTGGAAGAGCATGAAGCCTCCAACCGCTACGGCGGCCGCGGTGCAGGCAGCAGCAATGTAGTAGCGATGGGTGCGGCGCCTTGACCGTTGGTCGGTGGCCCCGGCTTGCCCTGCGGCTTGCTGGAGTCCGGCGTTGGCCTCGGCTTGCTCTATGGCTTCCCAGAGGCCGGTTGGAGCGTCGGTCTCGTAGTTGGCCATGGTGCTTTGTATGTCGTTAAGCCATTTGTCGGTCATGTGCGGTTGGAGGTTTTGTATTGTTTCAGTGTCTTTGCCAGCATCGCCTTGGCTTTGTGTAGCTGCGATGCCGAAGTGCTCTCCTTTATGCCGAGTAGCTGCGCTATCTCCTTGTGTGGGCGCTGCTCTATGACGTAGAGGTTGAAGACGGTGCGGTAGCCGTCGGGCAGGGAGCGTATGGCGGCGTGGATGACATCGGGCGGAATGCCTTCCGTCTGCGGCTCGTCGTAGGTCTCGAGCTGGTCTTCGTGCCCGGAGATGGAGGCAAAGAGGAGTCGGCTCTTCTTCTGCAGGAAGCGCAAGGACTCGTTTATGACGATGCGTGCCATCCATGCCTTCAGTGCTCCGTCGTTTCGGGGCGTGAAACTCTTTATGGACGAGAAGATCTTAATGAACGAGTCCTGCAGCACGTCGCGTACGTCTTCGTCGTTGTTCAGGTAACGTGAGCAAATAGCCGCAAGGTAACGGACGTGCGAGTTGTAGAGCAAGCGTTGCGCTGCCCTGTCGCCGTCCTGTATCTTGCGGATGATAGCTATTTGGTCTGTGTTCTGAACGTCAGAAGACATTACTTGATGATGGTGTTGTGGAAATAGAAAGGTATGTCTACAGATTTTGATTTTCCTTCGAGGTTCCTATAGTTAAGCTTTAGCTTTGGAGTCTTTTCTGTGGTAGTGGGGAGCTGGCTCAGGTCGAATGCCACGGTGAATATGGCGTAGGAGCCAATGGTGTCGCCCTGCGCATTGTGCCGGAGGTCCACGGTGTATGCGCTGTCCTTGTCTACTCCGGTGACGAGGTTGATGTAGTGGGTCTTCTTGACTGACGCGTTGTATGGTGCCTTCACGAAGAGTGTGAGGTAGCCGTCCTCGCCCAGTGCGTTGGTAATCTCCATCTTGTCGTTGCCGTAGGTCTTGATGTCTGCGGAGTCTCCTTCGAGGTGCGGCACGGTTGCCTTGGTGCGGATGGTGTCCATGGAGATGATGTCGATGTATCTCTGCGTTGCTGTCTTTCCCTGTACTTCAGAGAAGGTGAAGTTCACGAGTGCGCGCAGTGTCTTGCTTCCATAGGGTGTCGACTTCCATGCTGTGGTGTTCGGCAGCAGTATGTTGGCGCTGTCCAACTGGAGGTAGTAGTTTGAGCCGGTGGCTGTGGCGGTGTCCGTGGGGCGCAGTGTGGCCCACGCCGTGTAGGTTTGTGTAGAACCGCTGTCTGAGTTGCACGAGGTGTAAGTCAGCGTGGCAGCGATGGCAAGTACTGCAGCGGCCAGGCTGCGGAGTCTTGAAGCGATTTGTTTCATACGTTTTTGTTGTTGGTTTAAAAAAGTTTGAAAAAGCAATTGTGTTTGCCCTATTAAATCCAACAATCCGCAAAACCTTGCCTGGCCGCTGCAGTTTTTTTCAAAAAAGTTTTATTTCGGCATGCTGTCGCCAAGCAGTTCCTGTATGACGGCGTTGGCCTTGCCCCATTCCTGGAGTATGTAGAGGACGTAGCGTATGTCTACGGCGATGGTGCGTGCCAGTCGTGCGTCGTAGCGTATGGAGGAGGCGAGGCTCTCCCAGTTGCCGTCGAAGGCGAGACCTATGAGTCGGCCCCGGCCGTCTATGACAGGCGAACCGGAGTTGCCGCCGGTGATGTCGTTTGTGGTGAGGAAGCAGAGGTTGAGCGTCTGCGACAGGCTGTCGGTGTACATATTATATGTAGGCTGCTCGAAAAGGCTCTGCATCGACTCGGTGGTGCGGTAGTCTGGTATGGCGTTGCCGCGTTTCATCTTCTCGACGATGCCGTTGGCCGTGGTGTAGTAACCAGAGGGGGTGCCGTTGCCCATGGTGTATTCCTCCACCTGTCCGTAGGAGAGTCGCATGGTGAAGTTGGCGTCGCTGTAGTGCGGCATGTCTTCCTCCATGCGCAGTCTGGCGGCGCAGAGCTGCCGCTCCAGACTGGCGATGCTGTCCTTGTTGTCGTGGATGGTTTGTTTCACTTTGGAGTAGACATCGCGGACGGACAGTGCGAACTGCACACCGAGGTCTTTGCGCAGCTTTCTTGTCGGTTTCATCGGAATGCGTGCGCCAGGACGCATGAAGATGGACTGGTCCCAGAGGGCGGTGGCGTAGCGCGTGCAGTCGCCGCCAAAGACGGAGTCGAGGGTATGGTAGAACGAGGGCAGATGCTCCGGGGGAGCCAGACGGCGGTACTCCTCCATCGTAGCGGCGAGAACGCCGATGCCCAGTTGGCGGTCCCACTTGGCGGTATCGTTGTCAAACTCCATGGGCGGCACGTTGAAACCGCCGTTTTTCGGGTCTTTCGGCAGAGAGTCGATGTATCTTGCGATGCGTACGCCGAACTCGTGATTACTTTTCGAACCGAACGCCTCCCTTATCAGCGTATTGGTGCGCCTGGCTTTAGCCTGCGAAGCATAGAGGCGTGCCAAGGGGGCGAGGTCCAGGTGCTGGCTCTCGGCGATGAGGCGTTCGTAGTCGCGCTTCTGACGTATCAGTCCGGTGGAATCGATACATTTTATCGTTCCGAGGTAGTTTTTGTAGTAGTTGGCGGTGGAACTGTATGCGGCGTCGTACTTCAGGCGCACTGCCGTGGAGCGGTCCATGTGCTCCTTCATCACCTTCAGTTTCACGGCGCGCATCCGATAGGTCGGCTCGTAGACAGCGTTGCGCCTCTCCTCTATGCCGTAGCTTGAGACGTAGCGCGCCGTAGTGCCGGGGAAGCCGATGGTCATGGCGAAGTCGCCGCGTTTGTATCCGTCCGTGCTGACGGGTATATAGCCGGGCGTTTTCAGCGGCACGTTGGTGGGGCTGTATGCGGCCGGCGTACCGTCCTCTTTGGCGTAGATACGGAAGACGGAGAAGTCGCACGTATGGCGCGGCCACATCCAGTTGTCAGTCTCGCCGCCGAACTTCCCGAGGTCCTTGAGCGGTGCGGCGACGAGGCGTATGTCGGTGTAGTTGCAGTATGTGGTGGCGTAGTATGCGTTGCCTTCGTAGTAGGGGTCAATGGTGACGTAGCACGTGGAGTCGTGCTTGCGTGCTTCCTCCGTCATGACGTCGGCCAGGGAGTCGATGAGCAGTTCCTGGGCCTTCGGGCTGCGGTGGCGCAGTCCCAGAGATTCGAGCCGCGCCGTGACGTCCTCTTGCTTTCGCACGAAGGAGACGTAGAGGCCCTCGCATGGCAGTTCCGCCCCGATGGAATCGGCAATAAATCCGTTCTTCAGCCGGTCGTTCTCCACGGTGGAGAGTTGTCTGACGGCGTTGAGTCCACAGTGGTGGTTAGTGAGCAACAGTCCGTTGGGCGATGCCACCACGCCAGTGCAGAATCCGCGGAAACTGACGACGCTGTTCTTCAGTGCCGCCGCATCGCTATAGAGGCTCGCCTTTGGCAGCTGAAATCCCTCCGCCTGCATCTGGCCGTACACGGCATCCGGCAGGTTGTACAACGTCCACATGCCCTCGTCTGCCGTGGCGGAGAGGGCGGTGGAGAGCAGTGCGCAGAGGGTTGCAATATTTTTGAGCATGTATTACTTTCTAAACTTACGCCCGATGACGGGCAGTGAGGAGAGGGGCATATCCTTCAGCACCACGATGGTGAGGAAGGCGAGGATTAACACCGTATTGGCGGCCAGCTGGAGGAGCGTGCCGAGACTGGTGACGGCCTGCATGGCGTAGTAAAAGGCTACGGTGATGATGACGTAGGTGAAGATGCCGCGCACGTCGTAGTTGATGGGGTACTTCTTCTGACCGATGAAGTAGCTGAGGAGCATCGCCACTCCGTAACCGGCCACGCCGCCCCATGCGCATGCCATATAGCTGTACTCGGGGATGAAGATGACGTTGACGGCGATGAGCGTCAGACAGCCGGCGGCACTGAACCACGCGCCCCAGATGGTGCGGTCTATCAGCTTGTACCAGAAGGAGAGGTTGAAGTATACGCCCATCATTATCTCTGCCGCCATGACGATGGGCACCACCTTGAGGCCCTCGCGGTATTCGGCGCCCAGGATGCCCTGCAGTATAGGCATATAGCCCACTACGCAGAGGAAGGCGAAGAGGGTGAAGATGACGAAGTACTTCATGGCCTGGGCGTAGTACTCCTTCTTGTCGCCGTCCTTCGACTTGGCAAAGACGATGGGCTCGTAAGCGTAGCGGAAGGCCTGCGTTATCATCGCCATTATCATGGCTATCTTGACGCACGCGCCGTAGATGCCCAGCTGCACGACACCCTCAGTCTTGTCGGGGTAGACAAGTGGGAAGAGCATCTTGTCGGCTGTCTGGTTGAGGATGCCGGCGATGCCCAGCACCAGTACGGGCCAGGAATACCGGAACATACGGCGCAGCAACGAGAAGTCCACTATGCGGAACGGTATCTGCTTCTCACGGCAGTACTGGCGTGCCGCCACGTGCTCGTGGGCGAACTCCGGTATGAAGAAGAACGTGATGAGGGCTGAGCAGACGAGGTTGAGCGAGAAGACGTAGAAGACGTCCTGCTTGCCCAGGAAGACGAAGTACAGCAGGTTGAGCCCTATGTTGAGGGCTATGAAGAGCAGCTTCAGGGAGGCGAACTTCACAGCCTTCTTCTTATAGCGCAGATACGAGAAGGGGATGGCCTGGATAGCATCCAGCGCCACGACGCACGCCATCATGAGGATGTAGTCCTCGTGGCCCACGTAGCCCAACGTGCTGGCTATGGGGTTGATACACAGGAACACGGCAGCGAGAAACGCCGCCGTCAGTGCGCCCACCATGAAGATGGAAGTGGAAAAGACGCAGTGGGGGTTCTCGTCCTCCTTGTTGGCAAAGCGGAAGAAGGTTGTCTCCATGCCGAAGGTCAGTATGACGAGAATCAGCGCCACGTAGGCGTAGAGGTTGGTGACTACCCCGTAGCCGCCGCTGGCAGCCGAGATGACGTGAGTGTAGAGGGGAACGAGCAGATAATTGAGGAATCTGCCCACGATGCTGCTAAGTCCGTAGATGGCGGTGTCCTTAGCCAGAGATTTCATAGAAGCCATTTGCAACAGTATTTCAAATTTAGTGCAAAAGTACTATTATTTTGCAAATCCGCCAAATATGTGTCCTAAATATACTAAGGTCCGAAAAAAAGTTGTAACTTTGCAATCACAACAAACCAAGATACAATGATAGAGATAACCCGCCACACGCTGGACATAGACAAGATCCTGGAGTCGAAGATGGGCGACAGGGCCAAGAAGGTTCCCCGTTTCCTCGTCAACTGGCTCAAGAACATCATGCACCAGGAGTGGCTCAACAAACATATATGGGACACCCGCCAATGGGAGGGCTCCGACTGGCTCGCCGCCGTGCTGCGCAGCTTCAACGTGACGCTGCAGGTGCACGGCGAGGAGAACCTGCCGGCCAAGGACGACCAGCGCCGCTACACCTTCGTGAGCAACCACCCCCTGGGCGGCATCGACGGCATAGCCATCGGCTCCGTGATAGGCAAGCACTACGACGACAACTTCCGCTACCTCGTCAACGACCTGCTGATGAACCTGCCCAGCCTCGCCCCCCTCTGCATCCCCATCAACAAGACGGGCAAGCAGAGCCGCGACTTCCCACGCATGGTGGAGGAAGGCTTCTCCTCAGACCACCACATGCTCATGTTCCCAGCCGGACTGTGCTCGCGCCTCATCAACGGCGAGATACACGACATCCCCTGGACCAAGACGTTCGTCACGAAGAGCATACAGACCCAACGCGACGTGGTGCCCATCTACTTCAGCGGCCATAACAGCCGCCGCTTCTACCGCATAGCAAAGCTGTGCAAGGCGCTGCGCCTGAAGTTCAACGTGGCGATGCTATTCCTCGTGGACGAGATGTACAAGAACCAGGGCAAGACCTTCCATATATATATAGGTAAGCCCATACCATACCAGACCTTCGACAAAAGCCGCACGCCCAAGCAATGGGCACAGTGGGTGGAGGACGAGGTCTACAAGATGCGCCCGGCTGACGAGAAGTTCTAAAAGCCAAGGCAAACTGACAATCAAAAGAAGAAAAACATACAAAGACTATACAAGACGATGGATGCAGAAATCATTCAACCGGTGCCACTGGAGCTTATCCTGGCGGAGTTGACCCCCGACAAGGAGTTGCGTACGACAAACAAGAGCGGCAACATACTATACGTAGTGGACGCCCACGACTCCCCCAACACCATGCGCGAGATAGGACGTCTGCGCGAGATAAGCTTCCGTCTGGCCGGCGGCGGCACAGGCAAGGAAGTGGACATCGACGAGTTCGACACGCGCGACAACTGCTGCAAGCAGCTCATCGTCTGGAACCCCGACTCGCAGGAGATAATAGGCGGCTACCGCTACCTCTTCGGCGACCAGTGGGACTACGACGAGGAGGGGCAGCCCATCCTGGCCACCAGCCATATGTTCACATTCTCAGAGAAGTTCATCAAGGAGTACGCCCCCTACACCATAGAGCTGGGCCGCTCCTTCGTACGCCCCGAATACCAGAGCTCCAAGATGGGCGCCAAGAGCCTCTTCGCACTGGACAACCTCTGGGACGGCCTGGGCGCGCTGACTGTCATCAACCCCAACATGAAGTACTACTTCGGCAAGATGACCATGTACCCCGACTACATCCGCTTCGGCCGCGACATGATACTCTACTTCCTCAAGAAGCACTTCGACGACAAGGACGGCCTCATCTACCCCAAAAAGCCCTTGCTCCTGGAGACCCCCGAGGAGCAGCTGGAGGACATCTTCTGCGGTCGCGACTTCAAGGAGGACTACCGCATCCTCAACGGCAGCATCCGAGCCCTGGGCTTCAACATCCCGCCGCTCGTCAATGCCTACATGAACCTCTCGCCCACCATGAAGCTCTTCGGCACTGCCATCAACGACGGCTTCGGCGACGTGGAGGAGACGGGCATCCTCATCGCCGTCAACGAGATTTTCGAGAGCAAGCGCGTGCGCCACATCGAGAGCTACGTAAAGGAACACCCAGAAGCCCTGGCCTTCACCAGCGGTGCAAACAAAATTGTCACTAAGATAAAAGACTAAATTTTATAACGCCAATGATATTTTTCGACGTTAATTGCCATTAATGGACCGTTAATTATTCATTAATAATTTTTATCCCTCCGGATGGCAATGAAATAAAAAATTAATGGTCAATTAACGGTCCATTAATGGCAATTAACGTCAAAAAATATCATTGGCGTAAACATATCATTAGCGTGCCGAATCGAGTAGGAGGAAAACGAAGTAGTTTTCTTCCTACTTTCGTTTTCCGACCTCTCACACCACCGTACATGCGGTTCCGCATACGGCGGTTCCTATTTTGG
>CAVAHD010000003.1:0-141556 GCA_963588475.1 Oscillospiraceae bacterium | reverse complement strand
CCGAATATTCTCTTGAAACCGATGTCGGTAAACGGATTGATGTATTTTGACATATTCTACTACTTCTTATTACACGTGGACAAAGTTACTAAGTTTTTTCTAAACCACAACGACTCTTAGCGTTTTTTGAGGCTCAGAAAACAAAAAAAGGTGGCTATCCTCACGGACAGTCACCTTCAGTACATTCAAATATACTTTCGTCTATGTCTAAACCGAAAGTTTTTAGTCTTTATACGTATTAGCGTATAGCTTTGGACGCTTAGTACCAAAGCGGATTACCAGCCTGCTTTGCTGCAATGGCTTCCTCAGCTATTGTGAAGTCTGCATGGGCAGCATCATTGAACGGGTCAGCGGTAAGCACTGTGGCTTTTTCAGAATCAAACTGTGTTGGCGTTTCAGTATTACCCTCTGCCAGTGACTGCAAGTTAGCACAGTTGTAGTAGAGGTTGTTATTGAACGAGATAGCACCTGTCTTCGACTGATTTGTGAAGCCTCTTACCAGTGTGTATCCTACAACCACGTTGTTAGTGAAAGTATTGGTATTAACATCCTTCGAACCAAAACGTATGTAGAACATCATCTGCTTTTCAGATGAATTTCCGACGTTATAGAACGTGCAGTGGTCAATCTTAGTGTCAGGCTTTATGGCTCCATAGCTAGAAGAAGAGTCATCGAGTCTCAATAGACTGCGCTTTGCAGCGGTGTTGTATATGGTGCTGTTGGTTAGAGACAAAGACTCCCATGGAGATTTACGGAAGTCGATGAATTCACCGCCATCGCACACAACGTCATGTATTGTACAGTCGTCGATGCTGATGCTCTTCACGCTTGACGCAACGTTGTTGTAGATGAATCCCTTCACGTAGTTATACACCTCGCATCCCTTGAATGTGAGAGCGCCATACTCGACACTTGCATCCTTGTACTCTACACACTGTACCTTACCGTCGGCGCTGCTGCCGAGTCCTTCACCGTTCAGCTTCACCTGATAGAACATCACTGATGCGCTGTTGTGCAGTGTGAAGTATGCGTTGATTACAGGCAAATCAGCTGAATTCTGACCAGCAATGGTAATATTAGAGCTAATCTTAATTGCAGATGTCTTGTCGGTAGCTGTATATACACCAGGCTTGAGCACAATCTTAGCGCCGCTTGCAGCGTTGCTTATAGCAGTCTGCCAGTTGTCCTCTGGTCCGTAAACGGTACCGTCACTGAGGTCAATATTCGTGGTGAACGTCTGGTAGCCACGTATCTTGCCGTTAAGCTGCAGGATGGCGTGGTAGGTAGTTTCCGGTGTCAGTCCAGTAACTGTAGCCGAGCCAGCTGCCTTGTTCTCGGCAGTCAAGTTATAAGTGACTGCCTGGCTTGAACTGCTGGCTGTGCCAGGATTTGGTGTGAGCACAATCTTATCCACATCAATACCTGCGAGCCACGTAAGGGTTACAGCATCGCTCTTGATGTTAGCAGACTTCACCTTGTCCATCTTCTGCTCAGCGTTGGTAGTCTTGCTCGTCACGTACCATTTTGAGTTTCTTGACTCGTTTGCAGCATCGACAGACCTTATTCTTATGTAGTAAGTTGTCTCACCCTTAAGGTCAGTGAGTGTATCAGCCACAGTTTCAGCCACATTTGTTACGACGTGCGTTATTGCCGCCGTAGCATTGTCATAGTCTTCTGTTTCCTCGAAAGCCTGCACTTCGTACTGCGAAGCACCGCTCATAGAGTTCCAAGACAGTACGATATCATTGCTGCTTGTGACGCGCGACTCCACACCTGTCGGTGAAAGAATTCTGTCGAGCACCAGGTCTTGTACGTCCCCCGGTTCTGAGCAGGAGACCATTGCCGTGCCGCTGACGATAGCGGCAGCAACGAGGGCGTATATGGAATTTTTATATTTATTCATACCATTCGTAGTTTTTAAGTTTCTCGTTGGCGGTGAGGTTTACGTTGAAGATAGGCCAGTACTGTCGTTTGTCCGGGTCGTTCACATAGAGGTTGTTTATCTGGTCGCCGAGCGAATTTGCCTTGAGCCAGTCTGTCGGATTGTTTTTGCTATCAGCATACGAGGTGTATCCGTCCAAGCTACTGTAATCTGTTTCGCCGTACTCCAGACCGTATATCTTCAACTTGGCATTCTTTGCTGTATATGAGATTTCGCCTCTCTTCCAAGGATAGTCTTCCATCTTGTAGTACAGTTTTCCACCGAGCTGGCTGTATGTATGTTCAGCGTCATAGTCTGTGAGGTTTGCCAAAGCGGTGAGCTTCTGCTTGGCAATGTCCATATTGGCTTTCAGCAGTCCCCAACGGATAAGGTCGGCCTTACGTACCAGTTCACCAGCAAACTCGAGGGCACGTTCTTTCTGTATTGCCTTAAACATGTCGTCCTTGCTTCCGATAGTCTGGAGGTAGCTGTCAGCACTCGTAGCACCTACGGCACGCTGACGCACCATCTTGAACCATGTCTTTGCACTTGCCAGGTCACCCAACTCATTTGCAGCCTCAGCAGCCATGAGCAGCACGTCGGCATAACGCATATAGAGCTTGTTTATACCATCATCATTACCAGTCTTAATCTCGCGGTTTGTCCATTCGTAGCGGTATTTGCCAAAGCTCCATGACTTTGCAGACTGCAATGTCTGCACACCCTTGTTCCACTGGAACGGACAGCAAGTCACGTCACGACGGGTGTCGTTCTTGTCGTACTCCCAGAAGAGTGTTGCCACAGGACCTACCTGGCTTCCCTGCAGCATGCCAGTAAAGTCATCCGCAGAATTATGCTTGATACCGAAGGTGTACATGATACGTCCACGTACAGGGTCGTTGCTATAACCAATCTCGAAGAGCGACTCAGAACCAGCCGTTATCACATCTCCAGAGATACCGTTGTTGTTCCAGATGTCTTCAAAACTACCTTTGAGTTTTGCCGTATTACTGTTTATCACATCCTTACAAGCTTGCAGAGCAATAGGATAGAGCTTCTCTACGGTGAGTTCTGGGTCAGTTGAACGTCTGTTCTCACCGTCAGAACGCTGTGCATATCCTGCTGCCTGCAGGCATACTCTTGCCAGCATTCCCTCTACGAAAGCCTTGTTGACACGCTCCACCGTCTCGGTCACCTTAATCTCGTTAGGCCATGCACACAGTTCTGAGGCTTTCTGCAAGTCCTTGATCAGCTGCTTGTATATCTCATCGCGGTCAGTACGTGGGATGAACATATTTTCTGAATTGAGGCTCTCGAAACGTGCCGGCACGTCGCCCCACATATTGATGAGGTCGATGTATACCAATGCTCTGAGCGTGTATGCCTCTCCGAGCAGTTGATACATCTCAGCAGACTCATCTGTAGAATTGGATTCAATACCCTCAATAGCGAGATTTGCCTTTTCTATAGCCGCATACATCTTTGCCCACAGATCCTTACCATCAGCGTCGTTCATCTGGTCGTTGCTGGTCAGAGCGGAATATGTTGCAAGCTGTGACTTGCCGTCGCCCTTGTCTGAGCTATTGTAGTACTCTACGTCCGTATTGTATCCGTACCAAATAGAACGTGCACGATAGTTCTGCTGTCCGAACTCGTAGTAAATGTTAGCGATGGTACCCTCGGCCAACTCGTAGGAAGAGAAGAGGTTTTTGTCATCGAAAGATGACGATGATGTCTGGTCGAGGAAGTCGCTACAAGAAGTCACCCCAGCCGCCAATGCAAATGCAGCAAGGTATTTTATTGTCTTATGTTTCATTGTGCGATAGTTCTTGTTATTAGAAGTTCAAGTTAAGTCCAATGACGTACTGTCTGCTCTTTGGGTATGCAGAGTAGTCTACGCCAGGAGTAAGTGCAGTCTTGTTACGTGAAGACACCTCGGGGTCGAAGCCTGAGTACTTTGTAGCACAGAATACGTTGTATGCAGTGAAGTACACACGCAGGGTGTTGACGAAGAATTTCTTTGTGATGCTCTGCGGAATCGTATAGCCCAGAGTGAGTGTAGACAGTCTGAGGAACGAGCCGTCCTCGATAGCCCAGTCAGAGAGCACGTAACCAGTGTACGGCGACCACATAGTGGTGTTGGCGTTCAGTGCAGCCAGTTCCTCCAGGTTGTTGGTGACGTTACCGTTTGCATCAAGGTTGGTCCAACGCTGTCCTGAAGCCATCTCGGTGGTCATGTTGCGGTAGTAGTACTGATATGCAGAGGTGTACTCTATCTTGTTGGCATTGTACACGTCATTGCCGATGCTATATGTGAAGTTGGCATTGAGGTCAAAGCCATACAGACGACCGGAGATATTGAAACCACCGGTAGCTGTCGGATTGGTGTCACCAATCTTTACACGGTCATTTGCATCAACTTTGCCGTCGCCATTGGTATCTTCAAGTTTCAGCGCACCAGGACGGAAGTACTTTGTTCCAATTACAGACGCATCAGATGCCACACCGTCCTTGAGTATCCACTCCTTTTTGCTCTCGTCGTATCCAACGAAATCACTTGCCTCATAGCGCCCAGCACACTTATAGCCATAAATCTGACCAATTGCTTCGCCAGGCTTTACGATATAGTCGTTCTGAACTGCGGTGCCAGCCCATCCTGAAGTTGCTGAATACTGAGTTAGCGAACCCAGTTCAACGACCTTATTCTTGTTGAAGCCGATGTTGCCGCTGATGGTAAGTCCGTAGTTCTTCTTGTTGATGGCATTCCATGTAAGAGACACCTCGAAGCCCTTATTCTCTGTCTCGCCAATGTTGCGGTACTGGAAGTCATAACCAGAGCCTGTAACTGGGAATGCGATGAGCAGGTCCTTAGTAGAATTCCAGTAAGCCTCAAAGCTTCCGTTCAGTTTTCCACGGAGGATTGTGAAGTCAAGACCAACGTTGCGGGTGATTGTTGTCTCCCATGTGAGATCTGGGTTGGAAGCATACAGTCCTGACTGACCCTCAGCCAGTCCGCTCGTCCAGTAATTAGAGAACTGGTTGAGCCACGTGGTAGATTGTGCACTCCAAATTGTAGAAATCTGTCCGGAAGGTATGTTGTTGTTACCAGCAGTACCGTAAGACACGCGCAGCTTGAGGTCATCGAGCCACTTCTCTGTAGATTTCATCCAAGGCTCAGAAGAAATACGCCAAGCGACAGCTACTGATGGGAAGTAACCCCAGCGGTTGCCGTCAGAGAACTTTGACGAACCGTCCGCACGGAACGTAGCACTGAGCAAGTACTTGTCCTTGAAGTTATAGTTGGCACGCGCAAAGATAGAGAAGAGGTTGTCGTCTGCATTGTTGTACTTGTTGCTGTAGTATGGTGTACCCTGCGAAGTCAGATTCCATGCCTGTGAAGAGGTGAAGTTTTCAGGATACTGATACAGACGGTCTACGTTCTGCGTGCTTCTCTTTGTGATAAGCTCCTGACCTACGAGCAAGTTGAGCGAGTGGTCTTCGCTCTTTATGATATCCTTAAAATCGTAGTTAAGGGTATTGGTGTTTCGGAAAGTATTGCGGGTAATGTCGGTAAAGTATGCCATTGGGCGTACAGTACCGTCCTTGAAGGAATTGGTACGTGCATTGTATGTAGACGTTCCGTAGAAACGCTTGTCGTTGCTGAAATACCAGTCCAGACCGAATTCTGTCTTGAACTTCAGGTTCTTGATAATCTCCCAAGAGAAACTGCCGTTCATGTTGAAATTCTGACGATACTGCTTACGGTCTGCATCAGAAACTGACGTTAGAGGATTTGTCAGCTGAAGGTCTGGGTCATAGCCGTCAGAAAGGTCGGAGAAGTTGAACATCGGGAAGATCATGGCGTTCTTCAGACGTGAGTCAGACGTAGACACTTCACTCTTGCTCTCGTTGGCACCTGCACCGTTGACGGTGGTGTTGGCGTAACGCATGGAGAAGTCAAGCGACACCTTCTTGTTTACCTTATGGTTGAGTTTGAGGCTGAGGTTGTCGCGGCGGAAGCCTGAACCTATCATGATTGCCTTGTCGCTGACGTGCGAATAGCCGAAGTTGAACTTCGTCTTGTCAGAGCCACCCATGATTGAGAGGTTGTGGTTGAACGTATGACCAGTGCGTCCGAACACCTGGTCTTGCCAGTCGTTCGTGGCGGCATTGTCGTAAAGGTCACGGTCCTCCCAGTTGCCGAACAGCTTAGTATATCTTTCTTCATTATTATTCAGCATGGCGTACTCACGCTGCCATGTTACGTAGTCAGAACCGGAAAGTGTATTGAGCGTATTGGCAATCTTCTTCCACGCGTAGTACATATTATATGTAACACTGATTTTGCCTTCCTTGCCTCCCTTGGTGGTAACGAGGATAACGCCGTTGGCACCACGTGAACCGTAGATGGCAGTAGAAGATGCATCCTTCAGCACGGTGATGTCCTCGATGTCAGAGGCAGGGATGTCGCTGATGCTCTCCACTGGGAAACCGTCCACGATATAGAGCGGTGTGTTGTCGCCCGTAATGGAACCGCCGCCGCGCACACGAATCTTCATGTCGGCATCAGGTGAACCTTCCGTTGCTGTAATCTGCACACCGGCCATCTTACCCTGCAGGGCCTCTGTGGCATTAGCTACTGGCACAGCCTCCAGCGCCTTGCTTCCTACGGTAGATACAGAACCCGTAAGGTCCTTCTTACGTACGGAGCCGTAACCGATAACGACAACGTCATTGAGCGTTGTGGCATCGTCTTCCATCGTGATGTTGAATGATGACTTGCCGGCAGTCTTTACAGTCTGCGACTTCATGCCTATGTAAGAGACATTCAAGTTGCCAGCCTTTTGCAGCTTAATGGTAAAGTTGCCGTCGAAATCAGTGACAGTGCCGTTCTGCGTGCCCTGCTCCATGACGGTAGCGCCGATGACGGGTTCGCCTGTAGCGTCCTTCACCGTACCGCTGATTGTCTGTGCATGAACCGCAGCAGCACTAGCAAAGAGCAGTGCGCTGGCAAGTACGCAACGTACAGTTTTTGAGTTTTTAGACATAATAATTTATATTGATTTAAAGTATTAAAATAAGCATAGTTAGGCAAAAGAAAACTTTAACCATTATGGTAAATAAAAAAGGGCCTTTTATAGTCTCAAATGTTAAGATTTCATGCGTTTAAACCTTTTTAACGTAAGAAATGTTGTGGAAGTGTAAAAATCTGTTTAATTTTGCACTGTCTATACACGAAACTAACGCAAAATTTAAGTCTTTGACGACCTTAAACTAACAACGCTTTAATAAATAGTAAGTTAGACGACGTAAAACGCTAAAACACCCATAAAAAAACAAGAAAGAATACGCTACTCTATTTACCATAATGGTTATAAAGTTGCATTCCGCCAAATAGAATAAAGAATGTCACGAAAACGTGTGTTTTCGTGACATTCTTGTTTTTATATCCACCATTTTGTTACAATCCATCTGCGGCTTGTTCAGCCAGCATCACTCCCCTTAACTTAAAAAGTATACTCAGACTCAGCTGTTACTAATCCACCTTAGCCTACTGGGCATCCGAAAGGATGTCAGCTATAGTCAGTCCTGTTATCTCTGATACCAATTCTGCAGGCATGCCCTTTTCAAGCATTACCTTGGCCATAGCCACCTTACTTGCAGCTTCGCCTTCTGCACGCCCCTGGGCAATGCCTTGAGCAATACCTTGAGCCATACCCTCAGCACGACCCTCAGCACGACCCTCAGCACGACCCTCAGCACGACCCTCAGCACGACCCTCGGCACGACCCTCAGCACGGCCTTGGGCCAAGCCGTCTATTCTTGCGCCTTCAAGCACAGATATAGTATCACGATACTTGCGAAGACCCTCGTCATACTTCAGACGGTCTTCACGCGAAAGGGATGCCACTTCGGCTACCTCCTCCAATTTCCTAAATACAGCGCTCTGGGCAGCCCAGGGCAGTCTTGTCAGTGTCTCCATATTATTCAGCAAATAAATCCATCTTTCAAAATCATTACTACACTCGTCAGCTTCCTTCTTGAACAGAGGCAGCTGCAGATACGTCATGCGTATCTTGTCCGAGAAAGTTGCCTTGGACTCCACGTCAGCCAACTGTACGTCTGTACGGAACTTCTTGTCAAGGTCTATCGGACAGAAATTGAGGAAAGCCACCAGATACACCGCACTAATATCGTAGTGCCACAAAGCCCCACGCTCACCCTGACGCACAATGGCCTCCGACACATAGTATATACTACGGTTCTTGAAGTACGGCTGCGACTTGTTCTGCATCTCCACGATTATCTTCTTGCCGCTGTCCGTCTCGCAGTAGATATCATATATCAGCGAGCGGTCATCGTCGTACAGGGCAGGCTGTTCCTTGTCCAGAAACGTCAGGTCCTCAATATGTTCTTTTCCCTTGAGCAACTGATTCAAGAAGTCCAGTATCAAAGGCTTTGACACTTCCTGCCCGAATATTCTCTTGAAACCGATGTCGGTAAACGGATTGATGTATTTTGACATATTCTACTACTTCTTATTACACGTGGACAAAGTTACTAAGTTTTTTCTAAACCACAACGACTCTTTGCGTTTTTTGAGGCTCAGGGAACAAAAAAAGGTGGCTATCAGTCCTGTTATCTCTGATACAAATTCAACAGGCATGCCCTTTTCAAGTGACACGTAGTATTAATTTCTGGACACCCAATTCTCTATTGTAAGGCCTTCGATTTTACCTAAATGTTTGATATTCTCTGTAACCAATGTCATATTATGTGCTTTGGCTGTTGCACCTATCAGCAAATCAAAGTCATCTATTGGAGTACCAGTCTTGCGCAATCTGACTTTTTCTTTTGCGTAAAAAGGAATAGCATCATCTATGGGCAAGACATCAATACCATCCACAAACAATTGCAACTGCTTCAAATTTTTATCAATCGCACTGCTATTCATGGCTCCATAGTACAACTCTACATAAGTTATCATAGAGATATGGCAGTTGTCAATGCCAACATTCATCAAATGGGAACTTACGCCAAATTTGCCACGAAGGATAAATGCGCATATATTAGTGTCTAGTAGATACTGTCTCATTAATTGAATATCCTTTCCAATTCACTACAATCCCTGTTTACACGACTTGCATAAATGTCCCGCACCATTTCGTCAGCATCTTTGTCATCCTCCCACTTGCCGCAAACACTAGCCAAGAACTTTTCAGTTTTAGCTCGTTCTAAGGCCATGGCATCAATCTCTGTCACAACACTTTTAGCTTTTAAGCAAGAGGACAACTTGTCGGTCAAATATTTCAAAGCCCAAGCCATGTCATCAATAGACAAAGCCCCCAAGACTTCTTCCAAACGGTTTCTATGTAATGCAACTGAACTCATACGCTCTATCTACTTTGTTTTGGGCGCAAAGTTAAGTAAAAGATCTGAATATGCCAAACGAGACAGATGATTATTTCAACTTGTGATACAAAAGTAGGTCAAATGTAGCATTAAAATACACATCATTTAATGTAGGGCAACTCATGTTTTGGAGATGCTTAATCACAGCAAAGCTCCAGAGTCTCCCAAAACACAAAGTGTCACGAAAACATTCGTTTTCGTGACACTTTGTGTTTTAAAAAGATACGACTTTGAAATTGATTTTAGACGAAAACCGGCTCTTTTGCAGATTTAACACGTCTTGCGATACTTCACAATTCGCAAATAAAGGAGTGTTTTATGTTAACGCCAATTTAGTCCGTTGTCGGCACCAAGTGTCGCGGGTGTTATTTCCAAGTGACAACCGCCTTACCCCTTGGCGTTAACGCTCATGTTACTTGGAGACAACACCCGCGATTCTTAGACCCGACAGACCAGTTTTTTATACTCTTCAGAAGTCTTATCCGACACCACAACGCTACACGTTGGCAATCAGCCCTTTACATAAATTCCGTAGAATCGCATAAAATCGACCAGAGTTACGTGAGTTCGTTTTTTTTCGATTCTACAGGAGTTGCCCAAAATCACTTTGTCACAAAAACGAACGAATTTGTAGCAAATTGCTCAAACGGGCATCAGCCGTTACTCTGCTCGCGGAAGTCGGCGGGGAGGTAGCCGGTCTGGCGTTTGAAGAACTTTACAAAGTACGAGGGGTCGTCGTAGCCTAGCATGAAGGCAATCTCCTTTATCATCATGTCGGTGAAACGGAGGAGGCGCTTTGCCTCGAGGACTACGCGCTCGTTGATGATGGTCAAGGGCGACTTGCCGGAGCACTCCGTGACGCACAGCGTCAGCGTCTTGGTGGAGACGCTGAGCAGGTCGGCGTAGTCCTTTACGGTGTGGAGGCGGCGGAACTGGTTCTCCACGGCCTTCTTGAATTCTATATAGGTATAGTGGCGGCGGTTAGAGAGGCTCAGCTGCGCTATGTTCTCGCGGGTGCCGTAGCGCTGGGCGGTGAGCATAAACAGCTTTACCAGCGTGCGGAGCATCTCGGCGTGAATCATGCCGTCAGACAGTTGCTGTTCTTCCTCAAGGTGGCGGAACAGGTCCTTCAAACGTGATGCGCCGTCGGGGGAGATGGTGAAGTACGGCGACTGGTCGAAGGCGTTCAGCACGTTGTACTTGAGGAACCTGTCGGCATCGTCAGCATCGTCGCGAAGGAAGTCGGTGCAGAGTTTGATGATGACGCCCGTGTGCTTGGTCTCTCCGTCGAAGTAGTGGGTCTGGCCGGGCGTGAGGAAGAATATCATATTCTCGTGCACGTCGTACTCCTGGAAGTCCACGGTATGCTTGCCGCCTTCGCTCTGAAACCAGAGTATCTCGTAGAAGTCGTGCACGTGGGCTGTGTTGTGGTCGAACGTGTCCTCGATGAGCATCTTTGGCAGATACTCTATCTGGAATCCGGCACCATTGGGCAGGGTACACACTCTGCTGTAAACGCACTCTATGTCGCTGGGCTTACAGTTGTCTTTGGGGGATGGGAAAGTCTTGTTCATACTGCAAAGATACTACTATTTTTCAACATTACACTATAGAAACACCCCAAAAACCGAAAAATAGTAGTAACTTTGCACGGATTTTCCAGTTTAAAAATTATGTAACGCGCGGTTTATACAGAACCCGCCTCAGAAGGACTATGATTGTTTGCATCGCAGAGAAACCGAGTGTGGCACGCGACATCGCCCATGTGCTGGGTGCCACGAAGACGCATGAAGGGTACATAGAAGGCAACGGCTACCAGGTGACGTGGACCTACGGTCACCTGTGTACGCTGAAGGAGCCCAACGACTACACGGAGATGTGGCAGCGTTGGAGCCTCGGCGCATTGCCCATGATACCGCAGCGCTTCGGCATCAAGCTCATCGACAGCACCCACATCACGAAGCAGTTCGCCATCATAGAGCGTCTCATGCAGAACGCCGACAGCATCGTAAACTGCGGTGATGCCGGCCAGGAGGGTGAGCTGATTCAACGGTGGGTGATGCAGAAGGCGGGGGCCAAGTGCCCTGTGAAGCGTCTGTGGATATCGTCGCTGACGGAAGAGTCCATCAAGGAGGGCTTCAACATGCTGAAGGACCAGAAGGAGTACGAACCGCTCTATATGGCAGGTCTCTCTCGCGCCATCGGCGACTGGCTCCTGGGCATGAACGCAACGCGTCTATACACCATAAAATACCGCAACAATGCACAGCGCGGCAAGAACGGCAGCGGCGTGCTCTCCATCGGCAGAGTGCAGACGCCGACGTTGGCCATCATTGTAAATCGTCAAAAAGAGATTATCAACTTTAAACCAGAGCCTTACTGGGTGTTATCCACAGTATACCGCGACACGCTGTTTACTGCTACCAAGGGCAAATTCACGTCTAAGGAAGAAGGCGAGGCTGCCTTCGGCGAGATACAGGACAAGCCCTTCGAGGTGACTTCCGTATCAAAGAAGAACGGCACGGAACGCCCGCCGCAGCTCTTTGACTTGACGACGCTGCAGGTGGAGTGCAACAAGAAGTTCAGCTTCACGGCGGAGCAGACGCTGGCAACCATACAGAGTCTATACGAGAAGAAGGTGACAACCTACCCGCGTGTGGACACGCAGTACCTTACGGACGACATCTACGAGAAGTGTCCGCAAACGCTGAACGGCGTCTTCCAAACGAAGTTCGACGGCGTCGCCCCGTACGCCGACCTCATTCGCGCCATCGGCGGCAAGAAACTGGTGAAGAGCAAGAAGGTGTTCGACAACTCGAAAGTGACGGACCACCACGCCATCATCCCCACGGGCGTTGTCCCCATCGGTCTGACCGACAACGAGCGCAAGGTGTACGACCTAGTGGCGCGCCGCTTCATCGCCGTGTTCTACCCCGACTGCAAATTCTCCACAACGACGGTGGAGGGCAAGGCCGGCGACGTGCCGTTCAAGGCAACGGGCAAGGAGATTCTCGACCCGGGTTACCGCGTAGTGTTTGAAAAGAAGGAGGCAACACCTTTGGATGCTAATGCTCAGCCGCAAGAGGAGGACGAAAAGAAAAAGGACGATGCGGAAGAGAAGACTCTCCCCCACTTCGACAAGGGCGAGAGCGGTCCGCACAAGCCTACGCTCACCGAGAAGCAGACAACTCCCCCAGCCTACTACACCGAGGCGACGCTGCTGCGTGCCATGGAAACGGCAGGCAAGTTCGTGGACAATGAGGAACTGCGCGCCGCCATGAAGGAGAATGGCATTGGCCGTCCGTCCTCGCGCGCCAACATCATCGAGACGCTCTTCAAGCGCAACTACATACGTCGCGAACGCAAGCGCATCGTTGCCACAAACATGGGCATCGAGCTTATTGACATCATCAACGACGAACTCCTCAAGTCGCCCGAGCTAACGGGCATTTGGGAGAAGAAGCTGCGCGACATAGAGCACTGCAAGTACGACGCCGCCCAGTTCATCAACGAGCTGAAGGCCCAGATAACCGCCATCGTCAACCAGGTGCTAGCCGACAACTCCAACCGCAAGCTGGAGTTGACATAAAAAAAAGCGCTTTCACGCGTGCATCAGATAGATATTATCCATGCATGCATGAAAGCGCTTAGCTTTTTCCTAATTTTATGATTATATAGCCTTGAGCGTAAGCGTCTTTTCGAGGCTTCGCTTGGCATCCTTCACCTTCAGAGTGATGTCGCCCTTCTGCGTCTTGCTCTGAATGATTACTACGAGCTTGCCGGAGAAGAGCTTCATACGCGGCTCCGTGAAGGGTTCGAGTGAGGTGGCATCGCCATTGCAGGCAGCCTTGAACGTGCCGGCTCCGGTCACCTCGAAGGTCAGCTCGTCGTCGGCAAGGGGACATTCGTTGCCATCCTTGTCGAGGAGGCTTACCGTAATGAAGGCTAAGTCGTTGCCGTCGGCCTTGAGGCTCGTGCCATGCACTTCGTCGCATCCTTCCACCATGCAGGCTATCTGTGAGTCTACATTGTCGGGGCACTCGGCGGTCAGCAGCATCTGGGTTGGTTCTCCGGCGGTGCGGCGCACGTCCTCGCCTACCTTGTCGCCATACTGGTTGTAGGTGACAACGCGAATCTCGCCCGGCTCATACTTTACGTCGTTCCAACGTAGGCGGTAGCGGTCCATACGGCTGGATTTGTCCTTGCGGACACGTCCCTGACTCTTGCCGTTGACGAAGAGCTCACCCTCCACGCCGTCGGTATAGCAGTAGACGGGGGTCACCTGTCCTTCGCGTCCCTGCCAGTTCCAGTGCGGCAGCAGATGGGTGGTATGCTCTTGCTCGTTCCAGCGTGCACGATAGAGGTAGTAGCGGTCCTTGGGCAGTCCGGCTAGGTCGCAAATGCCGAAGTAGCTGCTGCGCGACGGCCAATAGGTGTCGTAGGGTGACGGCTCGCCGAGGTAGTCGTAGCCAGTCCAGACGAACTCGCCGATTACCCAGCTGTAGTCGTCCTGCATCCGCCAGTCGTCGTCGGGCACGTTGCTCCACGAGCAGTACTCCGTGTCGTAGCTGCTGCACTGACCGTCAGAGTACGGCACATTGTCCTTATAGCGTACCTCCACGGGGAACTTGTACACACCGCGCGAGCTGACCGTAGATGCCGTCTCCGAACCTAGAAGGAAGCCCTGCGGCAACTGCTCGATACTCTTTGTGTACTTGTGTACGCGGTAGTTGAAGCCAGGCACGTCCATAGTCTGTGCGAAACCGCTCTTCAGCGCAGCCTCAGCCTTGTCCATTCCTTGCGTCACGGGGCGCGAGGGGTCCAACTGGTGGCAGAGGTTCTGCAGGTGCTGGGCTATCTGCTGACCCTCCTTGCTCCACTGCTCGGGAATCTCGTTGCCGATACTCCACATTATGATGCTCGGGTGGTTGCGGTGGTGCATGACGAGGTTGGTGATGTCCTTGTCGCTCCAGTCCTTGAAGAATTTGGCGTAGCCGTTCTTGCACTTGGGGTATATCCACATGTCGAAGCTCTCGGCCATCACCATCATGCCGAGGGAGTCGCATATCTCCATCTGCATGGTGCTAGGCATATTGTGCGCGGTACGTATGGCATCGCAGCCCATCGCCTTCATCATCTTTATCTGACGGATGAGGGCGGCCTTGTTCTCGGCAGCGCCAAGAGGGCCGAGGTCGTGATGCAGGCAGACACCCTTTATCTTGCGAGTAACGCCGTTGAGCTGAAATCCGCCGTGCTTAGAGACGGCGATGGTGCGGATGCCAGTCTTCACGGTCTGCTCGTCGACAATCTTCTTGCCATCGTAACGGGTGAGCTTTACCTTATATATATAAGGAGACTCCGGCGACCACAGTTGTGGGTTCTGCACCTTCAGCGTTGTCTTTATCTCGGGTGTAGCACCGTCAAGGGTCTGTTGTGCCACGGCATTGCCATGGGCATCGGTCAGCGAGATGACGGTCTTGCCGCTCTTCCCCGTCTTGCCCTCCAGACGTGCGCTCACCTCCAGCTCGGCCTCAGCCTTAGATGCAGAGAGGGTGCGCACGAAGGTGTCCCAAGTGGAGAAGTTCTCGTTGCCATAAAGCTCTACGGTGACGGGGCGGTACAGTCCGCCGCCGGGGTACCATCGGCTGCTCTCCTCCACGTTTTGGAGGTGCACCTCGATGAGGTTGCTCTTACCAAACTGTATGTATGGCGTGATGTCTATGCGGAAGGCGTTGTAGCCGTAAGCCCATCTGCCAGCTTCCTTGCCGTTGACGCTCACCACGGGTTGGCTCATGGCACCGTCGAAGACGAGGACGGCACGCTTGTAGCCCTTCGGGGCTGTCCAGTTCATACGGTACATGCCCTCGCCTATCCAAGGCAGGGCTCCGGAGCGGCCGGACTTCTCCGTCTTTTCCTTCTCGCCGTTCTGCTCGATGGCTACCATCTGGAGGTCCCATTTCTTGTCGAAGGGCCCGGCGATGGCCCAGTCGTGCGGCACGGCCACTTGCGACCACGACTTGCCGTCGCGGGAGAAGTCCCACGACGGCAAGTTAACTATCTTACGGCTCTGCGCCTGGCACATTGCTGAGAGTGCCATGGCGAGGGTTGCCGTTGTCAATATTTTCCCTGTATGTATCATATCTTGGTTGTATAGTATGTTTCAGTTAGTAAATGACTGTGGCATCACTTGTATGCATCAAATACTGCCGTTGGCTTGCCACTGTTGTCGAAGGCTCCCTTGGTATAGGCATTCCAGCCAAGGGTTGTATAGTTGGCCGGCTTCCAGTTGTTGTAGACCTCCGGCTCCCAATAGAATATGCCCTCGCAAACGGTAATTGTCTTGCAGCCATCCACCATCTTCTTCATCATAGAAGCTGCATTGGTAGACTGCCACCACATTCCCACCTCAGAGACAACAACATTACAGTTGTACTTGCTGGACAAGGTCTTGATGTTCAACAGGCAGTTGTCGGTAAGTGTCTGCCAATCGCTATCCTCTGGATAGAGCGACATGCCGATGACATCCCACTTGCCGCCATTGTTCTTGAGCAGGTCGAAAATCCAAGTGAATCGGTCGAGCTTGTTGCCTTGGTCGATATGCACTACGACCTTAGCATCTGGATAGACAGCCTTTACGGCATTATAGCCAGCCAACTCATATGCGGCATAATTCTTGGCATTCTTGGAGGCCTTGCCTGTCACCGTAGTATTGTCATCGTTCCAAAGCATTCCGTCGGGAGTCTCGTTGCCTACCTGCACCCACTCCACGTTGGTCACGCCCTTGGCCTTTAAGGCGGAGAGCACCTCCGTGGTGTGGTCGGCCACGGCCTTCTTCAGCTGGTCGGCATCACAATCCTTCCAATCCGCCGGCACAGTTTGGTTACTGGGGTCAGCCCATGTGTCGGAGTAGTGGAAGTCTATCATGATGCGGAATCCTAGTTGCTGGGCGCGCAATGCCTTGGCCACGACATCGTCCTTTCCGCACCAGCCCCCGTCGGGGTTCACCCATACGCGAAGGCGGATGGAGTTGGTGCCGAGGTCGCGGAGCAACGACATGCACTCCTGCTCTTTGCCGTCCTTTGTGTAGAACTTGACACCGTCCTTCTCCATCTCGGTCAACCAGCTTACGTCAGCACCTTTGGCAAAGCCCGTCATGTCGTAGGTCTTATCAGAGTCCTTATCAGTATCCTTATCCGGCTCCTTTTCAGAAGGAATGGTTGGTTTTACTACGTCATTATCGTCGCTGCCGCAACTTATTCCCACGACGGAGAACAAAAGCGTAGAGGCCAGCAGCACTGCCTTTCCAAATCTGATTTTCATTGATTTTTGTTTGGTTTGTAGTTATACTTAGGTTAGTTAGTTAGTTTGCATACACGTCTACAGCCCTTCGTTGATGAAGAACTTCACGCCTATGGCTTCGAACTTCTTCTTGTACTCCTCCAGTTTTTCCTTTTCCTCTGGCGAGGACGGCGAGATGTCGATGCGCTCCACGTCCTGCGTGATATCGATGTCGCCGTGGTACTGCAGCTCGAAGAACTCGAAGATGGGCGGCACGTCCCTTGCAACCTCCTCCAGTAGGGGGAAGTTGTTCACGGTCAGCTTGCGCTCCAGTATCCACTGGGCGAAGATGGCGTATGCCACCACGGGGTCCGGCATCTGCATGAACGGTTCGCCGTGGTGCTTGAGACCGCAGATGCAGGTTGCCTTCACGTCGTCCACACGGGTGGGAATCATCTGGTAGCAGCGGCCGAAGTTGACGGAGTCGCCCACGGTGAGCGTAGTGCGGTGCAGGAGGCGTTCCTTCTTCAACTGTATGGAGACGTCGCCGTACTGGCACCACATGCCGCCGTTGACGTAGAGGTCCTTCACGGCATCCGGCTGGGAGAGGAAACCGTATTTGGGGAACTCGCTCGGTAGAAGCTTGTTGACCTTGCAGCCGAAGAGAGCCTCCGTCACCTCACGGCGCGTCTCCTTGCCGCCGTTGGTGGCTCCCTGTCCTGTCTCCATGACACTCTTGAGGCGGCGCGACTCCAGGATGCCGTCGAGGTTCTGCACGTGCACACGCAGGTAGAACGCTCCGCAGTCTATTATCTTCTTCAGGAAGGTTTCCACTACCGGGCGCACCATATTATAATAAGGTAGGCGCGCCAGCTGGGCCTGGTAGGCAGCCTGGTGGACAGGCAGTGCCTGTAACGATTTTGGTGTATTCATGTCTTCTGCTATTTGGCTTTGTCGAGCGATGAACTTTACTGTTTTTTCGAGCGATGAACTCTATTGAATTCTATTTTGCTTTGTCAAGCGAGGAACGCTTGTCGCGGTGGTACGAGCGGTAGTCGTCGAGTTCTATCTCCACGTCGGGCTCCACGAGGGGCGCAGTGCGGGGCAACTGGAACTTCTGGTATTTGATGTTCAGACCGCGCTCTATCCACATCTTCTCGTAGTAGGTCTGGATGGAGAGGATGCGCTGCGTCTCTGCGTCGATGTCCGCCTGGTGGTACAGGTCTGTGGTGCGGAAGAGCAGCGGCAGCTTGTTCACATCCACCATGTATGAGGTGTAGGTGAACAGGAAGTTGGAGTCGGTCTTCAGGTGCACTATGCCGCCGTCCACGAGGAACTTGCGGTAACGCTCCATGAAGTATGTGGACGTGAGACGCTTGCGCGGGTTCTTCATCTGCGGGTCAGAGAAGGTGAGCCATATCTCCTGCACTTCGTCCTCGGAGAAGAAGCGGTCTATTATCTCTATGCCCGTGCGCAGGAAGGCCACGTTCTTCAGCCCCTTCTCGAGTGCCAGCGTAGCACCGGTCCACATGCGGGCACCCTTGATGTCGACACCGATGAAGTTGACGTCGGGGAAGAGCTGCGCCAGTTCCACGGTATATTCGCCCTTGCCGCAACCGAGCTCGAGCACTATGGGGTTGTCATTATGAAAATACTGTTCGCGCCAATGGCCTTTCATGTCGAAGGGCACATTGTCGACTACACTAAAGGGATACTGGAACACGTTTTCGTAGCGTTCCATGTCTGCGAATTTCGCCAGTTTTCCTTTACTCATGCTTCTTTATAAACGGTAATTGACGTGAAGAGACTTTTAACGGTAATTGACATGAAGAGACTTTTAAACATTAATTGACGTGAAGATATTTTTAAACATTAATTGCCATTAATTGACCGTTAATTGTTCATTAATTTTTAATGAGTGGTTGATGTTTTACTAACATAAAATTAATGATGAATTAACGGGCAATTAACGGCAATTAACGTTAAACGTGCAATCAGCGTTAAAGTGCTCATTGGCTCAATGTCTATTCACGTTAAGCCGGAGCTTTATTCTGAATCTATTTATTGGTGTGTACAAGTTATTCTACTACGACGCGGGTCCAGCCGTGTACGTCCTCTTCGATGCCGTACTGAATGTTGCGCAGCTTAGTGAAGAGCTTCTCGCTGATAGGACCCGGCTTCTCGCCGAAGTCATAACGCTTGCCTGTCTCTACGTCGTCGATGTAAGAGATAGGAGAGATGACGGCTGCCGTGCCGCAAGCACCGGCCTCCTCGAAGGTCTCCAGCTCCTCTTCCGGTATCTGGCGACGCTCCACCTTCAGCCCCATGTCCTCAGCCAGCTGCATGAGCGACTTGTTCGTGATGGAAGGAAGGATGGACGTAGACTTAGGAGTGATGTACGTATTGTTCTTGATACCGAAGAAGTTGGCAGCGCCAGCCTCGTCGATGTACTTCTTCTCCTTGGCGTCGAGGTAGAACTCGCAGGCGTAGCCCAGTTCGTGTGCCTTCTGGTTGGCAAGGAGGGAAGCAGCGTAGTTGCCGCCTACCTTATATATACCTGTGCCGAGCGGAGCGGAACGATCGTGGTCGCGGATGATGACGTATGGGTTGGCGAAGAAGCCGCCCTTGAAGTATGGACCTACCGGTGTGACGAAGATGAGGAACATATACTCCGTGGCAGGGTGTACGCCTACCTGGGCTGACATGCCTACCAGCAGCGGACGGATGTAGAGCGTAGCGCCGCTCTCGTATGGTGGGATGAACTCCTGATTGAGGCGCACCACCTTGTCTACCATCTCATTGAAGAGTTCTGTAGGCAGTTCGGGCATGAGGATGCCGCGGCAGGTTGACTGCAGACGTGCAGCGTTCTCGTCTGTACGGAACACGCGCACCTTGCCGTCCGGGCAGCGGTAAGCCTTCAAGCCTTCAAATGCTTCCTGACCGTAGTGGAGGCAGGTAGCAGCCATGTGCATCTTGATGTGTTCGTCAGAAGAAACTTCTATTTCTCCCCATTTACCGTCGCGGTAGTAGCAACGTACGTTGTAGTTGGTTTTACGGTAGCCAAAGCCAAGGTTACCCCAGTCTAAGTTTTCCATTGTTTTTGTATTTTAGTTGTTTAGTTATATTTCAAACACGATAGGTATTGCGACCTTGGAGCGGCAGGGCTTGCCCTTCTCCGACCCGGGAGTCCATTTCGGCATGAGCCTCATCACGCGCAACGCCTCGTTGTCGAGTAGCTTATTGATGCCCTTCTCCACCTTTATCGCGGAGAGCGAACCGTCTTTTTCCACTATGAAACTGACCATGACGCGGCCTTCTATCTTACGCTGCAGCGCCTCGTCGGGATATTTCAGCGTGGCGGTGAGCCACTTCATGAACTCCACCGCGCCGCCTGGATACTGCGGCAACTGCTCGGCTATCTTTATCTCCTCCTCGTTGTTGAGGTTTATCGGTGCCGGTGTATCGTCGTCCTTCTTCTCGTCGGTACCCTCGTCGGTGCCCGCCTTTTCCTCGGCATCCTCGCCTGTCTTCTCCGGTAGCAGGTCGGTTGCGGTTTCCACCTTGTTAACCTTTTCGGACTGGCCTTCATGCATCTTCTTGGCTTCCTCCTGCGGCACGTCGGCGGCAATCATGTCGTTTTGCTTGGGCTTAATATCGAGGTCAGCATCGTAGTCTTCCACGATTTCCTGTATCCATGTGCCAAGGTCACGGTAAGGCACAAAGAGAGCTCCTACGAACAACAGCGTCACCGCTACGAGCGACGCAGCGAAGACGTACGGACGACGGCGCTCAAGGTCTGCCTTATATGACTTCTTGATTTCCACACTGCAAAGTTAGTGCTTTAATCCCAAAACGACAAGTTTGAAACGGCAAAAATGCGTCTGCCGCCCATTATACGCGATAAAAGATGTGTTGCAAGATAATAAAAACGCTTCGTACACGTTATTTCGACGATGAATAAAGTCATTTTCACCTTTCTCCTCACCGTCACAACGTGCATAGCGGCAATGGCCCAGGAAAGTCAAAACGTTTTCAACTTCCTGAGAATACCCATCAGCGCACACGCCACGGCACTGGGCGGCGAGAACATCTCCATCATAGAGGACGACGCCACGCTGGCGCTGTCCAATCCGGCGTTGCTCTCATCCGTTAGCAGCAAGACCCTCTCTCTCGGTTACATGAACAACTTCAACGGAACAAGCCTCTACAACGCTGGATACACGCACGCCATCAACGACAAAATGACCCTGGGCGGACAGATGTTCTTCATGAACTACGGCACGCTCAAGGAGATGGATGCATACGGCAACGAACTGGGAACTTTCTCCCCATCGGACCTCGCCATAGAGGCCGTCATGTCGTACACGCTGGCAAAGCGACTGGTAGGCGGTATCGGCGCGAAGTTCGTCTATTCAAAGATAGGCAACTACTCCAGCACGGCAGCCGCCATCGACTTGGGCCTCAACTACTATGACGAGGACAACGACCTCTCCGTCTCTGCCGCAGCAAAGAACCTCGGCGGTCAGCTGTCGGCGTACAACGACGAGTTTGAGGATATGCCGATAGACGTCCTTGTGGGCATAACAAAGGGACTGGGGTCACTGCCGGTGAGGGTATCGCTGACCATTGACGACTTCACCCACTGGGACTACTCCTTCTGGCAGCACCTACGACTGGGTGCCGACATCTACTTCTCGCAGAACTTCTACGTGGCCGGCGGCTACAACTTCCGGCGCGCCTCGGCTATGACGGTGAGCGACGGCGAAGACGGCACCACATCGGGCGGAGCCGGATTCACCGTAGGAGCAGGACTGCTGCTCGACCGCTTCTCAGTAAACATCTCCTACGCCAAACAACACGTAACGACAAGCAACCTGATGTTCAACGCATCGTTTACATTATAGTTCCACTATGTTAGACAAGATAAACTCCTACATTGCACAGCTCCCGCTTGAGGTTGAGCCGCGCGGTCTCTATGAACCAATCCGTTACGTTCTCTCACTGGGCGGCAAGCGCATACGCCCCATGCTCATGACTATGGCATACAGCCTCTGGCGCAACGACGCAGAGCGCATCCTGCCGCAGGCTGTGGCGCTGGAGACGTACCACAACTTCACACTCCTCCACGACGACGTGATGGACAAGGCGGACGTGCGACGCGGCATGCCCACCGTCCACAAGAAGTGGGACGAGAACACGGCTATCCTCTCCGGCGACAACATGCTGGTGCTGGCATTCCAGTGGATGCAGAAGTCGGACGTGGAAGGTTGGGAGAAGGTGATGCCCAAGGTGCTCGCCACGTTCACGCAGACTGCACTGGAGATAAACCACGGTCAGCAGTATGACGTGGACTTCGAAAGCCGCAACGACGTCACCGAGGCGGAGTACATTGAGATGATACGCCTAAAGACCAGCGTCTTGCTCGCCTGCGCAATGAAGATAGGCGCACTCATGGCCGGCGCTGACGCAAAGGACGTGGAACTGCTCTACCGCTTCGGCGAGGCAATGGGACTGGCGTTCCAACTGCAGGACGACTACCTGGACGTATACGGTGACCCGGCAGTATTCGGCAAGGCTATCGGCGGTGACATCTGCAACAACAAAAAGACCTATATGCTCATCAACGCCCTGCTGAAGGCTGAAGGCGACGACAAGGCGGAGCTGCAGCGATGGATTGACGCTAAGGAGTTCGACCGCGCAGAGAAGGTGGCTGCCGTCACTGCTATATATAATAAGGTAGGCATAGACAAGTTGGCAAAAGCAAAGATGGAGGAGTACTACACCTCCGCCATACATTGCCTCGACGCTGTCAACGTGAAGGAGGAGCACAAGACTGCCCTCCGTGAGTATGCCGCCAAGATGATGAAACGCAACAAGTAAGACACTATCGTGGTACAGTTTATAGATACTCATACGCACATCGACGGGGAGGAATTCACAGAAGACCTCGCCGAGGTAGTGCAGCGTGCCAAGGATGCCGGAGCAGTAAAACTCTTCGTCCCTGGCATCAACGCCTCTTCCGTAGAGACGATAAAGACGGTGTGCAGACAGTTCACCGACTACTGCTACGGCATGATAGGCTTGCACCCAGAAGACGTGCGGGCGGACTACGCCGAGGTCATCGCTGCCATGCAAAGTACGCTGCAGGCCGACGAGGCGAACCACTCCGGCAACGGCAGACCGTGGATAGCCATCGGCGAGATAGGTCTGGACTTCTACTGGTCGCGCGAGTTCGAAGCTGAGCAGCTGGCAGCCTTCGAGATGCAGGTGCAGTGGGCTATAGAGACCCGTCTGCCACTAATGATTCACTGCCGCAAGGCGCAGAACGAGATGGTGAAGATACTGAGAAAGTACGAGGGCCGCTTGTCAGGAGGCGTCTTCCACTGCTTCACGGGCAACGCCCATGAAGCTGAAGAGCTACTGGCATTCGACGGCTTCGCCCTTGGCATCGGTGGTGTGCTGACATTTAAGAAGAGCAACCTGCCTGAGACACTGGCAACAGCAGTACCCCTCAACCGCATCGTCCTCGAGACCGATGCACCCTACATGGCGCCAGTTCCCCACCGAGGTTCGCGCAACGAAAGCGCATACATCGTGCACGTCATAGACAAGCTCGCAGAAGTCTACGGAACTACGGCCGAGGAAGTTGGGCGCATCACGACGGAAACAGCGGAAAGCATTCTCTTTAATTCATAATGCAGAATGCATAATTCATAATTGGCTTACTGAATTCATCATTCCTAATTCCTTATTCCATAATTAGCTTGAAGCGCTTACTTGATATACTCACCATTCTCATCATCGCACTCACACTTGTGGGGTGCGATGCGGCTTCGTTTGTCAAGAAAGGCGACAAGGCGCTGGCCATTGGCGAATACTACGTGGCGGCAATAAACTATCGCAAGGCATATAGCAAGACGGAGGCCAAGAACCACAAACTGCGAGGCGAACGGGCACTAAAAATGGCACAGTGCTACGAGCGCATCAACCATACCGCAAAGGCGTTGGGTGGCTACCGCAACGCCATACGATATAAGGTTACCACCCCCGAAGACCAACTGCACTACGCCCGACTGCTACTCAAGAACGGCGACTACAAGGCGGCCCTCAAGGAGTTTGAGGCTCTAAAGGACTCCCTCCCCAACGACCCGCTCGTTATCAGCGGACTGGAGTCTGCCACGAAAGCGCCACTGTGGAAAAAGGAAGGCTCACGGTATACGGTGAAGAAGATGGACATCTTCAATTCGCGCTACGACGACTACTCCCCCGTGCTCGGCGGCGATGACTACCAGTACCTCTACTTCACGTCCACTCGCAACGATGCCATGGGCAGCGAGCTGAACGGCGTGACGGGTGCAAAGAGCGCAGACATCTTCTTCTCCACCAAGGACGACAAGGGCAAATGGGGCAAGCCTGAAGGCATAGGCACTGGCCTCAACACCGATGCAGACGAGGGAGCATGCTGCCTCACGCCAGACGGCAGCGAGATGTACCTCACGCAGTGCACCACAGATGAGACATACCCACGCTTCGCACGCATCGTAGTGTCCAAACGCTCTGATGCTCTGTGGGGCAAGGCATCGGAACTGGAGATATCGCGCGACACCCTATCGGCATTCGCCCACCCCGCAATATCGCCCGACGGACAGTGGCTGTACTTCGTCAGCGACATGCCAGGCGGCAAGGGCGGACTGGACATCTGGCGCTCACGCATCACCGCCAACGGACTGATGGGTGTGGAAAACCTCGGCGAGCCTATCAACACGCCGGGCAACGAGATGTTCCCAACGTTCCGGCCCAACGGCGACCTCTACTTCTCCTCTGACGGACACCCCGGCATGGGCGGACTGGACATATACATCGCCAAGGTAGGGGCAGACCACCACTACTACCTGGAGCACCCAGGCTACCCGCTCAACTCGCATGGCGATGACTTCGGCATGACCTTCGAGGGAGCACACAACCGAGGATTCTTCTCCTCCAGCCGCAATGATGGACGAGGCTACGACCACATATACAGTTTTGAGAACCCCGAAGTAGTGCAGACCATCAAGGGATGGGTCTACGAGATGGAGGGCTACGAGCTACAAGCAGCAGACGTGCGCATGGTGGGCAGCGACGGCACCAACCTACGCCTCAGCGTGCGCGGCGACGGTTCGTTCGAACAGACAGTGCAGCCCGGTGTAGACTACATCATACTTGCCACATGCAAGGGATTCCTCAACCACAAGGAAGAGATAAGCATACCGAAGCTAGACGAGTCGCACACGGACACCCTACAGTTCCCACTTGCCAACATCAGTGCCCCCGTGCTCATCGACAACATCTTCTACGAGTTTGACAAGGCAAAGCTGCTGCCATCCAGCGCACACGCCCTCGACTCACTCGTCATGCTGCTTAACGAGAACCCCAACGTCACCATAGAAGTGGGAGCACACACCGACTACAAGGGCAGCGACGAGTACAACAAGCAACTCTCGCAACGCCGCGCCGAGGAGGTGGTACGCTATCTCAAATACAAGGGCATCGCCGCCGACCGACTCACCGCTGTAGGCTACGGCAAGTCCGCCCCCAAGAAGATACGCCGCAAAGTGGCTGCCCACTACTCATGGCTGAAGGAAGGCGACGTACTGACGGAGGACTTCATAAAGAAGCTGAAGCCTGCCGAACAGGAAACGGCAAACGCCCTCAACCGCCGCACAGAGTTCAAGGTGCTGCGCACTACATATAATATGTTCGACGCACAAGGCAACCTGAAGAACCCGCCAACGCCACGCAAGCAGCCCCCATCAGAAGGCAGTGACGAATTCTTTGAATTTTAATCCCCATCACCCCAATGCTCCTACCCGAGGACTTCATCTCATACACCAAAGACCTGTTCGGTGCAGACCGCTGGCAACGCTACCTCGATGCCTTCGACGGCGAAGCACCCGTCAGCATACGCGTCAATCCCTTCAAGGCACCACAATTCGTTCACCCCGACACACTGCGTCCCGTAGACTGGTGTCGCGGAGGCTACTACCTGAAGCAGCGTCCCAACTTCACCCACGACCCACTGCTGCACGCCGGAGCTTACTACGTACAGGAGGCTGGCTCCATGTTCCTTGACGAAGTGCTGCGCCAGCACATGCCCACAGACCGACCGCTAAAGGCCATCGACCTCTGCGCCGCCCCCGGTGGCAAATCTACTCTACTGAGAGCGGCACTGCCCGAAGGCTCACTACTCTACTCCAACGAGCCTGACCGCCGACGCGCCAACATCCTTATGGAGAACATGCAGAAGCAGGGGCATCCCGACGTCATCGTCACCAACAACTACCCACGCGACTACCGCAAGGAGGCACTGCTATTTGACGTAATACTGACCGACGTGCCCTGCTCCGGCGAGGGAATGTTCCGCAAGGACGAAGGAGCGATAGGCGAATGGACTCTTGCAAACGTCATGAAGTGTCAGCAACTGCAACGCAGCATCATCGAAGATATTTGGGACTGCCTCAAGCCTGGCGGACTGCTCGTCTACAGCACCTGCACCTTCAACCTCCGCGAGGACGAAGAGAACGTCCGTTGGATAGCAGAAGAGATGGGAGCGGACATTCTGCCCGTAGCCGTCAAGCCAGAGTGGAACATCACCGGTTCACTGCTTGAAGGCTGGGACAAGCCCGTGTACCGTTTCATACCAGGCACCACAGCAGGCGAGGGACTATTCATTGCCGCCATGAGAAAGCACGGCGACCCTAACGCTCTACCTTTCAATAAAAAGGACAAGCGCAACGCAAAGAAATCCTCAGCCCTGCACATACTCAGCAACGGCCACTACGAGGGCACTACAAAAGGCAAGACCGTCATCCCCGACCACGCCGAAGCACTGCTCTGCAACCTGCCGGCCGACAAATACCCCAAAGTAGAACTCACTAAGGACGATGCCCTGCGCTACCTGCACCACGAGGCAATAACGCTACCAGCCGACACCCCAAGAGGCTTCGTCATCGTATGCTACGAAGGTCTTCCATTAGGATTCGTAAAGAACATAGGCAACCGCGCCAACAACCTCTATCC
Organism: Oscillospiraceae bacterium; assembly: GCA_963588475.1. Classification (GTDB taxonomy): domain Bacteria; phylum Bacteroidota; class Bacteroidia; order Bacteroidales; family Bacteroidaceae; genus Prevotella. Next base: position 114,888 of record CAVAHD010000003.1, on the reverse strand, counting down.
GCAGGAATGGAAAATTCGCAACTTATAAGTAATATCGACTAAAAAAAGAGAAAAATACCTGTACTTAGTTTGCTCATAGAACAAAGATTTTGCGTAACTTTGCACAGCAATTGCAAGCTACCAACAACCTAACACGGCAGACTAAACCATCACTAACAAACCAAATGATAACCTTTATTATTAGCTTAGTGGCTCTTGTACTGGGCTACTTCCTTTACGGAAAATTCATTGAGAATGTCTTTGAACCTAACGACAAACGTATAGCACCTTCTATACGCAAGACTGACGGTGTGGACTTCGTGAAGCTCCCCACGTGGAAAGTCTTCATGATTCAGTTTCTTAACATTGCCGGCACTGGCCCTATCTTCGGTGCCATCATGGGCATGTGGTACGGCCCGTCGGCATACCTATGGATAGTGTTCGGCTGCATCTTCGCCGGTGCCACGCATGACTATCTGTCTGGTATGATAAGCGTACGCAAGGGCGGAATCGGACTTCCCGACATCGTTGGTCAGTATCTTGGCTCCACCATACGCAAGATAATGCTCGTCTTCACGGTGTGCCTGCTGATACTCGTCGGCGCTGTGTTCGTGCTCAGCCCTGCAACACTGCTCAACGACCTGATGCCAGCAGACAGCGCCCTGCACAATATGCTGCTGTGGATAATCGTAATCTTCATCTACTACCTCATAGCCACGTTCATGCCGGTAGACAAGATTATCGGTCGCATCTACCCTCTCTTCGCTATGGCTCTGCTGTTTATGGCTGTAGCACTCATGGCAGTACTGCTCTACAAATGGCCTACCTTGCCTGAACTGTGGGACGGCATCGGTGATATGGGTGCCACCCGTCTTGGCATAAAGGGTGCTGATCCGATACTGCCGGCACTGTTCATCACGATAGCCTGCGGCGCAATCAGTGGCTTCCACGCCACACAGAGTCCGCTCATGGCACGTTGCATCAAGAACGAGCACCTCGGTCGCCCAGTATTCTACGGCTCAATGATAACGGAGGGCGTCGTAGCCCTCATCTGGTGTACCGTGAGCAGCTGGTTCTTCTATGCCGAGGGATGGCGGGAGATATGCCCAACAGAGTTCCTTGCCCAAAACGAGAAGACCATAACGCAGTTCTTCTCCGCCCCACAAGTGGTGATGGAAGTTTGTCAGGGATGGCTCGGCGCATTCGGTGCTATTCTGGCAGTGCTTGGCGTTGTCGCAGCACCTATCACCAGTGGCGACACAGCGTTCCGCTCAGCACGCCTCATCGTTGCCGATGCCCTACGCATCGACCAGCGTCCTATCATGAAGCGTCTGATTGTCTCCATTCCTCTGTTCGTTATTTCCATCGCATTGCTCGTATGGCAACTTGGCAACCCCGACAGCTTCAACGTCATCTGGAAGTACTTCGGTTGGGCAAACCAGGCACTGGCTATCTTTACCCTGTGGTCTATAACGGTATACCTTGCACTCAAGAAGAAGGCATACATCATAACGATGATACCTGCCATGTTCATGACGTTCGTCTGCGTATCGTTCCTCTGCGTCAGCCACATTGCCTTAGGTATGCCGCTCTTATGGGGATATGCCATCGGCTTTGCGGCAGCAGTGATTGCCGCTGGACGTTTCTTTAAATGGCTGACAACACTGAAGTAATCTCCTCCACCACGGCAGCGGCGTACGTTCGCAGTTGCGACTCGTCGCCTACCGTGGCGATATGCTCAGGCGAGAGTGTCTGAAGTTGTTCCACCGTCTTCCACTGCAGCATAGCGGCAGTAGGCAACAGTTTATGGGCGGCACGGGCTATCTCATCCCGATTCTGTGTAGCACCTGACGATATGTTCTCCCATATCGTCAGGTGCTTTTTCATTTCCTGCCTTAGGTTGTCAAGCAACTGGCGCTCGGCCTCAGCGTCTCCGTCGGCAAAAGCAAGCAGACTGGCTATTGGACTGTCTGCTTGACCAGCGGTTTGGTTGACGGCTTGGCCAGCAGTCAAGCCATCCTCCCTGAAGCCCTTTATGCCGAGTATCGCCTCGAGTTTTTCAGTTGTAAAAGGTTTGAAAAGGCAATCGTCAAAGCCAGCTTCCTTTAAGCTGGGTAGCACACTCTCGTCGTGTGCCGTCATTGCAACCACCTTCATGTGGGCATGGTTGATGTGCTTTATCATCTCCACACCGTTCATCTCGGGCATCTCTATGTCGGTAAGCATAAACGAGGGACGCTCGTCGTGCAGCACCGTAAGGGCTTCGCTCACATGGCTGCACGGGAATACGGTCCACTCTTCGTCCACTATGCGACTGAGCATCTCCTGCAGCAACTTTAACTGTAGCTCATCATCATCGAGAATGAGAATCTTCTTGTTGCCTGAGACATCCTGTTCCGACTGTTCTTCACTGATTACAGATACTGTAGAAACAGCATCGGCAGTTGGGGCTACTTCTGTATCATCAGCAGTTTGAGCTGCTACGCTTGTCTTGGTCAGCGGTATAGTCACGGTAAAAGTAGAACCTTTGCCCACAGCCGACTGCAGCAGAATCCTTCCTCCAAGCAGTTTCGCCAGTTCCTGCGTTATGGACAGTCCCAGCCCCGTGCCGTCTACGCCATACGAGCTGTCGAGACGAGTGAAGGCTCGGAATGCCTTTTGAGTCTCCTCATACGTCATGCCCCTACCCGTATCCTTTACCGCAACGGTAAGCACATTGGCGGCGCTGACAGACACAGACACATCTATCACCCCCTCGTCAGTATACTTCACGGCGTTGCCCAAAAGGTTGTCCAGTATCTGACGTATGCGGAAGGCATCCCCAGAATACATCGCGTCTGGAATGTCGGCAGTGCAAATTACCTCCAATGACTTCTGTGCAGCGCGCGGACGTATTCCGTCAACACACTCCTGGACGAGGTCAGAAGGGCGGAATGTGACTGGATGCACCTCCATCATGCCGTTCTCCAAGCGTTGGTAGTCAAGTAGCGAAGCAACCAACTGCGAGAGGTGCGTCGCGGAGTGCTTAATGTTCTGAAGACAAGAGCGTCCGTACTCGTTATCCACATAGTCCGTCATCAGGTCAATGTATCCCGAAATGGATGCCGCCGGTGCCTTTATATCGTGCGTGATGGTGAGCAACAAACGTTCTCGCTGGTCCATGGCGCGCTGTATCTTCTCGTTAGCCTCCTCAAGGTCCTCTCGGTATATCCGTTCGCGCTGCGTGTCTCTCCATATATAATAGGAAAGGACGATGGCGGTGGCTATGGCAACGGCTGCAAGTAGGGCTATCTGCCAGAGCAGATTGCGACTTGTCTCCATCGCCTTGTCGATGGTCTGCTGCATGGAGTCGCGCTCCTGGCGGTACACGTCGCCCAGTTGCTTGGCGGAGCGTATGGCGAGTTGGGCGTTGACCAGCTGTAGGTCCTGCATTTCTTTGGAGACGGCATCGCGCCGACTGCGTGCTGCCGACTTCTCCTGACGGTCTATCTCCTCCAAAATGTCAGCAACATCCTCCGCCACGTTGACGGGAGCCGCCACGGAGTCCACCTCCACGGCGTTGCGGTCGCGCTTCACGCTGATTGTCTCGGCGTGCTCCTTGCGAAAGGCATCCGCCAGTCTGTTGAAGAAGCCCTTCTTTGTCTTCACCACTTCAACGGTGGTGTTCTCGGCTTGACGCACCTGCGGTGTCATGCGTTGTACCACGACGGAGTCGCGCCCGGCGTTAAGGTCGCGCACCTTCTCGTGCAGATAGTTCTTGGTGTTACCCTTCTTAAGAGCCTCCGCCAGTTGTCGGAGGGTGGTCTGTTCCTCCTTCAGCAGTGCAGACATGGTGCTGTCAGCCGCGTCACGCTTGCGGACGTACTCTTGTGTAGTTCTGTTCACCTCCAACAACGAGGTGGTGTTGACATACACGAGTGCCATTGCCACCGCCATTACGAGGGCAACAATGGTATATCCTACCGCTACTTTCAGTGTGACATTGTTCTTCTGCATCCTTTGGTACTGCTTTTCTTACGTTCAAATTTTCTGTGCAAAGTTACAAAATAAGTCGTGTACTACTGCCCATTATAAGGCAGAAAAAAGGTATGCCTCCTTTCTGGGGGCATACCTTTATCATTTTTGCACACTTTGACGTTGTTTGTATTTTACTTTGCTACAGCTGCTGTGTCAGCAGGAGCTGGTGTTGCTGGAGCTGCTGGAGCTGCAACTGTTGTGTCTGCAGGAGCTGCGGTCTCTGTAGCCTTAGAAGGGCACTGTGCGTCGTCTGCTGCGAATACTGTGTTAGCTGATACCATTGCGATTGCTGCGATTGCTACGATTGCGAACTTTTTCATAATTCTGTAAGTTTTTAGTTGGTGATATAATGTTGTGAATGTTATTGCTGTTATTCGCCATATTAAATCGCAACGGGCGTGCCAACAATGGTACATGTTCGCTATATCACTGATAATCAAGCAAAGCTTATGACTCCACACTTTACGGCATGTGTGGAAAGTGTGGAAAAAATCCCCAAGACATTGTGGAACGCCTTGGGGATTCCCCACTTTATAGACATTGCCGTTTGGCATGGCACAGCTGATATCGCACTTCTTGAGTTGCTACATGTCGTACTTCTTTAGCTTGTTGTAGAGCGTCTTTCGGTCTACTCCCAACAGTTGTGCTGCCTTGCTCTTGTTGCCGTCGGCGGCCTGTATCGCCGCTTCTATGCGTTGTCGTTCGCTCTGTTCGTCGCGCAGTGGCACGGTGGTAGTCGCTGGGCGGAGCTGGTTCATGCTCTGCTGCAGTTCTTCTACGGTTATATAGCTGCCTTTTGCCAACAGCGTGGCACGCTTCATCACGTTGTTCAGTTCGCGCAGATTGCCGGGCCAGTCGTAGGTGGCGATGCGTTCAGATGCCTTGTCGTCGAGTCCGCTCACCTGTCTGCCCAGTTCCTCGTTTGCCTGTCGTATGAAGAGGTCTGCAAAGAGGAAGAGGTCTGTCCCACGGTCTTTCAGTTCGGGCATGTAGACGGTGAACTCATTGATGCGGTGGTAAAGGTCCTCGCGGAACTTGCCGTCAGCGACACCCTGCACAAGGTTTTCGTTGGTAGCACAGACGAGCCTTATATCGATGGCTATTTCCTCCGTGCTGCCCAACGGCCTTACCTTGCGTTCCTGCAAGGCACGCAGCAGTTGCACCTGCACCTCGTAACTTAGGTTTCCCACTTCATCGAGAAACAGCGTGCCGCCGTTTGCCGTCTCAAACGCGCCCTTCTTGTCCTGGTCGGCCCCGGTGAAGGCACCCTTCTTATAACCGAAGAACTCCGAAGCCGCCACGTCTTTTGGTATTGCACCACAGTCCAAAGCAAAGAAAGGCTTGTCTGCACGTGGACTTTGCTGGTGTATGCGACGTGCCACATACTCTTTTCCCGTGCCGCTTGCACCGAGAATAAGCACCGACATTGGTGTAGGTGCAACGAGCGATACGTAACTGTACAGTTGGCGCGATGTCTCGCTGTTACCTTCTAGATACCTTGGTGTACCCGCACCCTCCGTCTGCCTACCTTCAGCTTGTTTAGATTGCTTCTGTACAGCAGACTTCGTCTCTCCTGTGCGCAGTGGTTTGGAAGGTCTGCCCCCATCGTTGGCAACAGTTTTCCCCTTCAGTGCCTCTTTGATTTTATCCAGCAGCATGTCAGGCGGAAAAGGCTTGGAGATGTAGTCGGAAGCACCGGACTTCATGGCAAGCACTGCGTTCTGCACTTCGGCGTAACTCGTCATCACGATAAACGGCACGTCCATGCCGTGGGCTTTTGTCCACTGCAAAATGCGCAGTCCGTCGTGGTCGGGCAGTCTGAGGTCAGACAGCACGAGGTCGGTGTCGCCGTTCTCCACGAGGAAGTTGAGTGCGGCGCGCACAGTAGTCACCTTCTCCGTCTGAAATCCCTTCTTCCCCAACCACGTCTTTATCATGGTTCCGAAGGTCAAGTCATCCTCTACAATCAGTATCTTTGCCATCTTCATTATCTTTAGTATATAAACACCGTCAAGGTAGCGGCAGCGTAGGGAACTCCTGGTCGAACATGGGCGTGAACACTCCCTTGCCTATGTTCTGCCTTATCTCGTCGAGCGTCCAGAAGCGTCCGCCACTTGTCTCCGTCTCGCTGGGCGACAGTGGTCCGTCGTAGACAGTGGAGAAGACGTAAACCATCTCACGGTATAGCTCGTTTTGGTAGACGTACTTCTTCAGGAACTTCGGCTCGTAGTCCTCGGGGCGCATACCTATCTCCTCGAAGACCTCGCGCGCCAACGTCTGTCGCACCGTCTCGCCGTAGTCCACGTGTCCCCCCATAGCGGTGTCCCACTTGTCCGGCTGCACGGCTTTCCATGCGGCGCGGTGCTGTAGGTACAACTCGCCCTTGCTGTTGTACACGTGCAAATGTACTACGGGGTGCAGCAGCATCTGCTTGCCGTCCTGAGCCTCAGCACGCGTAATGGCACGCAGCACGTCGCCCTTTTCGTTTATCTCCGGCAGGAGTTCCTCGCCGGAGTCCTGCAGCACGAGGTGACGCTCGGCAAGCGTCTGTTGCGGACGCTCTTCCTCTACATTATATATTATAGTGTCGTTATCCTTCATATCAGTCATGCCTCAAGGGCTTTCTATTGTCAGTTATAGCCTCAGCTGCTTTACAAGTTCTGTTACGCCTCAGATGAAGCTTTGCGGAACTTGTCCATCAGCCATTCCTTCTGCTCCGGTATAGTCATATTGCTATTGTCAAGGAGCAGAGCATCCTCTGCCTGTCGCAGTGGCGATGTCTCTCTGTGTGAGTCGATATAGTCGCGCTCCTGAACATTCTTCAGTATGTCCTCGTAGTCAGCCGGCATTCCCTTTGCCTGCAGTTCGTCGTAGCGACGCTGGGCGCGCACCTCTGCGCTGGCGGTGACGAACACCTTCAGTTCTGCATCTGGGAATACGGTGGTGCCGATGTCTCTGCCGTCCATGACAACGCCCTTCTCCTTGCCCATCTCACGCTGCTGCGCCACCATGGCTTCACGCACGAAAGGCACGGCGGCTATCTTGCTGACACGCTGCGACACGTCCAGCGAGCGTATCTCCTTCTCTACGAGCTCGCCGTTGAGATACGTGTCTGGCTTTCCTGCCTCTGCGTTGAACTTGAAGGACACGACGATGTCGCCCATCTTTTGCTCCAGGGCCGCAAGGTCCACCTCTCCGTCTGCCTTAAAAAGGTTGTTGCGCATCGAGTAGAGTGTAACCGCACGGTACATGGCGCCCGTGTCTACGTATACATATCCTACCTCCTTAGCGAGGTCTTTGGCCATGGTGCTCTTTCCGCATGAAGAGTGGCCGTCTATTGCTATTGTAATCTTCTTAGTCATAATTCGTATATCTTAGTCTTACATTGTTCCATCAACCACTTTGGGGTACTCGTAGCACCGCAGATGCCTACGCTGTTGATGTCCTTCAGCCACTGGGGCAGTATCTCCTCGGGACCTTCTATGAGGTAAGTGTTGGGATTCTGCTCCTTGCAGGCGTTGTAGAGCACCTTTCCGTTGCTGCTCTTTCTTCCACAGACGAAGAGCACCAGGTCGTGGCGCGTGGCGAACTGACAGATGTTGGGCATACGGTTTGCCACCTGTCTGCATATGGTATCGAACGACTGGAACGTCGCCCCTTCCTTCATGTGCGCCTGGCAGTAGTCTATCACCCGGTGAAACTCCTCGAGCGACTTTGTAGTCTGGGAGTACAGGTATATGTCGTGGGAGAAGTCGAGCCTCTCGGCATCCTCGGCGTGCTCTATGACTATTGCCGTGCCCTCTGTCTGTCCTACCAGTCCGAGCACTTCGGCGTGTCCTTTCTTTCCGAAGATGACGATGTCCGCCTTGCGGTCCGCGTTTTTCTTTATCTCCTCGTAGCGTCTTTTGATGCGCTTCTGTAGGGCGAGCACCACGGGGCAGGTGGCATCTATGATATTGATGTCGTTCTGCTGTGCCTTCTCGTACGTAGCCGGTGGCTCACCGTGGGCACGCAGCAGTACGGTGACATTGCGCAACTGGGCAAACTCATCGTGGTCGATGGTCTCCAGTCCCACGTTGCGCAGTCGCTCGCACTCCATACCGTTGTGTACTATGTCGCCGAGGCAATAGAGTTGTTTTCCCTCGCGCAGTGTTTCCTCGGCTTTCTCTATGGCGGTAGTCACGCCAAAGCAGAAGCCGGAGCCGCTGTCTATTTCTACTATCATTTTGATATTGTCTTGTAATAATCCAACAGGTCGTACGCCGCCATGAAGGAGGTCTTTTCTCCTGCCTCCACACGCTGTTCCATCTCTGCCAATGCCTTCTTTATGTCGGGATTGTTGTAGAAACGGTTGCGCAGGGTGTTGTCGATGGTCTCGTACATCCAGTATTTGTTCTGCTGCTGGCGGCGTAGGGTGAAGTATCCGTTGTCCTTGACGAAGTCGAAGTACTCGTATATCATGTCCCATACCTCCTTGATGCCGTAGCCGTAGAAGCCGGAGTACGTCATCACCTTTGGCAGCCATCCGCTCTCCGGCGTGGGGAAGAAGTGGAGAGCGTTGCGGAATCCCTGGGCGGCCATTTGGCAGCGTTTCACGTTGTCGCCGTCGCACTTGTTGATGACGATGCCGTCGCTTATCTCCATGATGCCGCGCTTTATGCCCTGCAACTCGTCACCGGTTCCGGCCACCTGTATGAGGAGGAAGAAGTCTACCATAGAGTGGCACGCCGTCTCGCTCTGCCCCACCCCTACTGTCTCTATGAATATCTTGTCGAATCCGGCCGCCTCGCATAGTATCACTGTCTCGCGCGTCTTGCGTGCCACGCCGCCCAGACTGCCTGCCGACGGACTAGGGCGTATGAACGTGTTGGGGTGTATGGCGAGTTTCTCCATACGTGTTTTGTCGCCGAGGATGCTTCCCTTTGAACGCTCCGAAGAGGGGTCGATGGCGAGGACGGCCAGCTTGCCGCCGCTGCGCTCCAGGACGTGCAGACCAAACTGGTCTATCGACGTGGACTTTCCTGCTCCCGGCACACCGCTGATGCCTATGCGCATCGACTTGCCGCTATGGGGCAGACAGCGCTCCACCACCTGCTGCGCCTTCACCTGGTGCGCAGGATTGGTGCTCTCCACCAGTGTCACGGCACGCGAGAGCATAGTGACATCTCCACGCAGTATACCCTCCACCATCTCGTCGACGGTGAACTCCCTGCGTGCAAACTTCTTACGGTTGAGGTAAGGATTCACAGTAGGCTTCGACTCCACACCTTTGTTGACGGTCAAGCCCTTATATTCTTCGCTGTTCTCTGGATGGTCCATATTCTTCCTCCGATGGTTCTATAAATTACCGTCCTTTATACTTCCTTTTACTTCTTAACCCCGTCTACGTGCAGCACAACCTTCTGCTGGTTGGGGTCGTTGGTAATCATGATGACACGTGGGCGGTGTCGCACCTTCTTCAGTTGCTTTGCCTTTGCACTGACGTGCAGCGCGGCGCTCTTGCCTGGCTCTATCTTGGAGTCGCTGAGGGACACCTCCAGTCCCGTCGTGAACATCTGTAGCTTTTGTATCTCCAACACGGACTTGCCGGTGTTGGTTATCGTTATCTCGTCATGCGCCTTAGACTTCTGTTGCAACATAGACAAGTCTATGGAGCTCTTGGACATCTCCATGCATGGTGCATACTGTCGGCTTGGGTCGTCCTTGGCCACTGCCGGCGGCAGCAGCACTAGCGAGATGGCAATTTCCTTATCCTGATTGACGCGGTCGGCATTGTTGCTGCCAAGGTATACGGTGGACTGCATCAGACCGTAGTCGTCGTCGCGCAGTTCCTTTGACTTCAGCGTCACCGTCATCACGCCCTTCTGCTTCGGACCGAGCGTAGCCGGGCGCATGTCGGCCTGCAGGTACGACGGCAGACGAAGCAGCACCGGCGTAGCATTCTTGCCCGTCGGGTTGAGTATGTGTATCTCCTTGGAGAAGCGCTGTCCGCGGTGCACATCGTCAAACTCCACACTGTTGGTATCGGCGAGCAGCGATCCCATCTTGTATGGGTATTCGCCCGAGTATGACTCTATCTTCGCCACCACCTGACCGCTCACATTGAACTCCACGGGAGTCTCAGACGACGTGTCGTACACACGTACGAAACGTGTGAAGTGTCCCAACTGCTTGCAGTCGAATGTCAAGCTGATGTGTCCCAAATGTCCCGGCTGTATGTCTGTACGTTCAAATTTCGACACGGTACAGCCGCACCCTGTGTCCACGTCCTTTATCTGCACTGGCACGGCCGACGTGTTGCGCACGTCGACGGTGACGGTTGTGGGCTGCCGGAATAGCATCTGTCCGCACTCCACGTCCTTGAACACGGTAGCCAGACTCTGCGCCATGCCCGTCTGTGCTGCCAGCAATAGTGCTATGGTGTATATCTGTTGTTTTAGTCTCATTCTAATGATGTTACTGTTTTGTCGTTTACTTTAGGCTTCCGCCCTTCATCTTCGTGCCAGGAATTGTTGCCCTATACTCTGGAGCGTAGGTGCATACCGCCGTGGTGCTGCCCGAGGCGTATGTGCCTTGGCGGTCGAGGTAGTACTCCGTCTCTATGGTGTGCACGCCCTTGCTGAGCTGGTTGAAGTGGAAGCAGGACTTCTGGTCGCGCATCTCGGCATAGTAACCGTTGCCCCACGTGCCACGGTAGCCTGATGTTTGGTCTACTGGTTCGAGACAAGCGGCACGGTTGTCGGTGACGGTGACGAAGTCGTAGTCGCGGTCGGCCGTAATGGTAAGGCGCACCTTGATGCGGTCACCCACCTTGGCGTTCTTTGCGCCAACCACCTCGCGGCTCACGCTGATGCCGTTGCTGCTGCTCTTGATGTCGACGGACTTCTGCCTGTACGTCACGTACGCCGCAGCCCACGACTCGCAAATGCTTGTCTTGTGGACTGGCACGGCGAAGGCTTCCGCGTTCTTAGCCTCAACAGGTGCTACAGTCTTGTCTACCAGCACGGTGTCGCCCTTGGCAGTCGCCAACACCGACTTGTCTCCGCAGAAGAAGGCATGCACTGCATTTACCGTGTTGTACGGCGTGTCCCACTGCTGGGTGTGCTTACAGCTCAGCAGCCAACGCTGCATCTGCGTGATGGTCTCCCGGTCGTCCGGCGTCACACTGCGCAGTGCCTCTATCGCCATGGTCTGTGTCGGTATGCGGTAGTCGCACCAGTGGTACTCGGCGCGGTAGGAGTCGAAGTAGCGTCCTACGTCCTCGCGGTATACGGTGTGCTGCTTTATAGCCTCGGCAAACTCACGCGCCTTAGCCTTCTCACCGTTGTGGTAGAGTACTATGGCGGCCACTGCCTTGGTCTCCATATCCGCCTTGGCCATGTCCTTTACGATTAGCTTACGAAGGTAGTCCGCCGCCTCGCCGCCGTTTCTACCTTCAATGGTGAGGGCGTAGAGCCAGTCGAGTGCCGTCGTCGAGATGTACGGTTCGTAGCCTTTCTTCTTGGCATCCTTCTTCATCTCGTCCACGCGCTTCGTCATCTCTATTTTGAGATAGGCGAAGGCACGGTCGAGCATCTGCTTCGTCGTGCTCTGCTGCCCGGCTATGGCATTGAGTCGCGAGAGAGTCTTTGCCACAGCGGTAGTCATATAGACACTGCCTTCCATGCCCTTCCACCATGAGAATGATCCGTCGGTACGCTGTAAGTCAGCGAGTTGCTTCAGCAGTGCCTCGTTCTCCGCTACGACGGCGGTGTCCTTCAGCGCAGCGGCTGCTACGTTGGCATATACTGCCGTAGAGAGGCTTATGGCATTGCTGCTGCATCCCTTTGCCACGGCGGGCAGCGTCTCCATCATGAGCCACGCGGGATTGTCCGTGTACTGCACCTTCACCTTTGTCGCTCCCGTTCCGTTAGACATATCGCGCAAGTTAAGGACGGTGTCTGTCGGTTGCGTGAGGATGTATGAGCGTGTCTCGGTCACTTCCTCTTCGTCAGAGAGCACAGGCAAGAGGTGCTGCTCGCCATCGGTATATCCCGGTGCCTCGGCCGAGAAGCGGCAGATGTAAGACGACAGGGTGTCCGCCGGGTTGATGTCGAACGTGGCGTTTCCCGTCTCGCCAGCCTTCACCGCTACGGTCTTCTCCTGCTTGGTTACGACGCGCTCGGTCCATGGGTCGAGTATTGTCATGGTGGTCTTTACGCTCATCGGCTTGCCGGAGAGGTTTGCCACTGAGGCACTTACCGTTGCCTTGTCTCCTTGGCGCAGGAACCGTGGCATGCGCGGCTGTATCATGAGTTGCTTCTGGGCCACAGCCTCGTCGGTCATCAGTGCCTGGCGCATCTCCTTGTCGTGTGCCACGGCCATGAAGCTCCACGTGGTGACGCTCTCGGGGAGGGTGAAGCGCAGTGACGTGCAGCCTTTTGCGTCGGTGACGAGTGCAGGCATGAAGAACGCCGTCTCGTTGAAGTTCTCGCGGTATGGCTGCTCGTTGGGCTTTTGCTCCTCCTCAGACCCGTTTGTCGCATTCTTATACTTCTTTCCCTCCGAACGGTCCTCAGCGTCCATCAATGCCATTGGTTCTGCTTCCATCCGCATCACGGAACCCACGGCAGCGTGTCTTGCCATTGCGAAGTTGCTGCGTGTCAGGGAGTAAAGGCCACGTGCCTGCAGGTCGCCCCAGCGGCAGTCGTCGGCAATGACAGTGTACTGCTCCACCGGAGAGTCAAGCCGTGTATAGTCTTCCCTTGCCCCGAAGGTAAGCGAGTAAGCCGAACGTGAGTTCCAGCGTGCCACGGGGACGCTGATGCTACGTGGGTCGCTGATGATCCACGAATGTGGGCGTATGGCATCGAGCGACTTGTCGTACAGTACGGCCATGGTCTGTGCCTTGGCCGGCGTACCATCGGGGTTCTTTATCTTCAAGGTCCACTCCTCCTTCTGACCGGGCTGTAGCTTGTTGCGGAAGGTCCTCCACTCCATCGTCAGTTTCTTTGACGGCAGCGGACGGGTAATGGTGGCGGTATGCTGATAGAGTTTGCCGTCTTTCACCCACGCCATACTGATGGAGATGCCGTTGCCGTACTCCTCCTTATATATAAAGGTACGCGTACGGACGGAGTTGCTGAGACTCGTCGTGCCGCGCTCCAGTACATTATTGTTAGCCACAATGGTATAGACCACGTGCACGTCCTTGTCCGACGAACCGTACTGTATCCATGCCTCGCCGGTCTTCTCGTCGAACTTCCCCGAGGAGGCGTAGAACCAGTCGTGGGTGTAGGTCATCGGTACGGTGTCGCTCTTGCGGAACGCCACGAAGTCGCAGTTGACCGTATCTCCCTCACATACGAGTTGTACTGTGTGCTTGCCGGACGCTACCGTTTTTGGCAGCGTGTATTTCTTGTTTGCCTGCGCTGAGGCCAACGGTTTGCCATCGAGGCTTACCTTTACCGTGCCGTCTATCGCCGTGCCGCGCGCGTTCACTCTCTTTGGGGTGAAGGCGACGAGGGAGTCGGCAAGCAGCGTACCCGTCAGGTCGCAACTGAGGTAGGTGTTGCGGTTGCTCAGCGGGAGCGAGAGGGTTGCGGTATGACTCTCACCTGCAACGTCCGTGACGGTGGCTTCCGCCTGTATGTTGTAGAAGCAGCAGCGTAACGGACTGCCGTCCTCGTCCTGCTTGGGCAGCGTCATTGGCATGGTCATCGTGAACGAGCCGTCCGACTGAGTGTACACCGTATCGGTGAGCACCACGTCGTTGCCGCCCTTGCGCCACCACCATGAGTAGCCCTGCGATATCTTGTATGCTACGCGAGCATTGGCCACAGCCACTCCGCTGTAGGTCGTGGCGTAGCCCTTCACGTGCAGCGTGTCGCCGTCTTTGTAGTCTTGCTTCGGTTCATCGATGCTCACCTCGAACGCCGGACGCTTGTACTCCTCCACGCTGAAGTATGCATTGGTGGACGCGCCGATGAATGCTATGCGATACTGACCGTTCTTGCCCTCTTTCGGCAGGACGAAGTCTACCGCTGCCGTGCCGTATTCGTCTGTGATGACGGACTTCTGCTCTACTTGCTCGTTGTCCGCGTTGTACAGCACAGCCTTGAACGTCTCGCCGCCCTTTGCCTTTGTCTCTGTGCCTTTAATGAGCAGCGAGCGTACGAGTACGGCATGCACGGTCTGACCGGGACGGTAGATGCTGCGGTCGGTGTACGAATTGCCGTACCCTACGGTGTCCCTTGGGGTGTACACGCCCATCCGCCAGCTGTAGTTGCGTGCTGTCGGAGCTGCCGTGTCGTCCCCCTTCGTCGCTGAGACATCGTAAGGGGCGCTTACCTTCCTCACGTACTCGCCGTTTGCATCTGTCGTGGCGGTGGTAGTGGTCTTCTTATTATCAATGGTAGTAAAGCGGAGAGTCGCACCCGGCACAGGCTGACCCGTCGCGTCGTTGACCACCACGTAGCGTGTACTGTCGCCCGGCAACGCCTGGCTGACCACGCGCAAGTTCGTGACGCAGAGCGGCGTCGCTGACGTCTCCCACATCTTGCCCTTGCCGTCCTCGGCTCTTACAGTCCACTCGCCCAGCGGCAGTCGACCTATGTTCAGCGTGTCGGAGTACTCTTCGTATTCCTCGTGCTTTGCGAAGGAATGCTTAAACGTGCGCACCGCCCCCTTGTCGCTCTTCAGCGTCAACGTCAGCGCGTCTACGTTGTGCACATTTTCAAATTGGAACACAACGGGCGTGGTGGTGTTCACCACACTCTTACTGGTGCTAACGGCAAACTGCGGCAGTGTCCGCTCCGCCCTACTGTTTTTCAGCACGTTGATGCCTTTGTACGCGGGCCAGCGGCGCAGTGCCTCGTCTATCCATTCGAGGGCTTTCTTTGCCCTCTCCTTATCGTATCCGTAGGAATTGGTGGCATCAAACTCTATCAGTTCGAGCTTTGGCAGTGCCAGTGCGCCGCATTCGGGCAGGTCGCCGTAGAGGGAGATTAGCGAGTCGAGTTTTTGAATGTCCTTCTCCTTGTTGCTCAGTTCTATGCTCATAGGAGCGATGAAGCAGACTGCCTTGCCGTTGCCCTGTGCGCCGTAGTAGCGCATGAGGGCATCGTACTGCGCGGTATGCAGTCCGATGACGTGCAGCAGGTCGTTGTTGCAATACTGACTGCTCTTGCCCTCTTCGAGGAAGGGCACGTAAGCCGCCGTGGCGTTCGCCTTGGTGTATACGGCGGCATCGCGGGAGGCGAGGAGCGAGTCGATGTCGGCCACTTCCTTGCCTTCGCCAAACTGGCACGCCGCCACGTCGCAGAGGGTTGCCAGTACGCCTTCGCCCTGTGCGTGCCACGCCTTGCTCTGTGCCTTCAGCATAGATCGGCGCGCGTTGAGGGAGTCTGCGGACACCTCAGCGTGCTGGCGCAGTTCGCGTGTCAGGGCAGCCAAAAGGTTGCCGTAGCTCCGGTCCTTCTGCGCCTTCTTCTGTATCTTCCTCAGCACGGCAATGGCGGTCTTGGGCTGGTCCTTGTCCTCAGCCGCCTTATACTGGTTCCACAACGAGCTGTACGACTCCGCCTGTACAGACAGAGCCATCGCCATTGCGCCAACAATCATTGCGTATCTCTTCATCCTGTTCTCTTTCTTTTTAACTCGCAATCAATATCCTAACTATAGTTATCCACAGCTATCAGTCCTTCACCTGCACGCGCTGGGTCTTGGCTCTTTCGGCGTTGCGGCGGTTCACTACGGTGACTACGCTTTGGGCCAGGGCGATGAAGGCTTGACCGGTCATGGACGCTACGTCGAGGGCTACTGGCGTGCCTGCATCACCATTCTCGCAGATGCTCTGTACTAGCGGAATCTGGGCGAGCAGGGGGACGTTCATCTCGGCTGCGAGGTTCTTGCATCCCTCCTTGCCGAAGATGTAGTACTTGTTCTCGGGGAGCTCGGCAGGGGTAAACCATGCCATGTTCTCCACCAGACCGAGGATGGGCACGTTGACCTTGTCGTTGGTGTACATGTCTATGCCCTTGCGCGCATCGGCGAGTGCCACCTGCTGCGGCGTGCTGACGATGACGGCACCCGTGATGGAGAGTGTCTGTAGGAGCGAGAGGTGAATGTCGGACGTTCCCGGCGGGGTGTCGAGGATGAGGTAGTCGAGCGCGCCCCAGTCGGCGTCGGCGATGAGCTGCTTCAGTGCGCTACATGCCATGCCGCCGCGCCACAACGTAGCGGTGTCCTTGTTTACGAAGAAACCGATGGAGAGTATCTTCACGCCATACTGCTCGATAGGCTCTATGAGCTGACGGCCGTCCTTCTCCACGGCATACGGGCGTGCGTCCTCACACTGGAACATCTTCGGCATGGAAGGTCCGAAGATATCCGTGTCGAGCAGACCTACGCTATAACCCAGACGGGCGAGCGAGATGGCGAGGTTGGCACTGACGGTGCTCTTGCCCACACCGCCCTTGCCGGAGCTGACGGCGATGATGTTCTTCACCTCGGGGAGGAGCTTGTCGTCCTCGGGACGTGGGGCCGACTTGAACTCTGTCTTTATCGTCACTTCCACTTCCTTGGACACGTGGTAGTGTATGGCTGCCTCGCAGGCCTTCAGCGTCGACTTCAGGAAGGGGTCTGTCTCCTTCGGGAAGAGGAGCACTATCTCCACCTTCATGCCGTCTATCTTCGGCTGGTCTGCGAGCATCTCGCTCTCTATGATGTTCTTCTTCGTTCCGGCGTACGTGACAGTGGCCAGCGCGTCGGTTATGAGTTTTGGATATAAAGTCATTGTTGGGTTTGGTTTTGTATCTTCTGTATTTCTGCTTCCGTCTTGGTGAGTTTGTCGCGGCATACATTCAGCAGCCCCTTGGCTGCCAAGAGTTCCTTGCCCAGCGAGTCGATGTCGAGCTGGTCGCTTTCCATCCTCCTTACTATCTCTTCGAGCTGCTTCATGGCAGCGCCGTAGTTTATTTCCTTTTCCTGCATAAGATAAATTTACACTTTTCCGTGCAAAGATACTAAAACTAATTTGGCGAGCCAAAAGTTTTAACATATTATATTTGTTCGTTCGTCAGCTTTTAATTACTTTTGCATGCACTTATACATTGGGCAAACGCGCCCTTACTGCCATATTTCGTACAACACTGAGCAACATGCCAACACTGTTAAAACCTCTCTTCTCGCGCGCCTTCCTCTTCCTTTTCATACTGGGGTTGGTCAGCGCATACGCCACCCTTCCGCCGTACAAAACGGCACACATCTACGACAACACCTACCCGGAACTTCTTTTTGACGTTTACGTCCTCAGCGCCATCTTGCTTCTTATTCCCAAGACGCTGCACATACGTAAGCGCACCATACCGCTACGCCTCCCCATCAAAGCCGTGGTGTATGTCTTTCTTTATGCACTGTACATCGTGGACACCTTCTGCTTCGTAAAGTTCGGCAGCACGCTGAACCCATCCATGCTCCTACTCATCGGCGAGACGAACAGCAACGAGGCCAGCGAGTTCTTCTCCAACTATCTCTCCCCCGACATTCTGCTGAGCGAAGTGGGACTCATCGCACTCGTTCCGCTTTGCCACGTCATCACCGCTATTCTCTGGAAACGCTATAAGAACAAAGTACTGTCCCTAAGTTTCTTCAGCCGTCTGCACCTGCCACGCTGGGGCACATGGGCCGACAACGTCGTGATGCTAGTAGCCATAGTGACGCTGGGCTACCTCGGACTGGAGAACAAGCGACTCTACGTCCACACGATGACCCGCGAGACCATCGGCGAAGTGGAGCATTCGCTCGCCTACCGCCCACATACGGAGATGTACCAACCGCCCATGCGACTGGCATTCTCCATTCGCAGCAACGAACTGATAGCACGCCAGTTGGATAGACTTATCAACCAACTCAATCGGGCGCGCGTAGACTCCTGCTCCACCACGTCACCCAACATCGTGCTCATCATCGGCGAGAGCTTCAACAAACGCCACGCGCAACTCTACGGTTACGACAAGCCAAACATGCCAAACCAAGTGCGCATGAAGCACCAGGGACTGCTCACGCCACTGGAGGACGTCGTGTCGCCGTGGAACCTCACCAGCTTCGTATTCAAGCACTTGATGACAACATACTGCGTGGGCGACACCGCCGACTGGTGCGACTATCCGCTCTTCTGCCAACTCTTCCGCCAGGCCGGCTACCGCGTCACGTTCCTCACCAACCAGTTCCTGCCGCAAGCCAAGGAGGCGGTCTACGACTTCAGCGGCGGATTCTTCCTCAACAACCCCAAGACGAGCGCGGCACAGTTCGACCTGCGCAACGACAAGCTGCACGTCTTCGACGAGGGACTGCTCTCTGACTTCGACGACATACCAGCCGAACAGCGTAAGGGGGCCAACCTCACCATCTTCCACCTCATGGGCCAGCACGTCAACTACCGCGTGCGCTGCCCCAACTCCAAGAAGAAATTCGGCAAGGACGACTACCCCAACGACATGGACCTCACGGAGAAACGCCGCAAAGCCCTTGCCGACTACGACAATGCCGTATGGTACAACGACTCCGTCGTGAACCAGATAGTGGAGCGCTTCAAGAACGACGACGCCATCATCGTCTACCTCTCCGACCACGGCGAAGAAGTCTTCGGTCCCGGCGTGCGCCACTTCTGCGGCAGAATGCACGACGCCGTCATCAGCAAACGCCTGGCCGACGAGGAGTTCCGCATACCGATGTGGATATACTGCACACGCAAATACAGACGCTCCCACCCCGACATCGCACGCGCCATAAAGCAGGCCAAGAACAAGCCGTACATGACCGACGCCTTGTCGCACCTGCTGCTCGGACTGGCCGGCATACACACCCCCGCCTACCGACCGGAGTACGACCTCCTCTCGCCGCAGTACAACGCCAAGCGGCCACGCATACTAAAGAACACCACAGACTACGACAAATTCTAGAAAATGACACTCACAAAGATACAATGCTCCGCCATGCGCGGCTTCGCCATACTGGGCATTTTCCTGCATAACTTCCTCCATTGGCTCGGTCCGATGGTAAAGGAGAACGAGTACCAGTTCGGGCAGGACCGCCTGGACCGCATGATGAAGATGCTCCTCTCGCCCTCAGACGACATACTGCTGCAGCTCTTCTCCTTCTTCGGCCACTACGGCGTGCCCGTCTTCCTCTTCCTCAGCGGCTACGGACTGGTGCAGAAATACGAACAGGACCTAACCATCGACGAGTCGGCATGGGAGTTCATCAAGAAGCACTTCATGAAGCTCTTCCCCATGCTGTTGCTGGGCTTCACCAGCTTCGCTACGGTAGACTGGATAACACCGGGCCGCCACCACTGGACGTGGACGGACATAGTGACCCAGCTCACCATGACAATCAACTTATTCCCCGACCCCGACCACAGCATCTGGCCCGGCCCGTACTGGTTCTTCGGACTGATGATGCAGCTGTACATCATATACCGCCTGGTGCTCTACCGCCGCCCGTGGATGTGGACCATCACCGCCATACTCGTCTGTTGGGCCATACAAGCCCTCTGCTACGGCGACCCCAACGGCGATGCTATCAACCAGATACGCTACAACTGCATCGGCGGCATGCTGCCCTTCGGTATGGGACTCCTTGCAGCGCGCAGCACAAGGATCATCGGAGGTAACCTGACTACTCTCCCCTTGCGCTGGCCCGTCCTCACCGTCCTCTCCGCCGTCGGCGTAGTGCTCTTCTCGCAGAACTTCCACCTGTGGCTTTGGGCCCCAGCCCTCGTCGTCGTCTTCAACGTGGCGCTCATCAAGACCATCCCCGAGCGTTGGCTCAGCCCGCTCAACTGGCTCGGCATCCTCTCGTCCGCCATCTTCGTCTGCCACCCCATAACGAGAAAGATATTCATCCCCATCAGCCGTGGCGGCGCTATCCTCGACGGCCTGGTCCTCTACATAGTCACAACAATAGTACTGGCCCTAATCTTCCAAAAACTGATAAAGAGCATAAGGAACTAATTAGGAATTAGGAATTCTGCATTATGAATTACCCATTATGAATTCTGCATTATGAATTACCCATTATGAATTCTGCATTATGAATTATGAATTAATAAAGGTTCTCCGTCCGCACCAGTGGATAAAGAACACCTTCGTCTTCCTGCCGCTGTTCTTCGGAGGGCACCTCACCGATGTCCACCAGCTAATGAACAGCATCATAGCCTTCTTCGGCTTCTCCTTTGCAGCGTCCAGCATCTACTGCTTCAACGACGTCATCGACGTGGAGGCCGACCGCCGACACCCCGTCAAGTGCCACCGCCCCGTGGCCTCCGGTGCCGTCAGCGAGACGCTGGCATACGCCATGATGGTAGTGATGCTGGCGGCGGCCATCGGCGTACTCACACTGCTAGACAGCGACGACTTCATGTATACGGCCGCCGTCATAGTGGGTTACTGGTGCCTCAACCTCTCCTACTGTTGGCGACTGAAGCGACTGGCCATCATCGACGTATGCATCATATCCTTCGGCTTCGTACTACGCATACTGGCCGGTGGCATGGCAACGGACATAATGCCCTCGCAGTGGCTGGTGATGATGACGTTCCTCTTGACTCTCTTTCTCTCCTTCGCCAAGCGCCGCGACGACGTGCTCCGCATGAACAAGACGGGCGAAGCACCGCGCCACAACACGTCGCGCTACAACCTCACCTTCATCAACCAGGCCATCACCATCTCCGGCAGCGTGATGCTCGTATGTTATATAATGTACACGGTATCCCCAGAGGTAGTGGCCAACTTCGGCACGCCGTACATCTACCTCACCAGCGCCTACGTCATCATCGGCCTTCTGCGCTACATACAAATCGCCGTAGTAGACGAAAAAACTGGCGACCCGACAAAAGTCATCCTACGCGACCGCTCCATCCAGCTCGTAGTAGCCGCATGGCTAATAACCTTCCTATTCATAATCTACTTAGCATAAAAGATTAGGAGTTAGGAATTAGGAATTGCCAATTAAGAATTAAGAATTATGAATTATGAATTAGCCAAGGGTTACATCATGGCGATAATCGCCGGTGCCACGTTCGGCATGATACCCATGTTCACCATACCTGTCGTTGCCAACGGCATGGACTACCTGAGCATCATCATCTACCGTTTCTTCTTCGGATGTCTCGGCATGCTGGCGATGCTGCTCTGCCGTCAGGTCAGCCTGCGCATCTCCCTGCGCGACTTCCTCTGCATCAGCGTCCTGTCCGCCATGTACATCGTCAGCGCGCTGTGCCTCTTCGCCAGCTACAAATACATAGCCTCCGGCGTGGGCACCTCGCTGCTCTACACCGATCCCATCTGGTGCGCCATCGCCGGCATAGTATTCCTGCACCAGCGTCCCACGTGGCAACTGCTGGCGGCAATGCTACTGGCAATAGTAGGCGTGGCAATGCTCTCGGGAGCTTTCAAAAGCCTAGCCGACGTGAGCCTCATGGGACTCACCTTCGGCATCGGTGCCGGCATCACCTACGGACTGTACCTCTTCATCCTGCCCTTGATGAGAATAAGCAAGATGCCAGCCTTGAAGCTGACCTTCTACGTCTTCTTCAACGCCATGGTGATAGCCATCCTCTACGCCTTCACCCTCGGCGACGGACTGGCCATGGGCACGTGCTCGGCCGACTGGATAAACCTCATCCTGCTCGGCCTCATCCCCACGGCGTTCAGCAACATCTGCCTCACCATAGCCCTGCGCGCCATAGACACCAACATAGTAGCCATCCTAGGAGCCTTCGAGCCGCTAACCGCCATGCTCATAGGCATCCTCGTCCTCAACGAGCCCTTCGACGCCTTCACGATAATCGGCGGAATACTCATCCTCGTAGCCATCTGGGTGCTAATACTCCGACGCTAATCCTTATTTTACGCCAATGGGTATTTTTACGCCAATTGTTATTTTTACGCTAATTGTTATTTTTAACGTTAATTGCCGTTAATTGACCGTTAATTATCCATTAATATTTTTCTTTTCCATCCGGATGGGAGAAACTTAAAATTAATGGTCAATTAACGGTCAATTAACGGCAATTAACGTTAAAAGATTTCATTGGCGTAAAATGCATTCCACGGCAATTGGAGTCCTAAAATGTCATTAGCGTGGCAGCAGGGGCTAGGCCTTCTCGATAGGCATAGCGAAGACGAAGCGGGCACCATTGGTGTAGGTGGTGTCGAGGCTTACCTCGCCGTGCATCACCTGGGCTATACGCATGCAGATGTTCAAGCCGATGCCAGTGCCGGCAACGTTGTTGTTGAGCTTTACGAAACGCTCGAAGAGGTTGTTGGCCAGCTCGGGCTTGATGCCCACGCCCGTATCCGTTACGGCAAACTCTATCCAGCCTTCACGCTTGCCCTTGGCGGCACTCAGGGTTATAGAGCCCTTCTTCGTGTGCTTGCAGGCGTTGGTGAGGTAGTTGGTGAGAACCTGCTGAACACGACGGGAGTCTGAGTAGATGGTGAAGTCATCGTCGAAAGCGGTCTCTATCTTCAGCTCCACTCCCGGCTGCACGCGGTACTCCACGGAAGCCAGGGCGGCACGGCATACCTCGTTGACACGCTCCTCGTGCTTGGTGCATGAGAACGCGCCGGACTCTATGTCCGAGATGTTAAGGATGTCGTCGACGAGCATCATCAGCATCCGGCCATTGTTCTGGATGTGTTGGCCGTACTTCTCCTTGTCTTCGTCGGAGACGGGTAGCCCAGGGATGCTCAACAACTGCGAGAATCCCATTACTGCGTTCAAGGGGGTGCGGATTTCGTGGCTCATATTCTGAACGTAAAAATCCTTCATCTTATTGGCTCTTTCTGCCTTGTCGCATCTTGCCTTAAAATTGACGATATCTTCGTCACGCTGGTTGATGCCGCGGCGCAGAGAATTGTTAGTAAGATATAACCATACTGTCATTGCAACTAGTAGCACGATGACAGCGATACAAATTACATGAAGTTCCATGACGTTAAGTTGACAGGTCTAAAACGTAAATAGATGCTTGCAAAGGTACAAAAAAATCTTTATTCATTTCTACCCCCCCCTATAAAATTACGTTTAGTGACAGTTAAACTATGTTAAACGGGAGCAAATTTACCATTTTGCCACTCATTTTTTCCTCTAACGTACATTAAAATGTTGTTACAATCCCTCAAACTGCGGGCAACGCCGCTAACGCCTCATTTCCACGCCGTTGTAGACTCTTAAAAAGATGGGGTATGCCCAAAGCCCGGGCACTCGATGCCCAAGCCGTGAGAACACGATGCCCGAGCCGCGAGAACAAGATGCCCAAAAGGTGGGCATCTCGGCGTTTATTTACCACCCCATCATTGAGGGCAAAAAGCAGGACCGACGACACATATGCCCCACCGGGCTGAAAGCCCATCACTACATAGCCCAGGGCAACGCCCTGGGTATACACGGACAGTCAACCACCGCCCTGTAAGGGCAAAAGTACATAAACTGTCATACGCTATTCTATGGACTTTTGCCCTTACAGGGCGCGCTCTTACACACAAACAAAAACCCAGGGCGTTGCCCTGGGCTATGTAGTATAGGGCTTTCAGCCCACGCTAAATATTTACTTTATGTCGTCCACAAAACGGAAGAGGCGGCTCCAGCGGATGGCTGAGAAGCCCTTCTTGTCGGCGTTGGTAGACCACCAGATGAAGATTGGCTTGCCGACGATGTGGTCCTCGGGCACGAAGCCCCAGTAGCGGGAGTCGGCACTGTTGTGGCGGTTGTCGCCCATCATCCAGTAGTAGTCCATCTTGAACGTGTAGGACGTGGCGGGCTTGCCGTTGATGAGTATCTTGCCGTCGGCAGTAACCTCCAGGTCGTTGCCTTCGTAGACGCGGATAGGACGCTCGTAGATGGGGAGGTTCTCCAGCGTCAGCTTCACGCTCTCGCCCTTCTTCGGTATCCAGATGGGACCGTAGTTGTCGCGCGTCCAACCGTAGCGTGCATTGAGCGGATAGGTCTCGCCGACATACTGCTCCTGGTTGAGCGAGATGGAGCTGACGATGTCCTTGCGTGCGGCGAGGGCCTTGGCAGCGTATGAGGTGAGCGGCATCACGCCCGACTGGTTGAGCTGCGTGAGGTCTTCCTGCGAGATGTTGTACTCATCAATCATGTCCTCTGGTATGGGCTGCTTCAGCTTCACGTGGTACGTGTACTGCACGTTGTCCGGCTCCTTGTTGGCCTTGCCGTCGAGGTAGATGATGCGGTTCTTTATCTGCAGCGTCTGGCCGGGCAGACCGACGCAGCGCTTCACGTAGTTCTCTCGGCGGTCTACGGGGCGTGCTATGAGCGTGCCGAAGTCGTTGGGATTCTGCATGATATACGAGCGTCCGGCCTGGTAGGCCATGCTGTAGTACTTGCGCAGTTGCAGCTGAGAGAGGCTGTCGAGGTTGCCACGGATGCCCTGCTGCTGGAGTATCTGCGCGCCAAAGGAATAGCACATGGCGTAGTAGTCGGCAGCTTGGTAGCGTGGTTCGGAAACCACGGTGTCGCCGGCCGGGTAGTTGAACACGACTATGTCGTTGAGCTTCAGCTCGCCGTAGCCGGGGGCGCGGCGGTAGTCCCACTGGGGCCATTCTATGTACGACTTGGTGCCGATAACGGGGATGGTATGCTGCGTGAGGGGCAGCGTCAGAGGGGTCTGCGGTATGCGCGGACCATACGTAGCCTTGGAGACGAAGAGGTAGTCGCCAGTGAGCAGGGACTTCTCCAGCGACGACGACGGGATGACGTAGTTCTGGAAGAAGAAGAGGTTGATGAAGTAAACGGCCACGAGGGCGAAGACGAGGGCATCCACCCACGACATTATCATGCGCCAGGGGTTCTCGCAGTCCTTCCACCAGTCCCAGCGTATCTTTCGTGAGATATACACGTCATATATAAAAGGTACGACGACGAGTCCGAGCCAGCTCTTGAGCCAAAGGAGGAAAAGCAGGTACAACACAATAACTACAACGAACTTAGTCCATTGCAGCTTCATATTCCGTTTGTCTTTAATTCTCATTGATTCTATTGTGATTTAAATACCGCGTGCAAAGTTACAAATAAAATTCTATTCAGCAAGTAGTGCTTCCAATATATTTGTTGTATCTTTGCAAAGAATTAAAGCCAAAAGACACCAAATCGTCAGCTAATGGCTGGTGATTTGGTTGAAATATCATTTAAGAAGATACATAATATGACAGACAAAGACAACATACAGGATATGCGCCCTACGTTCGAAGAGATACGCAGGACGAACGAGAGCGACAAGGAGTACTGGAGTTCGCGTGACCTATGCAGTGCCATGGGATATTCTGCAAATTGGAAATTCCAAAGAGTCATCGACAAGGCTATTGCCGTAGCCAACCAAAAGGGAATGGAAATAGACGACCATTTCAACCAAGCGGTTGATATGGTCAAGCTCGGTAGTGGGGCTTATAGAAAGTTGAATGTCTTTCATCTGTCTCGTATGGCTTGTATGATTATAGCAGAGAATGCGGATAGGAAGAAAGCGTTGGTACAGCTGGCAAGGGAGTATTTCTCACAGTCTGTACCGACAACAGAGCTCATACAAAACTCTATGGAATCCAACATCTTGCTATATAAGACAGCGCAAGGGGACACTCGCATTGAGGTTATATTCAATAGCGAAACCTTTTGGATGTCGCAAAAGCGTATGGCTGCATTGTTTGGGGTGGATCGTGCAACGATTGCATATCACCTTTCACAAATTTATGAAAGTGAGGAATTACAAAAAGAGGCAACTTGTAGAAAAATTCAACAAGTTCAAATTGAGGGCGAGCGTGACGTAGAACGCACTCCTTTGTTCTATAACCTCGACGCCATAATTGCCGTTGGCTACCGCGTGAACAGCTACCAAGCCACGCAGTTTCGTATATGGGCGACATCAGTATTAAAGGAGTTCATCATCAAGGGATATGTGCTTGACGACGAACGGCTGAAGCAAGGCAAGCATTTCGGCAAGGACTACTTCGACGACTTGCTGGAGCGCATTCGCGAGATACGGACCTCCGAACGCCGATACTACCAGAAGATAACGGACATCTACGCAGAGTGCAGTGCCGACTATGACGCCAAGTCGAAAAGCACAAAGCTGTTCTTCAAGATGGTGCAGAACATGATGCACTTGGCTGTGACTCACCATACGGCTGCCGAGATTGTCTATAGCAGAGCCGATGCAGAGCAGCCACACATGGGGCTTACCACATGGAAGAAAGCACCTGACGGACGAGTCCAGAAGTCGGACACTATTGTTGCCAAAAACTACCTGTCGGATACAGAACTTGACCAACTCAACGGCATCACAAGTTCGTTCCTCGACTTTGCCGAGACCCGTGCCCAACGGCATATCATCACCACGATGGAAGACTGGCGCAAGCGACTTGCCCAATTCCTTGCAGCAATGGACTACGAGGCAAACGCTTCAGCAGGAACCGTATCGCAAGAAGAAGCAAGGGCAAAGGCGTATGGCGAGTATGAAAAGTACAAACTCATACAAGACCGCTCATACATATCCGATTTCGACCGCTTCAACAAGGGGGATGACGAAGCCCCTCTGCTTCCTTTCGACCTCAACCCGAAGGAAACATAGTCTCAGAAAACACACGCCAAGGAACGTGGGGCACCGGGGCCATCGAGTCTATCAGCGGACAACTGCGTAGGGAGTTGCCGGGACTGCGCGGATTTGTGGTTACCAATATAAAGATGGTGCGCATCTTTTTTGAACAATGGTCTAATGTTTGTAAATCGTCCGCCGATGGCTGACGATTTACAAACAACTGCCAATGAGAGGTTTTTACGCTACAACTCCCCCTTGCTCGTAAATCGTCCGCCAATGGCGGGCGATTTAGTCTGGCAAAACGGAGCTATCACCATTTGGTTGTTTTTTTACACTAAAAAAGGATTTGGAAGCGTGTGTACATCTTCCAAATCCTTGCTAGTAAAGCGGAGAGAGGGGGATTCGAACCCCCGATACGCTTTTGACGTATACACGCTTTCCAGGCGCAAACCACATTTTGCAACGCATTTATTGTTAGCTACTTAGACAAAAGCTTTCTTGTTGTTTGACTTATGTTTGACGAAAACTTAGATTTTTGATATTTTTTCCCCTGTGTCAAGAGGCGTTGGTGCAGCTCTATACATTCTTCGCCGAGTGACATCTCGCACACCGGGTCATCGATGAAGATGCCGCCTTCCCCCGACATTAGCCATCCGAAAGAGAAGTTGTATCTTTCAGAAAGGGAACGCGCAAGGGTAGTCCCGATTGCAGCTTTGCCGTTGAGCACCCGACCGATATGCGCGGCACTGAAACCCGTATCGCGCGCGCATTCCTTATTAGTAATACAATTCTCCTTGAAGTAGCCCTTTATTGTCTTGTAGACACAGGGGATAATCATTTTGCGAGTCCTTTGGCGAGCGCAAGGTTCGTTTCCATGAGACTCCTGTTCTGCTCCATGAGGTAACGCACCAGCTCATTGTTATTCTCGCACGGCTCTACTGTCGGCTGAGGAACGGCTTCACACTCAAAGAAGTCGGTAATTTTCATTCCGAGCAATTCTATCGCCTTTTCGATGTACCCGGACTTTACGTCGGGCGACTTGCATATAGCATCAAAAGCACCTGTTGTGATACCGAACTTTCGGGCAACGTCATTAAAGCGTAGCCCTGTGGCGTTGAACACCTTTTCTTTGTAAATTGCACCCGTCATAGTCGTAAAGAGTTAGTTAAAGTGAGTTAAAATTGGTGTTTTGCTAACTATTTATTTGTGGTAGTAATAATTTATTAGTAACTTTGCAGTCAGTTACAGATAACTTACTGCTTGCATGATGCAAAGGTAAGAAAAAAAACTAAAATGCGGTATAAAAGTTAAGAAAAATTCAAGTTAAACTAATTTTATTCGACTATGGACAACGGAAAAATGTTTGAAACTCTCAACAGTGTAGACTTCAAAGAGCATGTGCAGAAGAAGAATAACCTCACGTACCTTAGCTGGGCGTGGGCATGGGCAGAGGTAATGAAGCGTTGCCCGGATGCAACCTACGAGATTGTCAAGACAGAGAGCGGTCTGCCTTACGTAGCGAGCGAGCTCGGCGTAATGGTGTACACGCGCGTAACTATTAATGGTATGACGCGCGAGATGTGGCTTCCTGTGATGGACTACCAGAACCGCGCGATGAAGCTCGTTCCTTACGAGGTCAAGGCGAAGTATGGCACCGAGATTGTCCCTGCGGCAACGATGTTCGATGTCAACAAGACCATCATGCGCTGCCTTGTCAAGAACCTCGCGGTGTTCGGTTTGGGGCTGTACATCTATGCTGGCGAAGACCTTCCCGAGGAGGCGAAGAAAGAAGCTCTTGCGCAAGCTGCTGAGCAAGACAAGAAGAATATTGCCTTGTGGATAGAGTACTGCGCGCAGCAGAACGTTGACGGGCTTGTGGATATGTACGCGCAACGCGGCAATTTTGCCGAGAATCAAGATGTGATAAACGCGATGTTCGACCAACTGCACGCGATAATCAAGACAACGTCCAATTTAAATGACTTGAACGCAATCTACAAGAAGTCAGAGTGGGCACAGAAAAACCAACAGGTTGTTGACTGGTGCAAAGAACGCAAGGATGAACTTCAGATAACAGCATAAAATGTACACAGAGAATTCACTTGTTAAGTCGGGGGTTGTCTTCACGGACAATCCCCACGGTTACCACCTTCCGGTTGAGGGTGGCTCCATAGAGTTGAAAGGTATTACGGGCATCCTGCATGAGCACCTGTTCCCCGACATGTACTATTCGATTTCCGACGACGTGCTGGTGAAGGCTGCTGCCCGAGGTACGGTGATACATGAAAACTGCCGCGCATACGACTTGTTAGGCGTTGAAGCCAGTGATGAGGCTGTACATTACGCCAAGATGATGTCAGAGGGTAACTTCCAGGCTTTCGCGCATGAGTACACGGTGTCAGACGAGAAGTACGTAGCTTCTAACATTGACGTAGTAGCGGAGAAAGATGGCGATATTGTTCTCATGGATATTAAGACTACAAGCCGACTCAATGACGAGTATCTGTCGTGGCAGCTATCCATCTACAAGTACTTGTTCAAGCTGCAAAATCCCGATTTGGACGTTAAGGGATTGTACGGCATCTGGCTTCCGCAAGAAAGGTACGGCAAGCCGAAGATAATCAAAGTCGCGGAGGTGCCGATAGCAGAGGTAAAGAAACTGCTGGAATGTGACGCGAAGGGCGAGAAGTATTCCCCTATCGTAGGCACGAAGATAACCACCGACATTGTGGCGATGCAGCAGACGATTACGTCTGTGTTCCGCGAGTTGAAAGAGACAGAAAAGAAAAAGAAGAGCATCATGGATGCGCTCTATACGATAATGGAGGCAAACGACATTAAGAAGTGGGAGTGTGACGACTTCTCCGTCTCGAGAGTGCTTCCGACATCCAAGACATCCTTCGACTCAGCCAAGTTCAGAAAAGACCACGCAGACCTATATGAGCAGTATCAGAAGACTTCCAAGGTTGCTGGCACAGTTAGAATAACGCTTAAAAACGAGTAACTATGAGCTATCAAAAAACAACAATATGCGGTGTAGTAGGCAAGACCGCAGAGGTAAAGAATTTCAACGGCAAGGACTTTATTGTCTTTTCTGTTGGTGTGACAAACGGCAAGGATGCGCAGGGTAATCAGCGCCCTACCACATGGTTTGAAGTGTCAAAGGACATTAACATACAGACGCAAGGATGGATGGTAGACCGTCTTGTTGCCAAGTCCCTTGTGCTTGTGGACGGCAAAGTGGCGGTCACGGCGTTCATCGGCAATGACGGACAGGCACGCGCATCGCTTCGCCTGTACGCCAATACGATTGAGCCGCTTGGCTTTCCACTGAAGGATAATCAGCCTGCCGCTGCGCCCACCACGGCAGCTCCGGCTCCAAACGGCGAAAACATCCCCTTCTGATGAGAGGTATTTTTATCAAGCATGAGGGTGCATTCCACCCTTATGACGAAGACACGGAGAGCCGCATGAAGAAGGTGCATGAGGGTGAGGTGATAACAATCACCTTCAAGAAGCCACGAAATGCGGCTTTCCACCGCAAGTATTTCTCGCTGATAAACACTGCGTGGGACTATCTGACAGAGCGACAGGAGAAGTTATACGGCAGCAAAGAGGGATTCCGCAAGACTCTCCAAGTCGCAGCCGGGTTCTACGAGCCAGTATTCGACTTTATCGAGGAGCGTTTCATCAAGACCCCCTCTTCCATTGCCTTTGACAAGATGGACGAGGTGGAGTTCGGAGAGCTATACGAAAGCGTGAAGCGCGTGTTGTTCTCACACGTTCTAACAAACGTCAGCGAGGAGGAATTTATGAGTAACTTAGTAGACTATTAAGATGGCAAAGAAAACAGTCAAGAGACCAGTTATAAGGTGTATTCCCGAGGAGGTGCAGAGGTTGACGGACGAGCACAAAATAAGCAGGCAGACACTTTATGCTATCCTCTCGTTCGTCAACAATTCGCCAACGGCGCGCAAGACGAGAGCCGATGCGTTGGACCACGGGGCGTTACTGACAACAGAGGAGGTGCTTGTATGAGCGAAACGGAAAAACTACTCACAGCCCTATACGAGCTACAGGAAAAATGGGAGAAGGATGAGTTCCGGAAGCCGTTCCTTACCTGCGCTGAGGCTCAGAAATACATGGGAGTGAGCGATAAATACATGAAGAAGCTGCGCGACAATGCCCTCGTTCACTTTTACAGGGACGGAAGGCTCATTTGGTACAAGCGCACCGACTTAGATAAATTTATTCTAAAACACAAAGTTATTTGATGCTCGAGAATTTTGCTCTTATAAACGAACTGGATGCCAAGCGCGTGGAGTATGCTTCCGCAGTGTCGCGGTTTTGCGAGCCGTTGCTACATTGCGTTGACTTCATCGAGGACATATATAAGGCATCGCAGTTCGGGTATGCCGACCCAGTGGAGGAACGCCGGGCTTTCATCTTTGCGGTGTTATTCTTCTACTCGCCCAAGAAGCTGTTGTCGATGGAACGTTGCCGCCCAGACGTGATGGCGAAGATGTGCGCGCTCACGAAGTGCTCGCAGTCTCTTATATCCTACGACAGTAGAAATCTCCTGTTCCACTACCAGCACTACGTTGACCTTCGTATGTTGGTGGACGAAACCATAGAGCGCGCAAAGGAACTGCTCCTGCTGAGGGGTATCAATGCACAACCATATATAATCAGATTCGGAAATGAAGAGAAAGAAAACGGACAAGAGGAGACTTGTAGAGAAGCTTGATGCGGTCTTTTCGCAGTACATCAGACTTAAAGACGCGCAGCCCGGAACAGGGTATGTGCGTTGCATCAGTTGCGGAGCCGTGCATCACTGGACGAAGATACAATGCGGACACTACGAGTCGCGCGGCAACATGGCTACGAGGTGGAGCGAGAAGAACTGCCATCCCCAGTGCGTGGCGTGCAACATCATGCAGCACGGCAATCTCCTTGCGTACAGACGGAACTTGGTCAAGATGTATGGCGAGAACGAGGTGAATATGATAGAAGTACAGGCGCATTCCGTCCGCAAATGGTCAGAGTTTGAACTTGACGAGATGGTAAATTATTACAGCATCCTCGTCGCTAAACTAAGGAAAAGCAAAGGGTTATAAGCAATGAAATACGGACTACCCTATAAGGGAAGCAAGAACAAACTGGCGGAGCGCATCGTGCGCCTTCTGCCCAAGCGCACACACCTCGTAGACCTTTTCTGCGGCGGGTGTGCAGTGAGCCATGCCGCTATGGTGATGAAGAAGTATGATCACATTCACATCAACGACCTCAACTGGATGTGCCCTACCCTCTTCATCGACGCGCTGAGCGGTAAGTACAACAACGAGACCAGATGGATTAGCCGTGAGGACTTTTTCCGTCTGCGCGACACCGACCCCTACGTGGTCGTAGTGTGGTCGTTCGGCAATAACTTGCGCGACTATCTCTATTCGCAGGAGATAGAGCCGCTGAAGAAGGCGATACACTATGCCATGTTCTTCTCCGACTATTCGCTGGGCCGCGAACTGGGCCACGACCTCTCATTCATCGACCCCATCAAGGACATTCAGCAGCGTTACCTCGCCGTGAAGCGATACTTCTCGCAGTACGGCCACTTCCAGCAACAATCGTTCGAGGGGGGGCAGATGCAAGTCGAGCACTTTGCTCGGACGGAACGGCTCAGCCACCTACGGGGGGGGCAGACCATGCGAATGCAGTCAGCCGAAGCCATGGAGCGACTCAACACCAACCTTCAGAACTGGGGGAGGCTGTCCGAGAACTCCCAACCACAATTTCGAAAACTTACAATTTGAAAGTGTAGCCGAAGTTTCATGCCTTTCCCAAGGTAAAAAAGGTCCTCTTGAGGGGCTTCAAAACTCTTCTACGGGCATGGATGCTTACAAATTGAAAGTTGAAAAATCCGAAATCAGAGTTCTCGGACGCGCTGGGGGGGGTATTCCACGGCACTCTCCTCACGCTACGACGGATGGGCAGGTCTCTTCGGCTGCAACCACGGCCAGCATACTATGGTGCTTGTAGCCTATGAGTGAGCGCAGAGCCATCCTCACCCACTACCGCACGGAGGAGGCGAAAGCCTACCGCCGACTGCACGGCGACAAAGGGGGGTGCCGCTACCAAGACAAGCACCACCGCATGAGCCGTGAGCCGTGGACGAACACCATCAGCACAGTAACCAAAGACAACCTTCTTTGCGTATGCTACGAGTAAACACCTGTGCCGTCAGAGGCAGGGCTGAAGGAAACTGGTACACGTCCCAGCACGCACAACTTCTGGAGATCGGGGGAACGGCAAGTAATGCCGTCTCCTCGGTCTCCAAGGACTATCTTGCATTCGTCTGCTATGAATAGGGGCGCGCGAATTTAATTCTGCACGTCCTTTAGGCTGACGACGATATTCTCCAGCTCCTGTAAGTCGGAAGCATAATGCACAGCTTCGCCGGACTTGACAACAGCAAAGAACGACGGAACGCTGTGGGTAACGTCCTCGCTAAAGAAGTCACCCACCTTGCACCCTATAACGTCCGCTATGCGTTGCAGCGTGCCCACGGTCGGGTTACGCGCGAGACACTGGGACAGAGATACGCGAGTGATGCCCATCTCGTTTGCGACATCCTCAATTCTGAAGCCTTTAGCTTTAATTACTTTTTTTACGTCCATATAAATTAGGTATGATTAAAAACTGCTGCAAAGTTAAACAAAAAAGCGCATCCGACGAAACAAAGTGAGCAAAAAAAATGATTATATGCATACATGGCTTAACAAGTGTTAACGCAAACCACAACAAAGTGGATTGTTTGTTAAAGTATTGTTAAATTCATACATTTTTACCTCAAAAGTCTTGCGTGTATGACTATAATCTACTACCTTTGCATCAGAAATCAAAAACAAACCTACTAAATTCAACGGATATGACACAGAATGTAATCGAAGCAGCAGTAGAGACCTTTAAGGTAGAGTTTGAGGCGAAATTAGAAAGCCGCAAGCCTTGGGAGAACGTCTGGGACACCGAGTTTGAGTACTACGATGATGACGAGTACGAAGAGGGACTCACTATCACGTACGCCAAGGGCGAGGCGCGCATCTGCTACTACCCCGAAAATGGGGGCAACGTAGAAGCCTGCGATGAAGCCCTCTCAGACTGGTGTGTAGACACTATACGCGAGTACGAGTACGAAGCGAGCCATGAAGTGTCAGACTTGGAGCAGTTCGGGTGGGCTGGTTAACCCCCACCCTTCGCAAAAAACTAAATATTAACCCTCAAAATACTACAAAATGGAGAAAATTAACTACCAAATAATCAAAGATGAAATTACGAAGCGTATCAATACCGCCTTGAATTTTGTAGAGGTACAGTATGACTGCGACGGCAAAGAAGTTGACGTAGAAGTGTACGGCAAGCCGAATGACGGCAAAATCTACGATATCGAGGCAGTAATGCAAGTAGTGTCCTATTACGGCTTAAATGCGTACGTCGGTATGGACAGACACGACGGCTACTTACTACCTACACTGCGCATATTTGAGTAATTAACACAAAACAACACAAGACAATGGGAGACCTTGAACTGGAGGCATTTTGCGCCAACAACCCCGACTGCGGCTGCGACTGTATGCGCTGCCCTGCATTTGCCAAAAACGCCCTTTACAACTTGGGGCGATAACTTAAGTAACCAACTAAACTAAAAATCAACGACTATGGGCGAAATAATAGCTTGGAGCATGATAGCTCTTACATCGTACGTACTTTACAGAGCCTGCCCTGCATACCGCAGATGGGTTAACAAGCAGATGGAGGACGAGTAAAATGAGAAGAACCGCAAATTACACTATCCGCCGGGACTTCGAGGCTGGCAAGATAACCCTCGAAGAAGCGGCAAGAGAGTTCTGCCGACTGGGATGGACGAGCTTTGTGGACGTTCGGGCGACCATCCGGTATATGGCGCAAGCAGACTAAAAATATACCCGTGTGCCCCTGGACATACGGGTATATCTTTCCACAAAAGTGGTACATCTTTCTTATTTCTTAATTTTTCTACCTTCGATATTCGGTGTTTTTGATGGATTCTTCCTAACTTTGCAGTGCTAAAAAAACCAAGGAGAGACGGCGTTTCTCCAAGACATAACAAAGGAGGGACGTTTGTCCATCTTAGACTTTTTATTGACTATGCCACATACTGGCGTACCGTCCCTTGCATACATCGTAATGGTGTATGCGTGTCCTCCTTGGTTGACATTAGCAAAGGGTAACGGTACGCCCTTTATGTGTACCTTAGTGTCAACGTTCAGATAATTCAAGAAAATGAACGACATTCAATTATTCCAAAGCCCCGTATTTGGGGAGATACGTACCACTGGTACAAGTGAAGAACCGCTTTTCTGCCTCGCAGACGTATGCAGGGCGTTAGACCTTACAGCCAATCAGGTTGCACGGCGTTTGGAAGATGGGGTGTTTACAAAACACATCATCCTCGACACCTTAGGCAGAGAGCAGCAAGCCAACTTCATCAACGAGGACGGCCTGTACGACGTAATCCTCGACTCGCGCAAGCCGTCAGCCAAGAAGTTCCGCAAATGGATAACGTCAGAGGTGCTTCCCTCCATCCGCAAGCGCGGCAGTTACACCGCCAACACACCAGCGTCCGCCATTCAAGAGAAACTACAGGCGGCATCGTGGGCGGCAGACTTCCTGCACCTCACGCAAGCGAGCAAGCTGCTGATGGCGCAGGCAATACTTAGCCCGATAGGCGTTCCGCTCCCCGACTACGCTCCGGCAGAGAAAGCCGAGCCTACTATCCACTGCGCTACGTTCCTCTTAAAGCAGCACGGCGTTAACCTCTCTGCCTTGGCGTTCAACAAGAAGCTGGTAGAGAAGGGCATCTGCACCCGTCAGCACCGCAAGGGGGCGAATGGCAAAGAGCACACATGGATAACGCTCAACGCCGACTATTCCGACTACGGTCAGAACGTAGTCAACCCACAGAACCTATCGCAGACACAGGTACAGTGGTACGACAACACATTCCCAACATTACTAACCCAAATAGGATACGCAAATTAACATGAAAGAAATATCATCAACAACAATCGCCGAGATGGCAGCATTATTCACCGAGTCTGAAACCGAGAGCACCAAGGGTAACATGAGCGACATCGCCCGGATGGAGAGCCACCTGCAAAGCACCGCCGACATACTGAACCGACTTGTCAGCCTCAACGCCTCACAGGCGGCACTGAGGCGCGTTCTGACCTTCTATGCTATGGATTCCCAAGATAAGGACAAAAGAGATGTTGTACGCACGCTAATAGGCAACAATGGCATATTCTCCCTCCTTGACCACATCGAGGCCTCACACCACGAGATAAACGTCATAGGCGGCGTTCTCGAGGCACTTAGCAAAGAATAGATC
Source organism: Oscillospiraceae bacterium (assembly GCA_963588475.1). GTDB lineage: Bacteria > Bacteroidota > Bacteroidia > Bacteroidales > Bacteroidaceae > Prevotella. Next base: position 78,874 of record CAVAHD010000003.1, on the reverse strand, counting down.
CGTTCTCCATAAAGCCGGACGTTCCGGCATTCCCGAAGGGACACGCAGACAACATGGCGTGTCCTTTTTTTGTATCTGGGATTCCATCAAGATACGCAAAGTTAAGTTTAAAGTAAGTTTTTATTACTTTGTTTAGTGTTCTTTATTTCGCTTTTTTGTTCCCTTTTACGGTATTTACAAGTATAATGGCAAGAAAAGGCAACTTTTTATTTGTTTGGTAAGTTTTTCTTACTACCTTTGCAACCACAAAGGAACGAGGATTCTAGAGGTACATCGAGAGCAGTATAAGAGACATGATAATATATATCTAAGCCCCCACCTGTGCCTGTAGATTTCTCGTTCCTAAAAGAAACCACACAGAGGTGGGGGCTTCTCATAGAGGTTAAATCCGTGCAGTCCTCTTCGGTTTACCTGCCGATATATAAAACTGCTCCAGTACGAAAATGGTACTTCCCCAAGTCCTGCTCTGACCCACCGCCCGTCAACAGGCGCCAGCATACCGAAAGGTAAGAGAAAAGGAAGGAACACAGAAAGGTTGGCAACCTCCATGATTAGTGCTCTTGAAGACAAAGAAAGGACTGGTTCTCCAGTAGGTATCATAAAGACTCTCTTTTCTTCTAACCCATGTCTCTTATAGGTGAGATTTCTTAAACTCTCTATATGCGGCAAAGGGGCGGGAAGTGCCCATACAAAAGTTAAACGAAATGACAAATAGAGAAAAGCTAAACTATATCGCAAAGTGGCTCGGTTCGCAGCACATTGGCTACGTGTACCGAAAGAAGCACCAGCCAGGCAAGAGCGACGTGTTCCTTCCAAGGTACAACGTTTACATCAAGATAGCTGGAGAGGACGACGTGGAGTTCTTCAGGAAACACAGGACGTTCCCGGTGTTTGTCCGTGACGAGGAGACCGCCGAATTTGTACTGGAGAAGGTACAATCAACGATTATAAAGTCCATGACACGGCGACAGTCAGTATTGATGCGCCAAGCGAAGAAGGAAGAAACCAAATCTACAAAGCATGATAAAGATAAAAGTAAAAACAGACCTTGCCGAGTTCCCGATTAAGGCAACTGTGGCGATTAGTCCCGAGGACATCAAAGAGTATTACGCAGAAGAGAGCGGCCATCACACTTGGATAAAGCTCTACAACGGCAGAAAGTACCGCACCAGCGTTCCCTTCGACGAATTGAAGGAAAAGATAGAGATAGCCTTACTCACGAAGTCCGACAAGGTGCAGTCCGATGAGATTTGCAAAACGCAGGCAGAAATAGAAAACGAATTAAAACAACGACGATTCAAAAAAAACAATGACAATGAAGGTAAAAATTAAACTACTAAGCAAAGACGCAGTAATTCCGACCAGAGCACACGACGATGATTTCTGCTACGACGTAGTGGCTACATCATGCGAAGAGATAGCTCCAAACGTGTACCGATACGGCACAGGCATCGCTTTACAGATTGCGAGCGTTAACCGCAATATGAGCAAGAGACGAAACGCCACATTAGGCATCGATGCACGCCCACGTTCCTCTGTATGGAAGACAGGCATGGTTCTGAGCAACTGCATCGGCACCATAGACGCAGGCTACACTGGCGAGCTTTCCGCCATTTTCTACCACGTTCTTCCCAACATGCCGAAATACGAGGTCGGCGACAGGATATTCCAACTCTGCATCGGACACACCTACGAGATAGACTTCGAAGAGGCAGAAGAGTTCGAGGCAACCGAGAGGGCAAACAACGGTTATGGTTCAAGCGGCAAGTGACATGAACGAAACAAAGAGCGATGCAGTAAACCACCCGAGCCATTATACTTGGCTAAAGGAGAAGTGCGGCATTGAAGCCATCGACATCTGCGAGCACTTCAATTTCAATATCGGCAATGCACTCAAATACCTGTTCCGTGCCGGGCACAAGACCGAAGAGGGATTGACGGCAAAGGAGAAGGAGATACAAGACCTCAACAAGGCCGTATGGTACATCAACAAAGAAATCAAAGCAAAATCATAACGACTATGGGAATAAAGAGAATAATCAAGCGCATCAGTGAGAACAACCGCACTAAGCGCATCAAGGAAGCGGAGTGGATGAGCCGCCAGTTCTGCTACATTCAAGACGACAAAGATGGCAAGCTCTACGTTTGGCTGCACGGCATTCCAGCCTTCGCGGTCGAGGATAAGGCAGACCAGAGCAACGACGTTCTGACGCTGCAACAAGCCAAGGACTTCGTGGCGCGGATGCGCAAGAAGTACGTAGACGAGCACTGCAACGACACAGGGCGGCCGAGGGCTGCTTGCTACTAAGAAGATACTAATGTTGTTTTAGTTACATAGACAAAGTAAGCACCTCATGGTACGCGAGTATAGTGGGGTTTTACAATTGGGAATGCGAGGCTTAATCGCTGCACGCCCGGATACAAAGTGCGGCAATAATAGTTCAAATTGTGAAATGATACAGTGAATCGCTATTTCGCTGTGGGTTCGACTCCCGGCATTCCCACCTAGGGTCTTTTAAATTTACTTTTTCTCATATGATTTAGCCGTCTGGTCTGCGAAGATAGGGCGGTCACATGGAGGCGGAGTTCGCTGGCTCTCGGAAAGGTCAGCAAGCCATTATTGTTTATGAGATAGATTTAGTGTTACTTCTGTTGAGCAGGTTCGACTCCTGCCGCCTCCACTATTTAAACCCAAACAAAAATGACTGGAATAGAAATACTAACAATGTCCTGCGTAGTGGTCTGCATCGTCGTGGCTTACTGCGGGTATCGGGACGCAAAAAACAACTAACAATGAAACAGAAACTAAGAAACATTAGAGGCAAAGCGCAAGCCTTGTGGTGGTTGCTCACATACAAGAGATACCATCTAATAGTGTACAATGGGCGGCAACAAGCTCGCGAATTGGGTAATTTAAAGCCGTCGACAATAGCTTGGTTTATCCAGTGCGTGCACGGCATGATGACCACAAAAGACCTCATCCAGGAGCTAAGCGACATTGCCGCAATGGCGGTCAACGACAAGATAGTATACAACGAGATAAAGCAGCTCATTAAGAAGCTGGAGAAACAACAATAACTATATAATAGCAACAGTATGAAGCATAAATTTACGGTTTTTATTGAGGCTGATGATGAAGATAGGGGGTGCGTTAAAGACCAACTCGAAGGTTGGTTGGAATTGAATACGGGAGAAGACAAAACTCTCTTAGGTTGCCCAGATTGGGACTCAATAGAAGTAACCGATTAACAAACAAAATAGTAATAGTATGGAAGATTATCAGAAAAGATTGCTCGATGAGTACAATGAGCTAAAAGAGCGTATGTCTAAGTTGGCCGATGTTTTGAATGATGATGAAATCAGTGAGAAAGTAGGATACCGTCAGTACAAGTTGATGGATAAGCAATTGTATGGTATGGAAGCGTACTTTGTGGCATTGGAAGAACGCTTGGTAGATATGGGTTTGATTTAACTAATCCCCCACCACAGGTGGGGCAAAGAAACAACAAAAACCAAACAAAACAAGAAGACTATGACAAGAGAAGAAATCTGGCAAGATATTACTGGATTTGAAGGGGTTTACCAAGTAAGTAATTTTGGAAAAGTTCGCTCGCTTGATAGAATGATTCCGAGATGCAATAGTGCCCCCTATTTCTTGAAAGGCAGGACATTAAAGGCAGGTGTGAACCCTAACGGATATGCTTTCGTTTGTCTGCGCAACAGGGAACTTATCAAATTGGTAAGGATTCATAGACTAGTGGCTGAAACATTTATTGCAAATCCTCATGAATATCCAGTTGTTAATCACAAGGATGAAAACAAATTGAACAACAACGTTGGCAATTTGGAGTGGTGTACTTATTCATATAATACAACCTATAACAATTCAATGAGAACAAAAATAGATACTCGAAATAAAAATAATTCTCATGGTTGTGAAAAGGAAGTATATCAATATGATTTGGAAGGCAATTTGATAAAGGTATGGCCTTCACTAATGAGCGTAACGAGAAAACAACACGTTTCGTATGCAAACATATCAAAATGTTGCCGAGGCGGGAAGTATAGACATACTGCTTACGGGTATAAATGGAGTTATAAACCAATTGACGAAAAATAAAAAGATGAATCGTGATGAAGCACGCAAGGCGGCAGAAGTGATGCTAGCCTATGCAGAAGGAAAAGAGATTGAATTCAAGGCCCCGGATGAAACAGACTACAATCCTTCAGTAGAGCCTCTGTTTAACTGGGACAGCTTTGACTACCGCGTCAAGCCCGAGCCAAAGTACCGCCCATTCTGCAATGCTGAGGAGTGTTGGCAGGAGATGCTGAAGCACCAGCCATTCGGGTGGCTTACGCACAAGTCAACGATGGAGCATGAAATGATTACGTTTTTGGGCGGAGAAGTGGACCATGTGAACATTTCATCGATGCCTTTTCTAATGAAAGACTTATTACAGTACTACACCTTTGCCGATGGTTCAGTATTAGGAGTGAAGGAGGAATAAGCAATGAACAGACGTATCGCGAAGAAGATATTGCGCCAATGGAATCGCAGTCCTAAGCGAGCTTATGCACGCTATGGCATAGGTAGGTGCTTGGAGGCGTTGCAAAAAGGCAGTGCTTGGGAACTTATGTACCCTGGCAACGGATATGTGTATTATCTGCACCCTAATGGGCGCATAACCAAACAGAAGGTATGAGCTATGATAGACAAGAAAAAGATAGGCAAGGCATCCGTAGCGCACGCCAAGGCAACATGGAAGAGTCAGGATAGGTGGGAGCAGCTCGCTTGTATGGACGGCTTCGAGGCAGGTGTCGACTGGGCAATAAAAGAGTTCTTAAAGGACTTGTGGCATGATGCAAGCGAGGAACCCGACCTCGACAGAGAAATCCTGTATGTGTGCGTTCCAAACGCGGTAAGAAATCCTCCAGTTCATTTCTGCACGAGCAACGCAGCCGAAAGACTTCAATGGAAGAAAAACGGCTACAAGCCTATCAACCCACTAAGGATAATCCGCCGCTGGTGCTATATTGACGACCTCATTCCGCAAGAAGGAGGTGCACAATGACTGCCAAAGAACGTAAGCAAGAAGACGCAGAGATAGCGCAGGCAGTCAAGGTACTGCGTGCGGCTATCCAGAGCATCGCCCGTCGCAAGGCGCGGAACTACGAGCTGGAGCTGCTCCGTCGGGTGCGTGACGAGGTGGACTGCGAGATTAACGCTTGCGCCGCACTCGCCCAGCTGGAGGCGAATTTTACAAGTGAAGAAATCAAACAGGAACTGACAAAACAATGAAAGCAAGATTAGCTAAGAAGATAGCAAGCCGTCCGTTAGACAAGCTCCCTTCCTACTGGCTGAAGAAACTGGGCAAGGACAGACGCATAGATGAAGCGATTAAACTGCACGAAAAACTTAAAACCAAACAAAAACCAAAAACCTATGAACAATAAACAACAGAATATCCTTCGGGGACTACTGAAGAAGTACGAGTACAAGAACGTCAGCAATGTTGTCCGTCAAGTGCTGGGCATCAACTTCGACAATTTCCTTACTAAGACGGAGCCGCTTTACGTTATCCCGCGTATTGCATCCTGTTACGCCGAGGAGGAGAAGAAGAAGCAATTAATGACTATCGTCTACAAGGAATGGCTGAAGGATGTAGTAGATAACAGGTGGGTGACTAAGCTCAACGCCTACTCCCTCGTGCATGGCGAGCGCACGGTGCTGCAAGCTATCTATTACCTCATGGACAATGGCCTATGGAACGTGTACGAGGGAAGACTGGCACTGGATGCGCACGAGAGCAACTACTACGATATGCTCGAAGATATGCCTTCCGCAATCGGGAAGATAGAGGAGGACCAAGCCAAGGACAAGCATCAAGAGGAAGCGAAGCCGGAAGCAGAGAAAGAGCAGCCAACGCCGGACGTACTGATGGATGCCGACGAAGCAATGAAGCTAATGGACGCGACCAAGGCCATGTATGCCAACCTCACCAAGAACATGGAAAAGCTGACAGACTTCATCTATTCCGCTGCGGACTCCGACTCCTTGCGCGCCAAGATACAAGAGCAGGCGAAGCGCATTAAGGACATGGAAGCGCGAGCCGAGAACACCACCGCCACCTTGCAGAAGCAGAACAACTACATCTCCGAGCTGAGAACGAAGAGCGAGGAGGCTCAGAAGGAATACGACATCCTTAACGCCAAGTACAAGAAGGCACTGGACGAGCGTGATGCTGCCGACCGGGAGCTCGAAGCGTGCAAGAGACTCCTCGACGAGGAGGCGCAAAAGGAGCAACTGCCGCGCAAGAGGGTGATACCTCGAAGCATTCTGATGGCAGTTCCGCTGCTGGGTAACGGAGTACTTAAAGGACTGGAGCCAGTGCTGAACAGATACGGTCTGATTGTGGAACATAACCAATAAGCGCGTATGATAAGCCAATCATCTAGACAACTAATGGAGACTATTGACGTAATGTCACACCAAGGTCAAAAGGCAATAAAGCAGTTTGACCGAATGTTGGAGCGAAAGACGACAAAGGCGGAAGTGGACGTGGAGTTCGGTTACCGCAACGCTTCGGGGTCTGTATACCTGGTGGTAGCGCACCTTCCGGGTATAGATGCGAGTGGGGATGTATTGGTGAGGAATAAGACTGGCGTATGGGAGATGACGGGGTGTAAGTATCGTTTCTCTCCGCATTTCGTCGAAGCCTACATTGCATCCATTTACGGACGTTTTGAATTGGCGGCAGGGCTACAAATAGCCTACGAACTTGCGTGTCTCCTGTGGATGCCCAAGGAGACTGGTGGTTTAGGTTCGTCAGCGATTAATTTTCTTGCTGGCGGAGTCGAGATAACACGTGTGGAATTGAACATACAAAGAGAATCTACGGCTTTCGTCCCGTACGAGAAGTTTGACCGCAATACAGCTAAAGAGGTCTACGCAATGGTACTACGCAGATACGCGACAGGCGAAGCCTTCGACACTGGTAAGATTCCGCCATCGTTTGTGGAATCGGCATTGGCTTTGGTTTCGTCGGAAGTAGAAGAAGCCAGTAAAAAAGATGACGTAATCGAGCTAAAGCGGCAGATTGCCAGCCTCAAACGGCACGTTGCGGAACATGGGACACTGACAAGTCGCAAAAGGGCGCAACTCGAGGCGGAAATAATCAAAGAACTAAGGATGAGTCCCAACAAGTCCTACCGCCAGATTGCTAATGAACTGGGGACGAGTATCACCAAGATTTGCAACATAGCGAAGAATAACGGATTATCGCGTAATATAAACAGGAATTAAAATGAATATATTGCTCAAAAAGGCAAAGGGCGTATTCAACTTCGTTGAAGGTGACCCTTTAGGCAGAATTACCAGTCAGCTCGAGCGAATGAAGCAACCGCGAGAAGTTACCGAGAGAGAGGTGGACGTAGCTTTCTCGTGCAACACCCCTCTTGGCTCAGCGTACATAATGGCAGTGCATACCCCCGAAGACAAAGAGAAGGGGACATTCGGCGACGTGTTGCTGAGAGATAAGGCAGGAGGATGGAACTTGGTCTATACGCAGTATCGCTTCATGCCTACTTTTGTTAAGCCCTATTTCGCATCAATATATGGACACTGCAACAAGGCAACGGAAGCCCAGATGGCAAAAGACATTGCCGAGGCTTATGTGTGTTGTCGTGACAATGTTGTGGGTTTCGGTGAGTATGCCATGGTGTTCCATCCGTGCGGTATAGAGATAGTTACTGTTGCCCAGCCCGAGAACATACAAAGTGGCACAATAAGTTTTGTCCCTTACGAGAAGTACGACCGCGACGAGATAAAGTCAGTTTACGACATGGTGCTTCGTTGCTATGCAGAAGGAGCAGAGTTCGATGACTCACTGGTAACAGGGGACTTGATGTCGCGGACAATAGACTTGGGTGAATTCAGCAAACAGATACAACCCTAACCAAATAAAAACAAAAGACAATGGCAACTTATTATGAATGTAAGGTGCGTTATTCCCGAATAACAGAGGATGGCGCACAGAAGGAAGTAACAGAACAGTACCTCGTAGACGCAATGTCATGCACCGAGGCCGAAGAGCGCGTCACGGAAGCGATGATGGACTACGGGGCGACAGACCTCGAAGTCAGCGCAACAAAGAAGTGCAGCGCATCCGATATTCTGTTCCATCCGGGCGACGACAAGTGGTGGAGCGCAAAAGTGAAGTACATCACACTGGACGAGAAGAGCGGCAAGGAGAAGTTTTCTTCCGCCACGTACATCGTGCAGGCTAAGGACATCAACACGGCGCTGCACGTCATCACCGAAACTCTGGGCAGAGGAATGACGGACTACACCGTTGCTGGACTGACCGAGACAAAGATTATTGACGTTATAGAGCATGAATAAGAGACAAACAAAAGTAGTAGAAGCCTACCACGCAGCGTGCAATGCCCTTGCAGAAGAGATTAACCAGTATCTCTTTGAGGGCTCACGCCGATGGTACTGGGTAGGGAACGACGTAGGCGGTCTTTGCGACTTCAACGACACGGACTTTCTCGTTCCCGAGGACATGGTGCGCATCCTCGAGAATGGCATGACGTACGAGCAATACGCAGAGTGGCGCGATGCCAACATAGAACACCGCGACACCGAAGGTACTATCAACCTCCGTTCATGGCTCATGGAGTGCCGACACACCATGCTGGCGGACAAGACAAAGGAGGAGTAATGAGTTTTCGCGACACTAAGACACCGAGCAAGCCTACTGGCAAGGCGAAGTGGCAGATACCAATGCGCCTTAACGCCAAAAACGGGAAAATGGAATACTACCTTGAAGGTGAGCTGAAGGACAAGTTTATCAAGCTATTTCCGAAGAACTCCAACCGACGGCTGATGCAATGGTTTGGTCTCTCCCATTCCACCTGCGAACGCCTCAAGCGCGAGCTGGGGCTGAAGAAGGACATGACCGCCATCCGTAAGCAGCTGGCCAAGGATGTAAAGAAGATATGCGAGAAGAACGGATACTACGACTCCTTGCGAGGGCGTGCACCGAGTGAGGCAGCCATCGAAGCTACACGCAAGCGGTTTGCGGAGGGATTCCGCCCATGGGCACGTCTAAAGGAAACCAACCCACGCAAATACAAGCGTGGTGTGATGAAAAGGACAGAAAAGCGAAACGAATCAATCCGTAAAGACCGTCTGCGCATAAAGTACGGCATGGAACAGAAAACCAAGTTGCATCTGCCGTTCGTCCCTCTGTCACACAGAGCATCCTCGCAGAAGCACGTGATGATTAAACAAAACGGCTATTTTGCTGACCCAGGCCATCCCGACTGGGTATGCTACGACGCGCGGACACGACGCTCTGAGCAAAGGGAAGCAACGGCAAGACGGCACGGACTGATTGTCATGGAAGGTGAATAATCAATTAATTAATCAACAAACAACAAATCAAAATGAACAAGAACAACAACCCAAAGGAACTGAGTGAAACGACAATCGCGATTTTCAAAGACATCGCCGACTTGCTCACCAAGAAGTACAACACCGCCACTGTCGAAGACGTTCTCCCAGTGGTAGACGAGCTGCACAAAATTTGTCGTATGGGCAATAATGCAGCGAAACGCCCAGCGGACGAGGTAGACCGAGCTGCGTACGACGAGGCATGGAAGAGACTGGACGATGCGCTCTATCGGTTTATCCGCATAGAGATAGACCTCGCCAAAGCGGAGGAACGCAAGATTAACGCCGGGAAGCTGCACCGTATGGCGAAGCGTATTGCCCGTGCCTATCTGGGCAAGGTAGAAGGCATCGACCTTGACGGCATCCGAGTGGAAATCAAAGAAGAGAAGGACGGCATCGGTCTTCGAGTTACAGCACCTAAGAAGAAGGGCGCAAATGAGTACCACATCAGTCAGAAGAATTAAGGTTACTATCAGCCTTGACGAGCTGACGGCACTGAAGAACCGCATTGCCTTCCTCGAGAAGCGGCTTGCGGAGTATGAGCCGCCGCAGAAAGAGATTAAGCTGCTGGATAGAAACGGCAAACCAACCCACCCTCTAAGGAAGAGAGGAAGCAAGTCCATACTGGAGGAGCTTCCTGCCCATTTCTCGGAGGAGGAGATGAAAAGAGCTTATGAAGCCGCCAATCTCAGAGGTAACTATAAGGACTTACTGCGTGCATGGCGGAATAGAGGTTACATCTTCCCATTCGACAACGACGGATGGTGGGCAAAGTCCCAAATTTACTGCGACAAGCTGAAGCAAGGCAAACTAATAAGACCCGAATACTAAATCAAGCAAAATCATGTTGGAATTTACAGGAACATTGACGCAGATTACTCCTGCGCAGAACATCGGCAACAACGGTGCTCAGAAGAGATTTATTATCGTACATGAGGACGGTGCATATCCCAAGGACGTAGCGTTTGACCTCTACGGACGCAACATTGGACTGGTTGACAACATCCCAGTGGGAACACGGGTGCGTGTCTGCTTCGACGTGAAGTCACGCGAGTACAATGGTAAGTGGTACAACGACCTCTCGGCTTACAGAGTAGAGCCTGCAACGGCTGCACAGCCTCAGCAGACCTATGCTGCGCCACCTCAGCAAGCAGCACCTCAAAGTGCGCCAGTGGTTACTCCGCAGCAACCAGTGTACCCTCAGCAACCACCTGTTGCGGCAACCGCGCAGAGTGAAAACTTGCCCTTTTGATGATGAAGAAGCCAGACAATCAAGGCGTGATAAGATGCTACGACTGTTCGCACGCTTGTTTGGAGCGGTACCGTACTGACGAGCCTATTATCTCGCTGTGCAAGAAGGATGGCGGAAGGCGTGTCGCAGTGACACCCTTCCGTTGTCCCGACTATTCGGCAAACCTAAAGCCGAGAGTGATTAACCAATAACACCTATAAGTAATATGATGCTACCCTTAGAGATACGGCAACAAGCCTCAGAGATTCAGGACGCAAACCTCAGAGAGGCGTTCTGCAAAGGTGCGATAGCCTATGCGAGCTTTACCGGGATAGAGCCAGGCTCATTCGTCACGGACTGCCCGGCAGAGGTGATACCACCGCAGTTTGAAGAGTTTTGGGATGCCTACGACAAGAAGGTGGGCAAGCCCAAGGCAATGAAGCTGTGGGCGAAGCTGAGCGGACACGACAAGGCGGAATGCCTTGCGTACATCCCGAAGTACAAGGCGGCGCAACCCGACAAGAAGTACCGCAAGAACCCCGAGACCTTTCTACGAAACCAGAGTTGGAACGATGAATTAATATACAGCAATGATAGAAGACAACAAGCAATTACAAGCGGCTGCACCACAAACAACGGACGTGCAGTTGAGACAGATGAGCAAGAGCGCAAGTATCTTGAAGCGTCGGGACGCAATCTGTTCGCTGGCGTTGACTGACCGCCAACGCGTGGACTGCCTAATCAAGAGGTACGGGGACAGGTTCTATCCGGATGTATGCAAGCATTTCCCAACGCGGAATCGGGAGCGCCTGTACCCTACCTTGGAAAAGGCTATCCGCTCCAACGCTCCGTCATTGCAAGAAGTGGATAGGGTTTGGTCGGACGATGGGCAGACTCTTTCTGTTGTGTGGCTTAAGATACAACTGACAGAAGTGTTCTCCTTTGTGGGGCTGCGTGACAAGGTGAGTGAGGGCCAAAAGACGGCACTTGCACAGACACTACGCAGTATGTGCGTGGACATGAACATGCACGTCACGATGGCGGAACTGATGGTATTCTTCACGCGGTTCAGACAAGGGCGGTACCAACGCTTCATGGGTTACGAGCACGCCAATCCGCAGGTGGTCACGGCATCATTCTCGAACTTCTTGGATGAGCTATACCAAAGACGGATAGAAGTACACCAGCAGATGAGGAATGAACGTGAGGTGCGCGAACGTGAGGAATGGGCGCGTACTGCCGTGCCGATACCGGAGTCCTCTAAGCGAGCCTACGAGGCTCTGCTGGCATCGATGGGAGCGAACAAGCTTAACAAACAGAAGGCGGAAGCTCGGGCTGCTGACTTCGAGCTGCCTAAAGAGGTCACGGACGCAACCATCCGGGAGATAGCGGAAGCCAAACAAGCCCGAAAGGGTATTAATCTCTTACTACAACAAGCGCATGGGAAGCAAGGTAGATAACAAACAATACGAAGAACTAAACCAACGAGAGCGTGATTTTATCATTGCCAATGAAGGAGACTGGAGCGTAGTAGCAATAGCGCGAATGTCGGGGATAAAAGAGCAGACTATTCTGTACTTCTTGAATACTGTCGGACGCGAAAATTGCAGACGCATACGCTACGTGCGCAAGCTAAAGCCTGTCACGTGGGAAGAGGCTGCCGAGCTGGGCGCTATTCCTAAGCCCAAGAAGTCACGGTTTGAAGCTATGTGGACTAATCACACCATCGCCGAGGTGGCACAGGCTTCCGGAATGACGTTCCCTGCCGCGGTGTACGCCGCACGAAAAAAGTATCACCTACCTTTCTCAGCGAAGAAGCTAAAGGAGATAAAGGAACATGAGGAACGAAGCAAGGCGGACAGATTCAAGCATCATGTAGAGCAGGAAGCTCCTATATGCGGCTCATGGCAACTGAGCAACGATGGCGGATACGACAAGGCGTTCTCCGGTATAATGCTCAACGGTAAGTACATAAAATAATAAAGACTATGGAGAAAAAAATAATCAAACCGCAGATGAGCCTCGAAGATGCTCACATAAGGCTCTGCGGAATAATGGTGGCGAGCATCATGCCGTTGAATGATGTATGCGATACGTTTCTGACCCAGGCGATACACCACATCAAATGGTTCGTGCCTACTGCGGAACTGCCGACAGGCTACGACACAATGACGGACAATGACAAGGTGGAGTGGAAAAAGAAGCACCTCACCAAGCACACGTGGTACCGTCACGGAATAAAAAAGTGGTGCAAGGCTGCGCGGACTGCGATGGACGCGAACCTGTCAGCGGCTTCGAACAGACGGGCTACGAAAGTGATGAACGAACTGGAATACGAGTTTCATGACCAATACGAGGAGCAGCTAAAGCCCTACACGGATGCTCTGTACTGGGCTATCCGCAATACAATGACGAAGGCAGGGTACTCTGCCGACAAGGGCGATTTGCTCGCCAAGGTGATGCAAGCAACCACAATGCTTGGGGCTACTTGTGGAATGTACGAGGAGAGCATCCGCATATTTCGCAAGCTGAGCGGCTCGGACTTCACTCCGTCCTTCTCGTCTATCTATCCGTTGGGAGCGTATAAGGCGAGCAGACAACTGGCAACGCTCGTGGCAGGCAAGATGCTGGAAGATGGCAAGCCGATTGACCTCTCGCACGACAAGGATGTGCTGACCGCTGACCGGGCTATTTACGCACAGGTGCGACGAAAAGAACTTGTTGACAAGGCAGAGCATAAGGCACTCATGGAGTACGCACAGAGGGCAGAAGAAGTGCCGGACTACTGGCGCGAGCGAATGAAAGAACTGGAAGTCAAACTTAACTCATAAGGAAAGAACATGGATTACAAAGAATACACCGAACGCGTTGCACCGATTTACGCACGTTACAAGAACGCAACTACAAATCACTGCAAACTGACCGCTAACGCAAGAGTGAGGGATATGGCGCGGCTCTACGCGCAGTATCGTGGCGTTGAGTTTGAAGATGCCTGCAAGCTCTTCCGTGAGAAGCTGGATGCGCATGATGTTATACCGACATAACATAATAAGAGGGATAGCTGCGGCGGGCTATCCCTCTTATTGCGTTTATGCTTGTTTGTTTTTTTAGCGTGCTAACGCACACTACTGCCCGCATCGCTCATTACTGCATCGAATGGGGCGTCCATCTATTAAATAAATGATTTGCAACGTCTTTGATTACTCCAGTACTCTCGGCAACCCTAAGAACACAATAGCTGGAGCACCGTCCACCCTTACCCAGTCGTAATCCTCTATGTCGTTCTGTGTCTCGGGGCGTGCTGGGCTCTGCCAGTCAGTCAAGACGAACACACTGCCGTCCTCATAGCCGATAGCAGATGAGTAGATACCCTCCTGCCCGTTCTCGAACAAATAGAGAGATGCAGTGTCTTTTAACTTGATTTCTTCAGTGATGATGTATTCAACATCGCTGCCGCTCATAGCCTTCTCGTATGCCTGTATAAGGCTTAGTACTTCATTCTTGTTCATAATCGTAATAGTTTAGTGTGTGTAATTGTTATGGTGCAAAGGTATGAACAAAATCAACCCTACACAAGAGCAAACGAGAAAAATTACACAAAACGCAAAATTTTCCCCGAAAAGTTTGCAAGTAACAAAAATATTTACTACCTTTGCGCCATAAAGTTTATTAAAGTCGAATTTAACACCTATTTAAAATGGCAGAAAACATCAAAGAAAACGCAGAAGAGTGGTCCCAGGAGCAGTGGGACAGAGAGCACGAAGAATTTTTGGCAAAGTATCCGGATATGCCTTTGAGCGAAACCATCCCGTGCCTCGACCTTATCATGAAGCGCGAGTGGGCAGAGAAGATACTTACAGGCGAAAAGAAGGTGGAGTTTAGGGACTACACCGAACATTACGCAAAGCGTCTTTTTGACAAGAACGTAATGGACTACATCGACAAGCATCTGAATGACGAAGAGTTCATGGCAGGTTATGAGTATCTGTACTCTCCTCTCCGACAAGTGGAGACCATCCATTTCCACAACTACAACAACACTTGGTTTCTTGACGTTGAGGTGGAGATTAACCAAATCGTTGAGGCTACACAGGAGGATGCCGACTATCTGCACGAAGAGTACGGATGCGACGAGCTTTACGAAGATGTAGAGTGGCAGAAGAAGCATCCGAGAGAAGAAATTGGCAAGTTCTTCTACTTCGTCATCAAGGACGTAATTGACACGAACCTTGAAAAGTAACAAGTATTTTTGTACTTCAAGAAGATTAACCGCAGGCTTAATTGCTTGCGGTTTTTTTGTGTCCCGTATAAAAGTTTCGAGCGATAAAAGAGACCAAGAAACTTCAGGAAATCTGTAACTTTGCATTGTTAATTCGACCAATTATAAACTTTTAAACTTATTACATTATGGCAGACGGAGGAAGCAGCCGCGCAGGTGGCGGCGGCACAGGAAAAGGCGGAGCTGGCAAGTCTATAAAGCAGATTGCCAACCAAGCACAACGCGCTCTCACGACAGTACAGAAACTTCAAGACCAAGCACGCGCTCGTGGCGACCAAAACGCCGTACATCAGTACGGTCAGCGCAAGCTGGCGATACAGCGTATGGCGAAGCGTTATCAGAAGAACATTGCCAACGCGCAGGGTGCAAAGACAATCAAGACGGCGGATGCCAACAAGCAGCGCGCACGTTCCACTTACATGAACGACAAGACCAAGAGCACCCGAACAGGTGCGGTGGGTCAGTTCCGTACAAATGGCTACGGCAAGGGTCAGTCAAGCGGCACACACGAGCGTAGGCGCAACCAGTACCAAGCTGGCATCAAACAGGGTTACGCATCCACCAAGAGCATGAGCGGACGTAATATTACCGCATTCGCATCTCGTATAGGAAAGGGTGGCGCAACGGCTGACGGCATCAGACAGGGCATCAAGAGTGCCGTACGTTCTTTCACCAACGACAAGTCGCTGAAGAGCGTTAAGCGCGCTTTCTCAAACGCTACCAACGCAGCGAAGATGGGAGTTAAGGCTATTTCACGTACACTCAGAAAGAAGGCCGCAAAGCGCTAATAAAACATAAAGGGAATGCCACATGCTTGAAAGGGCGAAAGACATAATACAGGATATAGCGAAGGAGACCGACAGCATCATATTGATGCACTCCCTATCGGGGAAGGACTCCATCGCTTTACTGGATTTGGTGTATCCGCACTTCAAGCGTGTGGTGTGCGTCTTTATGTACACGGTTCCCAATCTCAGGCACATCTCGCAGTACTACGCATACGCCAAGCGCAAATACCCGAACGCGGAGTGGGTGCAAGTTCCACACTATTCCCTCTTCAACTACCGCAAATACGGCTTCATGGGCAAAGAGGGCAACAACGACCAAAGGCTATGGAAACTTGCCGACATCATCGAGAAGGTGAGGGAGAAGAAAGGTATCGAATGGTGCTGCCTTGGCTTCAAGCAGTCCGACTCGCTGAACAGACGTTTGATGCTCCGCTCTTATTCCGACGGCAAGGAAGCCATCAGCGTAGCCGGGAAGAAGTTCTATCCGCTCTCTACGTACAAGAACAAGGACGTGTTGGAATACATAGCGCACAGGCACCTAAAGAATCCCGAGAAGTTCGACCAAAGCGACCAAAGTAGCGGTGTAGATGTGACTGATTATCACTACCTTAAGTATTTGCAGACACATTATCCGGACGACTTGCAGAAGGTGTATTCTACCTATCCGGCAACGAAACTGGTAATCCCAAACTACGAAACTCGAAAATAAAATGGCAGACGGAAGTTCAACACGAGGAGGCTCATCCAAACGGGGGGGGCGAAACTTTGAGAAGCATACAGAAAAGCTTAGAAGCAAGCCTCTCGTCGTTCCACAAGGCAGCAGATGAAAGAAATCATAGTAGATTAAACGAAGTGGCGCAAAAAGCAGCAGCTACAACCAAAAAGTATGCAAACGAAGTACAGAGGCTCTCGAAAAAGCGCGGAGAGCGGTTGCGCACATATACCGATGTCGTAACAAGAATAGACCCTCGTACGAATGGAGGACGCGTAGACCCAAGAATACAACGAGTAGCCGAGGCGTATTTGAGAAACATGAGGGCGGCAGCAAAGGACGGCGATACCAATAATACGCTATTCGGCAGAAAAACATACGCAAGAAGATAAACACGCAAAACGGGTGCTTTCGGGCATTCGTTTTTTTTGCGCCTTGATAAAAATACCAACTTACTATTAGTAAGTTTTTCTTACTTAAAATTTGTACCTTTGTAACATGAAGCAAAGTGAGACAAAGACCATCAAGCGTTCCCAAATATCGCTAAACCCGTACAACCCGAAGAATCATTCTTCGGAGCAAGTGAGCATGCAGAAGAAGAACCTTCGCAAGGTGGGCTATCTGGGCGGCATCGTATGGAACGAGACCAGCTCCAACCTTATAGATGGACACCGCCGCGTACAGGCGATGGACGAGATAAACAAGTACGACGGAACACCCGAAACGGACTACGAGATAAAGGTCGAGGCTGTCTCCTTTGACGATAAGACCGAGAAAGAGCAGATGTCCTATATGGCACTGGGCAACTCAAAGGCGGACTTCAACCTCATAGCGGAATACATCGACGACATAGACTACCGCAACATCGGCATCAGCGAAGAGGAGTACAAGCAGATAGAGATGCTTAAAGCCATCGACGATACCGAGATGGACGAGTTCGAGTCGATTGAGACCATAGAGGAGGAGTTTGCGCCCAAGGCGAAAGACGAGCCCCAAGAAGAGCCGAAAGAATACGTTCCGATGACGGAGCTTCCCCGGATAGAGGCAACCAATGAAGAGTTTGTTAAAGCCCATGCAGAGAAGGAGAAGATGTCCAAGGAGGACGTAAAGGCGGCAAAGGAACACTGTCGGGACGTAAACTCGAAGTATATGGACGACACCGAGCGATACATCATAATAAACTTCGCATCAATGGAGGAGAAGCAGATATTTTGCGAAGCCGTCGGCATGGAGTGCAAGGACAATATGATTATCCAAGGTGCAGACTTAATCAACATAATGGACTTGTAACAAGATAAATGAAACAACCGCCATATTTCGACACGGAGAACAATCAGATTCAGAACGGAGGAAGCGTAGACAAGATTAACTACGATTCCCCCGACTTCTATGCTGCCGTGGAAAACCTCGCCGTCAATGGGGCAACCAACGAGGAGATAGCGGTGGGTCTCAACAAGGTAATAGGCGCATCCCTCACCCCTTCCCGATTCAACCAGATGGTAAGGGGGGACTATGAATGCTGGACGGGAGAACAAAACGCTACGCGTGGCGCGCGTCTGCGAGCCGTTCTCGAAAGCGCGCGCCTTGACACCAACCGAATCGTCAAAGCGACGTACCTCAAAACAGCCTTGGGGAGGAACGTAACGAAGACGGTAACCACCGTAAAGAGACGAATGCGCATAGACGGGCAATACACGGACAACGAAGAGGTGCAGACCACCGAGGTAATCAGCGGAATCGCGCCAAATATGCAAGCACTTGCCACATGGCTCTACCACCACGATGCCGAATGGCGCAAGGTGACCAAAGGTCAGGACTTCGAGACATCGCCCGATGCACCGCCTACAGGCACGCACGTAAAGAAGGGTATAGATATTACCTCTTGGATAGACCAAGAAATGACCAACAAGGAAGCAAATTCCGCCGAAGAGGATAGCGATGAAGAACAGATACCGCAATAAAGCACCATATCCTACCCTCCATCCCGACCCATGTCATTGGACGCGCAAGGGAAATAGCTGGAAACAGAAGGTCTCATACGACACCGAGGAGGAAGCCTTCGAATATTTGGGGATGAACCCAAAGCTAAAGGCTATCGGATACAGGGTCTACGCTTGCAAGGTATGCTCCAAGTACCATATAGGGCATTAGTTTACACATTGCTCGTAAAATACCATCTTTTTATGCAAAGTGTCAAGATTTCCAGTCTCCGCCCATAGGGCAAACTTTACAAAATGTCACATTCCGCATGGTAAATACACACGAAATATACTACCCCATCTATCAAAACAAGGATAAATTCATTATTCTCGTGACTGGAGGCCGTGGCTGCGAGCATCCCGACACGCCAGTTATGATGGCTGACCTTACAGTCAAGGCTATCAAAGACATCAAGGTAGGCGAAAAGGTGATGGGTGACGACGGAACACCGCGTTTGGTGCTAAACAAGGTGAACGGGACCAGTGATATGTACAAGGTGCATCAGAACAACGCGGACGACTACATCGTAAATGAATGCCACATACTGACCGTAAGTAATGGCTCCGAGGTAAAAGATGTTCCGATTAAGGAGTACCTTGGCAAGGGCTTCGGTTATCAAGGTTACAAGGCTGGCGAAATCGAGTACCAAGAGCAAGAGCTGCCCATCGACCCTTATCTTTTGGGGCTGTGGCTTGGTGACGGAACGGCGGTATTCCCTATTATCACCAACCCCGAGCCGGAGATAAAGGCGTGGCTCGAAAATTACTGCCATACACATGGACAGAAACTTAGCGTGAAGTACGAGAAGGGAGCTTATAGCATGGGCATCGTATCAGACGGAAGAGCCGGACACAACAATTTCCTCAACAATCTAAAGGCTCTGAACCTTATCGGCAACAAGCATATCCCACAGATATACATCTCCAACTCGTCTGCGAACAGGATGCGGCTTTTAGCCGGGCTACTGGATACGGACGGGCACTTCCGCAACGGAACGTATGAGATAACCCAGAAGAGCCTGGAGATGACGAAAGCGATAAAGCTCATAGCCGACAGCCTCGGCTTCCGTACACACTTGGGGGAAAAACACGCCTTTATTGGCGAGAAGGACTGCGGCCTCTACCATCGACTCTATATCAGCGGCGACCTGCACCGAGTACCTTGCAAGGTGGAACGAAAGAAAGCGCCAAAGACAAGTAGAGCAAACTGGCTAAAATCCAATTTAGAGATAGAGCCGATAGGTAAGGGGATGTGGTGCGGCATTCAAATCGACGGCAACCACAGGTATCTGCACGCAGACGGAACGGTTACCCATAACAGCGGAAAGAGTTTCTCTGTGGGCACCTTCATAGAAAGGCTGACATTTGAACTTGGGGAAACCGAGGGGAAACGCATAGCCCATCAGATACTCTTCACACGTTACACCATGACGAGTGCCTCTATTTCGGTAATTCCCGAGTTTATCGACAAGATAGAAGCCGATGGCACGCAGAAGTATTTCCACAAGACAAAGACGGACATCGTGAACCTTGCCACCGATAGCCGGGTGATGTTCCGCGGTATCAATACTTCTTCGGGCAATCAGACGGCGAAGTTGAAATCTATCCATGGCATAACGACATTTGTCGTAGACGAGGCTGAGGAATGGACGAGCGAGAGGGAGTTTGACACCATCATGCTCTCTATCCGTCAGAAAGGGTTACAGAACCGAATAATAATCGTAATGAACCCGACAGACTCCAATCACTTCATCTATCAGCGATATATCAAGGACACTCACAAAATAGAATACTTTGATGGAGTTCCCGTACAGATAAGCACCCACCCGAATGTGCTCCATATCCACACCACCTACCTTGACAACATCAAGCACGTTGGCGAACAGTTCATCAAGGAGGTAACCTCGATGAAAGAGAAAGACCCCGAAAAATATGCACATATCGTAATGGGTCAGTGGAGCGATGTTGCCGAAGGTGCGGTATACAAGAAATGGGGCATCGTGGACGAGTTTCCACAGGGTGCAAAGAACGTAGCAAGGGGACTGGACTTTGGTTTCTCCCACGACCCTTCCGCTTGTATCAAGTGCGGCGAGGTATGGACAGCGGACGGCGTGGATTTATATCTTGACGAGCAGTTCTACCAACAGGGGATGCTCATCGCCGACCTCATAAGGGAACTGAACAAAGACACGACGGCGGTATATTCTGACAGTGCCGACCCACGACTGATTGAGGAAATAGGACTCGGCGGAGTGTTGATATACGGAGTGCAGAAAGGTGCTGGGTCTATACTGGCAGGCATAGAGAAAGCCAAGGACTACAACCATATCTTCGTCACTAAGCGTTCCTATAACCTACAGAACGAGCTAAGAAACTACACGTGGGACAAAGACAGGAACGGGGAATATATCAACCAACCGATTGACGCGAACAACCATGCCTGCGACGCCTTTAGATACTATCTGCTCGGCAAGATACTCGGCAAGGTAATCCGAAAAGAGATGAAAAATAAAATCACCAACACCAACTTCACAATGTATTAAGCGATGGAGACTAACTATATCTACAAGATTCAAACGCAGTTCAAGTACATCACCTTGAACAGTTCGGGCGTTATGCGCGAGGTCTACCAAAAGATAAGCGACAAGGACATCTTTGGCGTTGTCAACATGATGGAGGACAATGACAAGGAGGTAGATGCCGCCATAAGGGAATACAATCCCCAGACGCATAAGGTCATGCACCGACCTAACAAGCCGCGCAAGAATATGCCTGCGTACATCACTGAGAAGCTCCCCCGTAACAAGCAGCAGTACATCAACGAGATTGAGCTTTTCTTCCTCTTGGGTAAACCTATCAAATGGAAGCTGGAGGATGGTCACGACGAGGTTTTTACGGCCTTCAAGAGATTTTGGCAGAAGCACCGTCTCGACGGCCTTTTGAGAAAGACTAAACGCCTGGCTGGTGCCGAGACCGAGTGTGCATTGGTGTTCCACCTGTCACGACAGGGGGAGTCGGTGAACGTAGTGCCCTTTGTCGCTGCACGAAGCACAGGTTACAAGCTGAGACCGATGTTTGACCAGTACGGAACACTTTGTGCCTTCGCCTATGGTTACCGACTAAGAGAGAACGGCAAGAACGTCCTGCACTATGACATTCTCACAAAAGACTTTGTATTCTATTGTCACAACGGAGCGCATGGGTGGGAGGTAGACACCTACGAAAACCCTTTGGGTAAGATTCCTGCGCTCTACTTCCGCCAGCCGAAGGCATGGGACGGCGCAGTATCCCGTCTCGATAGAGAAGAGCAGCTCGATTCCAAGGTGGGCGACACCAACAACTACTTTGCCGACCCGAAAGCGGCGGCTACGGCAGATGTGGTAGCGAATATCTCCGACCCCGAAGTAGCAGGAAATATGGTACAGCTTACCGGAAGCAACTCGCGCTTTGAGTACATCAACCCACCGCAGAACTCGGTAACACGACAAGACGAGAAGAGCGACTTGCACAGAAGTATCTTCTTCGATACCATGACACCCGACCTGTCGTACGATTCCATCAAGGGACTGGGAACGTTGTCCGGGGCGGCAATGAAGAACGCTCTCGTATTGGGTTATATGAAACGCGACATCCGTAAGGAGACCTATGAGCCTATGGTGGACAGGATGCGCTCGGTAATCTTCGAGATACTGAAGCTGACAAACCCAGAGATTGCGTCCAAGATAGACCAGACGTATCTCTCTTTCGAGTTCCCCGACCCGTTCGCCACCAACCAAGATAACTGGCAAGCAATAATCCAGCTCTACAATGCCGGATTATGCTCATTGGAGACCGCAGTAAGAAATATAGCTCTTGCTGACGATATTGATGCCGAGATAGACCGCATCCAGTTTACCAATATGGAAATAGAGTTCACCAAGAACCTTGCCGCAAACGGAGACCAACCACAACAAACAACGGAGGAACAACAATGAACATCAACTTAGCACTGAAGACTATCTACTTCGATGCCATCAACCGGGGTGTCAAGACAACGGAATACCGCGACATGACGGCATACTACATCGAGAAACTGGTTGACAAGACCAAATATAAAGGCAAGACCAACGAGGAAATCATCGAAGAGCTAAGGAAGGGCGCGAAGCTACACCTTTTGCCGATAGAGTCGGTGACGTTCTTCAACAATGGTAGGGTACTTCGAAAAGAAGTGAAGGGAATAGAGGTGCAGCCTCATCATACTACATTCGCAATAAAACTTGGAAAAAGAATAGACTGACATGGAGAAAGTGATACTTGACGCATTGGATAGCGTATACGAAGACTATTTCTTCCTTGGTAGGGAGAAGAGCGACCCGAAAGACAATATCCTCAACATAGAACTGAGCAGCAACGAGAAGGGCATACGTTCTGCGTTCAAAGACCTTGCGATAGCCGAAAGCTCATACAAATGGTGGCTTGCCCAGACCGTACTGGAGCCGTTCAAACTCGCGTCCGACGAGGAATATGCGGAGTTCCTTGATATGGTGCGACTCGTAAAGAGGGCAAGGTACGACAATGCACGAAAGGGGCTCATCCCCGAGATAAAGAGCGTGAAGGCACCAAAACGAAAGAAGGAATACAAAGACCACTCCATTGACCTATGACAAATGAAAGTCTTGAACAGGAAACGTTGGCAGCGGTACAGGCCTACTGCCGGAAGAGAACATTGCGGTCGTATAGCTTCACGGCGGAGTCCCCCGTGGAAATAGACAATACCGTCGAGGCGTTCCTCGAAGAGGGGCACTGTATGGTAGACCTAAAGGTTATCTGCATGGGTTCATACGTACTCGTAGTCGTGTTGTACGAATGAAAAAACCGCGTTATCCTCACGGACTGCGCGGTATAAAAGTTAAACTAAATTCAACGTCTATATGACGTGTCGGGTGCAAAATTAATAAAAAAACGCCAAACCAACAAACAAAGGAGGAAAATATGTCTGATTTGCGCATACAAGTAGAAGCGAATTATTCCGAAGTCACCAAGCTGCAAAGCAAGATTGAAGAGCTTAAAGGCAAGATTGCCAACTTCAACCCCACCATCACACCGCGTGCCGACTTGACGAAGATGCAGAACGAGTTAGCAGGCGCGCAAGCGAAATTCACGGAGGTCTCAACCCGTCTTGGGCTGATAGGAAATGCCTCTGCCAAAGCCGGACAGTCGATAGGCAAGTTTAGCGAAGCCTCATCATCGGCAGCAAGGAAGATAGCGGAAGACTTCAAGAAGTCCTCCAGTGCCGTTACGGGCTTCAACGAAGATATGACGAAGGTAGCATCCGGCATCGGTGGCATCGTGAAGCAGTATTCCGCTGCGTCATTGGCGATGATGGGTATATATAAGGCAGTCAACCTCCTTAGGACATCATTCAGTACCATTACGGACTTCCAAGCCGCCAACTCCAACCTACAAGCCATCTTGGGTGCGACAGATGCGCAAATGGAGGGATTTAGAGAGACAGCCGAGAAACTGGGGCGTGTCACGGTGTATACCGCTGCACAGGTAACGTCCCTACAGACCGCATTGGCAAAACTGGGCTTCGACGAGGGGAACATTCACGCAATGGAGAAAGACGTGTTGTCGTTCGCCCAAGCTACAGGCGCTTCACTTGACGATGCTGCCGAAACGACAGGAGCAGCATTGCGTATGTTCCAAGTGCAGTCGGACCAGTACGAACAAAAGACCAAGGAGTTTACCAACGCAATGGCGGCGGCTACCATGTCTTCTGCGTTGGACTTCCGCATGATACGCGATAACCTCGCTACGTTCGGCCCTATGGCGAAGGCTATGGGCTTCCAGATAGAGGATGTGCTGGCACTTTTCGGCAAACTGAAAGACAACGGCGTTGAGGCTTCCACCGCTATGACCTCTCTGCGAAACATCTTCACAAAGATGGCACAGGGCAAGATTGGTGGCCTCAGCGCATCGACCAACAACCTCGACGACTTCGTTGCCGGGTTGAAAGAATTGCAAGGCCTCGACACTGGAAAGGGCATGAAGATGATTGGCCCACGTGGTGGAACGCAGTTCATCACGCTCATTAACCAAGCAGACTCTATCCTTGCTCTACGTGACAAGATTAAGGCGAGTATGTCGGGCGATACCACGGGAGAGATGTCCGAAAAGATGGTCAACAATCTCAACGGACAGTTGAAGATGCTCCAGTCGGCATGGGAAGACTTCGTTCTTGCATTCCGTAATTCCGATGGCGTAATCAAGGAGACTCTTGCCGGGGTTACGGATATGATAATGAAAACCCGTGACTTCATAGCCGGAAACGGAGACTTCACGAAGGAACAGATAGACAACGTACTCAGTGCAGTAAAGGTCGTCGTGGCAGCTATTGCTGCGATGAAGGCCACAAGCCTTGTCGGTACTGCCGGGCGAGCCATCAAGGACAAGGTTAACGATATGCGCGACACCGTCGAAGCGGAACAACTGAGACAGAAAGGTGCCGCCATGGCAAGTGCGGCAGGTTTATCGGACAGACTCACTGCATCAGAGGGACGACGCACAGCGGCAATGAAAGCATCCATAGCAGCCTTGGCGGAAGAGATAAACCTCGAACGTAGCAGAGTCCTGTCGGAGATGAAGCTCACTTCGGTGCTTGACGATGCCAACATGAAAGCTCTCAGACGCGCAGAGACGGAATTGCGCACCTGCGAGGAGCGTATTGCCCTGTATAGACGATTAGGGCAAGAGCAGATAGCCTCAGCTGCGAGGTTTCAGTCTATCGGTAACACTGTAGCGCAGGAGAAAGCTTTGCAGTCGGCGGACAAATACGCCCAGTTGGAAACAAACGCGATGGGGGAACTGCGCCAAAGACGAACCAAGGTGACAAATGCCGAAAACGCAGTATTGAGCGGTGGTGGCAGACAGGATTTGGTGAACATAAATAACATCGAAGCCTCTGGGCGTGCCATGTCAAAGACCGCCAAGATGGCCCGCTCACTTAAGATGGGGCTTGAAGGGATTATCGGTGTTCCTATCAATCCCATAACATTGGGTATAGCAGCCATCACGGCACTTGGTTTCGCAATATACAAGGTCTGCACCTACAAGACAGACTTGGAAAAACTGAACGAATCTGTTTCAGAAACAATGGACAAGGTTTCCGAAACCGCCGGGCAGACCTCTGCGAAGATGAAGACCTATACTTCGATACTGGAGAACGGCAGCGCCGGGGCGGAAAGCTACATAAAGAGCCTTGAAGAGCTAAAGAAGATAGCGGAACAGTATGGTGTCACCATTGATACCATTAGGGACAAAGAGACAGGCGTAGAGAAGATAACGAACCTTGCGGATGCAAGACGTAACCTCGCTGCGGCTATAAGGGAGGAAGCTGATGCCAACGCGTACCTTGCAGGCATGAACACCATCAACGAGAACGAGGACACCAAGCATAGGGAATACTCCAAGGAATTGAAAGTGTCTTTGGTGGACGTAGACTCTACTGGCGTGCTGGCTACGTACGGCGAAGAACTCACGGAAAATGCACAAAAAGCACAGGCGGCATACTCGGCACTATTGGAGAAATACCAACAACTGGCAAAAGAGACCGACCACATGACCGCCAACGCCACGATGGGCAAGGAACTCGAGGAAGCCAAGAATCATGCCGATGAGGCTATGGCGGCATTGTCAGCAAGGGCCAAAGTATTTGCTTCCAATATGGGAAAGTCCAAAGAAGAGACCGACCAGTTCGTCCAAGCGCTACAGATGTTCGCCACGAAGATGGGCATCCTTCAAGGCGATTCCATGATGGCAAAGGAAGCCCTCGACAAAGCAAGAACAGGCATAGAGGGGCTGGGCGGCTCCTTCTCGCTTGCGGAACGAAAGGCAATGAACGCCAAGAAGTCAGTATCGGCACTTAAAGAGGAGATAGCCAAGGTGGCGAAAGACCACAGGGTCAACATTAAGATAGACTTCGAAGGTCAACCACCAAAGTGGATGAAGAACTTAGGATGGGACTCCTCGAAGTACCAACAGGCAGCTGCGTGGTGGAAGTCTCAAGCGGATGATATGATTTCCAAGGGGCAGAAGTTCCGCGTCGTGGGCAAGCAGAAGTACTCTCTCCAGCAGATAATGCAGAAGTCCACCGACTATGCCAACACATCCGAGACAGTGGCGCAGACCGAAAAGGAAAAGCCTACAGAAGCCCACGAAGAGACCGCCGAAGAGAAGAAGGCACGCCTTAAAGCCGAGAAGGCAGCAGCCAAGGCGGCGGCAGCAGCAGAGAAGAAGAGAAAGCTCAGAGAGAAGCTGCACAACGAACTCGTGCAGATGCAGCTTAAGAACGATGACGAGGAAATCGCCATTGAAGATGAGGGCATCTCGAAGAAGATAGAAAAGCGCGACCAGCAGTTCCGTAAGGAGATGGAGCAGTTGCGCAAGCAAGCTAAAGAGTGGGCGGACAGCAACAAAAAAGCTGATGTGACGGGAACTACATCCCAAGTACAGGTGTGGGACAACGAGGGACGTGAAGAGACCGTCAAGGGGCTCACTGGCGACCAAGCGGCAGCGATAACCAAAAGGAAAGCCCTTTTAGACCAAAGCCGCGAGAAGGACAAAGCGGAAATCTTCAAGGACTACGACCCAGCAGCTGGGCGCAAGGAAAAGGAAGCCAAGCTCACACGCGACATAGAAGCGATGGAGAAGTCTATCAAGGAACTCGAGACCGACGGCTCCAACGAAGCGGCGGAGAACATGAAGAAGCGCCTTCAGTACGCACAGGCGATGCTCAAAGTGTCGCAGTCGCAGTCGCAAGTGGAATGGCTCAAAGGCTCGTCAAGCATGCAGATGCAGCACGAAGGCAACCTCATGGACTTGGCGAACGAACGCTCCTTGATAGACCCCTCGGATACCTACGCCCTCATGGACAACGACCGCAAGGTGGAGGAAGAGGACACCCGGTATGCCGACGAAATGACGAGACTGAACACTGGCGTAGAGCAGTTGTGGCAAAACTTTGCGAGCCTAAGCCAACAAGCCCTCACGGAACTGCAGGGGCAGTTGAAGGATGCCGTAGAGAACGGCGTTAACGGCAAGCACATCAGCGAGGAACTGAAAAGGGAACTCGAAAGCAAGCTGAGCGACATCAAAGTCCAACTGGAGACTGGCGGCAGAACTGGCGGCATGTTCGGTGACAGCAAGTTTTTCGGTGCCGGGGGAGTCGGGGGAGGCTCATGGATAGGCGACGTAGGGCAGAACCTCAAGAAGATAAACGAAACGCAAGCCAAGGCGAAAGCCGACAATGCCAAGTGGGAACAGGACAAACAAGCCCTCCAAGCGGCGAAGGACAACCAGTCAGCCCTCACGGACAAATACAATGAGGCGAAGGGTGCGGGCGACATGCAGAAGGCGGCGCAGCTGCAACAACAGCTCGCGCAAGCACAGACGACAACGCAAGCTGCACAAGGTGCAGCGAACGCATCGGGTGCAGCAGCGAACGCATCGGGAGCACTGGCAGGAGCGGCAGGTGCAGCTGGCGGCGCCGGAATGACGGAAGCCATCATCAAGGGCGTAAACGCGAATGTGCAGTCCTTCTCCGAAGCGGCTCAGTATCTGTGGGACAAAGACTCCGACGCCTACAAGGGCGTGCAGAAGTTTGCGGAATCGTCCCAGTACGCCGTACAGGGCTTCGACAGCTTGAAAAATGGCGACCTTGTAGGTACGGTACTTAACGTGGGCAAAGCTATATCGTCCCTTGGTGAGTCCTTTGGCCTTTGGTCCAACTCCAACCGCGAAGAGACGGAAGCGGCAAACGAGAAGCTGGCGGCATCGCAGAGCGTGCTCGTAGAAGCCCTCGACCATCTGACTGAGCAGATGAAGAAGCAGAGCGGCTCGGAAGCCTACACCACCAAGGAGGCAGCATTGCGCGCCCTTGATACGCAGAAGCAGAACGCCCAGAAAACGATGCAGAACAACGCTGGCATGCACGATGGCGGTCACTCGCTCAACTATGATTACAACAATAACGGATGGTCCCGTATTGCCAACGTGAACCTCTATAACCAGTTGTACAAAGCAACGGGCAACTCGAAGTATAAGCTCGCGAGCGACGTAAACTGGGAAAACCTGTTCGTATGGAAGAGCCTTGCCCCAACGCTGCAGGACGTTCTCGCCATCGACCCGAAAGACCTCGAAAAGCTCTACAAGACAACAGAAGGCCAGTCGGCTATCGACGCGATAGTGCAGGAGCTTATAAGCAACCAGGACGATGGCAACTACAACGGAATGAGCAATGACTGGCTCGACTACATCTCCACCTACGGACAGGATGCATACGACGCTATCGAAGACGAGTTCTACGAGACCGTCAACGGACTGTCCTTCGATTCGTTCAGAGACAATTTCCTCTCCATGATGATGGACTTGGAGTCTGAGGTGGACGACTTCGGGGACAACTTCACGGAACAGCTCACGAAGTCCGTTATGAACGACTACCTAAAGGAAGAGTATAATGACAGGATAGAAGACCTCTACAAGCAATGGGGAGACCTTGTCAAGAAGCGTACCGACGGAAGTATAGACACGAAAGAGTTCGAGAAGCAAGCCACAGCGTTACAAGACGCAGAAGCCACCCTGTCAGCGGAACTGATAGCCAAGCGCGACGAAATAGCCGCCATGACAGGCTACTCCGAGAACGAAAGTCAGAAGGCAACACGTTCGAGCATCGAGAACATCACGCAAGACCAAGCCGACCAGCTCATCGGACGCATCACGGCAATGCAGATAGCGGTGGAGGCATCCAATGCCAACACGACCGTAGGAACGACGATACTCTCTACCATCCAAACGCAACTTGCTTCGATGGCAAGCGAGCAGCTTAACACCCGACTGGAGTTTACAAATCAGATGGCGGACGCGAAAAACATAATGGCGCAGTCGTACATCGAACTCAGGGGAATAAACACTAATACAGAAGCTATTGTAGAACCTATAAAATCAATGCAGGACGACATGTACCGCATGAGACAAAAAATAGACACATTATGAACAAAGACTGGACTGGCGGAACAACATCCGCACTCAAAATGATTGGCGCACGTAACAACGTCGCCCACGAACGTGAAGAACATGACTACTATGCCACAGAGCCTGCCGCAACGGAATGGCTCTGCAAGCTGGAAAAGTTTCACGGGCCTATCCTCGAACCTTCATGCGGCGAAGGACACATGAGCCGGGCACTCATCGAGAATGGATACGAAGTGGAGAGCCGCGACCTTATAGACCGAGGTTACGGAACGCCCGGATGCAATTTCCTCTCCGACGAAAACATCGAATGGAAAGGAGACATCGTAACCAACCCACCCTACAGATACGCAAAAGAGTTCGTAGAGAAGGCGCTGCAAATCATTCCCGAGGGGAATAAGGTGGCAATGTTTCTCAAACTCCAGTTTCTCGAAGGCAAAGCGCGCCGACAGCTTTTTAGCACTGCCCCCCTATTCGGGTATGGGTATCGTCAAGCCGTCTGAAATGCGCCATGAATGGCAAGTTCGAAGAGATGACCGGGAGCGCGGTGTGTTATGCCTGGTTCGTGTGGGAGAAGGGCTATAAGGGAGACCCGGCAATCAAATGGTTCAATTAAAAAAACGACTGCACTTTCGGTACAGTCGTCTAAATGCCTAATCCGCAAGCGCGGGAAATTAAAGACTATGGGGCAAGCCCTCAACTTGCCACTACAAAGGTACGAGAATTTTCCGAATTGGCAAAATTATCCTTCGTCCTTTTCTTTTATTAAGCTATCGAAACAGAAGCGTAGCGTGCCTATTGGGTATCTTCGTCCGTCCGGAGTCAATACATCCCCCGAAGCGGAACGTATTACCTCGTTCTCCGTCGCTATCAACTGCCACACTTGTACGCCAAGAGCTTTCGAAATCTTCTCCAGTACGGCGATAGACAACTTGCTTGCGCTCTTGTAGTAGTAATGAACGGAAGAGAGGGAAACGCCCATCTTGTCTGCCAGCTCCTGTTGCGTGATACCTTTGCGCTGCGCTACTTCTTTAATCCGATTGTTTTTCATAAATCAAAAATTTCCTAAGTGATTTCTTTGTGTCGAAAGTGTGCATTTTGCCGTTGCTATATATAAACGCGCAAAACGCTTCTCGTTTGTCGTCCATCCCAGCTTCAAGGAAGTCCAGGGTGGTGGTGTTGCATAGTTCGGCAATCTTCTCAATTTTTGCGAACGTGATAGTGTTGTTGCCTATCTGCTGCGAGAGTGCCTGCTGCGTGATGCCCATCAGCTTTGCCATTGATGAGATGCTGTGCCCGAAGGTCTTTAATGCCATCTTTATGTCCATTTTCTATATATAAAAGGTGTGACTTGTGAAATTACGGTGCAAAGGTACGCAAAAAAACGAATACAACAAAATTTATCATCAGAAAATACAAGAGAAAGCTTGTAAGTCTTAACAGATGTAAAAGAAACCACAAGAAACGGCTTGAAATGTTAAAATGTTACCAAAAACAAGAAAAAACTTGTGAGAATACTTGCGAGCACAAGAAATTTGTTGTACCTTTGCATCAGAAATCGAAACCAAACCTTTGAACCGCAGCCGACGGGATAGAAACAGGCACCAAGGATATGAAGACTTTCGCACAGATGTACACCGAGACAATGAACGCCAACCTCTCTAAGAACGACAAGATAGCGGCTCTTGTCAAGATTGGTCTCCCCGAGCGCATGGCTGCTCAGTATGTAAGCGCATACGCCACGAATACCACCGAGGGTTGCATCTACACATTCGGCGTAGAGCTGGAGATGCAGGTATCTTGCCGCCGTGTTCTTGCGCGCAACAACGGCGTTAATTTCCAAGCACAGGGTTACAACCACATCGACTCTCGCGAAGTCTTCAAGTTCGTGCCAGACGGCTCGCTTCACGGCGCAGACTCTATCGAGTGTGTTTCGCCTATCCTCAACGGCACAAAGGACGGCTTTGATACGCTTAAAAAAGCGTGCGAGGCTATCAATGAGCAGGGGGCTCACGTTAACAAGTCCTGCGGCTTTCACGTACACGTAGGTGCGGCTGACCTCACAGACGAGCAGTACATCAACGTATTCGTCAACTATCAGATGTTGGAGGGCGTAATTGATACGTTCATGGCACCTTCACGCCGAGGCGATGTTTCAAGCTGGTGCCGCTCGCTCGCAAATATGGACTTCTCGTCTTGTGACACCAAGTTCAGCGTACGCAAGGCATTCTGGTTTAACCGTTACTTCAAGGTTAACGCTTGTGCCTACGAACGCCACAAGACTATCGAGTTTCGTCAGCACCAAGGTACAACCGACTTCGAGAAAATATCCAACTGGGTAAAATTCTGTATTGCCCTTGTGGACTTCTCTAAGACACACCGCCTTACCTCAAAGGTTAATAGCATCGACGAAATTAAGTTCATCGATGATGACGTAAAGGCTTTCTTCAAAGCTCGCATTGCACACTTTGCAGCCTAAGCCCCACGGGTGGGGATACTGCCCCACCCGACCAACAAACCTTTCAAATCCGAAAAAGAAAGAATAACCATTAAACGCAAAAAATCATGTGCTGCATTATAATTGTACCAAGACACGCAGAAATCCCCTCGGAGACCGTCCTAAAGCAAGTGTACGCCCACAACAGGGACGGCATGGGGTTTGTAAGCGAAACGAACTACTTTCGCACGTTCGACTTTAACGAGTTCGTAGACGAGCTTCAGAAAGTACCGACAAGCGAAAATATAATCATACACTTCAGATGGGCTACACACGGATCTGTAAAGATTGCAAACTGCCATCCATTTGTAGGGTACGCATCCGGCGAGGAGTACTTCTTTGCGCACAACGGCGTTCTACCGATACCGTCAAAGAACGACAAGACGGACTCAGAAATTTGCTTCAGAGAGCGCATTCTGCCAGCCATCCGGCGGTTGGGGTTCGAGGGGGCAAAGAAGTACATTGACCATGAGCGCAACGGTTCAAGGTTCGCAATAATGAGGCCTGACGGTGAGGTAGAGCTATTCGGCAATTACCAGTACTTACAAGGATGCCTATTCAGTAATTTCCATTGGGCGGGCAATAGAAGAATTTCTTAATTCATATCCAATAAATATTTCTTTCAAAGGTTTTCAGATTCTGAGCCGTCTTCGTTGTGAGAACGAGGACGGTTTTTTTATGTCCTCCAAAAAAACACCGCATTTGGAAAATGCAAGGCAGAGCGTTATATATTTCGTAACTTTGCAGAGAGATAAACGCAATTAAAATCCGAATGAAAGACAAAATTTTTTCTATGCTAAAACAAGAGTACAAATCTCTTGGGTTAGGCGACGAAATCTTGCAGGCACACGCCGAGGCACTTGCAAGCCTTGGTTATGTTACTGACGAGAATTTGACCACAGTTATCAGCGTACAGAAGTCCTATCTGGAGGGTCTACAGAAACTCAACGACAAACGCGCGTCTGAAGCCGCCGAGAAGGCGCGCAAGAAGGCACGTGAAGAGTACGAAGAAGAAACTCGCAAGAAGGACGAGGAAGCTAAAAAGAAAGCCGAGGAAGCTAAAAAGAAGGCTGAAGAAGAGGCTGCTGAGCTTGCAAAGAAGAAAGCAGAAGAAGAAGCCAAAAAGAAAGCCGAAGAGGAGGCAGCACGCAAACGCGAAGAAGAGCTAAAAAAGAGTGCCATCCCGGATGCTGTTAAGCAGCTACTTGCGCAGCGTGACGAAGAGTCAAAGAAGGAGCGCGAAGAGCGCGAGAGCGCATTTGCGCAGCTTCTCGCCAAGTCAAAGGAGCAAGAGGACTCCTTCAAGAAGTATATCGAGGAGGCAAACGCAAAGAATGCCGCGCTTGTTGCCCAATACGAGGCAATCAAGAAAGAGGCAGAAGATGCCAAAGAAGCCAAGCGCGTTCTTGACCGCAAAAACTTCATCCTTGACACGGCAAAGAGCCTCAGCATTCCTCAGTACCGCATCGACGAGGGTTTCAATATCCAAGACGATATGGACAACGAAGGCATCAACGCTTACCTCACAAAAGTTGCGAACAACATCAAAGCTAATGCGCTTCCGGTTGACAATCCGCAGCAGAAGCTGCCGGATGGTACGGTAACGAAGGAAGAGACGGATGCCATTGCAAAAATGCTTATCAAGTAAACCAATCAACAAACGATGCAACAGAATTTGACTATTAAGACGGTACGTCTGGAAGACAATTCCGTCCTCATCAAAAAGTTCATCAAAGGTATTGAGGGAGGCCGCACCCTTGACACTACGAACTGGCCAGATGAAACAATCCCCTGCGGCACTGTCATCGCAAGCAAGACCTCAGGCGGTGCAAAGGTATATTTCCCCCTTGCCGTTGAGAGCTCCGCTTATAAGGCACTCGGCGAGGGTGAGAAGTACGAGGGTCTCCTCTATTCCTCCATCCTCAAGGAGAAGCCGGCGGCATCCATCATGACATGGGGCGTAGTAAACAACGCGGCATTGCCAGTAGCAGTCCCCGAGGACTTCAAGACGGCATGCCCACATATTGACTATCAAACAGACGAGGAGGCTTAATTAAATGGAAAAATCACTCTATTCCCAGTATGTTGAGAAGTACTTCCCTAATCTTGTTACCTCTATCGTAGAGCGTATCAATGAGCAGCGCCGTACATCTCTCCCCTATCTTTACACCTCACTGCTGGACCCAGTATTCTCCGCAGATGGTCGTTGGGCATCTATCCTTGCCGAATACACCCGTGTAGCAGCCGACGTAATTTCACTTGACTCCGAGCTTCCACTCAAGAGCCGTGACGTTATCGAGACTGCACAGGGCGAGATTCCTAAGCTCGGCTTGAAGCTCTATATGACCGAAAAGCAGATGAAGGACTTGGACGCAATGATTGCGCAGAACCAGCCGCTCAACCGTGTGCTCAATGTTATGTTCCAAGACCTGCCACGCTGCATCGAGGCTATCTACGAGCGCATCGAGGATTTGTTCCTCTCTGAGCTTTCAAGCGGTATCGCACTTTCTACCCGTAACAACGGTACTGGTGTGCGCCTCAACATGAACTTCCTTACCGACAACCAGTTCGGCGTAAAGACTACTTGGGGTACAAACCTCGACACGTCTACTCCGCTGGACGACATTCAGAAGGTGTTCGACAAGGCGATGGACGACAACAATAACATCACCGACGTTTACGCCGATGATGATTGGCTTCGCGGCTTCTATGGCTCACTGCAGGTACGCGGTCAGTATGCGTTCAACATGGGCGTATCTACTGGCACAGGCGCAACGTTCCCCATCCTTGACTTCGACAAGGCTGCACAGGTTATGCTCACTAAGTGGGGCGTTACCCTGCACCGCGTCGCACGCAAAATCAAGACGGAAATCAACGGCAAGAAGCAGAATCATTCCCCTTGGAAGAAGGGCTCTGCAACTTTCGTCTGCGACCCTACCGTAGGCTCTCTTGTATGGACTACCTGCGCAGAGGAGACCCGTCCGGTGGCGGGCGTTGAGTATGCAACCGCAGACGAGTTTATCCTCGCAAGCCGTTACTCTACCAACGACCCACTGCGTGAGTTCACCTCATCACAGGCGATGGCCGTTCCCGTGTTGAACAATGTTGACCGCATCTACACCTTGGATGCAACCACCGTACAGGAGTAAGGCATGAAAGCAAAAGTAATCGTCCAGTTCCGTGGTGCTGACTACAGCCAGCTCTACGAGAAGGGTGAAACATACGACTTCGAGCAGAAGAGGGCAGAAGCCCTCGCTGCCCGTGGTCTTGTGGAAATCACCAAGGAACAGAAGGAGGTTCCGGCAGAAGCTCCCGAGGCAAAGCCGGAGACTCAAGTAGTAGAACCCGAGTCCGCAGAAGCTCCCGAGGCAAAAGCCGAGGAAACGCCAAGGCGCGGACGCAAGAAAGCCGCCGAGTAAATTCCCATGACGGTCAGAGAATACATAACAAAGAAGCTGCAGGCGTTCAACCCGAATGACGCAGACCTGTCGGTTTGGGCTATCGAGTCGGGGCTGATACTTGACGAAGACTATTCCGTCGACAACGCCAAGGAGGTTGGCGTGGGGCTGGTAGACATCATCGAGTCATTGGTCTTTGCGCCAAGAGTCTCCAACGTCAGCGAGAGCGGCTTTTCTATGTCGTGGGACTTTGACAATCTCGGGAAGTATTACCTCTACCTGTGCAACAAATACGGCAAAACCCCCAACGACGATGTTGTCACGCAGTTGGGCGTGTCAATGATTAAGGACGTATCAAATCTTTGGTAGTATGTTCTATTCCCCTCACAAGCTATATGTAAGGCGTACAATACAGACAAGGGACGAATACAACCGTCTTGTGCAGTCTGACCCGACATGGAACTATGTATGCGATTGCAGATGCGATGACAACTCCACTCAGACCATCGTCACGGAGAACGGCAAGGAGTACCGCCCCTCTTACACTGTCTACTGCCCAAAGAACGATATTTCCGAAGGCGACGAGATAAAGGTGATGAACGAAGATGAAGTCAGAGGGCAAGGGACCGTCACGAAGAAGATGACACTTAACTATCTTGACTATTCCGTATTATGGGTATAGACGAAAAACTCCGCAGGGCAATAGCAGAAGTTCACGGCGAAGTCCGGGCGTACTTGGACAACTTGGGACGACGAAGCGTAGACTATGCCAAAGAGCATGGGAACTACCACGACGTAACAGGGCATCTGAGGGCATCCAACAAGTATGAAGCGACAGATACCTCACTGGTGGTAAAAAACACCGCAGAATACGCTTCGAACGTTGAGGCTCGCGGTAGAGATGTAATATCGGGGGCAAAACTATTTATCCGTAGTGAATTAGGCAAATGACGCAAAGCGAAATTGAAGAATACTTCTACGACAAGTGTAAGGACTTCGGAGTCCTGGTGTGGCTCACGGGCAGCTTTCCTTGGGACAGGGTGGACGAAGAGCGGATAGCAATCATCGTCGGACACAGCCAGCCGTCCCGTTATTGGAATAACTGCTACGTGAAGATTAACTGGCTGGTGCCGGATATATGCGCCGAGGCCAACAAGATACGTTTGAAGGAGATTGAAGGTTCTTTGAAATCACTGCACATGGGCGGTGGAGATGGATTCCGATACTCACTTGACCGCACAAGTGTAGAAAGCGACCGACAGTTGCGCTGCCACTACGTCAACATAACATTACTTTTTCAATATCAAAACATTCTTAGCAATGAGTAATACATCAACACAGATATGTGCGATAGACATCAAGCGTCTTTGGTATGCGGATGCCATCGCCGACGATGCTACATCCTTCACTGCTTCCGACCTTGCCAAGCTCCTTGCTACGGGCGGTGGTGCGAGCGAGATTGAGAATGTGCATCAAGACACGTGGACACTGGAGGAGTCGGAATCTTCGCAGGATTCATACCGCAATCAGCTCACTGGTTCCGTGTATCGAATGAGCCGCCCTACCATGGGCGATATTGTCGCAAACTTTACCATTGGTCGTTACGACTACCGGACAAAGTCTGACCTTATGGGCGGTACGGTAATCCTCGACAGTGAACAAAACGCTATCGGTTGGGAACGTGCGCGCGGTGCAGTGGAGATAAAGCGTATGCTTATCGCCCTCACAGTGGACAACGTTTACTGCGTTCTGCCTTACTGCAACTTCAATTCCCGCGAGGCATCTACAGACAAGGCAATCGGTCTTGCAACAAAGGCAACCGCTATGGAGCCCATCTCGGCGGCAATCAAGTCAGAGTACTGGTACAATGCTGACGCATTAAAGGTATCGTAAAGCAGGATAACAAAAAAAACACACAAAGTCACGGAGGTGCGTCTTGGGTAATCAACTCATCTCGCATCTCCTTTCGTAAAATATGGAGAATGCTGCACAGATGGTGGCTGCTGCTTTACTCGGGAAAGATTCCGTAAACGTAAGGATTGCAGGCACGACATACAAGATAACTCCCCCGACAATAAAGCAGATAGCCGGGGCTGGCTACTGGCTTTCCGACTTCGGGGAAGAGGAAACGGATGCCGATTTTGTCGGGGAGCTGAAATCAGTAGACAAGGTAGCGAAGGCGGTATCGTGGTTAATCCGAGGCGACGAAGAACTCGAAGAGGAACTAAAGGAAGGTACTCTTGGGGAGCTTCTGCAAGCCGTGACCGCTGCAATGTCAATGATAGGCATCCAAAATTTTGCAATGCTATCGACTTTGGCGAAGAACGTAAAAATGTTGATAGCAAAACAGAGACAATAGGCAACGACTGTCTCTTTGGACAGATAGCAACGTTCATGGAAAATCTGCATCTGTCCTACAATGAAGTATTTGAGGAAATTCCGTACCGCAACCTGTGCCTTATGGCTAAAGATAAGATACGTGTCTGCTATGGCACCAAGGTAAAGAAGATTTCCGGTGCGGAGATGATGAAACGAAGAATGAATCATGACGAATGAACTAATCATAAACGGAACGGATGCCAGTACTCATAAGATATTTATGGGAAAAGACTTTCTGAATAAGCTGCTTGCCCCCTGCGAGACGAAGAGCTACATCACTAATGACTCTGCATTGGAGCACGGCAAGCGGTATATTATGGACAGTCCTAAGATACAGGAGCGTTCCGTTACACTGACGTTCAACATCCACGGCGACACGAAAGAAGAATATCTGAGCAACAAAAACTGGCTACAGGGCATCTTTTACGCCGGGGAGGTTTCTGTCCGTGTTCCGTCAGTCTCCAGCGAAACCTTTCAACTCCTCTATACGGGCAAGAGTATAGCATATAACCAAGACGTAGGCATGCTTAACGGTACTATTACCGCAGGCTTCGTTGAATACGACCCATCCAACCGTCCCGTTACCCAATAAACCACTATGAACATCTACAACCCCGACGGCAGCGTCCTTATCGCCAACGTCCCCATAACATCCAGTGCAAAGCACTACGAGGAGATGATGAAGTCCAACTACATCAAACTCTCGTGGAACGACAACGTGTTCCGCACGCTGCCCACTGGAGCTTACATCGAAGTAGACCACGTGCGCTACAAGCTCTTTGAGGACTACAAGCCCGAAGCCAAGGATGAGGTGAAGTGCACCTATGAGCCGGAGTTCCAACACCCCATGATGATACTCGACCATACGCCTTGTCTGTTTACCACAAGAAACGTATCGGGCGAGGAGGTCAAAGAGCCTACATGGACATATACGGGAACGCTGCAACTCATTGTGGGACGCATCAACACCATCATTTCTGAGGAGTTGGGCGTAGTCCTTGACACTCAAATTGTCATTTCCGACAAGACTCTCTCTCCTTCCGCCACCGTCTCTTTTGATGGTGACACTATATGGAGCGCACTCGGCAAGGTGTGCCAGGCGTGGGACAACAAGATAGAGTTCCACGTCCTGTGGGACATCACACGAGGTACAGCCGAAAGTGTCAACGGATGCCTGTACTTCGGAGACATCGCCATCGACGAGGAGTACAAGGGCGGTGTTGCCACGCTGACCGATGGAGTCAACGTGACCACTACGTCACGCACAAAAAACAACAAGAACGACTACGCCAACTACTTCGTAGTAAGGGGAGGTACGAGGAACATCACCAACGTTACCGCCAGCGGAGACAATGTGCAGACGGACACGCGAATGACCCTCAACGCTGCGAAGTACCCCAGTTCCATCATTGACAAGCGCGACAACGAGAACCAGCCGAAGATACAGGACATCCTCATCTTCGACGATATATACCCGTCCTTAACGCTCTACTGCGTCAACATCAGAGAGCGTGTACGTCGCCGCCAAGACGAGGACGGCAACTACATCGTAAAGGAATACAACGCCGACGGCAGCATCAAGTCGTACAAGGAGTACTCCGTCTACTATATGCGCCTCTACTATCCGGTAAAAGACTCGGAGGGCAACGTCACGTCATGGAAGGAGTTTTCGTTTGACCCCAACAAGGACATGGTATCGGGCAAGACCCTAAAGTGTTCCTTCACCGCCAACGAGGAGGGGAAGCACTCATCACTTGCAGGGCGTGACTTTGAGCTGAGGTATCACACCGCCAACAGAACCATACCTGCAAGCTCGGTAACTGGCGACAGCGGTGTAAGCATCAAGACTGGCGACTGGGAGATTGTCTTCGAGGAGAGCGACGACATGATTATTCCGAATAGCGATACCCTCGCGCCATACGGAGAGTCAACGCCAAGTCTGCAATGTGATACTTTGTTGCTTTACAACATACTCCTCACGGGCGACTATCTGACCAACGCGCAGAACAAATTGGAAGCATCAGCGTTGGAAGAGATAACCAACCGAATGACGGACTACGACAACTACACGTTGAAGAGTTACCCCCACATCTTCAAGAAGTCCAACCCGAACCTCTTCGTCGGTCAGAAAGTGACGTACACCACAAGAGGGAACGTCATGGAGTCGCAC
Organism: Oscillospiraceae bacterium; assembly: GCA_963588475.1. Classification (GTDB taxonomy): domain Bacteria; phylum Bacteroidota; class Bacteroidia; order Bacteroidales; family Bacteroidaceae; genus Prevotella. Next base: position 38,977 of record CAVAHD010000003.1, on the reverse strand, counting down.
GTCATCAAGCTGGAGACAAGCCTTGAATGCACCTACCAACAGACCATTACTCTGGGCAACGCCAAGATAAAGGGAACAATAACCTCGGTCAAGGATGACGTTAAAGCCATGTCGGGCGTGATAGACGTGAACACCACCTCTATCAACACCATCACGGCAACCCAGTCCAAGATAATGCGGCAGATAAGGGAATGGGCGGACAACTTCCTGTCCCGAAAAGAGGACGACACCGCCGAGGGGCACATCACGTTCGAGAAGGGCCTGACCGCTGACCAGACGGCAAAGCTGAATGCCGGAGCTACCATAGGTGACCTCTACCACCTCGACAAGGACGGATTCGCACGACTGAGCGCCGTAGTCCTCGACCTCCTTCAGTCTTCCGACTACAACTATGCGGAGCAGTCCGGCTTTGGCTTCTACAAGCGGAGCGACGGAAAGTACGGGCTTAACATCACCGACCTCATGATATGGGGCAAGGCTATCTTTAACTCTCTTGAGATACGCAAGCTCTATTCCGTTGGCGGCAATATCGTACTCTCGCCATCGTCATCCAAGCTAATAAAGGTAGAGGACTACTACGAGGCGGACGCGCTAACGGGGGAACAGGTGCAGACGGGGTGGAAGTGTTACCTTCTTGCCGATGACGGCACTATGGCAACCACCAACCAATGGCAAAAGGACGACCAAGTGAGATGCCAGACCTTCGACATTGCGGAAGGCACATACGAGAACGTCTCCAACAAGAACTACTGGCGGCGCATCAAGGAGGTAAGCACCTCCAATGAGGTGATAACGGACGAGAACGGCACGGTGCTCTACGACGGCAAGAAGTTCGCGTGGATTACCATCTACAAGGACGACTGCATGGAAGGCAGCGACGAGCCCTCTGCGGATGACACCATAGTGTGTATGGGCAACCGCACCAATACCGACCGCCAGCACGTCCTTATGATGGAGACGGTGGGAGACCACGCACCGAGCATCACAATGTATCGCGGTGTGAACACTTACAGCCTCACTGGTAGAAGTATCTTCGATGTGAGCTACGACGGCGTGAACGTCGTCAGTAAGTACTTTAATCTGCAGGGCGCAAGTGGAGAGAAGATATACACCCCCGTGTACGTTGGCTACTGGAAAGAAGGCAAGAAATACGAATACTACAACGAAGTAACGTGGATGGGCACGCGCTGGCTATGCGTTGCACCAGAAGGGGAATCCACCACAGAAGAACCCTCCTCCACCTCAGCTTACTGGCAAGCCACCACCACCATCCTTGTACCCACCTTGGTACTCGACACCGACCTCCTGCAGACGGGTATAGCAATCGGCGAGACGCACACCATAACGTGCCGACTTATGCTCGGGGACACCGACATCACAACATCCGTGCAGACGTGGAAGATAACGCGCAAGACGGATGATTCTCTCGACGATGCCGCATGGGCACTACTCAGCAAGGCAAAGAACTTTGCTGGAAGCATCGACCTCACTTGGAGCAACGACGGCACAGAGGACGATATAGGCAGCGGAGACTCCGCTGTGTTCACCATCACCGCCACCACCACGACGGGAGACATTCACGAGATAGCTATCGCAGTATAATCATATTAATTATTACATTACATGAGCAAAACAGTACACATTTCAGCTACTGCCGCAGTGCGCAGAACGCTAAAGGGCGACACGCTCTCGCTGGCACTGAAGACAAATGGCGTTCCGCTCTTTCAGGGCTTGAATCCCGACACGTACACCGTATCACCTGCATGGACCAGTGACGGCACTCACCCGGTAATCACGCCGTCGGTAGGCTCAGCGAGAGGCAACAACGTCACGTTGACCAACCACGTATGGGCGTACAACGGCCAAGATTTGGGGTTCTCACTGACGCAGACAACAGGATGGGAGACCTCCTCCGTCAACGACGCATTCCAGATGAACCACACCGACGGTTCACTTGCCATCGTCCGCAACCTTGCCTCCAAGACTAACCAGGACTCAGACACGCTGACCTACTCTGGCACGGCGAAGATGGGCAGCAGTGAATATACGCTCGAGAAGAGCATCGACATCCTCGTCAGCATGCTCAGTGGCTCATCCTACTTCGGCGGCGTGTCCGCGGACACTACAACACTCAGCAAGGGACAGACGCAGTGCAAGCTTACACAATGGCTATTCAATTCTGCTGGCGGCGAGGTGACGGCATACTCCGTCAAGCTATACCGAGGCAACAGCAGCACACTGGCTGGCACGTACAACAACCCGTCGCAAGGCATTACCATACATCGAGACAAGACGGGCTCAGCAGACCTACTCTACGTAGACAGCCATCAGCTTTTTGTGCTGGAGTTCCTCGTTGATAATGCCGCAGTGTACCGCACAGGCATCAGCATCGATGACATATCGGACATCTATCAAGCCAATCTGGTTTCCGAGGGGCAGGTGGACGATACCACCAATCAGACGTTCCGCATACAGGTCATTAACACAGAGAGCGGCAAGGAAGCCGATGTGGCAAGCGGCAGCGTAACGTTTAATATCTACACCGACGACGACGGCAAGATGACCACCAAGCGCACATCTACAATGTCGTGGGCGGACATGCAGACAAGCGGTTTTGCAGTGAAGGATTCCGACACGCGTGATGACGACAACAATATCATCAGTGTATCGGTTAGCGCAGACGCAACATTGGATATCAACTAACACATAAGGACAATGGCAAAAGTAACCAATAGGGCGAGACGAATATACTCACCGCTGGACGTTAGTGTAGCGGTAGTGTGCACTTCTCCACTCTCGCCATTCACGCAGACAACGGACGGCGTGTCATACTTCCCCGACCGCACGCAGACAGGGTACGAGTGCGTAGCCTATCCGCAGGTTAACGCCTCCGCCAAGGACAACTCGTGGGACAACAAGCAGAGCAACGGCTCGCTCACCAACATGCACTGGTACGTTGCTACGGGCACGGAGTGGAAGGACATCTCCTCCATCTCTGAGTGGAGCGGCAAGTACGAGATAGACACCAGCACATACCGGACGCGCGGCAGTCTGACCATCAAGCGCAACCTACCGTCCAACGGCACACAGCAACTGCGCTTCGAGGCAGACATCTACGACTACCGCACGGAGCAGCTCATACACATCATAGCGGAGCCAGTGACGCTCTACACGGTAGACAAGGGCGCGGACACCTACGGCATGGGCATCCTCACGGATACGGACATTAGTTACAACCCATTCCTAGACCAGCTGGCACTCTATGACTACAAGGTAGCCAATGGGCTGACAACAGAGTCCACCTCTGCGCGCAGTGCCTGCTTCGACGGCAACCAGTATGAGCGGCACATCCCCATCGAGGTCTACATGACCAAAAACAAGATAACAAGTGGCTTTACCATTGAGCTCTACCGCGGAACGTCTACCAAGCTTGCAGCGTCCACCGCCGCCTCGCCGAACGAGGTAATATCCATCTCCACCTCGGAGATAGTCCTTGACCTCCGTCTCGTAGAGAAGGAGAGTTACACCATCAAGGCAAAGATAGACGGCACTCTGATAGCGCAGTTCCAGTTCTCTGCATCGCGCTTCTATCCTCCCGTCAGCCAGCCGAAGTTTGTCAACCAAGCCGACATCGAATGGGGCAAGATATTCCGAGGCAACACCGCCATCGTAGAGTACAACGGCAACGTCATAAGCTACCCCAACCGACTGCTGGAGATACAATGGAGCACACTCGCCACCAACGGCACGACGAAGACGACAAAGGAATGGCAAGAGGGCAACAGCTGCCGCTACAGACTGGACGACACCGGACTGGGAATCTCGGAGAATGACTACCTCGAGGAGTACGTCGAATACAACCATCGCCCGGCTAACCAGTACATCATCGATGAGGACGACTATCTGACTGACGAGAACGGCAGTCCGCTAATTGATTAATCTTTTTACAACATAGAAATATGGCAACAAAACTATCAGAGAAGAAAACAGTGTCGGCAATGAACTCCGACCAGACTTTTGTCGTTGTCGTGGACGGAGCCATCCGCCGACTCTCACTCGACGACCTGCAGAACATCATGGGTAACAACATCTTCTACCCGTCCATTACGCTGGAGCAGAGCTCCAACCCTGCGTTTACACTTCCTACGCCCTTCATGGCGCAGATGTATCAGAAGGCGATGGGCGGTTACATGATGAAGGTGACCAATGGCAAGGTCTACGCCGCCAAGCTCAACCCCGACAACTGGGAGTACTTTGCTGACGGCACCGCCGTGGATGATGCTTCCAAGTATGAGACCATGGTACACGTCCCCGACTGCCACTTCAATGCGGACGGACAGACGTTGCAGTTTGGCGGTCTGTTCCCCATCGCCAATGGTCACACCTTCGACTCGCCTAATTGGGTAGGCGCATACAAGATGTACGTCGACAGCAGCAACATCGGACACTCACGCCCCGGCGTAGCACCGTCACACTCCAAGACGATGAGCGCATTCCACACGTGCGCGAAGAATAGAGGCTCAAATTTCGGGCTCGCCAACTACGGCTTTCACTGCCTGATAAACGCGCTCTATCAAGTAAGCTACGGCAATCTCGACTCGCAGACCACCATCGGCGCTGGCTTCCAGCATTCCTCGTGGGAGGCATGCCGTGACGTACCGATGGGCAAGTGCATCCAGTTGGGCGACGGCAGCGGCAAGGTGCTCTACAACGACTCCACGCTGGGCAACCAGTACCCTGTCAAGCTCTTCGGCTTCGAGGACTTGTGGGGCAAATTGTGGGAGTTCCGCCCCGGCATCCGCTTCTACATGCAGGACTCGGTACGCTATGCCGTCGTGTACAGCGGCAACCAAGTAAGCAATACCGCCACGGGTCGTTCCTTCGTCTGCCCTGTGCAGTCAGCTTCCGGCGCATACACCAAGACGATGACGCTCGGCGAGTACTGGGACATGATACCATCCGCAGTGGGCGGCAGCGCGTCTACATACTACGCTGACGGATACTGGGCGGCAACAGGGGGCGAGCTGCTGTTCGTTGGGGGTTACGCGCGCTACGGGTCGCTTTGCGGTCTTTCGTGCGCGTTCTCGTACAACGGTTTCTCGTTCTCGGGGACGATCCTCGGCGCTCGCCTGGCTTTCTACGGAACCCCGGAGCTCGTGAGCGGCTCGGAGCTCGTGGCGATGTGATTTGGCGCGCCAGCGCCAAAGGCACATCTGACAGCGAGCTGGCGCAAGCAAAACATATCTTAAAAAAAATAAACACAAAACAAATTTACAAACAACTTAAATTATTAATCGCATAGATTGATGCCCAGCAGGGCTGAAACTCGCTCTTTGACATATTCGGGTATTTCGCAGTAAATACACAAAATAAACCAATACAAGCAACAACAAGACAGTCCCACTCGTGCGCATCGAGTTCTACAGCCGCGAGGGGACGGTGAAAAGGTGATACACCATGGAGCTGCTGAACGTTGGGGGTAACGCGAACAACAGGTCGCTTTGCGGTCTTTCGTACGCGAACTCGAACAACGGTTTCTCGAACTCGAGGACGAACATCGGCGCTCGCCTGAATTACTACACACATAACGTTCATCTTTACCCCGCAGTGAAGAATGACATCATGATAATTATCACTGTTCCTCTGCCAGTCACACCGCCACGCGTATGGCGGAAAGACAATGGGAGCACATGGTTGAACCTGTCTCGATGGAGGACGCAAAACACGTGCATCCGACAGAGCAAAGACAAAAGGCGTTGGGTATGAGCCGACGGATGGTCCGACGGCAACAGAGTCCCCTCTCGCAAGTAAGCAGCGCAGTTGTACGCGCATACCGAAAGCCAGTGAGCCGAGAGTGTAGAAAGCCCCGAATAGACAGAATGCGTTACAACGCGATAAATGATTGATATAAGCAACGACACGATGACGGAGAAGAAGATACTGGCATACAAGCGCAAGGCACTGCTGAGGAAGAAGCACCGCAAGGTGCGCGTCTCAGCCGTGTACGCCATGCCGAACATCCGCCAAGCAGTCCGCAAATCCCGTAAGGGCAAGGAAGGCAACAAGGGCGTGATAATCTTCGACCGCCATGCGGAAGAGAACATCCTAAGCCTTCAGCGAAGCCTCATGGACGGCACATACCACACCTCCGAGGGCCACGACTGCATGCGCCAGTGTCCCTGCGGCAAGGTGCGGAAGCTGCACAAGCTGCCGTACTTCCCCGACCACGTAGGGCAGCACTCCCTGATGCAAGTCTTGATGCCCTACCTCGTCAAGGCACTCTACATAGAGAGCGGAGCGAGCGTAAAGGGGCGCGGCATGATGTACGCCAAGCGCAGGACGGAGCGATGGGTGGACGAGCACAAGTATGCCGGGCGCATATACTTCATAAAGCTGGACTTCGTGAAGTTCTACGAGAACGTAGACCAGCAGACGATATACGATGCGCTCTGTCTCTTCTTCACCGACAAGGGAATACGCCATCTGTTGCACGAAGTGATATTTGCACTACCAAAGGGACTCGGAATAGGTCTGTACCCCATACAGACACTGACCAACTTCTATATGAGTGTTCTGTGCCGCATGGTATGCCGCAACTTCAACGTCAAGGTAGAGATATACTGCGACGACATTGTGGTGCTCGGACTCGACAAGAAGGAGATATGGGAGGCGGTACACTGCATCCTCAACTATGCTCAGAAGACAATGCACCAGCCTATACATGACAACTTTGGAATGCAGATAATAGACGAGACACACTTCCTCGACTTCGTGGGCTACCGCTTTTATATCAATCACACAGAGCTAAGAAAACGCATGAAGCGCAAGTTCCAAAAGAAGATGCACAACCTTAAAGACCAAATGCGCAAGTATCGCGTAGCGATGAGCTACAAGGGATGGTTGATGCACTGTAACGGGTTCAATCTATGGCGAAGAACAACAGGCATGAACAGTTTTGATGACTTCAAGATGCCAACGTCGCAAGACGTGGACGCAGACGGCAAGAGGATTTTCGAGGGTCAGCGCATGAGTGCCAGCTACTTTGCGGAGCGCGTGATAACGTTCCTCGACGTGGAGCTGGGCGTGGCAAGCAAGGTGCACAAGTCAGGCAAGAGCAACGTAGTAAGCGTGGAGGAGAACGGACAGAAGTTCAAGTTCTTCACGAACAACAAGAAGCTCATAGAGCAGCTGACGTGGTGCAGGGACAACGACAAGTTCCCCTTCCTCGGCAAGCTGCGCCGCGCAAATCAGAGCAGCAACCCCGACTTCCGAATCGTCGGCACTAAAGATTAACATATTAACCCCATAAACATACAGCAATGAACTACAGCAAGACAACATTCGACAATGAGCCCTCCATGATAGAGTATGAGGGCGGCACCATCCGTATCAACTTCGACGTGGAGCAGATAGAGGTGAGCGTAGACAACACAGACAACAAGGACAAGCAGCAGGGCACGCGCATGACATTCGCCGCCTACGTGGTGCGCATCCCTCAGCCGCTGGACCGCGACAAGGTGGTGGACGCAGTAGTCAGCGCCGCCTACCCGAGCGACCGCATGCAGGCCATCATCAACAACCACTTCCTCAATCTCGCCACCATAGCAGACGGAGGCGAGCTGGACAATGACGAGCTGGCGCACGAGGAGGAATACACCGCCATGCAAGAGTGGCGTAAGAAGGCGAAGACGGTAGCCGCCAACGTAATGACGGAATACCTCGCTAATATCTAACCGTAAGAGAGGAGGAGCTTGACTATGACAAGAACCACACACTTATATGTATCCCAAAGGGTGAACCGCCGCGTGAAGGACGCGGTAGGCATCCTCAGTGCCGATGTGGTATTCTGCACGGCATCGGCAGGAACAACGCCCACAGCGTCCTCAGCGTGGCAGACAGCGTTCGACAAGCTGACGAAGACCGCCGGGCTCTACGTCTGGAGTGCCACTAAGACGATGCTCACGGACGGCACCGTCACCTACACCGGAATCTACAAGCTCGGCAAGGTGGAGGAGTTGATGGACGTGCAGGAACAATACGCTCTAAGCGACAGCAAAGCCACCGCGCCAACGTCGGGATGGAGCACCGCCTATACGCCTACTGCAGGCAAGTACCTGTGGACGCGCAACGTCTACACATGGAATGGCGGCAGCGCGATAACATCCACAGCGCAGTGTGTGGGCTACTTCGCCAAGGACGGCACGAACGGCACCAGCTTCGTTCCGAGGGGAGTGGCAGTGGCACATTGCGCCAACTACGCTGCAGCCAATGCTTGCGACAAGACGGAGGGGGACATTATCATAGTGGACAGTGCCTCCGCCTTCCCAGCCAGCAAATGCTCTTCGGGCAGTGTCATCAAGGCAGCTCCGTCCGTCGCCCAGTTCATCAACGCTCCCGACTACACATGGAACGTGCAGCCAGCCGACACTGGCGACGCATACCGCGTAGGCACAAGTCTATGGGTGAACAACGGCAGCGCATGGGTGGACTTCGGCGACATACAAGGACCGCAGGGCGAAGCAGGCGAAGACGCGCTGAACGTCGTCGTAAGCAACACGACAGTGGCATTTACGTGGAGCAGAGGTCATCCATTCGACGGAGATTTCCAGACAGTCACGCTTAAAGTGATGAAGGGAACGGCGTACCTTACCCCCGGCACAGACTACACCGTGGAAGCCACAGCGTACACCAACTATCAGTCGGGCATGGTAAACGGCATCAAGAGCGGAGACGGGTATCTAATCTACATATACGGTCAGCTCATAGCCACGAACACCTTCACCAAGCAAAGCATTGTCGACAAGACCAAGACGGAGACGTACGAGTACCCCATGAGCACCGCCGCAGTAGTGCTAACAGTGAAGGAGACCGCCACGGGCAAGACCGCCAACGTCACCATCAACATCACCGTAGACATGAAGCTGCTCTACGGTGGGCTGGAGTGGACGCAAGCTAACCTTGCTAGCACCTACGGCGAACTTACGACGGTAGGCAACAGAGTAACCACCTGCGAGTCCTCTATCGTACAGAACGCCAAGAGCATCACGTCCCACGTCAGTGCCCTGCGAGAAGCGACGCATACCAACCTCTTCGGGTTCAACAAGGGTGTAGCCTTCGAGGGAGAAGGAACGAAGCTCTTCTACATTCAGGCGTATGGCGTGTGCTATACGGGCGGTTCATGGTATCGCATCCGCAACCTCGGCTTCAATGGTACAGGCGGCGACTTCACTATGCGTTGCAAGGTGTATTCGTCCGCTGCCGTAACTATTACCTTTGACATCTGCGACACTAATGCCAACGAGGGCAGTGTGTACATACCAGCCGGAACGTGGACTACCGTCACACGTACCTTTAGCAATGTCAGTGGTTATTGCAACGCCGACGGATACAACGGATTCTTCGATACGCAGGTCAACAATACCGCCGCACAGATAACCATTGCCGACCTCTCCATAGAGCGCGGCACAGTAGCCCCCACCGAGTGCACCATCTGCGCCGAGGACGCACAAGCCTTCGGCAAGGACTACCGCAACATAGAGTGGGATGCGCTATACCCTACGCAGAAGCAGACGGAGACCGTCAACGGCGGAAGTGCGGACGCATACTACGGATATGTAGGCTCTACCGCGGCCGGGGTGTATGAGGACATCTTATACAAGAATGGAATGACCGCCGCAGGAGACTCTAAGGTCTACACACTCTCCTTCTGGGCGCGTGCAGACCAGCAAGGAATGTGCATCACGTCCTACCTCTACGGCAATAGTAATAACCCGTCCGGCGGTATGAACTACGAGAAGTCGCTTTCGGGCGGTGGCAGTCAGACCGTGCAGAACGTAACGGACGGTGCAACCAACACCTACGTCACTACAGAGTGGAAGAAGTACTACGTCCACTGGCGCACCATCAACGGCTCCAACTTCAACGTCATTCCATTCCGCATAGTGGGCAACCTCAACGCCAACCATAGCGGCGGCAGAATCTTCATGGCTGGAGCCGTCTTCGAGGAAGGGTATATCTGCGACGATAACTACGCCAGCGCAAGCTCGTTCTCGAAGATACAACAGACGGCGGACAGCATAGAGCTGAAAGTCAAGGAGACGGGCATCGACATTGAGAACAAGAAGGTGATCCTCACAGCGGACAACCTTTCAGTTAAGAGTAATGATGGTTCAAACCAGCTTTACGCCGAGGACGGCAACCTTGTAGTCAGCGGAACGGTAACGGCGACAAACGGCAAAATAGGCAACTGGTACATCTACAATAATATGATATCCTCGCACAACAATGACAGTGAGGATAATTATATAGAGTTAGACGCACAGAACAAGACACTGATTGTACGAACAGGGTACTTCAGCGATAACGACAGTCATTACTCGGACTTGGATACCGAAGCCGCGACAGTCACGATTAGTGCTGGCTCGGGAAGAGTAGAAGCGAGAGGTTTGTCTTCTAACGGAGTATCTTACATATCATCACGGGGTATATGCTCTACCACTGCGCAGATTTACCCACGCAATCCCCTTCAGGGTTGGAGACACTGTGCGGCAGTTGTCGGACTCGGTGCCCATGCTGATGTCGATGCCACTTCGACTGACCCTAACTTAGATATGTCCTGTGTCGCAGGAGTCTACGGACTAGCGAGTAACAGCGGCACGGCGTGTTCTTACGGCGGATATTTTTGGCAGCTAAAGGCGAGAGGGTTTGTTAGACACACATATTGCTACTACGCAAATTCCGGTGACACGATACAGCTAAGTCTTGATGCCTCTTATGTGGTCATGCTGCACGGCAGTGGATGGAAGACAGTGTATCTTCCGCAAGGCGCAGCCCCCGGTCAAGAAGTCTTAATAGTAACGGAAAGCGGCGGTGGAGTTCACGTGCAGACATCGGATGGCTCAATTATTGGCTACGCTAGGGAGAATAATGGCTCAATAGACTACACAGGCGGAGTAACGGGAATATTCAGACTATGCCGGTACTACGAGAATAATGTCCTCACATGGAAATGGATAGCAAGCACAATAAGCCACGTTTAAGAATATGATATACGGAATAATAGACAACGGCGTACTGCGCACAAAGGAGTGTGAGGACGCATCACAAGCCCCCGAGGGCTACAAGCCAGTCGAGGCATTGGACTACGAGAAAGCGAAGTCCTCAAGTGAAGAGTACACAATACTCATAGTGCCGTACGATGCAGGAGACAAGATAGCCTACAAGTACGACAAAGTGTATAATACGTATCGCGTGCGCAGCCATATTAAAGAGAAGAAGGCGGAGCTTGAAAGCACCGACTATCGAGTTCTGAAGTGCTACGAAGCGTCTCTTGCGCAAGAGGAGATGCCATATGACATGACGGCTCTAAGAGAGGAACGCCAAAAGCTGCGTGACGAGATAAACGAACTGGAAGCCACACTGGCGGAACACACTACATAACACACAGCAGAATATGTCACAGACAACAATCACAGAACGTACCGAGTTGGCGCAGAGATGGGGCTGACGGAGATGTAACCCTATGTCCTTGCGCATTCCGCAAAAATTTCGTACCTTTGTAGCACCACAACACACAAACACACACAACATGGACGCAACAACACAAGCACAGACATCAACAGGCGCACGGGGCTTCGGCTTCCTCCTCATGGGGCAAGAGGTAATGTACCTATTAGGGGAGGCACGCTACGCCCTACTGCTCCTCGTCATCCTCATCATCGCCGACTTCCGCTTCGGGCGCAGAGAGTCTTCCGTCCGCTACGACGATGCCAAGGCACTGGGCGACACATACCTCTCCGCCAAGTATAAATGGCGCACCAGCCGCGCAGTCAGACGAAGCATCAACAAGCTACTGGACTACGTACTCTTTGCCGTCCTCGGACTCTTCATCGGGGTGCAGCTCCTCGAGCCGACTGGCATCGACAGGATATGGGGAACATACGGAGCCGTAGCCCTCGTAGCCTATTGCGAGCTGAAGTCCATCTTCGGACACTTCCTCTTCCTACACGGCAGGGGACTCTCGTCCAGCGGACTCTCAGCCTTCCTCGCACGCTTCATCATCCTCTTCGCCAAGAAGAAGAACGAGGACGTAGGCAATGCGCTCGACGAAGCCATACATCAACAACGGAATATTACTACTTCAGATTAATTTTTTGTGTAATCATTGTTTTAGGTTATTAGGTTTTTACAATTCGCACCGCCTCCGTGCGCGACGTATAGAGGCGGTTTTTTACACCCCAAAACTCCAAGACTTATACTTATGGAACTGACAAAAGAACAACTACAGGCAGCAATGCCCAACGCACGCGTTAACATCGTATGCAACCCCCACTTCCGCGGCATCACCATAGAAGCCGTCGTAGAACTCATCAACAAGTACGCCCCCGAGTTCGAGATAACCACTCCACGTCGCATGGCACACTTCCTCGCCCAGATAGCCCACGAATGCGCAGAGTTCCGCTACACTGAAGAGCTGGCAAGCGGCAAAGACTACGAGGGGCGCAAAGACCTCGGCAACACGCAGAAGGGCGACGGCACAAAGTACAAAGGCCGTGGCTGCATCCAGTTGACAGGCCGAGCCAACTACACCGCCTACAAGGACTACTGCGGCTACGACGTACTGAGCCAACCCTTCCTCCTCGCCAAGCCAACAGGAGCCATCCGTTCCGCCATGTGGTTTTGGCAGCGAAAGGGCTTGAACACCCAAGCCGACATGGATGCCTTCACCACCATCACCAAGCGCATCAACGGCGGCACAAACGGCTATTCATCACGCCAAAGCTACTTGATGAAGGCCAAGCAAGCACTCGGAATAAGCTAAAATCGGAACAGAATGGCAACATACACCAACACCCCCGACCCACGCAACGACATCGTGGAAGCCGTCGCAATCCTCATCAACCTCGCACTCTTCATGTGGATAATCTCGTGGTTCACCTCATGCACGCCCCAGACCATCACCGTTCCCGAATACCACACCCAGTACGTCACACGCACAGACACCCTCTGCAAGGTGGACTCCGTCTACAAGTACGACTCCGTAGCCGTCTACCTCCAGGGCGAAACCATTTGCAAGGACAAATACGTCTACCTCGACAAGTACCGATACCTCTACAAGACGACAACAGACACCTTAATCAAGACGGACAGCGTACGTGTGCCCGCCCCAGTAGAACGGGAGCTGAGCAGGTGGGAGCAAGCAAAGATGGATATTGGCGGCTGGTGCATCGGTGCGACAGTGATGACTTTTGTCGGATTTGCATTATACCTATTATATAAATATAAGAAGCTATGGATAAAATGAACATTCAGGATTCCCTCCAAGAGATAGTGGACATCAACGATGAGACTCAGCTAAAACGTATGCTCCGAGGACGTGACATCAGCGAGGTTATTTCTCTTATGATGAAGTCGGGGAACGTCTACAACAGACGCATACTTCGTTTCTTCCGTTGGTTCTGCAAGTGGGTACCATTAGGGATTATGCTCACGCACTGGTACGGGATGTATGACTTCTCTCGGCATCCACGCCCGATGTTTATCGTTGTAGAGGGGAACGAAGCGTGTTATACTTGGATCTACTTTATGGTGTATATCTTGCCGATGGTGATAATCCTTGCGAGCAGGTTCTTCTTCCTTTGCTGGCGGTATCGTATTCCGTTCTTCTACTTCTTTGGTGTGAACTCCATCCACCTTTGTTGTGGAAGTATGATAACCACCAACGAAATGGTGATGCCGCATTTCTGTTTGGGAATGATGATGGTGATACTTTACATCTATGGCTTTACAGAAATGTTCTTCTCTACAAACCTTGGCAAACGGATATTCTGATATGAACATCAACTATTACTTACTGGGTACTGCGTTAAAAACTTTGTCCGATGCCTGCTACGAGGCAGATAGGCAGATGCGAAATAACGAGCCAGTTACCGCGTGCGGCATGAGTGACGAAGACCTCGATATGCTATGTGAACAATTACCAATGCTCATGAACCCGATGATGAGCACCGAGGAGGTAAAGGATAAGCTCCGAGTCAGTGACGCGACACTCAACCGGATGGTCGCCCGTGGGGATATTCCGAACGGCAAGAGCAAGAAGCATGGCACTACGCGCTACTGGTTCAAGTGGGATATACTTAATTTCCTCAAACGGAAAAAGAAATAAGGACAACGGCATCTGCTATAAGGTGCCGTTTTTTGATTGTGGGGACTTTCACCGCAATACGTTGGAACTATGCGCATTGCAGAAAGATTGACCGAGTTATAAAGATGTAAAGAAGTTTGTAGTACCTTTGTGTCAATTCCAATAGTGGAAGAAACCGCAAAATAAACTTTACATTTATGAGCGACACTATCGAGAAAATCTACTGCACGGATAGAGGCAACGACCTCGCCACCGTGCTTGCTGCTCAGAAGGACGACCCAATGGCGATGGCGGCAATGATGAACGGAGGAATGAACAACTGGAACAATTCTCCGTGGATGTATCTTATCTTCCTTGCGCTCTTTGGCGGCAACGGCTTTGGCTTCGGCAACCGCAACGGCAATTTGCAGGACGCGGAAATACAGAACCAAATCCAAAGTCTGAGAAGTCAGATTAGCGACAATCAGAACTCCTCGCTTGTCATGGATGCCGTCAAGGGGAACAATGTAGCACTCACGCAGCTTGCAAGTAGCCTCAACTGCGACTTCAACCAGTTGCAGAGTGCGGTATGCAACGTACAGTCGGCCATACAACAGGTGGCTGGCAACGTTGGCTATTCCGCCGAGAGGGTAATCAATGCCGCCAACCTTGGTGACTTGAACATCGTACAGCAGTTGAAGGATTGTTGCTGCACCACGCAGCAGAACATCACCAAGATGGGCTACGAGAACCAATTGGGGCAGAAGGACGTAATCAACTCTATTCAGACGCAGACACTCGCGATGCAGCAGGGGCACAACAATATCACTACGGAGATATTGAGGAACCTTGCCACCATCACGGCGCAGAACCAACAGGACAAGTGCGACATCCTACGTTCCGGCGAGATGAACACCCAACGCATCGTCGATACGTTGAACCAGCACTGGCAGTCCGACCTCCAGCAGCGGTACAATGATGCACGCCTCGAACTCTCCCAGCAGAGGCAGAATGCGGAACTTATCGCCGCCTTGAAGACAACCACCTCTACTACTTAGTTCAAACAAGGGGCGTGTGACGAGCACGTCCCTTTAATTCCTTCATGCTATGACATTCAAAGAAATCGACAAAGGCAGTGTCGTATACATCCTCGACAAGGAGAAGCTGTCCGTGAACCAAAGCAGGGTGACCAATGCCGCACCGCATATCAACCTCGGCAATTATACCCAAGCGCAGGGGCAGAACATGCGTGACGTGACACTGGACGACGGGAAAACATACACAATACCCGAAGTGTTGTCCGTGACATACGCGAACGACATCGTGCTCTCTACGTCCCAGCAAGGCCTCGCCAATGAGGTAGAACGTATGAAGCACGATGCCGAACGGATATTAGATTCCGTAGACCGCCAAAAAGAGATAATCGCCAAGTCAGACGGACTGCTTGCCGAACTCAACCCTCAGTACAAAGAGAGGCAGGAGAACGAGAAGCGTTTCTCGCAAATTGAAGAGAGCGTAAACGGAATGAAAGGAATGATACAAACCCTATTAGACAAGCTATCATGAGAAAGATTATTATTATACACCGCCACCAAGACCAGTTCGGGGAGAATGCCGAAAGACTCATGCGTTCCGATGAGTACAAAGAGCATATCCGAACCTATGGCTACCACTTCTCAGATGAACTGGCAGAGGAAGCCTCACGCGAGATGAGAAACGCAGATGGTACCACCCACACATGGACTGTCGACGAGGTCAAGAAAGCCGCAAAGGAACTACCAAAAGGCTCTAACTGGGGAGATATTACATATCTCGCCAATATGGCCTATGCCGACTTCTTTCCCGATGTAGTAAAGACCGAAGCTCTCTGTATAGATTATGCTCTTTCGGTTGCCGAAGACCCCGACGGCTACGAGGGAATAGCCTTCATGCGTTACATAGCAGATAGAATAGGCAAGGGAGAGTCAACCCTTTAGGGCATCCAACACTATCCTGTTTGCGGCATCAACGAGGCGATAGTCCCTATCTATGTATATTTCCGTTACTGCACACCCCGAGGAATGCCCCAAGGCCTGTGAAATCACATCTTTGGACACGCCCGAGTAATACGCTATCGTCGCCCACGAATGACGCGACCAATAAGTCGTAATACCGGGTATCAGTTCCTTTAGTGACCGGTTAATGACACACGTCAGACTATGAAGGGAGATTTTGTCGCAAAGGTTCAAAAGATGGTCTTTCCCCCTGTACTTCTCTATTATTGCCGCAGCTTCTGGCTCTACCTTGATTGAATAGGGCTTCTTTGTTTTCGCGCGGATATACTCCAGCCTTCCGTCGATGTATTGCTCCGGCTTAGCAAGAAGCAGGTCTTTCATGTTGATGCCTATAAGGTAGAACATGAGCATAAAGATGTCACGCGCCCTCTCTTGAAGATGAGTAAGGTCTTCCATATCTCTTAGCTCCTTTACCTTATATATAGGAAGATTGCGCTTGCGAGTAGCTTCATGGATAACCTTAAACCTCTTGAATGGGTAATTGTCCGTCCAGTCATTACGGATGCCCCAGTTAATCACCGCCCGGATGTTCCTTTGGTGGATAGAGACGGTGTTTATCTTTTGCGTTTTCAGCATCTCGGACGAAAACCTCTCCAGCCAAGCATGGTCGATGCTCCAATCAGCATGAGGGTCAAAGTCCTTCACCTTCTTTGCCGTTCCCAAGTACTTCTCTTTCGTTGATGGCTCCGACTTGGTAGCAGCGAAGTCAAGGATATATTCATATAGCGGCTTCTCCTTCTCGTGCGCCCCGAATACGTTTCTGAGTATTTCGCTCTTCATCTTGGAAGGGGAATAGTCTATACCATTGATAAGAATTTCCTCCGTGGCATCATACATCGCCATCAACCGACGCGTTTTTGCTCTTGCGTTAGGCTCGGAAGACGGAAAAATAAAGTCGTCGAACGGCTTGCTTGATGTAAGACCTGTCGAAATGTAGAATTTCGCAGTTTTGAAACGCACGTATAAGGATATGGGAATACCATTGCCCGAACGTGCCCTCTGACGGTTAAAGTAAACCGATAAAGTGTAGGCTTTGTTTGACATTTGTTTGACGAAACGCCCCAAAAAGGGTAGAAAAAGGCGGAAAAAGGGCAAATATCCTACCCTGTAGACGTGTAATTTAATTTAACTTTTGTGGTCGTAACTATCTGACAATCAAGCGGAGAGAGGGGGATTCGAACCCCCGATACGCTTTTGACGTATACACGCTTTCCAGGCGTGCCTCTTCAGCCACTCGAGCACCTCTCCATTGTTGACTGAACTGGTAAAACGGGTGCAGCTGACTCTAGGCGAGGAGCGGCACGGTTTTTACTTGCGGTTGCAAAGGTAGTAATTTTATTCCAACTACACAACGTTTCGGCGAATTATTTCGCCTTGCGGGGTTGAAAAACGTTATGGGGGCGGCGTATTACCTTGCAATATCTGTTACCTCTACGACGTGCAGCGTGCCGTCTTCTACCCTGAAACGGATGTCTTCGCCGTCGAAGGGCATACCGTAGATGCGTTGCGGGTCGGCATGGTAATGGGGACGTGGGTCTTGCTCCAGCGTGGCACGCAGTATGCGGAGCTTGTCTGCCGTGAATCGGGCTGCGATGTCGGCAGGGATATCCACCTTGAGAGGTTGCCACTGGGTATTGTCCGTGAAGCCGCCTCTTGCCTCGGGGTGTGCGTCGGTGTAGGGGACGTAGGGCTTGATGTCGTAGATGGGCGTGCCGTCCATCAGGTCAGCTCCTAATACGTGGATGATGGGACCGTCCTTGGCGTCGTAGTCGATGTGGTCTATTCGGACCGACGAGAGTCCTACGGGATTGGGGCGGAAGGGACTGCGCGTGGCGAAGACACCGAGGCTGGCGTTGCCGCCCAGTCGCGGCGGACGTACCGTGACGCCTGCTGCTGCGTGTTTGTTAGCGGAGAAGCCCCACAGGAGCCACAGGTAATCGAAGTCTTCCATGCCCCGTATGGCGTCCGCCGTGCGGTACTGCTTCTCGAGGACTATGCGTCCGGGCATGTCCGCAACGACCCCAGCCTGGCGCGGAACGCCAAACTTGGTTTGAAACGGGGAATGAAAAATGGCTACTGGCTCTAATGTCATTTGTAACGTGAATTGCCGGGATGTTTTTTCGACGTTAATTGCCATTAATGGACCGTTAATTGGCCATTAATTTATTCTTTGATATTTTTACTCACATTGCGTCTGAATAGCAATAAAAATTAATGAATAATTAACGGTCCATTAATGGCAATTAACGTTAAAACAACTCATTAGCGTCACACGCAAGAAGGTCTCTTGGCGGTGATTATCGTAGTATGGTTGAGGCGAGGCGTTTGGCACGTTCGCGGAGCTCGTCGGTGCCGTCGGCTACGTCGCCGTAGGTGAGCACTACGCCCAGGCGGCGGCCCTTGGGGGCAGCTGGTTTGCCGAAGATGCGTACGCGGGTGCGGTCTTCCTTTAGGGCATCAATGAGATTGTATTCGGGGAGGCCTTCGTAGTCTTTGTCGGAGAGGACAACGGCGGAGGCTCCGGCGTGCTCGAGGTGGATGCCCGCTATGGGCAGTCCGAGGACGGCGCGCAGGTGCAGCTCAAATTCGGAGAGGTTGGTGGTGTGGCCGAGGGTCACCATGCCCGTATCGTGCGGACGCGGTGAGAGTTCGGAGAAGACAACGCCCGTCTCGGTGAGGAAGAACTCTACGCCCCACAGTCCTGCGCCGGTGAGGGCTTCCGTCACCTTGCGTGCCATCTCTTTGGCATCGGCGAGGTCCTTGTCGGAGAGCTGGTATGGCTGCCACGACTCGCGGTAGTCGCCGCCTTTCTGGACGTGGCCTATTGGCGGACAGAAGAGCGTAGGACCGTCCTTCTGGGTAACGGTGAGCAGGGTGAACTCCGATGTGAAGTGGATGAACTCCTCTATGATTACCTCCTTGACGTCTCCGCGAGAGCCTTCCATGGCAGCGTCGAAGGCTTGGCGCAGCTCGTCGGCACTCTTTACTGTGCTCTGACCGTGGCCGGAGGACGACATCAGGGGCTTGATGACGCAGGGGAAGCCGATGTGCTGGCTTGCCTCCACGAGTTCCTCGTAGGTCTTGGCATAGAAGTACTTCGCCGTGCGCACGCCGAGCTCCTTGGCGGCGAGGTCGCGGATGGCCTGGCGGTTCATGGTGTAGTTGACGGCGCGTGCGGAGGGCACCACCTGTATGCCTTGCTTCTCGAAGTCGAAGAGACGCTCGGTGCGGATGGCTTCTATCTCAGGCACGATGATATCGGGCTGGTGCTTTTCCACAACAGCCGTGAGTGCCTCGCCGTCGAGCATGGAGAATATCTCACGTTCGTCAGCCACTTGCATGGCAGGTGCGTTGTCATAACGGTCGCAGGCGATGACGTACTGTCCGGCACGCTTTGCTGCGATAACGAATTCTTTGCCGAGCTCTCCTGAGCCCAAGAGGAGGATCTTTTTCATATGCTTGGGGAGTATGATGTTTATTTACTGTTGGTCGTTGAAACGTGCGCGGATGACGGCGGCGATGAGCTTTGCCGTAGCTGTGAGACCGAGCATGGAGGAGTTGACGCAGAGGTCGTAGCTCTGGGAGGCGCCCCACGTTTTTGAGGTATAGTAATTATAGTAGGAGGCGCGCTCGGCCTCTTTCTTTTCGATGTAGCGGGCGGCTGTCTCCTCGTCGCACATAAGGCGTTCGGCTACAGTCTTGATGCGGTCTTCGTCGTTTGCTGTGATGAAGACGCTGAAGAGGTGGGGCTTCTCGCGCAGTATGTAGTCGGCGCAGCGGCCCACGAAGACGCAGCTGGCGGTTTCGGCAGCCTTCTCGATGGCCTCGCTCTGTATCTTGAAGAGCGACTCCTGCGAGATGCTGTTGGTATAGTAGTTGACGTGGCGGCCCATGGCGAAATTGAGCAGCGAACGCATAGTGGATTGGTTCTCGTCCTGCTTCTCGAAGATGCGCGGGTTGAAGCCGCTGCGTTCTGCGGCGAGGTTTATCAACTCCTTGTCGTAGTAGTTTGCCTGAAACTCCTCAGAGAGCATCTTGGCAATTTCGCATCCGCCGCTGCCGAGCTGGCGTCCTACGCTGATTATAAGGTTAGGAATCATACCGTATAGAGTTTAAGAGGTTTTACGAGTTTAGCTGTGCACATGGTGCAATGACTTGACTATGAATTCTGCAACGCGCGGTGCATCGCCTTGAATTTTCTCATGTAGATGAACATCATCAGCAGGGCCAGCATCGTGGCGATGCCGTCCGAGACGGGCATGGAGAGCCATACGCCGTTGAGGCCGAAGAAACTCGGCAGGATGGCGATGGCTGGCACGAGGAGGAGCAGCTGTCTCGAGAGACTGAGGAAGATGCTTATCTTTGGTTTGCCGATGGACTGGAAGAAGCTGGTGATGGCTATCTGCGAACCGACGATGAAGAACATCGCCATCATGTAGCGCAGGGCCACGATGGACATGGAGACTAGCGTCTCGTCGGTAGTGAACAGGCGTGCGCAGAACTCCGGCAGGAACATTGCCACGAGGAAGCCCACGCAGCAGATGGAGACGCAGGCGATGATGGCGAGCTTCAGACAGTGGAGCATACGGTTGTAGTTCTGCGCTCCGTAGTTGTAGCCCACGATAGGCTGCATGCCCTGGCACACGCCGATGGTCACCATGACGAAGACGAAGGCCAGGCGGTTGGCTATGCCGTAGGCTCCCACCGCCATGTCGCCGCCGTACTTGGCGAGGCTGTTGTTGATAAAGATGACAACGAGACAGGCGCAGGCGTTCATGGAGAACGGCGAGATGCCGATGTTGATGATGTTGCGCACGATGGCTTTTTCCAAATGGAAAAGCGAATAGTCGAAGTGCAGCATCTCGTTCTTGTTGCTGAAGATGCGCCACTGCCACAGCAGGGCTACTATCTGCGCCAGGATGGTGGCGTAGGCAGCACCGGCGATGCCGAGTTTGAACGTGTAGATGAAGAGGGGGTCAAGGATGGCGTTCAATACAACGGTGATGAACGTCAGGTACATGGCCATCTTCGGTTTGCTGGCGGCACGCAGTACGCAGTTGAGGCCGAGGTAGAGGTGGGTCACGGCGTTGCCCAAGAGGATAATAATCATATACTCACGGGCGTAAGGCAGCGTGACGTCGCTGGCACCGAAGAAGCGCAGGATGGGGTCGAGGAACAGCAGCGAGATGCCGCCGAAGACCACACCGACGAGGATGTTGAGCAGCGTGTTGTTGGCAAGAATCTTATTGGCTATGGCATAGTCGCGCTGACCGAGCTTGACGCTCAGAAAGGCTGCCGAGCCAACGCCGATGCCTGCGCCGAAGGCTGCCGAAAGGTTCATGAAGGGGAAGGTGATGGCGAGACCGGAGATGGCCATGGCTCCCACGCCCTGACCGATGAAGATGCTGTCCACCATATTATAAAGCGAAGAGGCCACCATAGCGATGATGGCCGGCAAAGCATACTGCAACAGCAGTTTGCCTACGGGTTTGGTACCCAATTCCAGTGTTGCTTGATTACTCATGATGCAAAGTTACTGCTTTTCTGTTTGTCAAGCAAAGAAATAGTACTAAATGTTTGCCGCGTCTGTTTTTTTAGACTAATTTTGCCGATACTTATGCAAGACAACTTTCAATATTTCTCCCTCACCCAACTGAACGGCATCGTCAGCGAAACACTTCGCATGGCCATGCCAGACGAGCTGTGGGTGGAAGCCGAACTGGCCGGCATCAGCGACTCGCACGGCCACTGCTATATGGAACTGGTGGAAAAGGACGACCGCACGAACACTCCCGTGGCCCAGGCCCGCGCCTGCTGCTGGAGGGGTACGTGGATGCGGCTAAAACCGCGTTTCGAACGCGAGACGGGGCAGTCGCTGCAGCGCGGTATGAAGGTGCTGCTGCGCGTGAAGGCGAATTTCCACGTGGCATACGGCTTCTCGTGGATAGTCACCGACCTGGACCCGACGTTTACGCTGGGCGACCTGGCACGTCGCAGGCAGGAGATACTGCGCATACTGAAAGAAGAGGGAGTGATAGACCTGAACAAGCAACTGCCCATATCGCCCTTTGCAAAGCGCATAGCGGTGATATCGAGCGCAACGGCGGCGGGCTACGGCGACTTCTGCAACCAATTGGCAGAAAACGCTTACGGCTTCGCCTTCGAGACGCACTTGTTCCCTGCCATCATGCAGGGCGAACAGGTGGAGAGCAGCATCATGGATGCCCTCAACGCCATCGACGAGGTGGACACGTCCACGCCGGGCGGCGCTTTTGATGTGGTAGTGATCATACGTGGCGGCGGAAGCACGACAGACCTCACTGGCTTCGACACGCTGCCACTGGCAGAGCACGTCGCCAACTTCCCGTTGCCAATAATAACTGGCATCGGGCATGAGCGCGACACATCGATACTGGACATGATAGCCTGCGTGAGCGTAAAGACTCCAACGGCAGTGGCGGCGTTTCTCATAGACAACCTCACCGCCACGCTGAGCTTCCTCGAAGACGCTTCCCTGCGCATAGCAAATGCCGTGAAGAGCCGTATGGAGATGGAGCACCTGCGCATGGCCCGTCTGGAGCAGTCGTTAGCCTCCGTCTTTGCCGTTCGAAAGGTGCGCGAGACATCACGCTTGGACAATATCGAGCAGCGTCTGCCGACAATTCTCTCCACCCGTCTTGAGCGCGAGCACCATCGTTTGGAAATGCTGACCCAACGCATCACGTCGCTCGACCCCATCAACATCCTCCGCCGCGGCTACAGCATAGTGACGAAAGACGGCAAGTCCATAAAGGACGCAACAAAGCTAAAGCTCGGCGACAAGGTGGAGATTACGTTTGCAAAGGGAAAAGTGAAGTCGCAGATTGTGTAGGTGTATCGCTAAATTGCGCTTTACCTCTGCAACTGTCCCACTGCATAAAGTGGAACGTTCGTGAGCCATGACTCTTTCCTGTAGGAATTTGCCGAGAAACGATAGGCCATTGGCGTTGCATTGTCTACGGCAAATTGTTTCAAACTCTTCGCCTTTACGTTTGTCTCTGCCTTTACCTCTATAGGAACGATGTTGTCATCGTCATCTTGCAACAGGAAATCAATTTCCATGGTGCTGTTGGGCTTTGAATAGTAATGGAGGGCGTAATGAGGATGCAACTGTTGGAATACGTACTGTTCCGTCAATGCCCCCTTGAACTCCGTAAATATATCGCTGCCACCTACCAATGTGCGTTGCTTCAGTCCTGACATGGCACCTAAAAGTCCTACGTCAAGTATAAAAATCTTGAATACCGAACGGTCTTCATAACTTCTCAATGGTATGCGCGGTGCCGTGACGTTATGCACAGTATATATCAGTCCGGCATCCTGCAACCATTGCAGTGCAATCTCATATTCGCGAGCACGTGCCCCTTGTTTCACTACCCCATAAACGAACTTACGGTTTTCCTTGCCCAACTGTGCAGGCACAGACTTCCACACATCAGTAATGCGTGGTACAATTTCTCCAGGAGCATGCTTGGAAATATCGCGTGCATAGCTCTTTAGTATATCATTCTGAATCTCCCTCACTTCATTCCAATCACGGTATACCGAAAAGGATAACACCGCCTCTGGCATACCGCCAACAAAATAGTAATACTTTAGCAGTTCGCGCAATTTATCTTCAAACATACTGATGGTGGTCCAGTCTCTTGCCGAGACAACAGAAACCAGTTCCTCTTCGCCTACAGCCATCAAAAATTCGTTGAAGTCCATCGGATACAGTTGCATGAACTGCACCTTGCCAACGGGGAATGACTCCCCCCTATGCAATTCGATGCCTAAAAGCGAGCCTGCTGCGACGACATGATATTCGGGTGCATCCTCACAGAAATACTTCAGTGATGTGATTCCATTTCGGGCAGCCTGTATCTCATCCAGAAATATAAGTGTGTCTCCCTTTGTACACGTCACTCCTGTAGCTGCATTAATGGTAGTAAGGATTCGCTGCACGTCAAAATCTTGTTCGAAGAGCCCTTGAAGGTTCTTTTGGCTCTCGAAATTGACATAAGCTACCTTGTTGTAACACTGCTTGCCAAACTCCTTTACTAACCATGTCTTGCCAACCTGACGTGCGCCTTCAACCACCAAAGGTTTCCGCCTTAGACTTATCTGCCACTTTTTCAGTTCATTAATCGCATTTCTTTTCATAGCCAATCACATTTCATGAGGGAATAACACCTTCCACACACACATTTCATGAGGGAATAATGCCCCGCCCATACACATTTTATGAGGGAATAACGCCACAAAGTTACACATTTTATGTGGGAATGCAAAGAATGAACTTCAAAAAGTTATTTTGCCCTACGCCAAACGACGTAGAGGGCGAGGAAGGCGTAGCCTACTGTCTGAATCCACAGGCGGTGGTACTCCTGCGCTACGTCGGGGAGGAGTGCTCCCATGCTGCTCATGCGTACGAAGCCGCGGATGGCGTTGGTGCTGGGGAAGATGGTGGCTACGCCTTCCCAGAACGGGGGCACGGCACTCATTGGCCATGAAACGCCGGAGAGGAAGAGCAGGATGATGGAGGAGAACACCACTACAAGGATGACGCTCTCACGGTAACGCACCAGCTCACTGATGCAGATGGCAAAGAAGATACAAGCCAAGAGGTATGGGGTGAGGAACTGCAGGAGGTCCCAACCGTGTACCATCGACACGAAGCCGAAGATGTGGGGCACCACGAGAGTTATCCACGCCAGCATGACGGCGAAGATGCTGCCTACGGCCAACGTCTTGCCAGTGAGTATGGTTACGGGGTTCTTTCCTTTATAATTTGCAAACTGCTGCTCCCGCTCCGTGCCAGCAAGCATGCCGATGCCCAGTGCCAACGCCTGCTGGATGATGAGGACAAGGACGGCAGGGAGGATGAAGTTGCCGTAGCCGCCAGTAACGTTGAAGATAGGCACATCGTCGAAGGCGAGCGGCTTGGTGCTTATCTCCTCTTCACGCTTGGTGTACTTGCCAAGCATCTTTTTTTGTAGCCCAGCGCCCATCTCGCCGCTGATGTTGGTAGCGGTCTGGAAGATGGCTTTATACGTGAGCATGTAGCTCATATCGCAATAGACGCTGACGTGGGTCTGCTCCATTCTGCCGTTCTTCTCCTGGAAGTCGGCAGGGAAATAGAGTATGCCGTATGCCTTTCCATGGCCTATCACGTTCTGAGCCTCAGCAACGCTGCGGCATTGGTAAGCGATGGATACATCTGGCGAAGCGTCAAACTTACGCGCAAACTCGCGGCTGAGCGCCGAGTGCGAGTCGTCAACGAGCACGACGGGCACCTCCCTCACCACTTCGTTGGTATATATCCACGAGTAGATGAGCGGATATGCCAGCGGGAGGAACACAAAGAAGAGCAGGACACCCTGGTCCTTGACTATCGTCTTCAGTTCCGACACCCAGGCGTAAGTAATTGCTGATATTTTGCTTTTCAAATTCATTTATCTAAACGTCTCTACAGAAAGACTGAAATGCTATAACTTCCATTTGGAAATACTCTGACTTTCATTTTGTAAGCACAAGTGTGATGTCACATACACTTAGCGTGGGCTGAAAGCCCTACACTACATAGCCCAGGGCAACGCCCTGGGTTTTGCGTTGGTATGTATCTCGCGCCCTGTAAGGGCAAAAGTCTTTAGACGGCTATGTACTTTTGGGCTTTCAGCCCGTGCTACGGCTCATAGCCGAACTCACGGAAGGCTTTTGCCATACGGTGCACTACGAGGAGCGGCAGGGCTGCGAAGATTATCAGTACCGCGATGTGCGGCCATGCATCTGCAAGGGGATAGTCGTTGAAGATGCAGAGCTGGTAGATGAGGTAATAGTGGCGCATGGGGAAGAGCCATGCCACAGCCTGCAGGGCTGGCGACATCGCCATAACCGGGAAGGCACTACCTACCATGGAGAAACTCAGCACGCCCCATAGGGAGCTGATGCTCATGCTCATGCGCAGGGACGGTATCAAGCCGAAAAGGAACACGGCGAAGCCCTGCGAAGCCACTACGGAGAGCAGACCGAGCAAAGCTATGCGCCCTACTCCACCGGG
Organism: Oscillospiraceae bacterium; assembly: GCA_963588475.1. Lineage (GTDB taxonomy): Bacteria > Bacteroidota > Bacteroidia > Bacteroidales > Bacteroidaceae > Prevotella. The sequence continues at coordinate 12,720 of CAVAHD010000003.1, read as the reverse complement.
ATGCGGGAAGTGCAGGAAACCGAACATATACAACGCCATCAGATAGTAGACGGCGAGGAATATGACGGTCTGCGGCAGCAACTTAGCCTGCAAGGCACGCGAGAAGCTGCCGTTAGCCAGCGTTATCCACTCGTTGAACGAGCCGAACTTTATCTCTGTGCCAAGCGAATATGCCGTAATAAGGAATACGAATAGCATGAAGCAGGCAGGCACGAGCATCGTGCTGAGGTAGACGTTGTAGTTTATCCACGGATTGCCCACCATGTGCGTGTCCAGCGCTATTGGCTGCAGAAATGCCATTGCCTGTTTGGCTGTCATGCCCTTGGCAAGCAGCGTGGACTGGCCCACGGCAGCGGAAGCGAGCGTACAGACCGTCTTCATCTCCTTGAAGATGAGCGCACCGGCTGTGATGGACGTGCTACTGTAGTAGAACGACATCTTAGGCTGGCGACCGGAGATGAGGTTCTGCGTCATGTCCTCCGGGAAGAGCATAAAGCCGTATATCTCGTTCTTCTGCATGGCATGGCGCGCCTCGTCCATGGACGGATAGTGCGCCACGACGTGCGAACTCTGGAAGCCGTCAATCATGCGCGTCAGCTTGCGGGTGGTAGTCGTGTTGTCGAGGTCCACCACGCCGATAGGCATGTCCATAGGCTGTCCCGCGTCCATCAGCGTAGTGAAGAACACGGCACAGAATATCGGCATCACCACCATACATATCCAGTATATAGGGTGCTGCAGCAGTATCTTTATTTCACGAATAAGAAGAGACACTTATTTCTAAAAACCTAAAAGGTTATACGTTGTTAGAGTACAAGAGACGTTGCACGTTGCTTTGAGCAACAAATACTCTGTTTGTTACTTTATAACTACAAACGTTATTTGCTACTTTATAACAACAAACGTTATTTGTTACTTGATAACCACCGACATGCCGGGGCGCAGTCCTTCGAAAGGCTTCACGAAGTCAGCCTTTACCTCGAACGTCTTGAGGTCGTACTGTCCGTTGCTCTTGGTAGCCTTCCATGTGGCATAGCTGCCTTGGTCGCGGATTGTCTTCACCTTCATCTGCACCTCCTTGTTGAAAGCAGGCACGAAGGCGGTGAATGTGTCGCCCTTCTTCAAGCCTTCCAGCTTATCCTCACGAACGTTGAAGCTGCCCCATATCTTGTTCATCAGACTGATGGTCATGATAGGAGAACCGGCACCGACGAGCTCGCCCACCTTCGGGTAAATCGTTGACACCTCGCCCTCCATCTGGGCTGTCTGCACTGTCTCGTGGATATATGCCGACACTTCCTTCACGGCACCCTTGGCACGGTTAACCTGTGCTGCGGCGGCACTCTTCTCTTCCTTACGTGCGCCGTTTACAGCCATGTCGTACTGACTCTTGGCGGCTTTCTCTTGTGCTTCGTAAGCCTTATAGCTTGCGTAAGCCTCATCGCGCTTCTGCTCACTGAGCACGCCCTCGTCGAAGAGGCGCTGCACACGCTCGTACGACTTCTTGTAAATGTCGAGACCGGCCTTGGCCTGCTGCCAAAGCTCGTATGCTCCCTGTATCTGTTCCTTGCGCGCTCCGGCCTGTGCCATCTGGCTCATAGCGGCAGCGGCACTCTCTGCGCTCTCTGCCTGCATGGCCTTTGCCTCTACCTCAGGCGCGTCGAGAATGACGAGCGTATCGCCCACGTGGACGTAGTCGCCTTCCTTCACGCGCAGTTCGAGGATGCGCGAAGGCACCTTTGTGGACACGCGGTATTCTTCAACGTCAATCTGACCCTGAATCACTTCGTCCTCGCGTCCGATGGTGAAGTAGCCTATCAGGCCTACCAGGACAACGACGGCAACAAAGATGCCCAAGGCTATCATTACGCTCTTCTGTTGTGCTTTGCTTTCCATATTCTGAGTTTCCTTTTCCTTTTTAATAATTGTGTTACTCGTAACCCAGCGCCTTCTTCAGCGCCGACTCGCTCATCTTCACATCGATAACGGCATCCACCTTGTTGCTGTGGGCCTGCATCCAGGCTGTCTGCGCTGCCATCACGTCGGTGGTCTGCATCACGCCTTCCTTGAAACCGATGTTGGCGCAGCGGAGGTTCTCCTCTGCACGCTCGATGTTCTTCTTAGCCGACTCCAGGTTCTTCGCCGCTTCACGCACTTTGAAGTTGCTCTGGGTTATCTGCAGTTCTATCATTTCGTGCGCCTCGTCGTAAGCAAGCTGCGCCATCGTCGTGGCACACTTGGAGGCTCGCACCTTATACATCGTGTCGCCCCAGTCAAGCACCGGTATGCGAACCATGACGCCAATGTTGAACGCCCCCTTGAACTTACGTTCAAAGCCGTTGTATACGCTTGGGTTGGAGAACAGGACTCCGCCTGTCAGTGCCACCTGCGGCATGTATCCGGCGCGTATCACCTTGGTCTGTTGCTTGGAGAGGTCCACGGTATAGTTGAGCAGCTGTAGCTCGGGGCGGCGTTCGTATGCGCCTTCCGACTGGTACTGCGTCGTGGAAGTAGCCTCAAGGTCGCTCGAGTTCTCGTCCGCCAGTTCGGTATTGTCGTCAAGCGGCATGCCGCAAACCTGGTTGAGATACATACGGGCGAGGGACAGACCGTTGTCCACCTTTGTCTTCGTCATCTCAGCCTCGTTGACAGCCACGTCTACCTTCAGGCCGTCGGCGCGCGTTGCCACGCCCTCCTTTATCATCTTGTGCACGTCGTCGTCGAGCTTCTGCACGAGGGCGAGGTAATCTGTAGCCAACTTCTGCTTCTGCTTCAGAGAAACGACAGTCCAGTAGGCAGTCTCCACCTTATATAATATATCACGTTCCTTAGAGACCACATTCGTGCCAGCCATCTTCTCCGCGATGTCCGCCATCTTGTTGGCAGCAACGATGGCACCACCCATGAAGACGGGTTGCGTAAACATTGCCGATGCAGTAAAGAGGTGGTGGGTGTTGGTGCGGAAGGCATCGACAATCTGCTGGCCTATGGCATCACCCTCTGCAGCCAACTCTTGCCCCAGCTTCTGACCCGCGCTGCCGATGTTCTGCATCACGCCCTGAATCTTCTGAGCCTCAGCTGGACTGAGTGCACCCTGCTGCACCATATTGGTTATCATGTTCGTAATGCCAGTCTTCAGGTCCGGCATCTGGCCAGTGAAGGTTTGCACAAATTCAGTGCCCATATTTCCTATGGCCACCTTCTGGTCGTCGCTGAGCAGAGATATCTCACGACTGGAATACATATACCCGCCTGCAACGTCAACGTGCGGCAGGTACTTTGTTCGCGCAGCCTTACGCGTATTCTTTGCTATCTCCATCTTCACCTTCGCCATGCCCATCTGTTTGTTTGAGCGCACAGCCCTTGCCTTGCACGAGTCAAGCGAGAGGGTCTGCGCTCCAGATGTGCCACATGCCGCGAGCGAAAGGAGCAAAACAACTAGTTTATTCATTATTGGTCATTTCTAAAACGCTGCAAAATTACGCACTTTTTACCAACAATCAAAATTTTTCACAATTTTCATGACATTTTGGCTAGTGGTTTTGTACTTTCTACCAACCATCTTCTGTCCGATTCTTCTGCCAATAACGGAAGAAGCTCATCCTTAACACGTTGATGATAGTTATCCAACCACTCTATTTCTCCCTCCGTCATGAGCGACACGTCTATCGGGGTGGTATCTATAGGACACAACGTCAGAGGCTGCAACTGGAAATATCTACCAAATTCGCCTTCGCTGTGTTCCACCACCGTCATGGTGTTCTCTATGCGCACGCCAAAACGGTCAGCGAGGTACACGCCCGGCTCGTCGGTTATTGTCATTCCTGGCACGAGCGGTGTGGGATGGTTGCCCTGCCCCACCCTCTGCGGACCTTCGTGCACGCTGAGACACGCGCCTACGCCGTGACCCGTGCCGTGCAGGTAGTTGTACCCGGCACGCCAGACCACCTGGTGCGCCACCGTGTCGAGCGACGAGCCCGTTGTCCCCTCAGGGAACGGCACCGTGGCAAGGGCTATGTTGGCCTTCAGCACCGTGGTGTATACGCGGCGCATCTCGTCCGTGACGGGACCCAGCGCAATGGTGCGCGTAATGTCCGTCGTGCCGTCGCAGTACTGCGCACCGCTGTCTATCAGTATCAGTCCCTCGGGAGCCAATGCGGCATCCGACTCTGGCGTTGCCGTATAGTGCACGATGGCACCGTGGGCGTTGTAGCCGGCAATGGTGTCAAAGCTGAGGTCGAAGCACTCGGGGGCTTCACGGCGCAGCGACTCCAGTTTGTCGCTGACGCTTATCTCCGTCTGTCCGCCAGCCTCAACGGCGGGCTTCAGCCAACGTAGGAACTTCACCATAGCCACGCCGTCGCGCAGCATCGAGCGGCGGAAGCCCTCTATTTCCGCCTTGTTCTTCTTTGCCTTCATCAGTATGACGGGCGACGGCAGACTGACGGTGCGTTCTGTCATGCCGCCATCGGTAGTTCCCTTTATTATATTATATAAGGTATAGGAAGCTCTGCCCCATACTCGTTCGTCGGGGTGGTCCTCCATACGCTTGCGCAAGAAGTCTTTTATATCGTCGTAAGGCAACAGTCGCACGCCAGCCCCCTTGACGTGCGCCTGCCACGCCTCGTCCAGTTCGGGAGTATCCGTGTGGCAATACTTGTCACCGACAAACAGCCACGCCTCGTCCATCGTCACATACATATAGGCAAGGAACACGGGAGTGCGCGGCACGTCGCAACCGCGCAGGTTTGTCAGCCACGCCACGCACATCAAGTCGGTCAGCAGATGTGCCTGACAGCGCTGCTGCTTCATCGCCTCGCGCAACCTCGCCAACTTGCTCTCCACCGTCTCACCGGCATACTCCAGCGGATGCACGCGGATGGCGCCGTGCGGCACGGCAGGACGGTCTTTCCACACCACCGCCATAGCGTCGTAGTTGGTGCGCACGGTGGCACCGATATGGCGCAGCTCCGCCTTCATGTCCTCCACCTCTTCGTAGTCCATCACCATGCCGTCCACGGCAACGCACGTGCCGCCCTCTACGGAGAGCTTCCTCAACACCCACTCCAGCACAGTCGGCGTGTCCGCCAGTCCTTCCTTCATCAATTGAAACTCAGAGCCTTGCAGTTGCTCCGCCGCCTGTAGGAAATAGCGTGAGTCGGTCCACAGTGCCGCCTCGTGGCGCGTCACCACTGCCGTGCCTGCCGAACCGTCAAAGCCCGACACCCATTCACGTGCGTGCCAATGCGGCGCCACGTATTCGCTGGCGTGTGGGTCGGTACTGGGAAATATCATAACGTCAATGCTCTCTGTTGCCATTTCGCGGCGCAACAGTGCCAAACGGTCATTTATTGTTGTCATGGTGCTTGTTCTTTTGTAAAATAGACATGACAAAGTTATTACTTTTTTGGCGAAAACACAAAAAGTCGCTGACAAATTTCACGTGCTTGGCATTTTTTTTGTACCTTTGCCCTTGAAATTACAAGATTAGATAATACTAAAATCAATTAAGGGCACGACGCGCCTCTGGGGTGCAGAGTGTCATCTCATAACTTAAATAAAAGGAAAAAGGAAATGGCTTTTTTGACTAACGAAAAATTGGTGATCGTAGGTGCCGGCGGCATGATCGGTTCTAACATGGTACAGAGCGTTCTGATGCTCGGCTTGACTCCAAACATCTGTCTTTACGACATCTTTGAGCCAGGTGTACACGGTGTATTCGACGAGATGCAGCAGTGCGCATTCCCTGGTGCAAACCTCACATACACAGTAGACCCAGCTGAAGCTTTCACTGGTGCTAAATACATCATCTCTTCTGGCGGCGCTCCACGTAAGGAGGGCATGACTCGTGAGGACCTGCTGAAGGGCAACTGTAAGATTGCTGCCGAGTTCGGTGACAACATCAAGAAGTACTGCCCAGACGTAGAGCACGTTGTAGTTATCTTCAACCCAGCTGACGTAACAGCCCTCACCGCTCTCATCCACTCTGGTCTGAAGCCAAACCAGCTCACTTCTCTCGCTGCTCTGGACTCTACCCGTCTACAGCAGGCTCTGGCCCTCGAGTTCGGCGTACAGCAGGACAAGGTTACAGGTGCTCACACATACGGTGGCCACGGCGAGCAGATGGCAGTATTCGCTTCTAAGGTAAGCGTAGACGGCAAGCCTCTCTCTGAGATGGGTCTCTCTGCTGAGCGTTGGGAAGAAATCAAGCACCACACCGTACAGGGTGGTTCTAACATCATCAAGCTCCGTGGCCGCAGCTCATTCCAGAGCCCAGCTTACTGCGCTGTTAAGATGATCGAGGCTGCTATGGGCGGCGAGAAGTTCACTCTCCCTGCAGGCTGCTACGTAAAGGACGAGAAGCTCGGCTTCAAGAACGTTATGATGGCTATGCCTACCACTATCGACAAGACTGGCGTACACTTCGTAGAGCCTACAGGCACAGAAGAGGAGCTCGCTTCTCTGGCTAAGTCTTACGAGCACCTCTGCAAGATGCGTGACGAGATCGTAGAGCTCGGCATCGTTCCTCCAGTAGAGCAGTGGAGCGAACTGAACCCTAACCTCTAATCTCCACACAGAGACAACAAGGCGTTACCACCTTAACATGGTAAATGCCACATCAAATACACAAGCCCGAAGCTACGCACCAGCTAGCCTCGGGCTTTTTTTGTTACTATTACATCCAACACATCATGAAGATAGGAATATTCGGCGGGTCCTTCAACCCCATCCACAACGGGCACATCGCCTTAGGCGAATGTATGCTGCAAGCCATGCAACTTGACGAAGTGTGGTATCTCGTATCGCCGCAGAACCCTCTGAAGCGGACCGCCACCGACTTGATTGACGAGCGCGAGCGGCTGCGCCTCGTCCAACTGGCTCTGCAGGACCATAAAGGTCTCCGTGCCTCCGACTTCGAATTCTCCCTCCCCCGCCCCTCCTACACCTGGGACACCCTACAGGCACTGCACCGCAGCCACCCCGATGCCGAGTTCACCCTCATCATCGGCGGCGACAACTGGGTGCACTTCGACAAGTGGGCGCACCACGACGAAATCGTCGCCACGCACAGCATCGCCATCTTCCCACGCGAAGACTGCCCCATAGACGAGTCTACACTCCCCCACAACGTCCATCTCGTACACGTCCCCTTAGTCAACGTCACCTCCACCATGCTGCGCCGCATGCTACACGACGGGGAGGACATCTCGCAGTACGTCCCCGCCGTCGTGGCAGACGAAATTGCTCGCCGAAAGCTGTATCTTGCAGACTAAGGGCAAGAAAAGAAGTAGAATCAGACCAATGATTGTCAAGAAAACAGACAGTTTCTTACCAACTATCGTCAAGAAAAGGGCACCAAAACGAAGAAAATGTAAGGTTTTAGTGTTCAAATGAAACAAAAGCAGTACCTTTGCATCGACAATTGGTTCACTTTGGTACAACCGTCTACGTTCCCCATGCCACAAAGCCAAGGGCGCGACGACAGTTCTGCCATGTGATTAAAAAGGGAATCAGGTGCAAATCCTGGACAGTCCCGCTGCTGTAAACATCCATCTCTCCACACTACGGCAACGCCAGCCGACACGGCTACGGCAACGCCAGCACACAGTGGAGACGGACAAGCACTCACACAGTCACTGACAATTTTTCGGGAAGACTCGCTTGTCACGCCAACCATTCTTGGATGTAAGTCAGAATACCTGCCGTTGTTGCTTCCGCACAAGTATACCTTGGTACACTCAGCGGAAGGCGCGTTCCCAGTCCCGTGGGATGGACTCCGAATGTACCCTAACATAAGAAAATATGAACATACTTTCCAAACTCCATCAATGGCTATGCATTGCCATTGTGCCACTTGCTATCGTAGCATGTGGCGATGACCCCGTAGAACCTACTACGCCAACAACTCCGACTACCCCAACAGCTCCGACAGATTCTACAGCTTCTACCAGCGAGAACCTCATCATCTGCAACGAAGGCAACTGGCAGTCGGACAACGGCCAGCTTTCCTTCTACGAGGGAAAAACGGGAACGTTGACCAACAAGTGGTTCCGCCAGGTGAACGGCAGCAAGCTGGGCGACACGCCCAACGACATCATACAGGTGAACGACACGCTCATTGCCATCGCCGTCAACTGGTCCAACATCGTACAGTACATCCACCCCGACGGCACGGCCTGCGGAGCGACAGAGAACGTGCCCAACAATCGCCGCATGTGCTCCGACGGACGTTACCTCTACATCACGTCATACGCCCACAAGTGCGGCAACCAGACCTTCACCAAGGGCTACGTGGCAAAGATTGACGTGACTACAAAGCAGGTAGTGGCAACGTGCGAAGTCGGTTGGGAACCGGAGGGCATACGCCTCTACGACGGCAAGCTATACGTAGCAAATACGGGCGGATATGCCTTCTCCGAAAAGCATGAGTACGAGACCACCGTGCAGGTAGTGGATGCCGAGACGATGACTTCCCTCAAGACCATCGAGACGGGTGCCATCAATCTCTACGGCGAGATGTCGCAGGCGGGGCAGTACCTCTGCATCAACTCATGCGGCAACTATTATGACGTTAGCCCCAAGACGATAATCATCGACTGCAAGACCGACAAAGTTACGTCCTTCGACTTCCCCTGCACCTACAACACCACCGACGGCAGCAAGTTCTACACAGTAGGCTCGGCATTCTCGTACTACACGGGACAGTATACCTACTATATAAAGACCATAGACCCAGCCACCTTGCAAGTGACGGACGGCATCTTCTGCGACGCCATCACACAGAAAATCAAGGAGCTGACCTCGCCATACGAGCTTTACGTCTCGCCATACACCGGCAACGTCTATTTCACCGATGCCGACACCTATGCATCAGCAGGCGAACTGTATGGTTACAGTCAAGATGGCAACCAGCTGTTTGCGCCGAAAGAGGTCTATATTAACCCAGCCCACATCCTGGCGCTACCAGTTTACGAATAAAACCAAAAGTCAATATGAGAAAGATTATCACCTGTGGATTATTTAGTTTGTCAGTTGGCGCGTCCTATGCACAGACTCAGACTGTCGAAGTCTTGGAGCTGCACCCAGCCCCTGGCCAGTTTGTCAACACATTACCGTCGGGTTCTACCCACGAGGAGGCGTGCAAGAATGCCACCGAAGCCTTAAATGGAGAAGATGGACTCGTTCACTTAGGCACATACGGCGGCTATATCACCGTGAAGTTAGACCACCCCGTACAGAACAAGCGAGGCTCCGACCTCCGCATCACTGGCAATGCGTTCTATTCCAATGCCGACCCTGTGTATGGTAAAGAAACGATAGGCGGTTCGATAGAGCCGGGCATCGTGTATGTCGGTGTAGGCGACGATGTTAATACCTGCAAATGGTACGAACTGGCAGGCTCTGAGTATTACACCACAGAAATACACGACTTCTCCATCACATACCACAAGCCGACGGCTGAAAGCGGAGACCACGTGCAGAGTTTCTCCACCTATGACAACTACATCAAATGGGAAGCCACATGGACTGACAAGAACGGTGAGCGTCGCGATTCCACCGGATACCACATGAAGAACTCTTATCACACCCAGACCTACTGGCCTATATGGGAAGATGGAGAGACAATGACCTTCAAAGGAGGCAAGCTTCCCAACAATGCCATCAACCATGGCAATAGTGGCTTCAACCAGAACTGGATACAATATAGATATGCCAAGGATGCCTACGGTTATGTGGATGCATCACGTAACGATGAAGACTACTCCACTTTCGACATCGACTGGGCAGTAGACGAGAACGGCAACCACGTTGACCTTCCCGAGGTAAACTTCATAAAGGTAGTCTGCGGCATCTTCCAGTATTGCGGATGGCTTGGCGAGACATCCACAGAAGTATCTGGTTTCCAAGACCTACACCTCGTAGAGGGCTACGACGATGACCCCATCATCATTACACCTCGCACCCCAACAGGCATAGCTGACATCAAGAACGACGGAAGCCTCACACCTCGCACTGCCGACGACAACTACTACGACCTGACCGGTCGTAGAGTAGCTAACCCTACGAAGGGCATCTATATCAGAAACGGAAAGAAATACATCTTCAAATAAACCAAAATACAATTACGTATGAAGAAAATCTCTACTCTTTTTGCCGCAGCCATGTTGGCTCTTGCTGCACAAGCACAGGAAGGCGTTACTTACCAAGTGAAGACCTTGACCTTCGAGGATAACGACTATCCTCAGGACGCTCCAAACTATCTCGGCAAGACCACATGGTCTTCGCTCATCGACAGCCCTCAGTACGGCGGAGAGCTGCTCTATGGGGAGAACCACGGCGACACGTCGAAGGTCTCTACCGATGTAAACTACAAGTGGTACGACAAGGGCAACACCAACCTCTATTCCGAGTTGCCTACCAACTGGAACACCAAGATGTACTGGGGCGGCGGACACGCCATCTCCAACTACTGGAACGGCAACCTTTCCGATGGCGACTACGCACACCAGCTGTCAGTCTACGTAGCAGACGAGACAGGAAGCGGACAGGACGGTCACGGCCACAACGGCTCCAACAACTTCTGCGTTCACTATGGCTACAAGGACAATAGCGGTTACTCCGCAAGCAACCTGCCAGCCATTGAGTTTAAGGATGGTGTAGCTCGCGTCATTGAGGGTATGTACATCAACAACACAACCTATTTCGTGAACGCTATCACCAATGGCAATGGTTTGACTACTTCATTAGGCGACAACGATTACGTCAATGTAGTGGCCAAGGGTTATAAGTCTGACGGCACTGTTGACTCATTACAAACATATTTGGCATATGGACAAGGTTATTTCATCAAAGATTGGACCTATTGGGATTTGTCCAATCTTGGAGCCGTAAATAAAATTGAATTCAATATTACAGGTACTAGTGAAAACAAATACGGCTTTTCGCAGCCAGCATACTTCTGCTATGACGATGTAGCTGTTCAAATGCCAATAGCTAATTCTACAAGAGTAGCTTCACCATTAAGCACTCTTGCTTCCGAAACCAATGAAAAATCCTTTATTGTCTACAATCCTACAACCAATAATGGACTAACATTGGATGCCAATGCACCAGAAGGAACCAGCGTAACATTTGATGGTGATGGGGTATTTGCCGCAAATGAGACAGAGACCCTTACCTTGACAGGTATGCCATCCAATGTCAAAGTCAACAAAATTGAAGTTACATATCGTTTAGAAGATATACTAAAAGGAGATATAGAAATCTCCGCCTATGTTGGCGAAGTCAATATCGGCAGTATATTTTCTATAGGCTTTCAATCTCCTAATAAAGGTACGAAGCCCAACCAAGTGTTCCATACTGCAACCGTCCTAACCAACAATTTGAAATTGACGGCTGCTGCTGCAAATCCTAACACTGGAGACTTTATTTTCAAGGCAACAAGTATTTCTGGAGACAAAAGGGCAGGTATAAATAAATGTAAGATTTATTATGAAATCGCAGACCCAACAGGCATTACCAACGTCAATACAACAGATAAAGTGACGGAAGTTGCTCGCTTCTCCGCTGACGGCAAGATTATCTCTGCTCCTCAGAAGGGCATCAATATCGTTCGCATGAGCGACGGCACTACTCGCAAGGTTGTGGTTGAGTAATAGTGTACAGAATCTATAACTTTAAAAGCGTTTTAAGGAATAACAGATATGATACGTATACGTAATTATTCTTTTGCACTGGCAGCAGCAATGCTTAGCCTTTCAACAGCTTCTTTTGCTGAAGAAACAGACGCTTCCGTAGCAACCTTCGAGGACTTGGGTCTTGAGGTGGATAAGTACTGGTACGGTCCGGCCGACAAGACGGTTGAGGTTGAAGGTGACTGGGGCATGAAATACCAGCAGGGTACTTTCAAGAGCGGAGGCTATGAATTCGTCAATTCATACGATACTAGCTATGGCTCATGGAACGGCTGCGCATACAGCAGCATGACAGCCACAACATTTGCAAGCTATGCTACCGACCAGTGTAACTCTTGCGTTGGTCACGGTGCAGACAACTCTGCCACATACGGTGTTATCTATGGTAGCAGCACACCTAACCAACAGAAGGAAGTTATCAAGGTGGCTGATACCGCTGAAGGTAGAGTCATCAAGGGTATGAACATCACCAACTCCGCTTGGGTGGTAGAATGCGTAAAGAATGGCAATGGCTCCGCAAAGAAGTTCACACAGGGCGACTGGTTCAAGGTTACTTTCACTGGCGTGAAGGCTGACAACTCTACTGCCTCTGTGGACTATTACTTGGCTGACTACCGTTCAGAAGATGAGACAAAGTGGACACTCTTGACCGACTGGGACTGGATTGACCTTTCTTCTCTCGGCCAGATTGTATCATTGAACGTCAGCTTCGACGGCTCTGATGCAGGTTCATATGGTTTGAATACCTCTACCTACGTTTGCATCGACAACGTTGGTTGCGAGAAGAACACCACACCTACAAGCATCGCTACCAACAACAGGAACAGCGTAGAAGTTCATGAGGTTGCCCGCTACACTCTCGACGGCAAGCGCCTCTCCGCTCCTCAGAAGGGCATCAACATCGTTCGCATGAGCGACGGCTCTACCCGCAAGGTTGTGGTTGAGTAAGGCAGAATCATCTAGCGTGGGCTGAAAGCCCTATACTACATAGCCCAGGGCAACGCCCTGGGTTTTTTGTTTGTAT
>CAVAHD010000002.1:0-157581 GCA_963588475.1 Oscillospiraceae bacterium | reverse complement strand
CCCACTCGCCTTTATCCACGCATACCACCTTGCCACTCTGCATGGATATGCCGCCGCCTGAAAGAAAATAAGGAGGGTCTGCAAATATCATGTCAAACTTGAAACACAGAGGAATGCTCATTCACAACTACTTCTCAAGCGATTGATTATTCTATAGATATGCTCTTTCGGATAATGCAATTCTTGGAAATGCTTATGCTCGTCCTCCCATAAATAATCAACTATGGCTTTTATGTCAGCTTTTTGTTCCTCTGTAAATAGTTGCTTTACGATAATGTCCGACATATCAAATCCAGCTTTTTCAATCCAAGGATTCTCTTGTGACAAAAGTAGCTTGGCTTGTTCGACATTTCTTGCTTGTATGCGTCCAAGAACTTGGCAGTTTTCAATTTCCACTTCTTCGTTAGGAGCAATTGTTTCTCCTTCTGTTGTATAATATATATATTCGTTCATTTTCAAACCGTTTTCTTGTATATTCCATTTCCCTTAAACTCGATGAAACCTTTGTCCCTAAGGAATTGAAGTTGTTGTCTGATTTTATCTTTGATATGATTATTGTTTGGGTGTTTTGCCTTAAGCTCGTCGCAGAAGTCGTACATGTGTTTGAGCTGAAATGTGTCTTCCATTCGTTCTACGATGTGAAGAGTGTCAATAAGCCATCCACGGCTCTCTACCGAACGCGTCTGCAGGTTGCAGACTTTTCTGTACTGCGAAACCACATTGGCGACGGGGATTACTTCCCCGTTCAGTATGATTGGGATTTTTGCCGTTGCGGGAATTTTCTGCATCAGAATGTTGCATCCCTCCCAATTTGCTCTGCGTGCACTGTCAGACAGAGGCTTCCGCTTTTCTATTACATCTGGGGTAAAGAAGCATTTGGGCACAATGACCAGATTGTTGACCTCATATCTGTCGTAGTGCATGAAGAAGAAGCTGGGATTGTTCAACGACGTGATGCGGTCAATCATAGTCCTGTAGACACCGTCGTTGACGGTTGACTGAAATCGGTCGCTGGCAGACTTCTTGCTTTTTAGTTCATACTGTGACTTGCAATTGTCGCAAACGTAATCCTTTACGGGGGCGTTGGGCTCTGCATGCCGGATGGTCTGTTCGCCACAAATGGGGCAATACATATTGCGTGCAAGCCAATTTTCCGTAAGCACGCGCGCAATCTGGCTTGCACTTTTGTAGCCTTCAGCCAATGAAGTATCGAATTGAAGATTCATATTCTGTTTACTTCAAAAGTTGTCTGCCGCTAGTGTCCTCAAGAATCTTCATCTGTTGGATGGCTATCTGATTGAGCTTTATCAGTCTGTCAGGCTGGGGCATGCCGTCGTTGATGAATACGGCATTGAGGTTCTCCATGTTGGAAAGGCAGATGAGTTCGTTAATGCTGGCATAATCGCGGATGTTGCCCTTCTTGTCGGGGTTCTGCTCGCGCCATTGCCTTGCCGTCATGCCAAACATGGCGATGTTGAGCACGTCTGCTTCGTCGGCATACTTCATGGCTGCTTGTTCGCGGGTCACCTCGGCAGGAATAAGGTTGACCTTGATGGCATCCGTATGGATGCGGTAGTTTATCTTGGACAGTTCGCGCTTGGCTGACCAAGCGAGTTGTTTCAGCTCGTCGGCTTTGAGACGTTGATATTCTTTTACCAATAGAAGTTGAAAACGAGGGCTAATCCACATTCCGAAGTGATAGGCAATGTCACGATGGGCATAAGTTCCACCGTATCGACCGGCTTTCGCCATAATGCCTACGGCACCTGTTCTTTGAATCCATGACTTCACGGAAAGCACGAAGTAGTTACTGCCTGCGGCATTTCTAATTGTATCGAATTCGGTACAATTAAAATTGGGATTGTACAGCTTCTCCCATTCGCCAAGATATTCAATGGTACTTTTAAGACTCATCCATCTGAAGATAATATGCTCCTGCATTTGGCTGTGTGCCATATCGGTCAAGGAGATGTAATCCTCGTTTTGCACAGCTGGCAGCAATGCTTCCAGTTGTTCCAAGAGTTGGTCCTTTCCGCCAACCCACTTGATGAATGGTTTTGCTTTTGCCATTTTATCTATATTATGTATAATGTCAGTTCGTAGGTGTTCCGCGATATTGTTGCTTATTTGCTATGCAATTCGCAATTGTCTGCAAAGGTAATAGTTTTTCTTAAGATTTTCGATATCCTCACTATCTTTTACAAAAAAAAGTAGCACGAGAAATCATCCCTCTTAGTACCAGTTCCTATCTAAGGGGCGAATTCGTCCCCTTTGTCAACTCCATTCTTGTCTAGAGTCTTTATCGTTCTTGTCAAAACACCTCTATCTTAAGAGCATGTCGTTGCTATACTGTCACGTATCATCAATAGCATGTGATGCTTATACTTCGTCCATTCTGGCCAGTTCCCATCCCTTGAACTGTATGATGATGCGGTGCAGCGTGGTGCCTTGGCGCAGGGCCTCCACGCGTGGGGCCTCGGAGTAGCGTTTTATCTGTTCCTCGGCATCGGCCCACTGCTTCTCGGCCTTTGTCATCGGGGTGCCGTCGGGGTGGTAGGCATCCTTTGCCTCCTCGTCAAACTCCTTTTTGGAGAGCACCTTCAGCTCCAGGATGTAGCTGTGCTGGCTGGCGTAGTGGGTGAGGTTGGGCAGGAGGAAGAAGTCGCAGTAGCCGTGGTTTAGCTCCAGCTCGGGGGCGGTGATGTAGTAGTCGTTCAGGTTCAGGTAGGCCATGAAGAAGCCCTGCATGTTGCGCTCCGCTTCTATAGTTTTGTTTGCTACTTACATATAATATGTGTGCAAAGTTAAGCAAAAGAAATGACAAAATGGGCAAAGGGATATCAAAATAGCTTTCTGACAGCTCTTATGATGGCGAGTTGTTTTCTTAAACGCGTGAAGTTCATGCCTTTTATCATTGCTATTTCATCTTCTACGGTCCATCCCTTTTGGGCAGACTTGAGAAAGAAGAGACAGATGTGTCGCAGCCACGTCTCTTTATGATGCCAATAATGCCCGACAACTTTCTCTGCAGGCTCTATGCGACCGGTATAGTACAGTAGCGATATGGCTCCGGCCCATTGCTCTAGATTGAAACAAGTGAACCCTGCGGCAAGGAATCCGTCGCAGACGTCAAGCGACTTCTGCATCACCTCACGCAGAAAAGGCTGCGGTATGCCGTATACTCCGCTATTCCACATGTGGTACTTCTCTTCGCTAGTAATTTTGGTAAATATTTTTCCCTTTGCCTGTTGCCACATTTCGCCTGATGCGCCTGGCGTCACAGCCATGCTCTTCTCGTCCTTGTGCATCACGCCTACCCCTGCGTCAAGCAGCTTGTGTATACCCGACAAATCGTCCTTGATATATGTGTCACAGTCAAGGTAAAGCAGGTGAGTGTCGCCGTGCAGCGAGATGAACTTCTGTATGGCACATATTTTCACTCTGAAGAAATAGCCGTCTTTCCCCTTCCAGTCCCTTATCTCGTCTTCTGTGATGGGTATAGCATTGACGAAGGGCAGGTTTCCGTATAAAGCAGGAGAGTCTGTCATTATATAGATAGCGTCGTCCTTGCCTTTTTTGATGTAGGCTGTGCGAATGGCGAACATCGCCTGTGTATGTATAAGTGTAGAACTTCCGACTGCAAGAAACAATATATTCATACTGTAAGATTGGTTGTTAATTAATTGATTAGTTAGAGGTCAGTGTTTTTCTTAGCCCGAGTCAATTCAGGAAATAGATTGGCGAGCGTGCCGTTCCGCTCTTTACCAGTATGCCTTGGTCGCAGAAATGCTTGAGCCATTTTTGGGCGGTGTATCGCTTCAGTCCGAACTCGTTGCGCATGGCGTTGCCGGTGATGTAGCGGTTGGCCTGGATGTATTCCTTGATTTGCTCCAGCAGCTTCTCTTCGGTGTATTGGGCGGAGCGTGTGCTGTTGTTGGAGCGTACGAGATGTACGCCTTTGCATACCTCATGGAGCAGGTTGGCCTCGGGGCGGAAGTTGATGCCGTTTATTCTTACTTCCTTGCCCGTAATCTTCCTGTCGGGCTGGTCCTCCGGCATCTCCAGACCGGCCGACATGGAGAAGTAGCCTATCCCGGGGATGTAGACGCGGTGGCCCATTTGGAATTCCTCCACGAAGATGTCGTGCAGTTCGGAGAGCACGGCTGCCACGTCGCCCTTGGTGAGCGAGCAGCGTTGTTGTATCTGTTCCTTCAACTGTTGGGCAGTCATTGGCTCGTGCTGCACCACTTTCACGTAGTTTCTCGTCTCGCCGCTGCCCGTGGCGTTGTTGATGGTGTAAACGTCGTACTTCAGTTCCATAGTTGTTGTCTTTGTTTTTTTAGATTATGGTTATTGTTGTCGGCGGTGCTTGTCGCCGCTGCCGTTTGCAAAGGTACACAATAATGTGCAAACCAGCATACTATGGTGCAAAGATTTAGATATAATTATACTTTGGCAGTTGCCGACAAGGTTGTCGGCAGTTGCCATCCACGTTGTTGGCAGTTGCCGTCCACGTTGTTGGCAGTTGCCGTCCATGTTGTTGGCAGTTGCCAACAATACGTCGAGACAAGCTTTCGACATCGTTGCCAAAGGCTTTCGATGCCATCGTGAAAGGCTTTCGAGCGTACCAATTCCTGTCATCCTGCATCGCCATCGCAAACAAGCATGGCGATGTTTACTTGAAATCATTTGCGCGTGTGGATATTTTTTGTAACTTTGCAACATGAAATATCCTATAGGCATACAAAGTTTCGACAAGATTGTCAATGAAGGTTACGTCTACATTGACAAAACCAAGCAGATATACGACTTGGTGCATAATGGCACCATTTACTTTCTGAGCCGCCCGAGGCGGTTTGGCAAGTCGTTGCTCGTGTCCACCCTCGAATGCTATTTCCGGGGGCGTAAGGAACTTTTCAAGGGACTTGCCATGGAAGAGTTGGAGACGGAATGGAAGGAATATCCCGTGTTTCACCTCGACTTCAACGGCATGAACTTTACTGTCGGTGGAGAGTTGGAGACAACCTTGAAAGGATTTGTTGAGGCTCAGGAGGCGATATATGGGAAACCTCAGTTTGCAAGTACATTGGGAAGCCGTTTTTGCGAGGTATTGAAAGCTGCACATGAGAAGACCGGGCAAAGAGCTGTCGTTCTGATAGACGAGTACGACAAGCCCCTGCTGGACGTGTTGGATACGGGGATTGAGGTGACCGTAGACGGGCAAAAGCGGAAGCTTGAGGATTGGAACCGCGAGATACTGAAGGGCTTCTACTCTGTGTTCAAGGCTGCCGACGAGCATCTGCAGTTCGTCCTGCTTACGGGAGTGACCAAGTTCTCGCAGGTAAGTGTGTTCAGCGGCTTCAACCAGCCCGACGACATAAGCCTCTCCGCCCGTTACGACACCCTGCTCGGCATCACCGAGGAGGAGCTCCACACTGTCTTCAAGGAGCAAATCAAGGAGATGGCGGCAGAGTATGAGTTTACCGAGGAGGAGATGAAAGCCAAGTTGAAGCGTCAGTTCGACGGCTACCATTTCAGCCGCCGCATGGTTGGCGTGTACAATCCCTTCAGCATACTACGTGCCTTCAACGAAATGTGGATAGACGACTATTGGTTCAAGACTGGCTCGCCCACATACCTCGTCCGCCTCTTGGCGCATTGCAACGAGAACCTAAACGAACTGATGGGCAGGTATTACCCCACCAGTCAGTTTGTGGACTACAAGGCAGACACAGAGGCTCCCCTTCCAATGATTTATCAGAGCGGCTATCTGACTATCAAGAAATTCGACCGACTGACCAACTCCTACCTTTTGGACTTCCCCAACGATGAGGTTCGCCGTGGCTTCGTCACTATGATTATGGCCAGTTACCTGAAGCCGAAAGAGGCTCCAGACGCTTGGGTGGTACAAGTTATAAAAGCCTTTGAAAGCAGAAACCTCGAACAGCTCAAGAAGCTCTTCACCTCCTTCCTGGCGAGCATCCCTTACAGCCAGCGCCGCAAGGACGACGAGCGCGAGAAGGAGCGTTACTTCCAGTACACTTTCTACCTCATTCTCCGCATGATCAGCTCCTACACCCTTTTCATAGAGAAGGAGCAGAGCGAGGGTAGGGTGGACTGCATCGTAGAGACAACAAACGATGTCTACATCTTCGAGTTCAAGCTAGACGGCTCCGCCGAAGCAGCCATCGAGCAAATAAAGGCCATGGGGTACGCCCGGGAGTATGAGGCAAGCAAAAAGAAAGTACACCTCATAGGCTGCAACTTCTCCTCGAAGACGGGGACCATTGACGGATGGGAAGTGAGGTAAATATTCAATAGACACAACATGGAATCGATGAAGCGTACGCCAGAGTTCGACCGCCTTGCCTTCACCGTGCTGGCGATAGAGGCTTCGGCTCAGAAAATGGGAATATCGCCATCAGAGATGAGGAGGCGACTTGACAGGGTGGGATTGATAAAAAATCTCATCCAGGATTGCTATGATACCCTTCATACAGAGAGCCGCGAAGCCGTGGCAAATGATGTGGTTGAAGCATTGACGAACTGGGAAAGAGAGGAATAACATGGAAGAACAAACTCTGTATCACGGCTCCAATGTGGTAGTGGAACATCCACTGGTAAATATAGGCAGGCATGATTTGGACTTCGGCCCGGGATTCTATCTTACGCCTTTGCTTGAGCAAGCTACCAAATGGGCTATGCGCGTCAAGACCATTAGGCGTGCGGAACAGGCTATAGTCAACAGTTATCGTTTCATGCAACCAAAAGACCGCAGCATAAAGTGCTTTGAGGCCTACGACAAGGAATGGCTTGACTTCATAGTGGACAGTCGGGCAGGCAAACAGCCTTGGAAAGGTTTTGATATCGTAGAAGGGGGCGTGGCTGACGACCGTGTCATTGATGCCGTAGAGGCTTACATCAATGGATATGCCGATGTAGAGCACACATTGAGCAAGCTGATGTACCACAAGCCCAGTTACCAGATATGCATATTAAGTCAAGATATAGTGGACAAGTATTTACAATTTAAATCTTACGAAAGAATATAGTTTATGTTGGACTTCTTGCTGTGGAATAAAATCGCCCGAATCATCGCCCAGTTGGCGGAGACCCTTCACATCTCAACAGACAGGGCCTTGGCTATATTCTATGATTCCGATGTCTGCCGAATGCTACACGACCCAGAGTACGGCCTGCATCTGATGAGCGACACTTATATAGTGAATGACTTGATAGATGAGCTGAGGGGGAAGCAGTAAAAAGAAAAGAACAGGGCGCAAATGGACAAGACATTTGAAAACATAAAGCATACAGATGAGGCTGGCCAAGAGTATTGGCTGGCAAGGGAATTGGCAGTAGCCATTGGCTATGCTGATTACCGAAACTTCTGTAAAGTCATAGAGAAGGCCAAAGCATTGTATGCTCAAAACAAGAATGAAATTGCAGACCATTTCGTTGAAGCCAACGAAATGGTTGGGATAGGTAGTGGGGCCATGCGACCACAAAAGTCTTACCGCCTCTCCCGCTATGCCTGCCTTCTCATCTGCATGTCGCTCAGTTCCAAGAAGGCGATGGCTTTGCCAGCTTTGGAATACTTCTCGGGGAAGCAAACTCTCTCGCAAAATGCTGATGCTTATACGAATACAGACTTGGTCTTCTTTTCTGATCCGGAAGGAAAACTGCGAGTGGAACTGGTGTTTGACGGCGATACCGTATGGACAACTCAAAAAAGAATAGCTGAGATTTTCCAAGTGGACGTGCGAACCGTAAGCTACCACATCAACGAGATTTTGGAAAGCGGAGAGCTGAACAAGTACTCAGTTGTCCAAAAATCTTGGATAACTGCCACGGATGGAAAGAAGTATGAGACGAATATATATAATCTCGACATGATTATCGCCGTGGGGTATCGTGTGAACAGTTACAAGGCTACCCGTTTCCGCCAGTGGGCGACCAATACGTTGAGCGAATTTATCCGAAACGGCTATGTGCTGGACGATGAACGTTTCAAGCAAGGAGGCAAGCAGGTGCAAGTGAAGTTCGACCAGTTGCTGGAGCGCATTCTGGAGATTCGTGCCTCAGAACGTATGGCTTACCAGAAGATAACTGATATCTACGCCACTGCCTGCGACTATCAGAAGGATGCCTCCACTACACATGAGTTCTATGCAAAGGTGCAGAACAAGTTGCATTGGGCTATTACGGGTAAGACGGCTGCCGAAATCGTTTACACCTCTGCCGATGCGACGAAGGCTCACATGGGGTTGACCTCTTGGGCACAGGCACCTGATGGCAAGGTGTTGAAGTCGGACGTAACCATCGCAAAGAACTACTTGCATGAAGAACAGATGAAAGAGTTGAACGAGATAGTCTCTGCCTATATCGATTTGGCGGCCAACCGTGCGAAGCGCCACATCCCTACCACCATGGATCAGTGGGCGGAGTTCTTGGACGGCTTTCTTACTCTGTCTTCCTATCCGATACTAATGGGCAAGGGTAAAGTCTCGGCATTGCAAGCACGAGTCAAGGCATACGAGGAATACGATAAGTATCGTGTGATTCAAGACCGTGAGTTCCTGTCCGACTTCGACAAGGAAGTGCTGAGGCTGAAGAATGAGATGAGTTTGTTTGACAATGAACAAGTAGATTAGGAATAGTATTACATATAGCAATAATATGCCAATAGAGATAGACACACTAACGCCAGAGACGTTTTATTAAACAAAAATTATATCTGAAAAGACATAGGAGTTCTATCTGCTAAGGTGCATAAGTAAAGAAAGAAGATGAAAAGAATATGTGATTTGCTCTCCCGCTATGTGGGAGTCATGGTTTTGCTGGCGGCGGTGGTGGCACTGCTGCTGCCGGAGAGTTTTGGGTGGATTGATACCGTGTACATCAATCCGTTGCTTGGACTGGTGATGTTTGGAATGGGCTTGACGCTCGACCCTGGCGACTTCAAGATTGTGTTCAGCCGTCCGAAGGATGTCATTGCCGGTTGCCTGGCGCAGTTCATCGTCATGCCGGGATTGGCGTGGCTTCTGGCCAAGGCATTCCAGCTGCCGCCGGAGTTGGCCATCGGTGTCATACTGGTGGGGTGCTGCCCGGGCGGAACGGCCTCCAACGTGATGACCTTCCTTGCCAAGGGCGACTTGGCGTTGTCCGTGGGCATGACGGCGACCTCCACGGTGCTTGCGCCGTTCCTTACGCCGTTCCTCACTTGGATGATAGCTGGAACATACGTGCATGTGGATGCGCTAAGTATGTTCCTCTCCATAGTGCAGGTGGTGATACTGCCCATCATCGTGGGCTTCGCCGTGCAGAAGTATTGCCCCAAGTTCACGGGAAAGGCCGTGGGCTACCTGCCGGGCTTCTCTTCGCTGGCCATCACGCTCATTGCCGGCACCGTCGTGGCGCACTCTGCCGAGCGGCTCCTTGGCAGCGGAATGGTGGTGGTCCTCGTGGTGATGCTGCATAACATCTGCGGCCTGCTCCTCGGGTTCTCTATCGGCAAACTGCTGCATCTGGAGTATAAGAAGTGCGTGGCCATAAGCATCGAAGTGGGTATGCAGAACTCAGGGTTGGCGTGCTCACTTGCCACGCTCCATTTTGCCGCCTATCCGATGGCGACAATCCCAGGTGCCATCTTCAGCGTATGGCACAACATCAGCGGAGCTCTGATGGCCCGTATTTATGGCAGTAGGGCTGAGAGAGCTTAGCTGCTTTGGCACTGAAATTGTGAAAGGGAGGAACGTAGAGAATAAGGAATAAAGGATAACACAAAGATGAAAGAACTTGTACCAAACGGCGGCATCCCTCGGAGTATTCTGTTTGCCATGGCCGTCATCGGCGGTCTGACCGTAGCCAACCTGTATTACAACCAGCCCCTGCTCGAGGCAATGCGCCAGGCGCTGGGCGGCACGGAGCTGCAGGCTAACCTTATCACGTTCATAACCCAACTGGGCTATGCTTCGGGACTTATATTCATCGTGCCGCTGGCCGACAAGGTGTCGCGCCGCAAGATTATCGCCGTCAATATCAGCGTGGCGGTGGTGTGCTGCATCGCTATCGCCTTGAGCCAGAACCTGTGGCTCGTGTGGGCGGCGTCGCTCGTGCTGGGCTGCAACAGCGTGGTGCCGCAGATGTTCATCCCCGTGGCGAGCAATTTCTCCAAGCCGGAGAACAAATCGCGGAACATGGGCATCGTGCTGACGGGACTCCTCAGCGGCGTGCTCGGAGCGCGGGTGGTGAGCGGATACGTGGGCGAGTGGCTCGGATGGAGGGCAATGTTCAGCATCGCCGCCGTTATCATGGCCGTGAGCCTCGTTGTTATGTTGCGCACCCTGCCGTCGATGCCTTCCACCTTCACGGGGTCGTACGGCAAACTGATGACATCCATTGTGCGCATCTACCGCGACATCCCCACCATACGCATCTATGCCCTGCGCGGCGGACTGAGCTTCGGCAGCATGATGGCTATTTGGTCGTGCATGGCGTTCCACCTGACGGGTGCTCCCTTCCATGCCGGAAGCGATGCCGTGGGTCTGCTCGGCCTCTGCGGACTGGCGGGGGCCACGGCGGCAAGCGGCATCGGCAAGTACATCCCACGCTTCGGCATAGAGCGTTTCTGCCTTGCTGGCGTGCTTCTTCAGTTTGTTGCATGGGCGGTGGCTTACTTCTTCTCCGACACGTACATCGGGCTCATCGCCGCCATCATCCTCGTCGACGTGGGCGCGCAGTGCTACCAGTTGAGCAACCAGAGCGGTTGCCTCTCGCTCGTCCCCGAAGCGACCAACCGCGCCAACACCATCTTCATGAGCCACCTCTTCGCCGGAGGCAGCCTCGGCACGCTTTGTGCCGGAGTGGCATGGAACAGCGGCGGCTGGGATGCCGTATGCCTCGTAGGCTTCGGCTTCGCCTTGGCAGTGGCGGTGGTGAACCTGCTGTTCCGCCTCTCTCGTCGTGGCAGAGCCTGATACCTCATGCACTCCAAGCTGTTTGTTCTTGTTGAAACAGAAACTGAGCATATAACGCCCTTTTTATCAAAATGTATAGTTGAGTGCCAGATAAAAAGACTATCTTTGCAACCGATTTACTAACCTAACCTAAACAAATCGGTAGATGAAGAAGTTATTTTTGTCGGCATTTGCTGTGCTGTCGCTCCTTTCGGTGGGTGCGCTGGCACAGATTCCTACCCAGTCCATCAGTTGGGATAAGCATAGCCTTGTCTTCGACGGCAAGCGTGTGGTGCCCGTCATGGGCGAGGTGCACTATTCCCGTATTCCGCAGGAAGAGTGGGCGAGGGAAGTGCGGAAGATGAAGGAGGGTGGCGTCACCATCCTTGCCGCCTACGTGTTCTGGAATCATGTGGAGGAAGTGGAAGGCGTGTTCAACTGGAGCGGACAGCGCAACCTGCGTGCCTTCCTCGAGATTTGCAAGCAGGAGAATATGCCTGTGGTGCTGAGGCTCGGCCCCTTCTGCCACGGCGAGGTGCGCAACGGCGGCATCCCCGACTGGATGTTTACGAAGGGCTGCAAGATGAGGGAGGAGAATCCCGTGTTCCTCAAGTATACAACAGAACTGTATCGCCAAATATTCTCGCAAACGCAAGGGCTGCAGTGGAAGGACGGTGGACCAGTCATCGCCGCCCAGTTTGACAATGAATACCGTGGACGGGGAAGCTATCTGATGGCCTTGAAGAAGATAGCAAAGGAGGTGGGCTTCGACTTGCCTTTCTACACCCGCACCGGTTGGCCGGAGCTTCGCACGCCAGTGCCTTTCGGCGAGATGATTCCGCTCTACGGCGACTATGCCGACGGCTTTTGGGAGAGATCCTTGAAGGAGACCGCCGGCAACTATTACAAGGCTTTCAACTTCAAGGCTTTTCGCAGCAGCACGGCCATTGCTACCGAGCAGCTGGGCAAGCAGGAGGCAAAGACGAGCAAAGAGGACAGTGCGTATCCTTATTTCACTTGCGAACTGGGAGGCGGCATGGCTACGGCTTACCACCGCCGTCCGTACGTGTACCCCGAGGATGCCTATTCGTTGGCCATCGTGAAGCTGGGCAGCGGCAGCAACCTACTGGGCTACTACATGTATCACGGCGGAACGAATCCTAAGGGACTTATGCCCGGAGGCAACGATGATGGCAGTGCCACGTATCTCAACGAGAACCAGCGCACTCCGGCTACCAACTACAACGACCTGCCCGTGAAGACGTACGATTTCCAGGCTCCGCTGGGAGAGTTCGGACAGAAGAACCCCCACTACTTCATGCTCAGAAAGCTGCATCTCTTTATGCACGACTATGCGGAAGTGCTGGCACCGATGGAGGCTACCTTCCCTTGTGCGCAAGACATCGACAAGGGAGACGACTCGCATCTCCGTTGGTCTTACCGTTCAAAGGGCGAAAGCGGTTTTGTCTTCGTCAACAACTACGAGCGTCTGCAGAACCTTACGGCCAAGAAGAACGTGCAGTTTGAGGTGTGCGGCGTGAAGTTCCCCCAGCGTGCAATGACCATCCCAGCTGGTACGATGTGCATCTTCCCCGTAAACGTTGACGGCATCCGCTACGCCACCGCCCAGCTCATCGCCCGTCGCGACGGCAAGATTTACTTGGAGCAAATCAAGGGCGTGCCGACGGAAATAGCCGTTGGCAGCAAGGTACTGAAGAATGTGAAGGCCAAGGGCACCTCCAAGCCTGTATACAAGAATATCTATCTATTGGAGTCGAATGAGGCGGAGCGTCTGTTCCTTAGCAATGGAGAGGCTTCTAACGATGGGAAAACCTTGAACACCAAGACAACATCGACCGCCAAGTTGCAGTCCCCTTCTTTCCGCAAGATAAAGGATGCGGAGGGCGAGCGCAATATTACCCTTGGCGTGCAGAAAGTGGCAGAGGAGCCTACTGATGCCGACTTCAAGAAAGCTGCCGTGTATGAAATCAATCTCTCTGGAGACATGCTTGAGGGAAGAAAGCTAATGATGATAAACTACCGTGGTGACTGTGCCCGACTGTATGCCGACGGCAAGCTGATAGGCGACAACTTCTACAATGGTCGCCCATTCCTTATGGGCTTGTGGCGATTGCCGAAGGAATGCAAGACGCTGGAGCTGCGCATACTCCCCCTGCGCCAGAATATGCCTGTGTATTTTCCACGCGAGGCCGACACAGCAAAGGAAGGAGAGGCTGTATTGTCTATAGACTTAAACGGAGAACAATGATGAAGAAAGAGATGAAACGGAATTTGGCCTTGTGCCTGATGGCTGTCGCCTCCCTGCCAGTGTGGGCGGACGGTACAAAGATAGACCTTTCGGGCAAGTGGCAATTTGCGCAGGGCGACAGTCCCCAATACGGCGACGAGGTAGTCCTGCCTGGCTCCATGCTTACCAACGGCAAGGGTGAGGATGTATGCACCCATACGCAGTGGACGGGAAGTCTCTACGACTCATCTTTCTACTTCAATCCCTATATGGAGAAGTACCGCCGGGAGAAGGTGCTGCCCAGTGGCAAACACCAAGTGGAGGGCACGATGAAGTTCCCCTTCTTCCTTACGCCCGAAAAGCATTATACAGGCAACGCCTGGTATCGCAAGAGCGTACTTGTGCCGAAGGAATGGAAGAAGCAGCGCGTCATCCTTTATTTGGAACGTCCCCATATAGAGACGGCCGTCTACGTGAACGGTCAGTTGGCTGGCAGGGACTCTTCCTTGAGCGTGCCCCACGAGTTTGACGTTACACCTTATATAATATATGGCAAGGACAACGAGATTGCCGTCCGGGTGTACAATGGCATAGAAAACGTATGCGTCGGCCAGGACTCGCACAGTGTGACCGACCAGACGCAAGGCAACTGGAACGGCATCGTAGGACGGATGGAACTGCAGGCCCGTCAGCAGCAGTACATCCGCAACATGCAGGTGTATCCAGACGTGAAGGGTAAGCAAATCAACGTGGTGATGGATGTTGTGGGTAAGGCGGATGCCAAGCGCGACTTCCAGTTTGACGTGTCTGGCAAGCCATACGTCTTCAAGAAGGTGGAGCAGGGGGCTGACGGCAAGTATTCTGTCGTTATCCCGATGGGCGACGACGTGAAGCTGTGGGACGAGTTCAATCCTAACCTCTACACGCTCACCGCCGTTATGGGAAAGGACACCGTGAGCACCACCTTCGGCATGAGCGAGATAAGCATCCGCGACAGGCAGTTCTACATGAACGGCAAGAAGATATGGATACGCGGCACGGTGGAGAACTGTTGTTTCCCCGAGACGGGCTATCCGCCAACCGACGAGGCTTCGTGGCTCAGTATCTTCAAGAAGTGCAAGGAGTACGGGCTCAATATGATGCGCTTCCACTCCTTCTGTCCACCCGAGGCGGCGTTCACAGCAGCCGATAAGGTGGGCTTCTACTTGCAACCCGAGGGGCCATCATGGCCCAATCACGGCGTGAAGCTCGGCAACGGCATGAGCATCGACCGCTACCTGATGGAGGAGACCCAGCGGATGGTGGAGAAATACGGCAACCACCCGTCGTTCTGCATGCTTGCTGCCGGCAATGAACCCGCCGGCAACTGGGTGAAGTGGGTTGGCGACTTCGTGGAGAAATGGAAGGCTACGGGCGACAAGCGTCGCGTATACTGCGGAGCATCCGTAGGAGGCGGCTGGGCATGGGACCCAAAGAGCGAGTACCACGTGAAGGGCGGTGCGCGTGGTTTGGACTGGGACAGACGCGCGCCGCAGTCTGTGGACAACTTCAACGACAATATGGAGAAGCAGGTACAGAAGGGCAGAACGCCAATCACCTTCGACGTGCACGAGCCCATCCTAACGCACGAGATGGGGCAGTGGTGCGCCTTCCCGGACTTGAAGGAGACCTCGCAATACACGGGTGCATACAAGGCGCGTAACTTCGAGATATTCTCTGACTTGCTGCGCGACAATGGCATGGCCAGTCAGGCGGAGAAGTTCCTCCATGCCAGCGGTAAGTTGCAGACGTTGGCTTACAAGTACGATTTGGAGCGCAACCTGCGCACTAAGGACTACGCCGGCTTCCAGATGCTCTCGCTCAACGACTACAGCGGACAGGGCACGGCCCTCGTGGGCGTGCTTAATGTGCATTGGAAGGAAAAGGGCTATTGCGATGCGAAGGACTGGACGGAGTTCTGTGCCCCAGTCGTTCCACTGGCCAAGTTCCCGCAGTTTGTATTCTCCAACGAAAGCAAGACGGAGATTCCCGTGGAACTGTACAACGCCTACAAGGAGCCGCTGAAGGATGCACAAGTTACGTATATTGTCAAGGACAGCCAAGGCAAAGTCTATGCTTCCGCTGCCTTGATGTCTGGAGGTCATGAGCTTCCTATTGGCAAGAATATAGACCTCGGCAGTGTGCCAGTGGCCTGCTCGCAACTGCCCTGCCCAGCCAAATACACACTGGAGGTTAGTGTACAGTCTTCCAACGCTACAGAAGCCAACAACCATTGGGACTTCTGGGTGTACCCGTCTGAGGCAGAGATGCCGAAGGTAAAGGAAAAGGACATCTACATTGCCGACACGCTCGATGCCAAGGCTCAGAAGGTCTTGCAGAAAGGCGGCAAGGTGCTCCTGCTGGCTGCAGGGAAGGTAAAGATGGGCGAGGACGTGAAGCAAACCTACCTGCCAGTGTTTTGGAACACGAGTTGGTTCAAAATGCGTCCGCCCCACACCACTGGTGCTACTATCGACACGGGGCATCCGCTCTTCAAGTGGTTTCCCACGGACGAATGGGCCAACCTCAACTGGTGGGAGTTGCTGAACAAGGCGCAGGTGATGAACCTACGTGAGTTCCCCAAGGACTACCAGCCAGCCATCCAACCGATAGACACGTGGCACGTCAGTCGCAAGCTCGG
Source organism: Oscillospiraceae bacterium (assembly GCA_963588475.1). Lineage (GTDB taxonomy): Bacteria > Bacteroidota > Bacteroidia > Bacteroidales > Bacteroidaceae > Prevotella. The sequence goes on along the minus strand of CAVAHD010000002.1, from coordinate 141,695 downwards.
CATGATGGTTGAGGCCAAGGTTGGCAAGGGCAAGCTCCTCATGACAACGATGGACTTGCAGAACAACCTCGAGCACCGCCTCGTGGCCACCCAGATGAGAAAAGCTATCCTCCAGTACATGCTGAGCGATGATTTCAATCCAAGTCTCTCGCTTGACAGCCAGGTGATAGAGAACCTCTTCACCAAGTCAGCCCCAGCGGTAAACATGTTCACCAACGATTCGCCGGACGAGTTGAAGCCCAAACTAAAATAAAAAAAAGCGCACGCCTATAGCGATGTATGTTACCGCTGTAGGCGTGCGCTTGTTTTGTATGTTACCGCTGCAGGCGTGAGTTTGTTTTAAAGTACTCTTTGTACGCTGCCGTGTCTGTGTTGGCATCTGTAAATACTTCCAGCAGGACGGGGCGAGTGGACTTGTGTGCGAGCAGCGTGGGGATGGCTCGGGCCAGTTCTGCGCTGTTGTGGGCTGTGAGGTAGCTGATGCCGCTTTGGCGGCAGATGCCCTCGGCGGTGGTGTGGTGCTCGGCAGAGATGTAGGGTAGGGCGGCGGGGCTGTCGTCCAGTCCGCGGAGCATGCGGAAGATGCCGCCTTGGGAGTTGTTTATGAGCAGTATGCGGAGGTTGCCGCGCAGCTCTTGGTTCCACAGGGCGTTTTGGTCGTAGAAGAAGCTGAGGTCGCCTATTACTATGGCTACCTCGTCGTCTGTGGCGAGGGAGAATCCGGCGGCTGTGGAGAGCGACCCTTCTATGCCGTTTACGCCACGGTTGCACCAGACGTAGTGGTTGGCGTAGATGTTGGCAAGGCGCACGGCGTTGCTGTTGGCGTAGTGGACGTGAATGGGGGCGTTGAGGCTTTCTACGGTTTGTTCGAATAGTCTCACCGCCTCCATTTGTGAGTACACGGGAGAGTACGCCGTGGTGCGTGCGTCGGCAGCAGTGAAGAGCACGTCCCAACGGTCGATGTATTCCTGTTGGGAGCGCGGCAATGGGGTGTCGTTGCAGATGGAGAGTAGGAAACGGTTGACGTCGTCCGTGGTCTGGCACTCCACGATGTCGGTGATGCCCATGAGTGGGTCGCACACCTCGCTGGCGTCCAGCGTCACCATGCAGACCTCGGCATGCGAGTCGCGCAGGAACTTCCTCGCTACCTTGCTTACTATCGTGTCGCCTATGTAGACGATGCGGTGCGGACGGTAGAGGTCGATTTCGTCTTTAGGGATGAGGCGTATTGCCTCGTCGAAGTGGAAGGCAGGGGCATCCACGGAGAGAGGCTCGGCGAACACGACGAAGCGGGCTGCCAGTGAGCAGAGAGTTTCAAGTGGAATGGTGTTGGGGCGTGTTTGCCCTATCACGATGAGCGTCCTCTCGTCCGTTTCTGCATCAGGCTTTTGGAGATTGAAAGGAGAGTAGTTCCATACGGGGGCTTCGCTGCTGCCACGATGGTGGAATACGATGGACTTAACATTGGGCAGACTTGGGGTGCAGAAGTCGAACAGCGGTTCCGTTATCGGCACGTTGATGTGCACGGGACCGCAGTCGTGGCATGTTGCCGTGTGCAGGGCTTCGGCTACGAGACGGTGGCAGTACCATTCCTCTTCCTCCGTGGCGGGTTCGGGCAGGTTTACCACTTTGCGCACCGTGGAGCGGAGGGCGTTGGACTGGTCGATGGTCTGTCCGTCCAGCTGGCCTATCCATTGTGGCGGTCTGTCGGCGGAGATGACGATGAGCGGCACGTGGCGGTATTTTGCTTCGCCAACGGCCGGAGCGAGGTTTAGCACGGCAGAGCCGGAGGTGACGCAGACGGCTACGGGCTTCTCAGTCTTTAGGGCGATGCCGAGGGCGTAGAATCCGGCCGACCGTTCGTCCGTGACGGCGTGGCAGCGGATGCCGGGGTGCTCGTTGAGGTTGTGTACTATTGGTGCGTTGCGGCTGCCGGGGCACACCACGGCGTCCTCGATGCCGTAGGCGGCGAGGTAGGCGGTGAGTATGTTTATGTTTGGTTTTGAGGAGTACATCATAATAGGTTCATCATGGTTCCCATTTTAGCTTCTGTCTCGGCCCATTCCTTTTCTTCTTCGCTCTCCACGAGCAGTCCGCCTCCGGCGTAGAGGCGATGTCTGCCTTCTGGCGCAATGCTCATGCAGCGCAGGGTGACGTAGAGGAAGGTGTCGCCGTCGGGCGCGATGATGCCGGAGAAGCCGCTGTAGTAGCTGCGCGAGCCGTGCTCGTTTGCCAGTATGAACTGCGTCGCCTCTTCCTTTGGAATGCCGCAGACGGCCGGGGTGGGGTGGAGAATGTCGAGGATGTCGCCCAGACATTGTGTTGTCTTCGGCGTGAAGGCGATGTCGGAGCGTAGGTGCACGAGGTCTCCGGCGCGCACGGTGTAGGGCCCGTTGACGGTGCACTCTGAGGCGAACGTGGCGATGCGCTCTGTCAGGTACGTCTCCACGAAGCGTTGTTCGCGTATGTTCTTGCTGCTCCAACGGATGTCCTGCTGACCGACGGTGGCGTCGAGAGTGTCGAAGGATCGGTCGGCATCGTCAAGCCGCATGGTGCCAGCCAGTGCCATTGTTGACATGGTGGTGACAGAGCCAGCGAGCAGTGTCTCCGGCGTAGCGATGAGCCACGTGCCGCTGCGCTTTGTGGAGAAGAGCGCAATGAACATTCTCGGATACAGGGTGCACGCCTTATAGAAAAGGCTTATTGGGCTGTTGTCCGTTGAAGAGCGGCTGACGGTTGCGTTGCGTGCCAGCACGAGTTTGGCAAAGCGTCCCTCTTCGAGTGCTTGATGGAAGCGGCGGAAGTCCTCTGAATAGTCTTCCCGGCTGTTGGCTTCGCTTGACGTGCCCTCGTTGAGCGTACCCTCGCTGAGCGTACCCTCGCTGAGCGTGTCTTCGCTGAGCAGCGTATCCTTGCAGAGTGCGTCTTCATCGAGCGTACAGCCGTCAGTTGCGCCGTTGCAGTGCCGGGCAGCTTCCTCCTCAGATACAGTCTCAAAATCAGCTTTCAGCAGGAGTATGGGGCATTCCTCCGCCACGGCAAAAGGCGCAATGACGAAGCCGCTGCGGCCGTTCAGTTGGACGAGGGACTGGAGTTCCTCCGGCTCGTCGGTGCAGCGGTTGCGGTATATGGTGGTGTCGTGCGGTTTGCGGTAGTATATTAGGCTCATTTTACTATGTAGTTCTCCACGTCGACGGAGGAGATGATGTCCCCGTTGTCGTTCTTTATTTCCACGTGCCAGAGGTGCAGCGTGTTGCCCTGGTGCAGTATGCGTGCCGTGGCGGTGACCGTCTGTCCCTGCGGCACGGCTTTGAGGTGGTGACCGGTGACGCTGATGCCCATGCACATCTTGTCCGGACAGAGCGTCATGCTGCCTGCCCCTGCCAGGTTCTCCGCCAGCGCGAGCGTTGCGCCGCCGTTTAGGAATCCGAAGGGCTGGCAGTTGCCGGGCGTGGCGGTCATGCGTGCCGCGCAGGTGTCCGGTTCGGGTGTGGAGAGCAGCTCTATGCCGAGCGTGCGGTGTAGCCCGTCCTTGCTTTTGAGCAGAGAAGCGATGTTTTCTATGTTCATATTTGGAAAATGGTCTGTTTGGAAAGTGGATGTGTGTGGGGGCTGGTTGCAAACAAAAGCCCAGGGCGTTGCTGTTGCCCTGGGCTATTATGTAGTCTTAAATGAGGTTCATGCCGTTTTCCTTGCATTCCTTGCGCTGTTCCTCGGGCCAGATGCTTGCCTGTATCTCGCCGATGTGCGCCTTGTGGAGCATCACCATGCAGAGACGGCTCTGACCGATGCCACCGCCGATGGAGAGTGGCAGTGTGCCCTCGATCAGACGCTTGTGGAAGTACAGCTCCTCGCGGTCTGTCTTGCCCTCGAGCTCCAGCTGGCGGAGGAGAGCCTCCTTGTCTACGCGTATGCCCATGGAAGAGAGTTCGAAGCTACGCTCCAGCACAGGATACCAAATGAGGATGTCGCCGTTGAGGCCGAGAAAACCGTCGGCGTTGGGCGTTGTCCAGTCGTCGTAGTCTGGGGCGCGTCCGTCGTGCTTCTTTCCGTCGGAGAGCTTTCCGCCGATGCCGATGACGAACACTGCGCCGTACTTCTTACAGATGGCGTCCTCGCGCTCCTTCGGAGTGAGGTCCGGGTACATCTGCAGCAGCTCCTCTGAGTGTACGAAGTGTATGTCGCGTGGGAGGAAAGGCTTCACCTGTGGATAAGTCTCGCAGGTGAGGTACTCGGTGCGCAGTATGGCTGAGTATATGCGTCGTACGATGCTCTTGAGGAAGTCGATGTTGCGGTCCTCCTTATTGATGACAGCCTCCCAGTCCCACTGGTCAACGTAGAGCGAGTGGAGGTTGTCCAGCTCCTCGTCGGCGCGGATGGCGTTCATGTCGGTGTAGAGACCGTAGCCTGATTCTATCTGGTACTCGGCCAGGGTGAGACGCTTCCACTTTGCCAGCGAGTGCACCACCTCGGCCTGCTGGTCGCCCAGGTCCTTGATGGGGAATGTCACGGCACGCTCTACGCCGTTGAGGTCGTCGTTGATGCCGAGACCTTTCAGCACGAAGAGGGGAGCCGTCACGCGGCGCAGACGCAGTTCTGTGGAGAGGTTCTGCTGGAAGAAGTCCTTTATCAGTTTGATGCCCTGCTCAGTCTGCTTGAGGTCGAGGAGAGCCTTGTAGTTTTTAGGTTTTATCAGCTTGCTCATGTTCTGATTTCTTTTTTACTTGACTGGTTGTTTTTTGATGTTATTTATGTTTGTGCTAAATCACTACACGGGAGCGCGCAATGCCCCCTTTGGTAAAAGCGCCTGCAAAGTTACGACTTTTTTCTTTCATGGCAAGCATTTGTTTGCAAATATTATACAAAAAGACACGAAAACCGCCCAGATGTATAGCAAATGTGCAATGCGTTGGCGGTTTTCGTGTCTATTTGTATGTTTGTTACTCGGCAGTCAGGTAGATGGCGCGTATGCGGTTTGCGCGGCGATGCCAAGGCCCGTGCGAAGTGATGCCAAGGCTCTTATCCATTTTTCCTAGCAACTAAGGTCTTACTTGTTGCAATAGAAAAGCCCGGATGTACATGACATTCGGGCTTTTTTGTTTTATGGCGTATCTAAAAGCGAAATAAGTCTTTCATTGTAACCTGGCAATGGATGTCGTCGGAATATCCCCCGGAGGTTAAACCATAGGTGGTAATCATAGTTGTAAGGATTGACTTGTTTGTGCCAGTCTCTCTGACGAATACCGCTTTTCGGTTGCGAAGCTTTATGTCCTCTTCTTCGCTTATGGTATAGGGAGCGTTGGTGTATTTCATCTCGCAGAGGTTGATGGTTTGGTCATTTCTGTCAATCAGAAGGTCTATTTGTGCGCCTTTTTCCGATGAGTTCTTCGGCTTATACACCCATGAGTGAGCGGTACTGATGACCGCCGCAAAACCTAATGCCGCTTTTATCTGCTTGATGTGTTGCATGCAGACACGCCCAAATGCTCTGCCTGCCCAACCGTTGTGTATGGTCGTGTCGATGTTGGCAGTCCAGAAATGCTCGTCCAGATTCGCATTCTTTTTGATAAAGTCAAAATAGAAGAGCGTGTAATTGTCCATGAGCTGATAGATGGCGTTTTTGTTTTTGCCGCCTATAGGCATGAACTTTCTGATGAACCCACATTGTTCCAATTCTTGTAGGGCATTGGAGAAAGTGGTGTTGTCGGAGAGTCCCGTTGTGTCCAAGATTTCTTCTCTCAGCATTCCCATCTTTTTGTTGGCCAATGCCGTGATGATGGCAATGTGGGTTGTTGGTCTTTTGAATAAGGAAGCGTAGAGAGCATTGAACTCTTGGGTAAGTTCTCCTCTCTCGGAGAAAAACATCCTGTCGAAATTCTGTGCCACGCTTTGTCCCTTCTTTAGGAAGCTCCAGTAATAAGGAATACCACCAAGAGCCATATAGGCTTCCAGAATTTGTCGTTCTGTATAACCAAGCTTTCGCTTCTCGCAATACTCTTGGCATTCTCTCAGGCAGAATGGTTCCAGAAATATTTGGCTTGTCAAGCGATTGTGCAGGCCGCCGTAGTTCATGATGATATTGTTGATAATCCAAGAGGTAGCGCTGCCACAGATGACAAGGATAATGTCTTTTCGTGCTGTTGCCCAGCTGTTCCAGAAATGGTCAAGTGAGCGTACGAAGTTGGATTTGTGTGTGTCCATCCAAGGCATTTCGTCGATGAAGATAACCTTCTTCTGCGTATCCTTCGATTTTTCGATGAATCGTTCCAGTAGGTGGAAAGCCTCATTCCAGTTGGAAGGAAAAGCTTTGGCCTTTCTCATGCCAGCAGAGTAGAGTGATTCCATAAATTCACTCAGTTGCTCTTTCAATGAAGCCCCGTAGATGCCCGTATGTTGAAACGCAAACTTATAGTCGAAAGCCTCTCTTATCAGGAAAGTCTTTCCTACGCGTCGTCTGCCATACACTGCTACAAATTGCGATTCTTCCTCTTCGAATAGCCCTTTAAGCAGCCCAATTTCCTTTTCTCTTCCTACTATCATATCTTTCTGTAGATGAATTGTTTATTGCGCTGCAAAGGTACAAAGAAATATTTTATTAGTCGTGGAAATGTACGAAAAAATGATAGATTTCCACGACTAATAATGCTGAATGATAGACTTGCAAAGCATTGTAACAGTAAAATTGATATATAAAAACCTCTGACTTTTTTGCAAAACAGGCACGAAAAACCTCTGACTTTTTCAGAATTGTGCTTAAAGTATGTATGGAGATTCAGATAAAAGTATTACCTTTGCGATAGATTAGAACTTATCGCTATTAAGGAGATTGGTGTAAGTGCATTTCGACTTCAGAACGTAATAATAACTATAAACTACTAATTTAAACTGTCTATGAATTATGTGAAAAAGAGTTTCGTGATGGTGCTCTTCTTGGCGCTCCTGCCATTCGTGGGAGTCAACGCTGCCAAGAAAAAGGTGCAACAGCAGAGCGACCGCGACTACTGGTGCTCGCTGGCTTACAAGATGGCACAGCCGGTGCTGGAGAACATGGCGAAGGGCGAGCTGCAGAAGAATATGCAGACCGAGTTCAGCCCCTCGTTTGACAACCGTAACAAGAATGTGGTCTACATGGAGTGCTTTGGTAGACTGATGGCTGGCATTGCCCCTTGGCTCACTCTCCCGGACGATAATACGGCTGAGGGCAAGCAGCGCCAGCAGCTCCGCGAGTGGGCTTTGGCTTCATATAAGAATGGCGTGGACCCGTCGAGCCCGGACTATCTCTGCTGGGGGGCATCGGGACAGAACTTGGTGGATGCCGCCTACATAGCAGAGAGTTTCCTCCGTGCATACGACGCTTTGTGGAAACCGTTGGACGAGGTGACGAAGAAGCGTTACCTGACGGAGTTCACGAAGCTCCGCAGCATTGACCCTCCTTACACCAACTGGCTGCTCTTCTCCTCTACCATCGAGAGTTTCATGGCGAAGGCTGGCGGCAACTGCGACCAGTATCGGGTAAACTCGGCTTGTCGCAAGATGGAGGAGTGGTACGTGGGGGACGGTTGGTACTCTGACGGCCCCGTGTTCGCCTTCGACTACTACAGTAGCTATGTGTTCCATCCGATGTACCTGGAGACCCTGCAGGCGATGATGGATGCGAAGGCAAATACCCGTTTGGACTACAAGAAGTACTACGACCGCGAGTTGAAGCGTTGCCAGAAGTACAGCATCATCCTCGAGAGGTTCATCTCCCCCGAGGGCACATTCCCCGTTTTCGGCCGCAGCATCCCTTATCGCATGGCCACCATGCAGCCTTTGGCTTTGATGGCTTGGTACCAGAAGTTGCCGGGCGACCTTAGCAATGGTCAGGTGCGTGCGGCGTTGACAAAGGTGCTGCACCGTATGTTCGACCAGCAGAACAACTTCACCGAGAAGGGTTACCTCTCTATCGGCTTCTGCGGAACCAACCAGAAGAACGTGGCCGACTGGTACACCAACAACGGTTCTCTCTACATGACCACCCTCTCGTTCATGCCTCTAGGTCTGCCAGCCGACCATCCGTTCTGGACAGACGCGGCGCAGCCTTGGACGCAAGTGAAGGCGTGGGGCAACCAGCCCTTCCCCAAGGACCACCAGTGGAAAGACGATATCGTTACAAAGGACAAGTGGTAAGGATTTAATTCAAGAATTAACGATGAAAAAGATATTTTTGATGCTCGCTGTAGCGGCCTTGGCTCTGTCAATGAATGAAGTACAGGCGGCCAAGACTAATACGAAGGCGAAGAAGGAGGTTAAGGTTACAAGGCAGTGGAATCACGAGCAGGTGGTGGAGTTGATAACAAAGGTCAACAGCTACTGGCAGGCCAACAACAAGCCTCAGGTCCGTGCATTTTGGGACAATGCCGCTTACCATACCGGCAATATGGAGGTATACAAGATGCTCAAGGACCAGAAGATGCTCGACTATTCCATACGTTGGGCGGAGCACAACGACTGGACGGGCGCCACAGAGGCCAACCCTGCCAAGTGGAAATACAAAACATACGGCGAGGGAAAGCAGTTTGTGCTCTTCGGTGACTGGCAAATCTGCTTCCAGACCTACATTGACCTCTATAATATAGAAAAGGAGAAGGGCAACGCCGAGGCTTCCGAGTATATGGTGAAGCGCGCCAAGGAGGTGATGCACTATGAGGCGTACTCTGAGCCTACGGACTACTGGTGGTGGAGCGATGCCCTCTATATGGTGATGCCCGTGATGACGAAGATGTATAAGCTGACGGGCGACGTGAAGTACCTCGACAAACTCTACGCCAATCTCCTCAGCTCCGATGAGATAATGCTCGACAAGGAGACCAACCTCTACTTCCGCGATGGCAAGTACGTATATCCCAAGCACAAGAGTGCCAACGGCAAGAAGGACTTCTGGGCTCGCGGCGACGGATGGGTCTTGGCTGGGCTGGCTAAGGTGCTTCAGGATATGCCCAAGGATTACGAGCACTATCAGTTCTTCGTGGACAAGTTCCAGAAGCTGGCAAAGGCCGTGGCGGACATTCAGCAGCCGGAGGGCTACTGGACACGCTCGATGATGGACCCCGACCACGCGCCTGGTCCAGAGACCAGCGGCACGGCCTTCTTTACCTACGGTATGCTTTGGGGAGTAAACAATGGGTACTTGGCAAAGAAGGAGTACAAGAAGGTGATAGACCGTGCCTGGACTTACCTCACCGAGACTGCCATACAGGCAGACGGAAAGGTGGGCTACGTGCAGCCTATAGGCGAGAGAGCCATCCCAGGACAGACCGTGGATGCCAACTCGCAGGCTAATTTCGGAGTGGGAGCAGTATTGCTCGCCGCTTGCGAATATGACAAGTATCTTGCAACGAAATAAAATATATTGTGAACCGTATGCGATTAAATTATGCATTATTGTTTTTGGCATTGCTATCCGTAAAGGACGGCAATGCCAAAGTTGTATTGACGGCTACCAATCCTTCGCAAGTTCAGCGCCAGGAGGTGGTGGCATGGGATGCCCAGGAGGTATGGGACAAGCTCGGAGTGGGGCAGGGAAGTGACTTCATTGTCAGAAATCCGTACGGGCAGACAGTGACTTACCAGATTACCCACGACCGCCGACTGCTGCTCGACGTGTCGGTGCGCCCGGGTGGTACGGCCTCTTTTACTGTGGAGAAGGGCAGACGCTCTGACTTCAAGTCGCACGTAGAGGGAAAGTACTACGCACGGCGTATGGACGACATCGCGTGGGAGAACGACATCGCCGCCTACCGTGTGTATGGCCCGGCTCTGCAACGCTCTGGCGAGAAGGCCTATGGCATCGATGTATGGCTGAAGAGCACCAAGGAACTGGATGTGGACAACCGCTACAGGGCGGACTGGCAGTTGAACATCGACAAGGACTACTTGCGCAGTATCGGCGACAGGAAGGGCGTGGACTTCATAGACCGCACTACGTCGTTCCACCTTGACCATGGACGTGGGCTGGACTGCTACAACGTGGGGCCCAGTCTGGGCTGCGGCACTCCTGCCGTAATGCTTGGCGACAGTATTGTGATGCCCTATTGCTACAAAGACTACAAGATACTGGACAACGGTCCGTTGGAGTTCTGTCTGGAGCTGACTTATCCCACGGTGGAGATAGACGGGCAGCAGGTGACGGAGCACCGCATCATCTCGCTGGCCAAGGGGGCAAACTTCAACCGCATGACGGTGTGGTACGACGGTTTCCAAAAGCCGATGGACGTAGCCGGAGGCTTTGTGGTGCATACGGCAGACCCCAAGGACCTTACTCTCACCAAGACCTACATGGCCTATAACGACCCTACGGACTCGGCAGAGAAGCACAACTTCCAGATTTATGTGGCAACAGTATTCCCCGACGGCGATGTAAAGACCCGCTTTGTAAAGGACGACCAACACCTCCGTCATGGCATCTACGGCAATGCCGTAGGAGTGAAGCGAGGCTTGGCTTCCGGACAGAAGTTCACCTATTGGTTCGGTGCTTCGTGGTGCCAAAGCGGCACGCCCGACAGCGACTTCTGGAAGATGCAGATAGAGAGATTTCAGCAGAACCTGAAAGCACCCATCAAGACGGCGGTGACGCAATAGTTGTCAAGAGTTATCGCTAATTATATAAGTTGACGGCTTGTCGTTGCCCATGGGTAGTGGCAAGCCGTTTACTTATGTATAAAAAAGAAGAGGGCAAGTTTCATCACGAAACCTGCCCATCTGACCTGTCATTATTAAAGATTAGGGTTTTTACTTTGCAACTAAGATAAACAAAAGGTCGATAAAAAAGGCTGTTTATCAATAACCTTCGTCTCTATTAATGACAATGTAACTGAATGTTTTGTAACCCATGTAATGTTGATGCAAAGGTACAACCATATAGCGTAACATGCAAATAAAAGTACACTGAAAAATACTGAAAAGCGCGTTTTTGACGTGAGATTGACGTGTTTTTGACGTAGTTTTCAGGGTAGTTTTGCCCTTGTTGACGGTGGACTGTTGGGATATAAAAAGCAAAAGGCAGGGCGACGTTTATTGTTGCCCTGCCTTTTGCAGTTTTGATGTTTATGTATAGGAGTGCTTTTGCTTTGGGAAGCTGGGCTTAGTCTTCGTAAACAGTAGTGTCTTCGATACCGGCATCGCGCAGTGCTTCCTTGCGCTCTACGCAGGTGCCGCACTTGCCGCAGTGGCAGTCGCCGCCTTTGTAGCATGACCATGTCTCGGCGTAGTTGATGCCGAGGCGTGCACCGTGGCGCGCAATGTCGGTCTTGGTGATGTTGGTGTAGGGGGCGAGAATCTGCAGATGCTCGTACGTGCCGTTGGAGATGGCCTGGCTCATGGCGTCGACGAACTCGGGGCGGCAGTCGGGGTAGATGGTGTGGTCGCCTCCGTGGTTGGCCATCATGAGATACTTCAGACCGTTGCTCTCTGCCAGTCCCGCCGCTATGGAAAGCATGATGCCATTGCGGAAGGGCACGACGGTGGACTTCATGTTGTCGTCGGCGTAGTGGCCCTCGGGGATGTCCTCGCCGCCGATGAGCAGTGAGGACTTGAAGTACTGCTCCATGAAGTGCAGAGGTATCTCGATGTGCTTTATGCCGAGACGCTCGCAGTGCATGCGTGCAAGGGGAATCTCCTTGTCGTTGTGCTTGCTGCCGTAGTTGAAACTGATGCCGAGGGCTATGCGGTCCTGGTATTCGTAGAGCAGGGTGATGGAGTCCATGCCGCCGCTGACGATGATGACGCTGTCTTTCATTAGATGATGTTGCCCCTTTTTGGGGCGGAAGTGTTTAGCCCTTTTGGGGGCGGGAGTGTTTAGTTTATAAAGTTCCAGCTGATGCCGAAGCGCAGTACGCTGGCGTTGAGTGGGTGGTGTGGGGTGAGGAAGTAGTTCTTGCTGCCTGAGCCGGCGTTGACGTGGCTCATCATGACGAAGAATCTGCACTTCTTTAGCCAAAAGTTGGCATAGGCGTTGACGAGCGGGTAGCCGCCTACCTTGGTGCGCACGGCGCTGTTTTCCTGTACGGCGTACTGTCCCAGTTGCGACACGTATTCCGGTGCTTCATACTTGGTGAAGTAGTATGCCTCTGCTCCGAGGTGCACGCGCAGCACGCGGGCTATGCGGAAGTTGATGTAGAGGTTTGTCCAGACGTTGATGGCCGGTACGGGGAGTATCTCCTGTTGGCTGCTCTTTTGGAACGTGATGCGGTTCTCCCAGTTGAGTATACCCAGTCGGGCGTTCTGCTCGAGGGCCAGCGTGAAGAGTGAGATGTTGGACGATGTCTGTCGCTGGTTGATGGTGAGTCCTCTGACGGAGTCGTTGGAGAGTCCGTAGCTTGTGGCGAGGTAGACGAGGTTCTGTATGTTGTCGTAGCAGGCACGCAGTGTCGTCTTTGTCTTTGCCAGATGGAATGAGGCTTCGAGGTGCGTCTGCATCTGCTTGTTGAAGCCGTCGTTGTCCCATGAGAAGTGCTTAGAGTGGTAGTGGCGCTGCAGGAATGTCGGCGTTGTTAGGTGGTAGAAGCCTTTCAGCTTCACCTGTGCCGTGTCGCCGAAGATGCGCAGATTGAGGTCACCGTCGGCATCTATGAGGAGGTTGCCGATGTCTTTTCCTACTAGTGTAAACTCACCCGTTGCCTTGTAGTGTATCTTTGTGCCGAGTGTCTTAATGATTTGTGCTCCCACGCTGACGTTGTGCTCGTTGTAGCTGGTGTAGCCGTAGTCGGTGTTAGGGAGTTTGTAGTGGCGCATGTCGTGGGTGATGAAGAGCTTCATACCCATGGGGACGTACTTGTTGAACCCTTCCATGAGTGCCAGTGCGAAGGTGTTCTTTAGGGTGTAGTAGCGCGTGTGGTCATCGATGGAGTCGCCGAGGGCATCCTCCTGCGGTACTATGTTGAATGGCTCTGTATAGTATTGGCTTGGGGAGTTGTAGGCGATGTACGTGCGGTGGTTGGTGTCAAACTGCAGATTGTGTATGAAGCTTGTCACGGGCACGTACTCGTCCTTCAGCCATGACGTGTCGTTGGTCTCTTTCTTCTTCTGTGAGGAGATGCTGTCGACGAGCGCGAGTGCTGTACTGTCCAGCTCGAGCTTGCCGTCCTTTTTGTTCTGTGGGAGGTCGCCGACTATGACGGCGTCGTCTGGGCGTCCGGCAAATTTCTTATTTGGAGTGGCGGTAGAACTGCTTTCGTTGCGTCGTCTGGAGGACTGCTGGTCTGCCTGGTCCTTGTTCTTGCCGTCCTTGTCTTTTTTAGCCTCGTTTTCTGCTGCCGAGCGAAGGGCGAAGCGTTTTGCCTCTTTCTCCATCTCGGTCATCTCCACTTGACGGGTGAAGCCGATGTTGTAGCGATGGGAGAAGGTGAGGTGGAAGCCGTCCATGCGGTTCCAGTTGCTGTTGAGGCGTGTGGGTATTTCGTTCTCGCTGTACGTTTCTCCGACCATGTCGGGGTTGGTGATGTAGTAGTCAGCGAAGATACCTCCGTTCTCGGTGTTCTTCATGTGGTCGAAGGAGAAGATGAGGTGTGCCTGGTAGCGTTCGCCCGTGTATGCTCCCCACATGGAGTAGTCGAAGAGGGCGGTGCTTTGGTTCTGGTAGTAGCCGCGACCGTAGACGTAGTTGAACTTGAAACCGAAGCCGAGGCGTTTGTTGACGTTTGTTGCGAAGATGACGCGCAGGTGGTCTTCACCGTTTGTCTTGTTGCCGCAAGAAGAGTAGAACAGCTCCGTTATTGGCGAGAGGGTATTGGTGAAGAGCAGCTCGTGCGGCTTTGTTATGAAGAAGCTGTACGGCTCGAGGAACTCGTCGCGCGGCGAGAAGTCGCGGTCGGTGGCGATGCGCGCGATGCGTGGCGACCCGAGGTTGCCCGTAGTGTTGTATTCACCGTATTTGCCCGTGGTGAATATGGTGTTCATGAAAAGATGCTGTGCCGTATCGCGCACCTGCGGCGTGATGTCTCCGAAGCGGCTGTCTATGGACCAAACGTGCATGCCCTGCGGCACCTTCTTGTGCGAAGCATGGAGGGAGTCGCGGGCAGCGTTGGGATTGAAGCTGTTGTCGACAACGGTGAAGCCGTCCTCGGAGAGGGTCTCATTAGACGACTGCGCCAGTGCCGCTAGGACATTGACGCAGAGTATGATGCAAAGATATAGTAGTCTTCTCTTCATTTACTTGATAAATCTCAGTATGCATTCCGCCATCTTCATGGCTACAGCTATGATGGCTATGATGGCGCCCATCATGGACGTGCGCTCGTCGCCGAAGACGCCGCAGTACATGATGCAGCCGATGATGCAGAGCACCATGAACAGGGCGTTGAGTATCTGTCTTATTTTGTATATGGTGTTGTGCTGAGGGGTGGGGCGGTTGTGAGTGCGGCGACGTGGGGGGGCTTGTTGTGTGGTTTCTGACATAAGCGTTGTGTAGTTATTTCTCTCCTGCTGTTTCGTCTACCTTGCCATTGATAGCATCGGAGAGACGCTTGAACAGACGGTCCTTGCTGTCGATGGTTTTGGTGCGGAACTTCTTGAATCCTGCGCCGCGGCGGATGTCGCTGTGGTCCTTGTTGAGGGCGTTCTCGTCGCTGAGCATGTCCTCGGCAGGGAACGTGCCGCCGCCTCTGTCTTCCTCGTAGGTGTACGACATGCGGTTCATCGTGATGTCGCACTTGCCGTCGGCTTTGCAGTCCACGATGAGGGTGTAGTGGAAGATGGCGCAGTCGTACTGTAGACCTTTGTTGACGAAGACGATATCCTCGTGGATGCGTGCGCCTATCTGGTGGTCTTCGCTGTTGACAACGGCGATGCTGCTTTCCTGGCTCTTCTTCTCGTGTACCTTACCTTTTTCCTGGCAGAAGGCTTTGAGGAATGCAATGGCGCGTTCGTAAGCCTGCTGCGCTGAGACGCCCGGACAGTCGACGGTGGTCGTCCACACTACTTTGCCGTCAACGAGGGGTACTGCTCCTTCGAGGTATTTCGCGTCGACGCTTGCCTTCTTCTTTGTGGTAGCTTTCTTTGCCTCCGCTTTCTTAGCCTTCTCTTTGTCGGCTTTCTTGTCCTGTGCAACTTGCTCTGTCTGTTGGGTAGGGTCGTTGTCTTCCAACTTTGTGAACTTCTGCGAGTTGGCTGTTATAGTGGCAGCGAGTGCAAGCGCGCTGAGCAGTATCTTCTTGTTCATTGTCTTGGGGTTTTAAGTAGGAATTAAGATAGACGCAATATGTAAAAAGATAGTATTTGACACCTATTTAACGTAGGTAAGTGGAATACAGATAAGCCAGTACTGCCATGAGTACAAAGGTGACGATGGTGCGGAAGAGACAGCTGACCACGCGCTTTATGAGTACGATGGCGATGATGATGGCTATGATTGCTATTATGTAGTGTAACACGGAGTGTAGAGTTTTGTCTTTTGATGAGGCTCGTAGCCTTTTATTCCTTTACTACCTGCTTGAATGCCGGCGGTATCGGTGTGGAGAACTCCATCGGACGGTGTGTGATGGGGTGGTAGAAGCAGAGCACGTAGGCGTGCAGGCAGAGGCGGTGGAGCGGGTCGTCACCGTTGCCGTACTTGACATCGCCGCAGACGGGGTGGCCCATGTCGGCGGAGTGTACGCGAATCTGGTTCTTGCGGCCGGTTTCCAGCTTGAACTCCACGAGCGAGTGCTCTGTGGAACGGTCGAGGACGCAGAAATGCGTAACGGCATACTTGCCGCCGTTGTCCACGGGCGACGAGTAGGTGACGTACGCCTTGTTGTCCTTCAGCCAGTTGGCTACTGTGCCAGTGTCCTCGGTGAACTCTCCGCTGCAGAGAGCCACGTAGCGGCGGTCGAAGACGATGTCGTGCCATTCGTGCTCCAGAATCTGCTCCGTCTGCATGTCCTTGGCGTAAATCATCAGTCCGCTGGTGTCGCGGTCCAGACGGTGTACGACGTGTGCGCGGCAGCTTTGGCGCGTGCGCTTGAAGTAGTCGTCCAGCACGGTCTTTACGTTCAGTGAAGAATGGCCGGCTGCCATGGACAGGATGCCCGGTTTCTTCTCTATGACCACGAGGTACTGGTCCTCGTAGACGATGCTGACGTACTTGCTCTTGAACGTGTCGTTTTTCTTCGACTGGCTGACGCTAATCTTATTGCCAGGCGCAAGCGGATAGTCGAACTGTGTGACTACTTTGCCGTTCACTTTTATGCCTCGTCCGCGCAGGGTGTCCTTGATTTTGTTCTTGCTACCCGGTAACGCAGACAGGAGGTACTCCAAAAGGGGCACCTCCCTGTCGCATGTATACTGTTTGTATTCTCTGAGTCGGGGATTATACATATATGTGTGGTCCGCAGTGTGTATTGTTGTTCTGCAGTATGTGTAAAACTACTTCTCGTAATTGGCGAAAATCTCACTTACCGTGTTGACCTCCAGCATTGAAACGCCAGCAGTCTTGTCGGCAACGCCGATGTTCATGTGGCCTGAGAGGTATGTTACCTTGTCATCCAGCTCGAGGCGGCCGTTGTCGTACAGACGGCGTACGGCGTGGTAGAACATTTTGTCCACCTCTTCGTCCTGGTGCTGATAGGTAGCAAGCACACCGTAAGAGAGTGCCAACCAGCGCTGCAGCTTGTCGGTCTTACAGATGGCAACGATTGGGTTTGGTCCGCGGTAGGCAGCCAGTGTGCGTGCGTCGTCGCCTGTGCCGGAGTCGGTGAGGATACACTTTACGCCGAGCTTTGACGTTGTCTCGATGGCGGCCTTGCAGAGGAAGTCGCGGATGTTGGTGTCAGCACCGTCCACGTCAATCTTGTGCAGATAGAGGGCACGGTCCACTTCTGCCTGCTCTGCGATGCGGGCCATGGTGCGTACGGCCTCAATTGGGTAAGCACCACTTGCAGTCTCGCCGGAGAGCATGAGGGCATCGGTGTTGTTGAATACTGCGCTGGCGATATCCGTCACCTCGGCACGTGTAGGACGTGGGTTCTTTATCATGGTGTGCAGCATCTGCGTAGCCACGATGACAGGCTTCTTAGAGAATACGCACTTCTTGATGATCATGCGCTGGATGCCCGGGATGCGCTCTGCAGGAATCTCGATGCCGAGGTCGCCGCGAGCTATCATGATGCCGTAGCAGTTCTCGATGATTTCGTCGATGTTGTCCACACCCTCCTGGTTCTCAATCTTGGAGATAATCTTGATGTCGGAGTTGGCAGCGTCGAGGATGTCCTGCACCTCGCGGAGGTCTTCCTTGGAGCGTACGAAGGAGTGTGCGATGAAGTCGATGTCCTCCTCGATGGCAAGCTGGATGTTGCGCTTGTCCTTCTCGGTGAGGGCTGGCAGGTCGATGTGCTCGCCAGGAACGTTGACGCTCTTGTGCGAACCGAGCTTGCCGTTGTTGAGAACCTCTACGATGAGCTTCTTGCCGTCGTTCTTGGTAATTCTCATGGCGAGCTCGCCGTCGTCGAAGAGGATGTCGTCGCCTACCTTCACGTCCTTTGAGATGTCGGGGTACGAGAGACAGATGAGGTCGTGTGTGGTGTCCTGCTCGGGGTCGCCGATGATGGTTACGGTCTCGCCGATCTTGTAGTCTATAGGGGCGTCAGTACCAGTGGTGCGTACCTCAGGACCTTTCGTGTCGATGAGGATACCGAGATGAGGAGAGACGGCACGCACGTTGCGAATGATTTTCTTGAGTCCTTCAGGTGTGGCGTGGGCCGTGTTCATACGGATGACATTGGCTCCAGCGTCGTGAAGATCGCGGATAAACTCTACCTCGCAACGGAGGTCGCTCACTGATGCTACGATTTTAGTTTGTTTCATATTGATGGGTTGTATTGTGTGTGTAGTTGTTAGATTTTAGAAACAATTCGGTGCAAATTTACGTTTTTTTCTTCAAAATGCCAAGAAATTGACAAGAAATGCAACAATAATATCATAAGAAGGTTAGTTTTTGTGATAAATGTTTTGCTTATTAGAAATATAGTCGTAAATTTGCAGTTGTAAAGCGGACTTTACAAATAGGACACTAGAACAACAAAACAACAACATACAACACAAACAAACGTTATGAGCGGAAGCCTAATTGCCGCGTAGCTAACCTTGACTGGATACTATGAGTAATCGAATCTCTCATATTGGAACTGTCTACAGCGTTTCGGACGGTCTCGTGCGGGTGCGCATAGTGCAGCATAGCGCTTGTGTGGGTTGTAAAGCAGCAGCCCACTGCAACTCGACCGAGAGTAAGGAAAAGCTGATTGATGTACGTTGCCTTAATGCTTCACGATACAGAGTGGGCCAGGAGGTGACGGTAATTGCGGCTCAAGCCGTAGGTGCCAAGGCTGTCGTGCTCGGCTTCGTCGTGCCGCTCGTTGTGTTGCTTGCCGTTGTTGTCGGTGCTCTGCAGATGGGAGTCGGTGAGGCGCAGGCTGCGCTGGGTGGCATCGTGGCGCTTATACCTTATTATATAATATTGTACTTGTGCCGCTCCAAACTGGAAAGAATATTCACGTTCTACATTGACGAGAAGTAAGATGCTCCAAGAAGTAAGGTGCTCCGAGAAGTAAGATGCTTCGAGAAGTAAGATGCTCTTTGTAGATGTTGAATAGAATGCATTGTAATTGAGAAAGTAATAAAAATACTAACACTTATATCTAACACATTATGAACTTAATTTTGTCAGCAGTACTTACTCTTGGCGTCATAGCGTTGATAGCGGCAGTTATCCTCTATGTGTGCGCAAAGAAGTTTGCTGTGGAAGAAGACCCCCGTGTTGGACAGGTAGCGGAGATACTGCCACAGGCTAACTGCGGCGGTTGCGGCTTTCCTGGTTGCTCGGGTATGGCGGTGGCACTGGTAAAGGGTGCTGATGCCGGCTCTATCGAGGGACTGAACTGTCCTGTAGGCGGAGCGGAAGTGATGGGCAAGATTGCCGACCTGCTCGGCATGGCCGTGGCAAACGGAGCGCCCAAGGTAGCTGTTGTACGATGCAACGGATGTTTCGAACACCGTCCACGTACGGCGGAGTATGACGGACTGCGCACTTGCGCTGCCATGAACTCTGTCGGTGCCGGCGAGACGGCTTGCGGATTCGGATGTCTCGGCTGTGGCGACTGTGTGAAGGCTTGTGCTTTCGATGCCATCAAGATGAACCCTGAGACTGGTCTGCCTGAGGTGGACGAGGCTAAGTGTACCTCTTGCGGTGCCTGTGCCAAGGCTTGTCCACGTCATATCATCGAGATACGCCTGAAGGGCAAGGTGATAAAGGAGCAGGCACGCCGCGTATATGTAGCTTGCGTAAACAAGGACAAGGGTCCTGTTGCTTCCAAGGCATGTAAGGTCAGCTGTATAGCCTGTGGCAAGTGCCAGAAGGTTTGTAAGTTCGACGCTATTACAATAGAGAATAACCTTGCCTTCATCGACTCCGAGAAGTGTAAGGCCTGCGGCCAGTGTGTACGCGAGTGCCCAAAGAACGCTATCCATGCTACATGGGAGCTCCCAGCACCGAAGCCAAAACCAGCAGCAACACCAGAGGCAACCAAGCCAGTAGAACCAACAAACAAGGAGGCTTAAAGCAATGAAAGTACGTACATTTAGAATCGGCGGTGTTCATCCAGACGAGAACAAGCTCAGCAACGACGCCGCAACAGTGCCTGCACCATTGCCAAAGCAGGCCATATTCCCAATGAGTCAGCATATCGGCGCACCGGCAAAACCTGTCGTGAAGAAAGGCGACAAGGTGAAGGTGGGCACGCTGATAGCAGAGGCTGGCGGTTTCGTCAGCGCCCCTATATACTCTTCCGTTTCCGGTACGGTGTTCAAGGTAGACAATGCCGTTGACGCTTCCGGTTACAACAAGCCGGCCATCATCATCAACGTAGAGGGCGACGAGTGGGAAGAGAGCATCGACCGCTCAGAGAAACTGGAGCGCCTTGAGGACCACCCCGAGCTCACTCCCGAGGAAATCGTGGAGCGCATCAAGGTGGGCGGTGTAGTAGGTATGGGCGGCGCATGCTTCCCAACCTTCATCAAGCTCTGTCCTCCGCCAACGGCGAAGGCCGAGTGCGTAATCATCAACGGTGTGGAGTGTGAGCCTTATATCACTTCCGACTACCGCCTGATGCTCGAGAAGGCCGACGAACTCATCGAGGGTCTGAAGATTCTCATGAAGGGTGCCAAGGTAGACAAAGGTTACATTGGCATCGAGGACAACAAGCCTGCTGCCATCGAACTTCTTGCCAAAAAGGTAGAAGGTTTGGCCGGTATCGAGGTAGTGCCTCTAGCAAAGAAATATCCACAGGGCGGTGAGAAGCAGCTCGTTGACGCTGTCATCCGCCGTCAGGTTCCGGCTCCACCGGCAATCCCCGTTAACGTCGGTGCCATCGTGCAGAACGCCAGCACTGCCGTTGCCGTGTACGACGCCGTGATGAAGCACAAGCCTCTCTTTGAGCGTTACACCACCGTAACAGGTAAGAAGCTGGCAAAGCCAAGCAACTTCCTCGTGCGTATGGGTACTACGTTCGGCGAACTCATCGACCTCTGCGGCGGCCTGCCCGAGGGAGATAACAAGGTTCTCGCCGGCGGTCCTATGATGGGTAAGGCAGTCAACTCGCTCCAGGTGCCTGTAGGCAAGGGCCAGAACTCCATCACCATCCTCACCGACGAGGATGCACACCGTAAAGCCCCACAGCCATGTATCCGTTGTGCCAAGTGCGTCAGCGCATGTCCTATGGGACTTGAGCCGTTCCTGCTCGCTACGGGTAGCGCACTGAAGAAGTGGGACATGATGGAACAGGAGATGATAACCTCCTGCATCGAGTGCGGCTCATGCCAGTTCACATGCCCTGCCCATCGTCCTATGCTCGACAACATCCGTCAGGGCAAGCAGACCGTCATGGGTATCATCCGTGCACGTGCGGCGAAGAAATAAGTACGTAGAAGCTCTCTCTGACGTACAGAACAACGCTTTTCAATTACAGATTACTTAAAGATATAGAATATCATGTCTAAATTAGTAGTTTCACTTTCACCCCACGCACACGGCAACGACTCGGTGGAGAAGAATATGTACGGCGTAGTGATAGCGCTCCTTCCGGCGCTCCTCGCCTCGTTCTACTTCTTCGGTCTGGGCTCGCTCATCGTATGCCTCGTGAGTGTGGCAGCCTGTCTCTTCTTTGAGTGGGCTATATGCAAGGCTTTCCTCAAGCGAGAGCCATCACTGCTGGACGGCTCTGCACTCGTAACGGGTCTGCTGCTCGGCATGAACCTGCCAAGTAACTTCCCTCTGTGGATGATTATCGTCGGTGCGCTCGTTGCCATCGGCGTTGGCAAGATGACCTTCGGCGGTTTGGGCCAGAACCCCTTCAACCCCGCCCTCGTAGGTCGTTGCTTCCTCCTCGTCAGCTTCCCAACAGCCATGACATCATGGCCGCTCGAAGGTCAGTTGACCGCCTATACAGATGCCGAGACTGGTGCTACACCTCTCGCGCTGATGAAGCAGGCCATCAAGGGTAACCCCGACGCGCTGAAGGACCTCCCAACAGCATGGGACATGCTCATCGGTAACGTATCTACCGGTGCAGGTACCATCGGTGAGGTTTGCGCCATCGCACTTCTTCTCGGTCTCGCCTTCATGCTCGTTAAGAAGATTATCACCTGGCACATCCCCGTCAGCATCATCGCTACCGTGTTCATATTCAGCGGACTGATGTGGCTGGCAGACTCTACGAAGTACGCTGACCCATTCCAGGTTATCTTCTCCGGCGGTCTGATGCTGGGTGCCATCTTCATGGCTACGGACTACGTGACATCCCCAATGACCCACAAGGGCCAGCTGATATACGGTGTCAGCATCGGTCTGCTCACCATCATCATTCGTAACTGGGGAGCTTACCCAGAGGGAATGTCGTTCGCCATCCTCATCATGAACGCCTTCACCCCGCTCATCAACATGTACATTAAGCCAAAGCGCTTCGGTGAGGTGCCGGCAAAGAAATAAATAAAGGAGGAACACTACAATGGAAAAGTTAAAATCTAATTTTCAGAACATGGTGGTAGTCCTCACGGGTGTTGCACTCGTATGCGGCTTCCTCCTCGCTTATGCCAACCAGCTCACCAAGCCTGCCATCGACGCGCAGGCTGCACAGGCAACAGCCGACGCCGTAAAGGCAGTCCTCGCTGCTGACAATGTGACAGTGAAGTCCACCACTCCTGTGAAGCGCACCGTCAACGGCAAGGAACTCGAGTACGTGGTGTACACCACCGACAAGGGCACTGCCGTAGAGTCCACCGACCCCAACGGCTTCGGCGGCAACCTGAAGATAATGGTAGGCTTCTCGGAAGACGGCAAGATACTCGGCTACTCCGTACTTGAGCATGCAGAGACTCCGGGTCTCGGTGCGAAGGCAGGCGAGTGGTTCCAGGCCGGTCAGCCAGGCTGTATCATCGGTCTCAACCCAGCCGAGAAGAACATGACCGTTAGCAAGGACGGCGGCGACGTTGACGCCATCACTGCTTCCACCATCACATCACGTGCTTTCCTGCGCGCCGTGCAGGAGGCATACAACACGTTTAAGGAAAAGAAGTAATTGCCATGTCAAAATTCGGAATAATTCTCAATGGCATCATCAAGGAGAACCCTACCTTCGTCATGATGCTCGGTATGTGTCCAACACTGGCCACAACCACCAGCGCCACAAACGGCTTGATGATGGGTCTTGCAACAATGGTAGTGCTTGTCATGAGCAACTTCCTCATCTCTTGCATTCGTAAATTGACCCCAGACATGGTGCACATCCCTGTGTACATCGTAGTGATAGCCACGCTCGTGACCATCGTGCAGTTCCTTCTGGCAGCATACGCACCTGCAGTGAACAAGTCGTTGGGCCTGTACATACCGCTTATCGTTGTAAACTGCGTTATCCTCGGCCGTGCTGAGTCTTTCGCAGGCAAGAACGGTCCTATCGACTCAGCCCTCGACGGCATCGGCATCGGTCTTGGCTTCACACTTGGTCTGACCATCCTCGGTGCAGCCCGTGAGATACTTGGCAACGGAAGCGTCTTCGGTTTTCAGCTTCTGCCGAGCGACTTCTCGATGCTCATCTTCATCCTGCCTCCGGGAGCGTTCCTCACGCTGGGCTACATCATCGCCATCATCAATCGTTTCAAGAAGGCTTAAGGGGAGCGTTCGGCCAATAGCGCCTTCGTTCCTACAAGGACTTTCATAATATTACAAGAAATCAAAGAATATGGAATATCTATTGATTTTCATTGCAGCGATATTCGTTAACAATATCGTCCTGTCGCAGTTCCTCGGCATCTGTCCGTTCCTTGGTGTGAGCCAGAAGGTGAACACCTCGCTGGGCATGTCCGCTGCGGTAGCCTTTGTGCTCGTGCTTGCCACACTTGTGACATACCTCGTGCAGATGTTCGTGCTCAATCCACTCGGCCTGGGCTATTTGCAGACGCTGGCGTTCATCCTCGTCATAGCAGCCCTCGTGCAGATGGTAGAGATAATACTGAAGAAGGTGTCGCCTCCGCTCTATCAGGCGCTCGGCGTATTCCTTCCCCTCATCACCACCAACTGCGCCGTGCTCGGCGTTGCCATCGTGGTTATCCAGAAGGAGTATTCCCTGCTCATGGCGCTTGACTATGCTCTGGCATCAGCCCTCGGCTTCGGTTTGGCACTGATTTTGTTTGCAGGTATCCGCGAGCAGCAGGAGTTTGCCAATATCCCCAAGGGAATGCGCGGCATCTCCATCACACTTATCACCGCTTCCCTCCTTGCTTTGGCATTCATGGGCTTCAGCGGTGTAGACGGTGGCTTGAAGCCACTCTTTGGAATAGAGTAAAATTTTTTAAGAGATGCCTGCGTCTCTTCGAAAGGGCGCAGGCTTATTTGTGTTTGTGTTGTTGTCTCCTCTCGACGTGATGTCGAGGGGAGATTTTTTTTTGTGCCAAACTGTAAGCATTTTGACTTGTATTGCTTACAGTTTGTAAAGCTGACAAGCTTGCAAACTAACAATGTGCTCAAAAGTAATACTAGTAACTATCAAAAAGCTTTGTTTTCTTTGCTTATTCTGATAATCTGCGTACCTTTGCATCACATTACAATACGACAACACACATTCAAGATAACAACACAAACACAAATTCTTTATTGGTATGGAGAAGAACAAGCTGCTTCGCGTGCTTGGGCTCAAGGAGTCAATAAGCATGACAATAGGCACCGTTGTCGGTGTAGGACTGTTTACCTGTGGTTCTTCGCAGATTGGTTTAGTAGGCTCATGGATTATAGCCTTCACGTTCATTGCGCTGCTCATCAGCATCTGGCCTTGCCTCATCTATGGTGAGATGTCGGCAGCACTGCCTGAGGCAGGCGGTACTTACAACTTTGCCAAGCGCGGCTTGAACCGTGTATGGGCCAACATGGCCGGTTGGCACTACATCGTGTCAGTCGTGGCCATCGGTGCTGGCGAAACACTTGCTTTCTCCAACTATTTCACTATTCTGCTGCAAGCACTGGGCATAGACATCTCCTGGCTCGACCCACGCATCATAGCCTGTGCACTCGTCGGCGTGTTCCTCGTCCTCAACTATTTCGGCATCAAGCAGTCTGGTAAGGCGCAGACCTTCTTCATCTTCTTCTTTTGGGCATGCAGC
Organism: Oscillospiraceae bacterium; assembly: GCA_963588475.1. Taxonomy (GTDB): domain Bacteria; phylum Bacteroidota; class Bacteroidia; order Bacteroidales; family Bacteroidaceae; genus Prevotella. Next base: position 117,041 of record CAVAHD010000002.1, on the reverse strand, counting down.
ATCTGCTGGTTCCTCTATATGATACCAAAGATACACCTTGAGTACTTCGGCGGCATACCGATGGACAAGATGCCTCCGTTCAAGGAGATGATGTACATCTTCGGTCTCGTATGGTGGTGCTACACCGGTTTCGAAACCTGCGTTTCCGTAGGTGGTGAGACAAAGTTTCCACAGTACACCCTGCCACGTGCACTGAAGATAAGCGTATTCCTCGTATTCGCCGTCAACGCCCTCTTCCAGTGGTTCCTCGTGGGTCTTATTCCACACAACTTCTACGGTCTGCTTGCCTCTGCCGATGCACCGTATGCAGAAGGTCTTATGGCAGCCGGCTTCATCGGTACCCCAATCATCCTTCTCTGCGTAGCCATAGCATTCGGTGGTGACCTCTCTACCATCAACCCCGGTATTGCCGCTCCTGCACGCTACATCTACACCATGGCCGAGGACCACTCCCTGCCATCATCATTTGCTAAGGTACACCCGAAGTACAAGACCCCACACAACGCCATCCTCCTCGTCGGTGTCATCAACTTCATCCTCATTGCCACCGGCTCTATCGACTACATCGCATCCGTATCGCTCATCTCCCTCGCCGTCTGCTACATGATTGGCTGTCTGGCATACATGGGTCTGAAGCGACTGCACCCAGAATTGAAGCGCCCCTACAAGGCACCTTACGGTGTACTCGGTTGCTACGTCACCATAGTACTCTATGTCTTCATGCTCTTCTTCGCCGACCAGATAGCCCTCGCTACGGCTGCCGTACTCAGCGTCGTATGCGTCATCTTCTGGTACTTCTACACCCAGCACAAGCACAACTACGTGCCCACTCTCGAGGAAGAGATTGGTGATGTACAGGAGCCAACCGAGGCCGAGAAGGCAAGCATGGCCAAGGAATACGCCATTTGGAAATGGGGCACCATCATCGTCACTGTCATTGCTTTGGCAATCTATTTCATACCTATGTTCTTCTAACTTAAAAAAGGAGACTGCATTATGTCATACAAAATAAACCTTGGAGACATAAATTACACATTCCAGGACCTGAAGGATCTGATGGCGAAAGCCACACCCCTCAGGTCTGGGGATGAACTTGCCGGCATCGCCGCCACCACGATGGAAGAACACGTGGCGGCGCAGATGCGTCTGGCCGAAGTGCCCCTCTCTCGCTTTTTGGAGGAGCAGCTCATACCTTATGAGAAAGACGAGATAACGCGTCTCATCGTGGACACGCACGACAAGGAAGCCTTCCGCCCCATAAGCCACCTTACCGTCGGCGACTTCCGCAACTGGCTCCTCAGCGAGACGTGCACCACGGAAGTGCTGCAGCAGATAGCCCCGGCCGTGACGCCGGAGATGGCTGCCGCCGTCAGCAAGATAATGCGCAACCAGGACTTGATGCTCGTGGCAAGCAAGTGTCAGGTAGTTACCAAGTTCCGCAATACACTCGGTCTCCCCGGCCGTCTCGCCGTCCGCCTACAGCCCAACCATCCCGTCGACGACCTCCGCGGCATTGCCGCCAGTCTTATCGACGGACTGATGTACGGCAGCGGCGATGCCGTCATTGGCATCAACCCCGCCAGCGACTCGTTGCCCGTGCTTACGGAGCTCAACTACATGCTCGACGAGATAATCCAGACCTACCAGATACCGACGCAGAGCTGCATCCTCACCCACGTCACCACGTGTATGGAGATGATAGAGCACGGTGCTCCCGTAGACCTCCTTTTCCAAAGCATAGCAGGCACCGAGGCTGCCAACGCCGGTTTCGGCATCACCCTCAAGATGCTCGACGAGGGCTACGATGCCGTTCGCTCGCTTCACCGCGGAACCGTGGGCGACAACTGCATGTACTTCGAGACCGGTCAGGGCTCGGCACTCTCCTCCGACGCCAATTTCGGCGTGGACGAACAGACCTGCGAGGCCCGCTGCTACGCCGTGGCACGACGCTACAAGCCCCTGCTCGTCAACACGGTGGTAGGCTTTATCGGTCCAGAGTACCTCTACGACGGAAAGCAGATAACCCGCGCCGGACTGGAGGACCACTTCTGCGGCAAACTCATGGGACTGCCCATGGGATGCGACATCTGCTATACCAACCACGCCGAGGCCGACCAAAACGACATGGACAACCTGCTGACGCTCCTCGTAGCCGCCGGTGTCAACTACATCATGGGCATCCCCGGAGCCGACGACATCATGCTCAACTACCAGAGTACCTCCTACCACGACGCACTCTTTGTGCGCAAGCTACTCGGCAAGCGCCACGCACCCGAGTTTGAGGAGTGGCTGCAGCGCATGAACGTCATAGACAAGCAGGGCGACATACTGCCCATACTGCGCTCCAACAAGCTGCTCGGCATAGAGCACATGGACGTTGTCAATGCCTAACCTGTAACTACTATTATATATGGAACAGAATCATTTCATCACAATCGAAACCGCCCAGACGCAGCGAAGCGACCCGTGGGAAGAGTTGAAACAGTTCACCGACGCCCGCATAGCATTGGGACGCAGCGGTTGCAGCATACTCACAGACGAATACCTGCGCTTCAGCATGGCCCACGCCCGTGCGTGCGACACCATCAAGATGCCCTTCGACCGCCAGATGGTGCGCAAGCGTCTTGAGGACATGGGCCTAGACGTTGAGTTTGCCGAGAGCGCCGCTGCCAGCCGCGACATCTTCATCCGCCGTCCCGACTTCGGTCGCCGTCTCAGCGAGACCAGCCGCGAGCGTCTGAAGAAGTTGAAATATCCCGGTGCCGATGTGCTCATCGTCATCGGCGACGGTCTCTCCAGCAAGGCCGTGCACAAGCAGGCCGTGCCGCTCATCAAGGAGTTTCTTCCATATATGGAGGAGCTGGGCCTCTCCGTAGGTCCCGTGGTGCTGGCAAAGCAAAGCCGCGTGGCATTGGGCGACGACATAGCAGAAGTGATGAACTGCGGCCTCGTCGTGATGCTCATCGGCGAGCGTCCCGGCCTCTCTTCCCCAGATAGCCTCGGCATCTATATGACCTACAAGCCCTTCGCCGGTCGCCTCGAGAGCGAGCGCAATTGCATCAGCAACGTGCGCCCCGAAGGCCTCTCCTACGAGCGCGCCGCTTTCAAACTGGCATGGCTCGTCGAGATGGCGTACGACCTGCAGGTGAGCGGCACGAAGCTGAAGGACAAGAGCGACGACCCCTCACAATATAAGATACTAAAGCCCCACATTTCCCAAAGGATATCATTCGGATAGTATTAGATTAAAGTTACAACAACGCCAACAGCCCCCTTGCACCAAGGTGCAAGGGGGCTGTGTCTTTATAGGGTCTTTGACCATTGTTTTTCTCAAGGTTCTTCCCACGCCTTGGGCACTCGATGCCCACGGCGTGGGCACACGATGCCCGAGCCGCGAGAACACGATGCCCACGCCTTGGGCATCTCGAGGTAGAGAAGTGCCGCAACGCCCATCTCTTAAACAGTGCGTCTAAAACACTCTTTCCGAGGCTTTTGCCGTTATGCTTCTATCACCCAGTCGGTGATGTTTCCCTGTGTGGAGTCGAAGTTGATGCCAACCTTTGTGATGGGCTTGCCGCTGAGTGCGAACCGCTGGCGGTAGTTCTTTAGGTTTATTTGTTGCATTGCCGCCTGGGCAGTCTGGTTTAGCTTCAGCTCGAGTATGTAGAGGTCTGTGCGTGTGAGCAGCACGATGTCCACCCGTCCCTTTGGCGTGTGTACCTCCACGTCCACCAAGTAGTCGGTGAGGAGGGAGAAGACGATGTAGAGCATCTGCTGGTAGTGGCCCTCATAGTTGGTGACGTTGCAGTAGGGCACGGTGCCGAGGAAGTCCTGCAGCAGCCCGAGTGCACCGTCCATGTCCTGCTTGTCGAGAGCCTGGGCTATGCGGCGTGCCGTGTTGGTTGTGGCGAGCGTATTCTGGGTGACGTACGAGGGGATGAGCGCTTTGGTCAGCCCCACCTTTACCTCCTTGTTTGGCACGTCGAGGGTGTAGTAGTTGTAGTCGCGGTTGTAGTCCTTGATGGTGATGTATCCGCTTTGGTAGAGCAGCGGCATGATGGTGGTCATGCTTTCCGTCGGAGCGTCGAACTCGCTTTCGTCTGCCTCCACGCGGGTTATTATGTCTGTGGGCAACACGCCGAACTTGCGCATCATATTAATAAGGTATGTCGGCGTGCCGGAGGAGAACCAGTATGCGCCCAGTTTGCGTTTGGCAAAGCAGTTTAGCAGACTGTATGGGTTGAACACATCTGGCGACGACTTGGAGAAGTGGTATCCGTCGTAGTGTTCTTTGAGTTTGGCGATGGTCACATCGCGTGAATATCCTAATGCACTGGCGAGCATGTCGATGTCTTCGGACATATTTTCCAACAGCTCTTCCTTGGTGATGCCGCAGATGCCAGCAAAATCATCGTCCATGGAGATATTGGTGATGTTGTTCAGTTCGCTGAAGATGCTCAGCTGCGAGAACTTCGTGATGCCCGTAAGGAACACGAAGCGCAGTATCGGGTCGGCGGCCTTCAGGGGGCTGTAGAAATTGCGCATGACATAGCGGAGCACGTCCAGGTTCTCGTCTTCATGAACGACATCCAATAGGGGAGCGTCGTACTCGTCGATGAGAATGACAAGTTGTTTGCCAGTCTTCCTGTGTATGGTGTCCATTAAGTCTGTGAACCTGTTGTTGAGGCCAGTGCGATGTTCTGTGATACCATACTTTCTTTCCTGGTCCTCCAGTTGGTAACCAAGGTAAATCTCTAACTGCTCTTTATCCAAGTGCTTTCCTCGGCTCATGTCGAAGTGCAGTACGGGGTACTCATTCCACTCCTTTTCCAGTCCTTCGATGGCAAGCCCCTTGAAGAGCTCCTTCTTGCCCTCAAAGTAACTTTGGAATGTAGAGACCAGTAGCGACTTGCCAAAGCGGCGCGGTCGGCTCAAGAAGAAATACTTTCCGCTCGTATGTGTCATACGATAGACGTATTCCGTCTTGTCGATATAGACGTTATCAAGTTCTCGGATGTCCTTGAATGTCTGTATTCCTATAGGGTATAATCTTGTTGCCATATCATGAAATGTATTAGTGGGTGCGCTAGGTTATGTTTGTTGCAAAGGTACTAATAATTTTCCTAATGCGAACGTTAGCCTTTGTATTTTCGATAATAATGAGTATCTTTGCACGCAATTAGCGGCAGTAGTCTGAATGACTGTCAATGGAATACAGAAAAACTTTTAGCACAATGAAGAACGAAATGAAACGAGGCAAGCACACGGTGCTTTTTATATGTTTGGGAAATATCTGCCGGTCGCCGGCGGCAGAGGGGATAATGAAGGCTATTGTGGCGCGGCATGGCATGGCGGACCAGTTCGAGATAGACTCGGCCGGCATTGGCGACTGGCACATAGGGCAGTTGCCAGACTCGCGCATGCGCCGTTGCGGCAACAGCCGGGGGTACACTTTCGATAGCCGTGCGCGGCAGTTCCAAAAGTCGGATTTTGCGCGCTTCGATACCATCGTCGTCATGGACAACGAGAACTGGCGTGCCGTGTGCAGCATGGCCCCTACGGCAGAGGACAAAAAAAAGGTGGTGCGTTGCGCTGACTATCTTACTAGCCATCGCGAGTACACCACCATTCCGGATCCTTATTATGGCGACGAGGCTGACTTCAGCCTCGTCATAGATTTGCTTGAAGACGCTCTGGAAGAGCTGTTCACTTCACTGGTTGAATAAAAACGTTTACCTGTCGGATAAACGTTTACTGGTTTGATAACCGTCTTATTTCACTGGTCTAATGACAAAAGTGAAGTCCATGTCTTGATACGGCATCATGTATTGCTTCAGCGGCCATGCGCCCCAGCTGTTCACGCCGCCCACTCCCTGCTGACGCTGCTGTATGTGCACCTGCGTCAGCTGGCGTGCGGTGAGGTCGCCGCTGTGCTGTCCCCATGCGTGCTCTTTCTTGCTGCCGGCATCTAGGTCGTCGGTGAGGTAGGGTAGGGCGCTGCACTCCATAGATCCCGTGGCGCAGAACTGCAGTCCCTTGCCCGTTGACTTGCTGTACACGGTGAACGTGCGCACGTCGGTATGGTTGCCGCTTTCCTGTGGACGCACGTACGGGTAGTACTGGTCTGAGACGGAGGAAGTGTACTCACCGATGAACTCGCTGTTGTTGCGGTCGGTGTAGTTTTCCACAGGTCCGCGACCGTAATATCTAAGCTGGTCGTACCCCTTGGGCATCTGCAGTTGCATGCCGTAGCGGAACATCTCCTTCACGTTGGCACCCTTTGTGGCGGCCATGCGCTCGTTGACGGTCAGTGAGCCGTCTGTGTTGAGCGTATATGTGAGCTTGAGGGTTGCCTGTACGCCGGGCATAGCTATCGTGGCGGTGACGGCGTTGTCGGCAGTCTTTTCCACGGACTTCACCTGCATCTCCGGGGCTTTCCATGCAGCAAGTCGCTTCTGGAATTGTGCACCGAAGTCGTTGTCGGTTGGTGCACGCCAGAATTCCGGCGTCATGGACTCGCGGAACTTCAGCATCGGCTGCTTGTCCACGTCGAGGTAGTCCACCATTCCGGTCTCTTTACCTATATATACCTCCGTGCCTGCGGCAGAGAGTGTGAAGTGCGAGACGTTCTCCTTCACTTCTACCGTTGGCTCGTTCTTCTTTTTTATAGATTTGCCCGTAGCGGCGATGTCAGCCTTCGGGAACTGGTACTGCTGCACCACAAACTGCTGGCGTGCCACTTCGTATCCCTTTTCGAGCATGGAGCAGGCTTCCTTAGTTTTGAAAGCGAAGTTGACGACTATCTCCTTGTCCGGGTAGGCTGCCTTGGCCTCTGCCACGGCAGTCTTTAGCGGCTCGCAGCTAAGGGCAACTCGCTGCTGTGGGGCAACGTCTGGCAGGGCGATGTCCACCGTCTTTGAGTATGGCGCGTCGAGTCCCAGTACCTTCACGTCTGCTTGCAGCTTCACGTCAGCGAGCGACTTGAAGAACTGTTCGTTGTATACCTCCACGTTGCCGTCTGCAATGCCTTTGTCCGTCAGCCAGATGTTCTGGTAGTAGTAGCGCACTTCGTAGGCGTGCGGATTCCAGCGGCGGTCGGGGGCAATGAGTCCGTTGCAGTTGAAGTTGTAGTCGGAGGCTGGGTATTTGCCGTAGTCGCCGCCGTAGGTGAATATCTCCTTGCCGGTGACGGGACTCTTGTCGCGCAGTCCCTGGTCGACGAAGTCCCAGATGTATCCGCCTTGGTATTTGGGGTACTTGCGTATGAGGTCCCAGTACTCCTTGAATCCTCCGCCCGAGTTGCCCATCACGTGGTTGTATTCGCACTGGATGAGCGGGCGTGGGTTGTCGTTCTTTGCGTACTTCTCGCAGTTGTCGTACCCATAGTACATAGGGCAGAAGATGTCCGTCTTGCCCGTCTGCCCGGCTTGCTCGTACTGCACGGGGCGGGTGTTGTCGTACGCTTTCACCCAGTCGTATGCTTTTTCGAAGTTGGGACCGTAGCCTGCCTCGTTCCCCAGACTCCATACGATGATGCAGGGGTGGTTCTTCAGAGTCAGTACGTTTGCCTGGTTGCGCTCAAGGTGTGCCAGTTCGAAGTCAGTGTTCTTTGCAAGCGTCTTGTCACCGTAGCCCATGCCGTGGCTCTCGAGGTTTGCCTCGGCAGTGACGTAGAGTCCGTACTCGTCGCATAGCTCGTACCATCGTGGGTCGTCGGGATAGTGGCTGGTGCGCACGGCGTTGACGTTCATGCGCTTCATGATTTGTATGTCCTCCTTCATGCGCTCCACGCTGACGACGTAGCCGCCGTCGGGGTCCAGCTCATGACGGTCTACACCTTTGATGAGCACGGGCTGACCATTGACGAGTAGCTGTGCTCCCTTTATCTCCACGTGGCGGAAGCCTACCTTCTGGCGCAGTGACTCGAGCGTCTTGCCGTCCTGTTTTAGTGTGGCGTAGAGAGTATATAAATAAGGTGTCTCTGCTGTCCACGGCTTAGCGTTGGGAACGTCAATCTCTGCAGTGCACTCGCTGCCTTGCGGAGCGACGGTCAGTTCTTTTACTGTGGCACCGTTGGCATCAACCAGCTGCAGCGCCACCTCTGTATTCTGTGCCTTAGGCAGTGTCAGTTGGCACGACAGTTTGCCGTCCTTGTAGCCATTGACTAAGTCTTGTGTGATGCGTATGTCTTCAACGTGTATTTGCGGACGAGCATAGAGGTATACTTCGCGTGCAATGCCTGTGAGGCGCCAGAAGTCCTGGTCTTCGAGGTAAGAGCCGTCGCACCAGCGCATCACCTGCATGGCGATGAGGTTCTGGCCCGGTTTGAGGTACTTTGTAATATTGAACTCCGCCGCCACCTTGCTGTCTTCGCTGTAGCCGACGTATTTGCCGTTTACCCAAAAGGAGAGGTTGCTCGTGGCTGAACCTACGTGGAAGTATACGTCCTGTCCCTTCCAGTCGGCAGGGAGTTCGAAGGTGCGCCGCAGCGAACCCGTATAGTTGTTCTCCTCGCTGATGTAGGGCGGATTGGGCTTGAAGGTAGTGGAGAAGGCGTAGCCTATGTTCTTGTATGTAGGGTCACCGTAGCCGTTGAGCTCAAAGAGACCGGGCAAAGAGAAGTCCGCCCATGCGGAGTCGTCGTAGTTGGTCTTGTAGAACCCGACGGGAGCCTCGTTGTGGTTGGCGACGAAGTTGAATTTCCACTTTCCCTCCATTGAGAGGTAGCGTGCGGATTGGGATTTGTCGCCCTGCGTGGCGAGGCTTTGGGTTTCGAAGGCGAAGAAGTTGGCGCGGCGTGCCTCGCGGTTCTGCTGGTTGACGGCAGGGTTGAGCCATGTCGCGTTGGTCTTGACGACGGTGTGTGTCTGGTCTGTCGACTTAGTGGCAGACGTTGCCACGGAGCAGGCTGCCGTCAGACACAATGCAAAGTAGAGTGAAGTTCTTGTCATATAGGTTAGTTTTGTGATATTGTCTTAATGGTCGCAAACTGTTTGCAAAGTTATTTTATTATCCAGTCTCCAATGGTTCTCTTCTCACTGTCATAGTTGACGCCGACCTTGACCAGCCGTTTGCCGTTGGCGGAATATGGAATAAGATACCCCTTGGCGTCTATCTGTTGCAAAGCCTCCTCGGCCGACTTGTCAAACTTCAGTTCCATCACATACGTAGTGTCTGGCATGTGGAGCACGGCGTCTGCTCTGCCGATGGCACTGTCCTCTTCTACCAGTATGTAGGCTCCCATCAGGTTGAAGATGAGATAGAACACTGTTTGGAAGTCCTTCTCATTCTTGTTGGCCAAGCGATTGGATATGCTGGCGAGGTAAGCCTGCATCTTCTGCAATGCCCCGTCCATATTATATTGGCAAAGGTTTGCATGCCAACAGGATATTTTCTTATCTCTTCCATAGCGATGAGTTTAAATCTACCGCAAAGATAATACTTTTATCTGAACATCAAGACTTTCTTTAAGCTTATTTTCAAAAAAACACCGCAATAACGACAGTCTTTGCCGTTATTGCGGTGCAACAAACTTTCTAAACTTATGCCTGCACCAGTTCCTTTGCACGCTCGAGTGCTATGGAGATGTGGCTGCAGATGTTGTCTGTTCCTACGAGTTCGTCGAAGCGTGCCTTGTGCAGTGTGGCCTGCACCTTTGGACGTACGCCGGAGAGGACGATGCGGATGCCCTCGCGCTGGCTCGTTTCGCAGAGGTTGGTCAGGTTGTGGATGCCGGTAGAGTCGATGAACGGTACCTTACGCATACGGATGATACGCACCTTTGGACGGTCGCCCATGGAGGCCATGATGTCCTCGAAGCGGTTGCCGGCACCGAAGAAGTACGGACCGTTTATCTCGTATACCTCTACGCCCTTAGGGATGGTGAGGTGCTCCAGGTTGCCCTGCTGTATGTCGGCGTCCTCGTTGAGGTCAATCTCTTCCGTCAGGATGCGTACGTCGGTGGTCTCTGCCATGCGTCGCATGAAGAGGAGACAAGCGATGACGAGTCCGGCCTCGATGGCTATGGTGAGGTCGAAGATGATGGTGAGGAAGAAGGTGATGAGCAGTACGGTGACATCGCTCTTGGGGTTCTTGATGAGAGCCTTGAAGGAGCGCCAGCCGCACATGCCGTACGACACTACCACGAGCACACCTGCCAGACATGCCATAGGGATGTACTGTGCCAGCGGCATGAGGAAGAGGAAGATGAGCAGCAGCACTACGGCATGTATGATGCCGGCAACGGGGGTGCGGCCGCCGTTGTTGATGTTGGTCATCGTACGTGCGATGGCTCCCGTGGCCGGTATGCCACCGAAGAGTGGCGATGCGATGTTGGCGATGCCCTGTGCCACGAGTTCCGTGTTGGAGTCGTGGTGGTCGCCGGTGACGCCGTCGGCTACGGTGGCGGAGAGCAGCGACTCGATGGCACCGAGGATGGCGATGGTGAAGGCTGGGCTGACGAGACGCTTGATGGTCTCCCAGTTCATGGCCGGTACGGCGGCGTCGGGCAGCTCGTTGCTGATGGTGAAGCGGTCGCCGATGGTCTCGATGGTTGTCACGCCGGCATACTGCTTGAGCAGCAGTGCGGCTACGGTCATCACGATGATGGCGATGAGCGAGCCCGGTATCTTCTTGCTGAACTTAGGCGTGATGGCGATGATTACCACGCTGGCCAGACCGATGATGGTGCTCCACATATCGAGCGTGTCGAAGCTGGAGAAGTATGCGCCCCATTTCTCGATGAAGTCCGAGGGTACTTTGTCCATGGTAAGTCCGAAGAGGTCCTTCACCTGGGTGGTGAAGATGGTGACGGCGATACCGCTGGTGAAGCCTACGACGATGGGGTAGGGAATGTACTTGATGATGGTGCCTAACTTGAGGACACCGAGCAGCACTAGGAATACGCCTGCCATGAACGTGGCGATGGCGAGACCCTCCATGCCATACTGCTGGATGATGCCGTAGATGATGATGATGAAGGCACCGGTGGGGCCGCCTATCTGCACTTTGGTGCCGCCGAAGACGGAGATGATGAGTCCGGCGACGATGGCGGTGATGATGCCCTTCTCAGGGGTGACGCCGCTGGCTATGCCGAATGCGATGGCAAGTGGAAGGGCTACGATGCCCACGATGATGCCCGCCATGATGTCGGCGGTGAGAGTTTTGCGGTCGTAGTGCTTCAATGTGCTGAGAAGCGACGGCCTGAATACAAATGGTTTCATCTTAGAGGTTGAAAAATGTGTTTAGTGGAGTGTTTGCTGTTGTGCGTACACTCTCAATGCTCCGAGGAGTTCGTTGTTTTCTTTTTTAGTGCCGATGGTGACGCGCAGGCAGTTCTCGCAAAGTGTGACGCGTGTGCGGTTGCGTACGATGATGCCCTTGCTCACAAGGTAGTCGTAGATGGCTTGGGCATCGTCCACCTTTGCCAGGAAGAAGTTGGCATCTGTTGGGTATACCTTCTGGCAGAACGGCAGTTGTGAGAAAGCGGCTGTGAGCTTGGCGCGCTCCTGCAGCAGGATGTTGACCCACTTGTCTACGGCTGTAGTGTCTGCCAGGCGTGCCATTGCCTGATTCTGCGTCAGCAGGTTGATGTTGTAGGGGTACTTCACCTTGTTGAAGATGGCGATGACTTCGGGTTGTGCGAATGCCATGCCGAGACGTATGGCGGCGCTTCCCCATGCCTTACTCATGGTCTGGAGGACGATGAGGTTTTCGAAGCCTGGTGTGCCGTCGGCTTTGCGCAGTGCCTTGCCGAAGGAGGTGACGTTGGCGAAGTCGATGTAAGCCTCGTCGACGATGACGAAGCCTGGGAACTGCTTTATGACCTTGACGATTTCCGCACGGTCGATGTTGTTGCCCGTAGGGTTGTTAGGCGAACAAATCCAAACGGCCTTCGTGTTGTCGTCGCAGGCGGCGAGAATCTTGTCGGCGGTGATGTTGTAGTTCTCGTCAAGCATCACGTTGCGGTACTCCACGTTGTTGATGTCGGCGCATACCTCGTACATTCCGTAGGTAGGGCAGATGGCAACGACGTTGTCCTTCTGCGGTTCGCAGAAGCAGCGGTAGATGAGGTCGATGGCCTCATCGGAACCGTTGCCGAGGAAGATGCAGTCGGCCGGCACGCCCTTTATCTTGGCAAGGCGTTCCTTCACTTCCAGCTGCAGTGGGTCTGGGTAACGGTTGTATGGGTCGTTGTACGGATTTTCATTTGCATCGAGAAAGACGTGTGCGACGTGTCCGCTGTATTCGTTGCGTGCACTGCTGTATGGCGCAAGCGACCAGATGTTTGGACGTGTGAGTTCTTGAAGGGTCTTCATATTTCCTATGGCGAATTATATTATAGTTTTCAGGTGTTTCAGCAATTACGGGTGCAAAGGTACAAAGAATTTTTGCATTTTAGCCTTTTACGGGCAAGTATTAAACAATAATAGCCGCGTGAAACTCTTTTTGTGAGCTTGACGCGGCTATTGTTTATGGTTTGTAGTCCTATGTACGGGTGCTGTGGAATCAACTATTTTAGTTTCGTAGCTTGCAGTATGCGTCGTGCTGCTTCCTCCAGTCTCATTCGTTGTGTGGCGAGGTTGACGCGGATGAAGTTGCGGCCTGGCTCGCCGTAGTGGCTGCCGGCGTTGACGAAGATGTTGGCCTTGTGCAGCAGACGTTGGGTGGCTTGGTCACCGTCGATGCCGAGTGGGCTGACGTCTATCCACATGAGATATGTGGCTTCCAGTTTGCAGACGCGCACGGCGGGGAAGTGCTCCTCTATGAACTGGCGGACGTACAGGTAGTTGTCGTAGATGTACTTGTTCAGTCCGTTGATCCAATATTCGCCGTCTGGGGTATATGCCGCCTGTAGTGCAATGACGCCGAAGGGGTTGACGTCGCACGTCTCGTTGATGTTGATGGCGCGGTCTATGCGTTTGCGTATGGCCTTGTCGGCGCAGATGATGTTGGCTATCTGCAGTCCGGCGATGTTGAATGCCTTTGACGGCGATACGCATACGGCGCAGGGGGTGTCGCTGACGGTGGCGAACGGTGTGTAGTGGTCGCCGTTGTAGGTGAACTCGCAGTGTATCTCGTCGGCAATGACGAAGACGCCGTGGCGTTTGCAGATGTCTCCCATGCGGCGCAGCTCCTCGGGGGTCCACAGTCTGCCGGCTGGGTTATGGGGGTTGCACAGTATGAACACCTTGACGAGAGGGTCTGCACAGCGGCGCTCGAAGTCGTCGAAGTCTATGGTGTAGGTGAGCTCTTCTGCCTCATATACGGGTTGCAGCGTGTTGTCCTCCACGAGGCATTCGTTGTTGCGGATGCTTGAGAAGAAGCAATTGTATACGGGTTGCTGCACCAGTACCTTGTCGCCGGGACGGGTCATGGCCTTTATGATGGCAGATACGGCAGGTACCACACCGATAGTGTAGATGAACCATTGGCGTTTGGGCTTCCATCCGTGGCGGCGCTCGAACCAGTTGATGGTAGCTTGGTAGAACGAATCCGGTACAGCGGTGTAGCCGAAGCAGCCGTGGTTCATGCGGCGGCGCAGTGCTGCCGTGATGCATGGGGCGGTCTCAAAGTCCATGTCAGCTACCCAGAGCGGGATGGTGTCTTCGTTAGGCATCGTGTCGTACTTGTAGCAGTTGGTGCCTTGTCGGCGCACGGGATAGTTGAAGTTGATGGTCTTTACCTTTTCGCCCGTAGGTCGCTCTACCATCTGTGGAGGGCGTATCTTGTCCAGCAACCGGCATCTCTCTTCCGAGAGTATGCCGGCGTTTCTGCATTTCTTATTGTATTTCCACCAGTTGAGTAGTGCGCGGTCTTCTACACGTCTTTTCGAGGGCATGTGACCGTTCTTCAGCAGAAAGTCACATAGGGCTTCATATTTCTTTTGCCAGTTTTCTTCGCTCTTTTTTCGCATGATAGTTAAAGTTTTAAAAGATTTCATTCATTACGATGTCGTGCGGGTCTGTTGGGATGTCTTCTAGAATTTGGAAGGGAAAGCAGACTCCTACCTTATATATATCAGTAATACGTGAGAGGAGACGGTCGTAGTACCCCTTGCCGCGCCCGAGCCTATGACCTTTGATGTCGAAGGCCATGCCGGGGACGATGGCTACTGCGGTGTCCTCGATGTCGCTGGGGCTGACTTCCTCGCTCGTAGGCTCCATGATGCCGAAGGCTCCTTGGGTGAGATCGTCTTTACTGTGGTAGATGTGTAGCGTGAGCTCAGAGTCCGAGATTACCTTGGGGAGGATGATGCGTTTGCCTTGCTGGACGAGGTTGTCGATGAGTGGGCGGACGTCCACTTCGTCCGGCAGTGGGTAGTAGAGCAGTATCGTCTTTGCTGCATTGATACGCGGATGGGCCTGCAGTTTAGTGCACGCAAAAAGCGACAACGCTCCCAATTCGCGTTGGGAGTGCTGTCGCTTTTCGTTGCGTATGTATTGCCTTAGTTCTTTCTTGTTCATAGAAGTGCCTACAGGCTATTTCTTCTTTGGCGTGGCGTTGGGAATTTTGCCTCCGTTTTGGAAGACTTCGAGTGCAGCCTTTATGACTTTGTCGTCCAGGTTGAGGTATTCGGTCCAAGCCTGCTCGTCGAGTATGTTGTAGATGATGCGTGAGTTGATGTAGCGCTCCAGGAGGTGGTGCGAGCGGCGTATCATGAGGTTGCGGCGCTGCAGTCCGTTCTTGTCGGCGTAGGTGGCAAACTTGTCTACGGTGTTGTCCTTAGTGAGGTGGTCTGCCAGTGCCTGCATCTCCTTGAAGCTGTTTAGCTTCAGACGGTTGTCGTCTGTATACGTGAAGGCAAACTGGAGGATGAGTCCCGTCATGCTTGCTTCCTTATAGTAAGACGTCATGTTGGTGGTGTCCTCCGCTATGAAGATGTCCGGTGTGATGCCACCGCCGCCGTATACTACGCGTCCGCCTGTGGTGCGGTACTCCGGTCCGTCGTGTTTGATGCTGTCGGCCGAGAAGAACTCGCCGTGCTGGTAGCGTGTGATGATGTCCTTCTGGTAGTCCTCGTCGCTGCCGTTGGTGTATGGCTTCTGTATGCAGCGTCCTGAAGGGGAGTAGTAGCGTGCTATGGTCAGTCGGAGCATGGAGCCATCGCGGAAACCAATCTGCTGCTGTACGAGTCCCTTGCCGAAGGAGCGGCGGCCGATGATAGTGGCTCGGTCGTTGTCCTGCATTGCTCCGGCGAATATTTCGCTGGCGGATGCGGAGTTCTCGTTGATGAGTACGACAAGCGGCATCTTCTGGTATGAGCCGCGTCCGTCGCTGCGGAACTCCTGGCGCTTGGACTTTCTGCCCTCTGTATAGACGATGAGGCGGTCCTTGCCGAGGAACTCGTTGGCCATCTGCACGGCAGCCTCAAGGTAACCGCCCGTGTTGTCGCGGAGGTCGATGATGAGGTTGTCGAAGCCTTCCTGGGAGAGCTGCGCCAGTCCGACGAGCATCTCCTGGTATGTATTCTCGCCGAAGTTCTTGATGCGCATATAGCCGGTGTTGTCGTCCACCATGTATGTGGCGATGACGCTCTTTGTCTTCACTTCGCCGCGTGTTATGGTGATATCCTTAGGCTTCTTGCTGCCGTAACGCACGACACCGATGGTCACCTTCGACTTGTTGGGGCCTTTCAGTCGGTGCATGGCTTCCTCGTTCGTCACGTCCTTGCCAACGAAGGTCTTGCCGTTGATGCGGACAATCTTATCGCCGGCAAGCACTCCGGCACGCTGCGCCGGACCGCCCGCTATGACGTTCTGCACCTGTATGGTGTCGTTGTTGATGGCAAACTCAATGCCCACGCCGTAGAAGGAGCCTTTCAGGTCGTCGCTTGCCGTCTGTGCGTCCTTGGCGGTGATATAGACGGAGTGCGGGTCCAGCTCTGCAAGAATCTGCGGTATGGCGTTCTCAACAAGGTCATTGATATTGACGGTGTCGACGTATTGGTCGTCAATGATGTGCAGCAGGCTGTTGAGCTTGTTGGTGCCAAGATTGATGACGTTGAGTCTGTTGCCGGAGAAATGGTTGGCGTAGAAGGTGCCGATGAGGATACCGATGACTACGCACAGTGCCATTATGAGCGGCATGTATCTGTTGTTCTTTTTCATTGCAGTGTAAAAAAGAGTATTATTCTTCAGAAGGCAGTGGCATGAACACCGTCTCGATGCCTGCGCGGTGCAGCAGGTCGAGTCCGTCAGTAAGGCGGTATTGTTCTCCGTAGATTACTCGCTTGATGCCGGCCTGTATGATGAGCTTGGCGCACTCTATGCACGGTGAAGCCGTGACGTAGAGTGTAGCTCCGTCACTGTTGTTGCTGCTGCATGCCACCTTCGTTATGGCGTTGGCTTCGGCGTGCATGACGTATGCCTTCGAGACGTTGTTCTCGTCCTCGCAGACATTCTCGAAGCCGTGCGGCGTGCCGTTGTAGCCGTCGCTGATGATGCACAGATTCTTTACAATCAGTGCGCCCACCTGTCGGCGTTTGCAGTAGCTGTTCTCAGCCCAGATGCGAGCCATGCGGAGATAGCGCAGGTCTACCTGACGCTGTTTCTCCGTCTTATTGTTCTGTTGTTCTTTTGATTCCATTGCGTTCAAGTAATGCGTCGATGGTCGGTTCGCCACCGCGGAAGCGTTTGTAGAGTGTCATAGGATGCTCTGTGCCGCCCTTGGAGAGTATGCAGTCGCGGAAGCGTTGTGCCGTCTCGCGGTTGAAGATGCCCTCGCGCTTGAAGACGGCAAAGGCATCGGCGTCGAGCACCTCAGCCCATTTGTAGCTGTAGTATCCTGCGCTGTAGCCGCCCGCCATGATGTGTGAGAACTGTACGGTCATGCACGTGTCGGGCAGCTGCTTTCCTATGATGGCGTCTTTCCAGGCCTCCTTTTCGAAGGGGATGATGTCGGCGGTGAATTCGTCTTTCTGTGTGTAGTACGCCATGTCGAGCAGACCGAAGCTGACCTGTCTGAGGCAGCCTCCGGCCACGCCGAAGTTGCGGCTGTCGATGACGCGCTGTATCAGTTCGTCTGGCATTGGCTCGCCCGTCTGGTAGTGGAAGGCGAAGGTGTTGAGGAACTCCTTCTCTATGGCGTAGTTCTCCATGAACTGCGACGGCAGCTCCACAAAGTCCCACCATACGTTGGTGCCCGAGAGCGACTCGAAGCGTGTGTTGGCGAACATGCCGTGCAGGGAGTGTCCGAACTCGTGCAGGAATGTCTCCACCTCGCCCAGCGTGAGCAGTGCTGGCTTCTCAGCTGTCGGTTTGGAAAGGTTCATCACTACGCTGACGTGCGGACGGATGTTCTCGCCCTTCAGGTTGATGTACTGTCCCTGATAGTCTGTCATCCATGCTCCTCCCTGTTTACCCTTGCGTGGGTGGAAGTCAGCGTAGAAGACGGCGAGGTACGAACCGTCCTTGTCGAACACCTCGTATGCCTTTACGTCCGGATGGTACACCTGTATGTCCTTGTTCTCCTTGAACGTGATGCCGTAGAGGCGGTTAGCGAGTCCGAAGACCCCCTTGATGACGTTGGACAGCTCAAGGTACGGGCGCAGCATCTCTGAGTCGAAGTTGTATTTCTCCAACTGCAACTCGTGTGAGTAGTAAGCTCCGTCCCAAGGCATCAGTTTGAAGTCGTCGCCCTCCATGCGCTTTGCCAGTGCGATGACCTCCTCGCGCTCCTTTATGGCCGTTGGCTTGTAAGCCTCGATGAGGTCGTTGAGGAGTTTGTAGACGTTCTCCTTGTTGGAAGCCATGCGCTTCTGCAGCACGAAGTCGGCGTACGTCTCAGCACCGAGCAGCTGCGCCATCTCGCGACGCAGGTTGATGAGGCGCTTGCATATTTCCAGGTTGTTGGCGTCGTTGTCGTGTATACACTTGGTGTTGTACGCCATGTAGAGCTTCTCGCGCAGTTCACGCTTCTTTGAGAACTGCATGAACGGACCGTACGATGGTCCGTCGAGCGTGATTACCCATCCGTCCATGTCGCGTTCCTTCGCAGCCTCTTTGGCAGCTTCGCGCTGTGAGTCTGGCAGTCCGTCGAGGTCGTTCTCGTCTGTGATGTGCAAGGTGAACGCCTTGTTCTCCTTCAGCAGGTTCTGCGAGAACTTCAGCGAGAGCATGCTTGCCTCCTCGCTCATTTTGCGCAGCTTATCCTTATCCTCCTCAGAGAGCAGCGCACCGGAGCGTACGAATCCCTTGTATGTCTTGTCGAGCAGGGTCTGCTCCTCAGGCGTCAGTTCGCGGTGATTCTCATACACCGCCTTGATGCGCTCGAAGAGCTTGGGGTTGAGCGACACGTCGTTGTCGTGCTTGGTGAGCAGCGGCTGCATTTTCTCCGACAGTTCGTCCATCTCGTCGTTTGTCTCGGCAGAGAGGAGGTTATAGAACACGCTCGACACCTTGCCGAGCAGGTCGTAGTAGTCCTCGTCGAGGTCTGGCGTGAGTATGGTGTTGTCGAACGTCGGTGGCTCGGGGTTGTTGATAATCCAGTCAATCTGTTCGTCTTCGCGCTTTATGCCTTCAAGGAAAGCGGGTTCGAAGTCTTCCAATTTTATCTCGTTGAAGGGAGCAGTCTCGTGTGGTGTGTTGTATTTCTGAAAGAATGGATTCATTTTTGCGTTAAATATTTTGTTGAGGCGTATGGGGCTATGTACTTTTGTCCTTACAGGGCGGCGGATGATGCTGCGAGTATACCCAGGGCGTTGCCCTGGGCTATGTAGTATTCTGGCTTTCAGCCAGTGATATTCGATATCCTGGGCTATGTAGTATTCTGGCTTTCAGCCAGTGATGTTATAGCAGCTGTAAGGCTGGGATTGTTATGATGCCGCGCTGTACGATGATTTTCTCTTCTTCCTCCAGCTCATGCAAAGCGTCGGAGACCATCTGACGGCTGTCGTTTACTTCGTCTGCTAGGTCTACCATCTTTGTGTAGAGAGTCTTCTTGCCGGCCTGTATTCTGCAGTGCTGCTTGATGAAGTCGACGATGCTGCCCTTTGTACCTGTAGACTTAGGCATCCATGGGGTCTTTTCTCCCAACTGTGCGTTGCGGCACACGAGGTTGAGAAAGTTAAGGCGTGCGATGAGGTACTTGTCGAAGAGCGACATGAGTGCATCCTTGCTGATGCACAGCAGTTCGCATGCCGTCACGGTGCGGTATGTCGAGCGCGTCTGCTTCTGTATGCCGAAGAGTTTGTCCGGCTCTATGACGTATGGGCCAGAGAGGAACTCTACCATCTGGTACTTCTTGTTGTCCGATGTGGTGCAAGCCTCAAACCATCCGCTAATGACGATATACAGAGAGTCCAAGTCATCGCCTTCAGTGATGATGTTCGTACCCTTCTTTTGGTAGCGTTGTCCGAGCGCAGTGGTCTTTGCTATGTCGCGCAGTTCCAGTTCTGTGAGTCCCATGAAAAGTGGGAGAGTAACGAGTTTCTTGATGTTGATTGCCATAGTGTATATCGTCGTTTTATTGTTTATATTCTTTTGAAGCGTATTCGCACATCTTGCCGTCGTGCATATAGATGAGGTAAACGCTTAGTTTCTTGCCTTCGGGTGAGGTCTTGAGGAATTCCATCGTCTTGTCGAATCCCATTGTCATGAATGCCGTGGCGTATGCGTCTGCGGTCGCGCAGGTGGGACCCATGACCGTGGCGGAGAGGATGTTCTGCCGTGCAGGATAACCTGTGTGTGGGTCGATGGTGTGCGCGTACTTCTTACCTTTATATATATAGTAGTTGCGATAGTTGCCTGAGGTTGCCATTGCAATGTCCGTCACTTGTATTACGTCGCTCAGTTCGCTGCTGACGGCCAGTGAGTCGTCCTCGGGTTTCGTTATACCGATGGACCATTTCTTCCCTTTGGGGTTCTGGCCTTGGGCTACTATTTCGCCGCCTATCTCCACGAGGAAGTTCTTGACGTCCTTGCTGCGCAGGAAGTCCGCCACTTTGTCCACTGCATATCCCTTGGCGATGGCGCTGCAATCGAGCATGGTGCGCTGGTCCTTCTTCACTATCTTTCCGTCTGTGAGAGTCACCAATTCCATGCCAACAAACGCCTTGAGGCTGTCTATCGTCTTGTCGGTCGGGAACTCGCCACTTTTGAATCCGAAGCCCCATGCGTTTACCAGTGGGGCGACGGTGATGTCGAATGCTCCGCCGGTGGACTTGGATACTTGGGTTGCCAGCGTGAAGACTTCGGTGAAGAAGTCGTCGAGGGCTACCTCTTTATTGTTGTTTACGGCAGTGATTATGGACTCTTTGTTGAACGGTGAGAGCGACCGGTCCACGTGGTCCATCACAGCCGTTATGCTATCCTTGTAGTTCGTTTCGCTTTCGTACGTGATGTTGTACGACGTGCCGAAGACCAGTCCGGAGTCCTTCTGGTAAGTTGCGGACGCTGGTCTGTTGAAGGCGAATACCATTACTGCCGTTATCACGATGACGGGCAGCAGTATGGTGATGGTTCTCTTTTTCATCCTTTCTTCTTTTTGTTGTTACCCAGTTCGAAGATGACGTTGAACGTGCCTCCGATTTTGTTGCCTCGTTTTCCAAAGCCCGGCACGTACCATATCTGTCCAGCCTGTCCCTCGTTTGTAGAGAGGGGCATGCGGTATCTTACTGTCCATCCCAGTCGCAGCGGACCGCATATCTTTGCGTCCACTCCGAAGAGGAATTCTCCCCAGTGGTAGTTGCATCCGCTTTCCTCTATCCGGTAGTTGACGGTGTTGCCCCATACGGGGTCCGTATACTCTGCGTCCGCCTTGAACGTGAAGGCCGTGAAGCCATATCTGAGACCGATGAAGACGCGGTAGTCGTCGTGCTTCTTCTTGGCCACGTTCAAGTCGCATCCTATTCGGAAGTACGGAGCGTTCGTCGAGGCGTGTATGACGCTGCTGCCCTCCGGATTGTGTTCTGACGAGCCATAGCCCAGTTCTGCGGTGGGGAAGAAGCGGTCCTTGAGGTTTACACGTACGGCAGCCTCATACTGTCCGTAGTCGCTGACAGCCCGCATGATGGTACCCATCAAGTCGTATGACACCTGCACACCCCTGAACAGCGGCACGGTGTCCGGCTCCGCCACCACTTTCTTCTTCTGGGCTGAGGCCGATACGACAGCACACAGCAAGAGGAGGGCTAGGCAGAACAGTTTAGTTGTCCTTGCGCAAGCGCAGGTATAGGTTCTTTGTTGACGCATCGTTCGTTACTTGTGCTTTGTTGATGTGTATGGAGTCGATGAAGTGGTGTGTTGACTTTATTGCCGTGATGGTGTGGTTGAAGCGCGGCGTACAGTCAACGGACTCGAAGGTAGGCTCGTTGGTCTTCGTGATGTACACCGTGTCGTAGTACGTCGTTATGACACCACGCGTCAGTGTCATGTACAGCACGTCCGTCTCACTGGCCTCGCCCATTAGTAGCGTGAAGTTGTTGGCGCTGGTCAACCTGTTCAAGACGGTGTCCAGCGTAGCCGTTTCGTCCGTTGCACTGGCATATTTCTTTGTGCTGATGGTCAGCGTGTCGCTGGAAGCCAGTGTGCTGTCGTTGCCGTCGG
This sequence comes from Oscillospiraceae bacterium, assembly GCA_963588475.1. Taxonomy (GTDB): domain Bacteria; phylum Bacteroidota; class Bacteroidia; order Bacteroidales; family Bacteroidaceae; genus Prevotella. The sequence goes on along the minus strand of CAVAHD010000002.1, from coordinate 95,496 downwards.
CATCCTGTATGCCGTAGACGCAGTTTACCTGACTGTTTATCGAACAGTCGAGCGATGAACAGGCGTTGACGGCGGCAGCCGCCGCTATAAGGCTAAATATATGTTTCAAACTCATGTGTAGACGAGTTGTTGTTTTAATACTCATTCAAATATGATAGACGGATTTCAGATATGACAGACAGTGGGTGTAGGCTACACCGTCTTTTCTATCTGATATTCGTTGCGTCCCTGCGACGAGCGGCTCACTAGGTCAGCCACGAAGCCGGCCAGGAATAGCTGGGTTCCTATCATCATCATAGTCAGTGCTATGTAGAAGTAAGGCGAGTCGGTGACGAGGCGCTGCGGCACTCCTTCGCTCAAGGCTATCAGCTTGTCTATGCCGATATAGGCGGCAGAGAGGAAGCCGATGAAGAACATCAACGAGCCGAGGAAACCGAAGACGTGCATCGGTTTGCGGCCGAACGAGCTGAGGAACCACAGCGTGATGAGGTCGAGGTAACCGTTGACGAAGCGGTTCCAACCCATAAACTTCGATGTACCGAACTTGCGTGCCTGGTGGTGCACGGGCTTCTCGCCAATCTTATTGAAGCCGGCATTCTTCGCGAGGTACGGCATATAGCGGTGCATCTCGCCGTACACCTCGATATTCTTCACCACGTCAATGCGGTAAGCCTTCAGACCACAGTTGAAGTCGTGCAGATTGTGTATGCCGCTCACCTTGCGCGCCGTAGCGTTGAAGAGCTTCGTCGGTATAGTCTTGGAGAGCGGGTCGCCCTGTGAGCGATTCTGCTTGTAGCCGCTGACGAGGTCGTAGCCGTCCTCCGTTATCATGCGGTAGAGCTCCGGTATCTCGTCCGGGGAGTCCTGCAGGTCGGCGTCCATGGTGATGACAACGTCGCCTTGTACCTTCTCGAAACCGCAATACAGGGCCGGCGACTTGCCGTAGTTGCGGCGGAACTTGATGCCGTGTACGTTGGCGTCCTCCTTGGAGAGGCGTTCTATGACGTCCCACGAATGGTCCGTGGAGCCGTCGTTGACGAAGACTATCTCGTACGTGAAGTTGTTCTCCGTCATCACGCGCTTAATCCACGCGTATAGTTCGGGGATTGATTCTTCTTCGTTGTATAGTGGTACTACTACTGAAATGTTCATGTGTGTATACTGGTTGGTGGGTCTATGTGTGTTTGTCTGAGCCTAAGCCTTTGCAACAGACCTGCGGCAGAGGAATCCGAGGATTATCGAGAGCACGAAGCCGGATATGAGCGCATTGCTCAGTATGCTGATGGCTATATCGATAGGTCTTATCTGTGCGAGCACGTCCATCTCCTGCTGCAGGACGGTCTGGCTGATACCAGCTTCCTTCAGTGCAGTCTGCACTTCCGGCACCTGCATCTGCTCCTGTATGGCCATAAGGAACTGTCCGTTGTCCACGAATGCGAAGTATACATATGATGCTACCGTCATAATCAGTGCGGCGTAGGCGAAGCTGAACGCCAGATACGCCATGCCGCGACGGAAGGAGATAACGCCGCCCAGCACCTGGTCGCGGAAACGGCGCAGACGGTAGTAGGCCAATATTGGCGTGGCAACGATGCCGATAGGCGTTAGCAACTGCAGACTGGGGTCCTCAAAGCTTTCTACGAGGCAAGCCATAACGGCAATGCCCAATATTCCGAAGATGACGCCTTCGATGCGTGCGAAGGCTTTTAGCTGTATGTATTCTACTGGTGAAATCATGCCACAAAATTACTCATTTTATTAGAGATAATACACGCTTTTGAAATTATAAGTCTTAACAATATTTAAAAACGAATATCTTTAAGCTCTTTTTGCATTGTAAACGGGAAATTTTATGTACCTTTGCACCGCTTTTGTGACAAACGAAGGCTCAATACATGGGCAAGTCTTGCACGACCAGCTCCCTCGGAATCCTCCAGGACGGGAACGTAGCAAAGGTACTTGGTTGTAGCGGTGCGATGTAAGTAGCTTGCCCACCTGCCTCTTTAGCTCAGTTGGCCAGAGCACGTGATTTGTAATCTCGGGGTCGTTGGTTCGAATCCGACAAGAGGCTCAAACTTTAAGGCGGTGCTGCTCCAGAAATGGAACAGCACCGCTTTTTTTTGTTGCTCTTCGCAAGAAAAAAGCAGTCTTATGTCCAAGGTTTCTGCAAAAATGAGTAACTTTGCACCCCGAGAAAAACAACAACAATAAGATGGAAAAGAGTAAGGATAGCAAGCGTCCGTTGCTTGCCCACCTGTGCCTCTTCTGCTCAGGTGCGTTTTGGGGCTTGATGGCCCCTGTAGGAAAGGATGCCATGATACATGGTCTCGACGGCATCGACATGGTGTCATTCCGTGTGCTCGGTGGCGCGATATTGTTCTGGATAACGAGCTTTTTTGCCAAGAAGGAGCACATCCCCGTAAAGGACATCTTCAAACTTGCGGCGGCGGGACTGTTCGGTCTCGTCTTCAACCAGTGTTGCTACACTATCGGACTTAGCATCACCTCGCCCAGCAACTCCAGCATCATGACAACCTCCATGCCTATTTTTGCCATGATACTTTCGTTCCTTATCCTTAAGGAGCCGATAACCTTGAAGAAAGCTGCGGGCGTGCTGATAGGCTGCGCAGGTGCCGTCATCATCATCACCACCAGTGCTACTGCCGGCAACGACAAAGTGGGTAACATCTGGGGCGACCTGCTCTGCATGTGTGCGCAGTTGTCTTTCGCCCTGTACCTGTCGCTCTTCAAGAACCTTCTGTCGAAGTATTCGCTCTTCACCATCAACAAGTGGATGTTCACGTGGGCTTCTGTCATGATATTACCCTTCACGGCGAGCCACGTGGCAGCTATCGACTTCGCCAATGTTCCTTCAAGTGCTTGGCTTGAGACTGGCTATGTCATCTTCTTCGGCACATACCTTGGCTACATCTGCATGATGATAGGTCAGAAGACGCTCCGCCCAACCGTAGTCTCTGTGTATAACTATGTGCAGCCACTTGTGTCTGTGACAGTTAGCGTGCTGACAGGTCTCGCCGTATTCAAGGGTATGCAGGCCGTTGCCGCCGTCCTCGTCTTCTCCGGCGTATGGCTGGTAGTGAAGTCAAAGTCTAAGCGCGACTTGAAGGCCGAGGCTGCATAGTAATGTATATGTACGGGCTGAAAGCCCAACAACTCCATAGCCCAGGGCAACGCCCTGGGTTTTTGTTTGTGTGTATCTAAACGCCCTGTAAGGGCAAAAGTACATAGTCTTGTACAAGTTTATGCACTTTTGCCCTTACAGGGCGGTAGTTGATGATACGGTGTACCCAGGGCGTTGCCCTGGGCTATGGAGTTGTTGGGCTTTCAGCCCGTAGCTATGCAAATCTGCATAGTCTATTTTTTGTAAGTTTAAAGCTTCGCCAGTCCGGCGATGGTGGCTTTAGGGTCTTCCGCCTTAAAGACATAGCTGCCGGAGACTAGGACGTCTACGCCAGCTTTTACCAATGCTTCGGCGTTGGTGGCGCACACTCCGCCATCTACTTCTATCAAGGCCTTCGAGCCGCTCTCGTCTATCAGGTGTCTCAGACGGGCAATCTTAGCGTAGGTGTTCTCGATGAACTTCTGTCCGCCGAAGCCCGGGTTTACGCTCATCAGCAGTACGAGGTCCACGTCGCGGATGATGTCCTCCAGTACGCTGACGGGGGTAGACGGATTCAGCGTCACGCCGGCCTTCATCCCCTTATTGTGGATTTCGTGGATGCAGCGGTCCAGGTGTGTGCACGCCTCGTAGTGTACGTTCATCAGTACGTCGCTGCCAAGTGCGGCAGTCTCGTTGATGAACTTCTCGGGCTGTTCAATCATAAAGTGAACGTCCAGACGCTTCTTGCATACCTTGCCTACGGCCTCCAGTACGGGGAAGCCGAAGGAGATGTTCGGTACGAAGCTGCCGTCCATTACGTCCAGATGAAGCCACTGAGCCTCACTCTCGTTTATCATCTCTATCTCATGGTCCAGATGCAGAAAGTCTGCAGCCAGCAATGATGGTGATACGATTGTCATCTTCTTTTTCTAAACTTTTAATTACTTCATAATAGCCGTTAGTCAGAGTAGGGGCTCTTTATATATATAGTAGAGTCCTACGCAAACACTTTTAGCTGATGCAGTAGCCGTATTGCTTACTGTCAGAGAGCATTGTGCGGTATGTGCGTGCAAACATTCTTATGAAGTCGATAGTAGCCTGCTTTGGAGCGAAGGCGTGCTTAGTGTGTAAATCTTTATCCATAGGCGTTGCAAATTAGTGTAATGTCATTTCTGCATAAGTAACGCCCTACATGGAGAATTATTATATTTGTAGGTGCAAAAAAATCGCAAACATAACGCCGCTAGCGGCGGATATGTTTGCGACTGTAAAGGTATGTAGTGAAAGTGCTACGAATTTCTTACTTTACCTTGTCAACGATGGCCTTGAAAGCCTCTGGGTTGTTGACAGCGAGGTCAGCGAGCACCTTGCGGTTGATCTCGATACCTGCCTTGTGGAGCAGACCCATGAGCTGTGAGTAGCTCAGACCCTCGATGCGTGCTGCAGCGTTGATACGCTGAATCCAGAGAGCGCGGAATGAACGCTTTTTGTTCTTACGGTCACGGTAAGCATAGGTAAGACCCTTCTCCCATGTGTTCTTGGCTACAGTCCAAACGTTCTTGCGAGCGCCGTAGTAACCGCGGGTAAGCTTCAAAATTCTCTTGCGCTTCGCACGTGAAGCGACATGATTTACTGATCTTGGCATAGTTTTTTTACTTTCTTTTTACAAAAAGATTTGACAATAAGGTGGATTAGCGGAGACGCAACAGGTCACGAACCTGCTTTGTGTCACAAGAGTCAACGATTGTGTAACCGAGGAGGTTACGCTTCTGCTTCTTGGTCTTCTTGGTCAAGATGTGGCTGTGGAAAGCGTGACGTCTCTTGAGCTTACCTGAACCGGTGAAAGCAAAACGCTTCTTGGCACCGGAGTTTGTCTTTACTTTTGGCATTTTTGTTTGTTGATTAATTAATTATTAATTATGGTGGCAACGCATATACCGGGCGTTACGCACACTCTTTTTCCTTGTGTTATTGTTCTGCGCGCAGTCGTCGGTTTACTCCTCGGGAGCACTCTCGCGCAGCTTTGCCAGAGCCTCGAAGCCCTTGGCGTTCTCAGCCAGACCGTTGCTTACTGGAGCCTCGTTCTGTGCCTCAGCCTCAGCGCTTGCAGCAGCGTCGGCTTCAGCCTCGCGGCGTTCGCGGTCCATCTTCTGTTGGCTCTTTTTGGCCTGACCAGCCTTCTTCGGAGCGATGAAGAGGAACATCTTCTTGCCCTCCAGCTTAGGCATCTGCTCTACCTTGCCGTACTCCTCCAGGTCGTTGGCGAAACGCAGCAGGAGTACCTCGCCCTGCTCCTTGAAGAGAATGGAGCGTCCGCGGAAGAAGACGTAAGCGCGCACCTTGTTGCCCTCCTCGAGGAACTCCTTGGCGTGCTTCAGCTTGAAGTTGTAGTCGTGCTCGTCAGTCTGAGGTCCGAAGCGAATCTCCTTCACTTCCACCTTCACCTGCTTCTGCTTCATCTCCTTTGCCTTCTTCTTCTGCTGATAGAGGAACTTGGAGTAGTCAATGATACGACAAACAGGAGGCTGGGCGTTAGGGCTGATCTCTACGAGGTCCACGCCTTGCTGGCGTGCCATGTCTAATGCCTGACGGGTCGGCATAACCGTTGAACCGTCTTCGTCTACGATGCGCACCTCACGCACACGAATCTGGTCGTTGATGCGGTATTGGCTTTTTGGATTTGGTTTTCTGTTGTCTTGTCTCATTAACTGTTTTAGGATGTTCTGTATATGTGTTTGTGCACTCGTGCGTGTACAAAATCGGCTGCAAAGGTACTACTTTTCCTTTGATACACAACGCTTTTTGCCCCGAGCTGCTTTGTATTTAATCTTTTTTAACCAAAAGACGTGCTTCGCCTTGTACCGCAGCCGTCAAGTCCTTGTCTTGCTTGGGCTTCTGCTTAGTATTAAAGATTTTAAATTTTTCACATGAAATTTGGTTGGCTAAGATTTTTTAACTATTTTTGCAGCTCAAACCATGTAGTAGATAAGTATTAGGTACTATGGATAATATTCACGGAATAACAGAAGAAGAGATACAGAAACGAGCGTTTGCTGTATTCGCTGCCATGCAGCAGCGGTCTACATCGCAAGAGATGGAACTCATCCGCAAGGCGTTTAACTATGCCCGCGAGGCACATCGCGAGCAGCGCCGTCGCACGGGCGAACCTTATATAATACACCCCATCGCCGTGGCGCTCATCATAGCACAAGAGTTGAAGCTGGGAGCAGCCCCCGTCTGCGCCGCATTCTTACATGATGTTGTGGAAGATACGCCGCACACCATTGAGGATATCCGTGATAACTTTGGCGACGACGTGGCATTCCTGGTGAAGGTCGTCACGAAGCAAAACAAGAAGATGTACGCCATGTCGAAGCAGCTGGACAATTTCAAGCAGATGCTCGACTCCATGCACTACGACGTGCGCGCAATACTTATCAAACTGGCTGACCGTCTGCACAACATGCGCACACTTGACTCCATGCGCCCCGACAAGCAGATGAAGATAGCCGGTGAGACCGACTATTTCTACGCTCCCCTTGCCAACCGACTTGGTCTCTATACCGTAAAGATAGAACTGGAGAACCTCTCATTCCGCTTCCGTTGTCCGCAGATATATAAGGAGATACTCGCTCTCATCGAGGACGACAAGGAGAAGGACAAGACCCGCCTTGCCGCCTTTGAGGCCAAGGTGGACCTCGTGCTGACGGCCAACGACATCAAGTTCCGCCGCGACTTGAAGTACAAGAAGCCGTACAACATCTGGCGCAAGATGAAGTCCAGTGGCGAGGACTTCGAGCACCTGGAGTGCCGCCACTTCACGCGCATCGTCTTCAAGTGCGACGAGGGTGTCAGCGAGAAGGACATGTGCCTGCGCATATACTCGTTGCTTACCGATGCGTGTAAGGAACGCCCCAACTCCATTGTCAACTACGTGGACCAGCCCAAGCAGAACGGCTACCAGAGTTTCCACGTGCAGCTGCTCTCGGAGTACGGTCTTTGGGAGGAGGTACACATACAGTCGGAGCGTATGGCGAAGATGTCGCATCTGGGTTACCTCGCCGAGTCCGAGCGGCCTACCCAAACCAACAGCATCAACCAGTGGATAAGCACTTTCCGCAGTGTGCTGAGGGACGTGGCGCGCGATGCCGGCAATGTGGAGAACAACAGCGAGTTCTTCATCGAGTCCGTGCGTGCCTCTTTCTACAACGACGACATACAGGTGTACACCCCCGATGGCAAGGCCATCAAGCTGCCCAAAAACTCCACCGCCCTCGACTTTGCCTTCAATATACACACCGAGGTGGGCATGCACGCCAAATACGCCAAGATAAACGGCCACCTCTGCTCGGTGAAAAAAATACTGAAGCGAGGAGACAGCGTGGAGATAGGCACCGATGTCCACGTGTGGCCTCAGCCAGACTGGCGCAACGTGGCGAAGTCCTATAAGGCGCTCCACAACATACATCTCTTCCTCGACCGCCAGCCCAAGCCGCCCTATCTGCGTTGCGAGCATTGCTGTCCGATACCGGGCGAAGAGGTGATAGGCTTCCGCAACGACCTCAACGACACCATCACCGTGCACCGCCGCGACTGCCAGCAGGCCATCAGCATCTCCTCACAGTTCGGCGACAGCATCATCGCCGTAGACTTCGTGGAGGACCCCAAGGTGGTGTTCCCTGCCACTATCACCGTCAAGGCAGTAGACCGTCTGCACCTGCTCAACGACATTATAGACAGTATCTCCAACGAGCTGAAGCTGAGCATCAAGAACCTCCACACCGTCACGGTGGACGAGATAGTAACCTGCGAGATAGACTTCTTCATTCACGGTTACAACGAGTTGCAGACCATCGTAGACCGCATCCTAAGCATCCCCGACGTGGATGAGGTTAGCTGGAAGAACAAGTAAACTGTCACGCAAATATGTATTTTTTCGACGTTAATTGCCGTTAATTGACCGTTAATTGACCATTAATATTTTTCTTTTCCATCCGAATTTTCTTTTCCATCCGGATGGGAGAAACTTAAAATTAATGGTCAATTAACGGTCAATTAACGGCAATTAACGTTAAAAATATCGATTGGTGGCGATTAACGTTAAAGTGTTATTGATGTCTACTCAGCGCCGTTCATTCTATATTCGCGTGGCGACATACCCAGTTCCCGTTTAACGTACTTCCCGAAGAACGAGAGGTTGTCGAAGCCGGCCTCGCGCGCTATTTCCTTTATTGTCATTTCAGACGAGCGCAGCATCATCTTTATCTGTTTTGACGTTGCCTCGTTTATTATTGCCGATGCAGGGCGGTTGGCTATCTCCTTGCAGATGGCGGAGAGATACTTTGGTGTTATGCACAACTTGCTGGCATAATATCCCACTTCGCGCTCCCTCGGTGTTTCCTTTTCTACCAGTTTTATGAATTTTCTGAATGTCATCTCCGCTGTAGAGTATGCCCGCTTGGGTGGCATGGTGAGCTTAGGCGATATGGTGTCGTAAAACTCCAGCATCATCGACTTCAGAATCAGTGTCTTAATCTCCGCCTTATGCGGGAAGTCGTTGTAGCTGAGCTTCCATTTTAGGAACATAAAGTTACGGCAGTAGGTCTGCGCCTCCTCCTCTGTGAGGTGTATCAGCGGATTGTTGTGGAGGATAAATCCTGCTTCCCAAAAGCCGCCGCTCAGCGACAACAGTCCCTCGAAGTATTTGGGCGACATGACGATGCCCATCGACTTGAAGTTGTAACTGAGCAAGGCGTTCTCTACAAACGTGTTAGGACGACTTATGAACACATCGTTCTTGTTGATGATGTACTCCTGTTCCTCTATCTTGCACGTGGCATGTCCCTGGGTACATATCATGGCGGCGTAAGCCTCCGACTGGAATGGTGCGCGAGTGATGCCGCTGAGTTGTTCGAAGACGATAACGTCGTTTTCGGACAGCGTGTCCATTATTTCCTGCTTGCGGTCCTCCGTCAGGTCATTGAAAATAGTGCTTTTTTCTTCTTGCATTCTTTGCTACTCTTTAATTTCGGTGCAAAAGTAGCAAAAAATGCCACAATTACCATAATAATTAATGCTAAAGCCCACAAAAGGAATACTTTTGTGGGCTTTTAGTATTGTACTTTTCCTGTTGACCTATGTCACTGTAATGTCTGTGTTCCAAAAGTAAGTAAGCTGTTTATCTCATTAAATCTTCTAATCTTACTTCGTTTTGAACAATGCCACTATGTGCATTCCGTTTTACGCCGTATGTGGTTACGAAGGTGTGTAATAGTGCCTTCCTCGTCTTGGTAACAACCTGCATAAGAGATGCTCTCTCTCTGAGTCTGTTCTCGTAATCAGCATCAATGACATATTCAGCGTTAGTATATTTCATCTCACAAATATTGATGACTCCATCGTTGCGGTCTATAAGCAAGTCAATCTGTCCACCTTTCCATGGCGTACCGGCTGAGTCAACAAATGGTCGGCAACTCCAGGAATAGACATTACTCATGATGCCCGAGATTCCCAATGCCACTTTTATTTGTCCTATATGGTGCAGGCAGACCTGTTCAAAAGCATATCCACACCATGCGTTTCTCCGTCCGTCGCCATGCAAATTGCTCCAAAAAGATTCATCCTGTCCGTTGCTGTCTGCAACATATTTTATATGGAATAGGGAGAATAAGTCTGTCAACTGATACTGTGCATCCCTTTCATTCTTTCCAATGGCAGAGTACTTGCGTACGAAGTCACATTTAATCAGATTGCCAAGCACCTCCGTCATCTTGCCCCCTTCTTTTACTTTCATCGTCTCTATCAACTCCTTCCTGCTCATCCCCTTCATCTTTGTAGCTAAGACCTCTACTGTTTTTCTGTATATCGCAGAATCCTTGAATAGAGACCTGAATAGAAAGTCAAATTCATGTCGTAGTGGTGCTCCCTGTTTAAAGAACAAGTGGTCTATGCACACATCGACAGGTAGCCCTTTTTCCAGCATGTTTAGGTAATAAGGGATACCGCCCAGTATCATGTAAATGTCCAAAATCTGCTTGTCGCTTGTTTCCATTCCTTTAATCTCGTGCAGAAAGAGTGATGTCTCTCTTAGGGTAAAAGGTTTTAGGCATACAGGTCGGCTAACCCTCCCGTATAGCCCTCCCTTATCGCCAATGACATGGGAAAGCATCCATGTCGTGGCAGACCCACATACGATGAACTTTATATTCGGAATGTTTGCCGCCCAGTCATTCCAAAAGAAACTAAATGCAGAGATGAAGTTGCTTTTAGGGGTGTCCATCCACGGAAGTTCGTCAAGGAATACAATGATTTGTCTGCGGCGCAACGACTCTAGGTAAAGACGCAGAACATTAAATGCCTCAAACCAGTCTTTGAGTTTCTTGACAGGCTTTTGCGAGTATCTCTCAAGGTTCTTTCGGAATTGCTCGAGTTGCACCGTGCGCGAGGTGTCATACATTCCTGTGAATGAAAACGCAAAGTCATTGGCAAACATCTGTCTAATCAGATATGTTTTACCTACACGTCTGCGTCCATACACAGCCACCAATTCTGCTTTGTCGCTGTTGCAGGCATCATTTATCAGCTGTATTTCGTATTCGCGTCCTATGATTCCGTTATATGCCATTGCTGTATCTCTATGTAAGTTAATACTTTTCTTGTACTGCAAAGGTACTACTTTTTATTCTAAAACGCAAGGATACTTGTTCCTTAGCTACTGTTTTTAACATGGTTAAGGAACTGGTATAGGTGATAGCTGTTCCTTAACTGTGTTTTTGACGGTACTTAAGGAACAGGTAATATAGGAGAAAAAAGAAGATTAGTGGACAAATTGCAAAAAACAAAAGCGACAGCGCCGCCTTTCAACGACACCATCAACAAGCCGCAACGGCATTGCCGAGCACTTTTAACGATGTCGCCGAGCCTTCGCGACGATTGTTGGCAACTGCCAACAATGTGGATGGCAACTGCCGACAACGTGGACGGCAACTGTCAACAACGTGGTTGGCAACTGCCAACAATACGTTTATTCTTGTTTTCGCTGCTGTCAAGACACAGTCACTCAACCGTTCGGATACGGAAAAACAAAAAGCGCAGTGGTAGACACGTCCGTCTGACCGCTGCGCTTTTGCTTTAATTTATATGTGGAAAACTGTAGTTACTTGAGTGTGTTGACCTGATGCAGGGTCTTCATCACGACTTTCATCAATGGTTTCATAGTGGTAGTGTCCAAAGCCTCGTCGATGGTGTGGGCGCCCTTGATTGTCGGCCCCATGGCAGCGGTGTTGATGCCGGGCTTCTTTTGGACGAAGTATCCGCACTCCAGACCACCCTGGGTCTTTGCCTTGCGGGCGTTGGAGTCCACCTCTTTATAGTTCTTGAATATCAATTCAATGAATGGGTCGTCATCCTTGGTGTCCCATGCCGGCATAAACATTTCGTTGCCCAATTCCATGCTGAAGGTTGAGGATAGAGCAGTGAGTCTATCCTTCTCGCTTTTAATCCATTCATCATTGAAAGAGCGGAGGAGACTGGTGAGGGTCAGCTCTCCATTGGAAAGTTTCACCACGCCTATGTTGTTTGACTTGGTTACGAGGTCGTCAGTTTTCTGGCGTTCTATGACACCCTGTATCACTTCCTCGAAATACTGGTTGAGGTCTGTCAGCAATCCTTCTGCGCTGACGGAGGCCACATTCGTGACAGGCACGTCGTTCACATTACAGTTACTGCTGATAGTCTTTTCTTCGGTATATTCTTTTTTGTAATCAGCAAGGATGCTTTCTATCTCACTCTTGCAGTCGGCGGCCTTGTCAGCATCCACCACGAACTGCAGGCTCAGTATGTTGGCGATGGCATTGACGACCGTTCCGCAGTCGATGGATATAAGTCTTCCTTCGTTTGGCGTGATGACATCCTTTACCACCTTTGCCAATATCGTGGTGGCGCTGAGTCGTTTCTCGCCGATAGCTATGCCGCTGTGTCCGCCGAGCAGTTCTTTCACGTCGAGTGTAATGAGCTTGCCGGAAGCATCAGGGTTGCTCACTTCATACTTCTTGCTGTTAGTCCAGAGGTAACATTCCAGACTTCCTGTGGTCAACTTCGGATAGTCCTCGTCGTCGAAGCTGATGAGATAGTCAGCATCCAACACTTTGGGGTCGAGGTCCATCACACCATACATACCGCAGTCTTCGTTGGTGGTGAAGAGCAGGCGCAGAGGACCGTGTGCCACATTCGACTTGGCGATAGCCAGTGCCATGCCCACACCGATACCGTCGTCTGCCCCAAGGTTGATGCCCTTGCCCTTCAACCAATTGCCTTCATAATATGGCTCACCTACCTCTGTGGTGGGGTCGTGGCTCTCGTTACTCTTCCATGCGCACACCATGTCCTGGTGTCCCTGTAGGATAACCTTTGGCATGGATTCCATCTCCTTGGTGTTGGCCGGTACGTCTATCCATACGTTGAGAGAATCGTCAATGCCATATTCCAGCCTATGCATCTTTGCCCAGTCGGTAAGATAGGCGCTGCAGTTCTCCATGCGGAAGCTGGAGCGTGGATTCTGGGCAAAGATAAGGAACTCATTGATGGCTGACTTGCCCAATACGTCGCAGATGCTGTCTGAGATTTCTGTCACCACGGTGTAGCCGCCTGTCGGACCGTCGGTGGGTACTTCATTGTCGTTGGCGCATGAAGCCAGCATCAAGGTGGCTACAGCCAAAGCCGTTCCCCCAAACCATTTGTGTCTATACTTCATTTCTTTTCTTGCTTTTGTATAAATGTGCATTGAGTTATCTTTGTTACGCAAAGATACGGGATTTTTTTTCATTTCCAAAGCAAAAAGAGAAGGAAATTTAGACAAAATTGCCTTTTTTTTTGTAAGCAAAGATACGATGTTTTTCTGAAACCAAGCTCTTTCTGTGAAGTTTTTTTGGCAATATTGCCACTTTTTGTACGTAAGACTAGCGATAGTATATTCTACAAGTAATTACTTTGCTCAGATTTATATTACACTTCCTTCAATTTCGCTATCGTTTTGCCTCGATACACTATAGCTACTGCATGAAGTTTGGTGCCGCTTGTCATCTGGGGTAAACGGATGTCGTCCTGGTATTGTGCCAATTGAACACAAGCCTGTTCGAAAGATTCTTTTATCTCTTTGTCAGAGGCGTTTGGCTTCAAATACTTCAATTCAAGGAGGTAGCTGTGCTCAATTTCCGGATAGTGTACTTTGTCGGGAAGCAACGCCATGTCGCAATATCCGCCATTCAGCTCCATCTCTTGTACAATCAGGTAATATCCGCTTTGGTTCAGATATGCAGCTATAAACCCTTGAATGTTGCGCTCCTGCTGGATGTTGGAATGAATGCTTGAACACTTCTGATACCCTTCGGTAATGTATTCAAATACGTGTTCCACGTTTCCGTCAAAAGCCATCTCGTCATAGTAATCGCCCAGTACGGTGCTGTTCATTTCAGTGTCCTTGCCATATTCCTCGATCAGATAAGAGTAGTATTGACGGCGTACGTTCTCGTTAGGAATACCAAGTTTTGCCCGTCGTCCCTTTCTGCCGACTATAGTCAGCATACCATAATAGTATAGTAGGCTGGGGAACAGGTTGGGGTCTACCAAAGCCTCGGCAGGGAAACTGTCGTGCAGTTCGGCGTAGATATACCCATTGTTCATAATCTCTCGAAGCAAACTGTGCCTGTCACCTTTTAGTTTGTCGAGGTAGATTATCTTCTTCAGTTTGGAACTGTCGGTCATCGTATTCGGGTCTATCATATCTACAGGAGGTTTACCCGTGCGAATGATGCTGCGAAGATAGTAGATGACCATGTCATTGTTGAACATGGAAGGATCAACGCCGAAGCTTTCTACGGCAAAGCAGTAGTTGTCGTACCATGGCTTCATGTCAGCAACCAGCTTGTCCGTTGGAATCTTTATCAATCCGAGGCCTCTGTAGTATTCTATCATCTGCCTCAACTCCGCTTCGCTTAATCCCAACATCATATTGAACGTAGAGTCCATGGAGATATTTGTCGCTATGTTGTAGCCGCTCGACAAGTCGTTGACGGTAACAGGACTTACGCCCATCATCAAGATGCGTGCGAACGTACCCTTGAAGAGCTTGAAGTAGTCACGGTAGAAACCCTGTGCATGAGTCAAGGCGTGATATACTTTTTCGCCCTGCTCGCTGAGCACATTGTTGGCAAAGTTGTCATACTCGTCTATGATAAGGTACAATTCATTGCCCTTGGACTTTGCCGCCATTGTAATGGCATTCAGTTTAGACGCGGCATTATTGGTGCCCTTCACCTTCTTTACCGTGTCTTCGTCATAGTATTTGGCGTATTTCTTTATAAACTCGTCGAGTACTATAGCCGAGTAGTCATTGAAGTTGTCGTCAATAGAACCTATGCCCGATGCTGCTAGAGAATAGTCGAAGTAGAGCACCTGGTAGTGCCCTTGCAGAGGGGTAGGGTGTTTGGCTATCCACGAGTCCTTGAACAATGAGGCAAAGTTTTCCTTACCTTCGATATCATAGTAAGCACTCAGCATACCCAAGAATATACTCTTGCCGAAGCGACGGGGACGAATGAAATACAAGAAGTTGCCGGCCTCTTCTATCTTAGGTATAAACATACTCTTGTCTACCCAATAGCAATCTTGATTGCGCAACTGGGTAAAGGAGGAGATTCCGTATGGTAACGTCTTATATTCCATTTGTATTCTATGATTTAGTAATAAGAAACGCGATAGTTGGCACAAAGATACAACGAAATCTTGACAAAAGAGAATGTTTTATGCAAATTTTCCGTATTCCTTGCTTTCCCCCAGTTGTTTTCAAGTTGAATAGCAGATAAAACTTTCCGTACCGTCTTGAGGGATTATACAATGTTCCCGTATACCTTGTCCAAAAACTCTTGTAGATGTCCTGCATAGTAGAGGGGTATATTATATAAGGTGAAGGTCTTGCCGCTCTGCGTTGTGACGGTGTCTGATGTCATTGGGCCGTTCCAAAGGCGCAAGGCAACCTCTTCCTTCGACTCGTCCATGAAAAGGTGCAGGGAACGCAACTTGGCATTGTCGCCCGTCTTCACCTCTATCGGAAGAAGGTGCGACTTGTAGCGTATCAGAAAATCAACCTCCGCCTGGGAGTTCTTGGCATCACGCACCCAAAACATACGCGTCTCTCCAAATGTGAAGGAAGCCCCCAGCAACTCCTGACCGACGATGTGCTCGGCGATGTCCCCTTTCCACAATTCGTCCGTGTCCTTGCTGAACAGCAGCTCTTCTTGCATTCCCGCCACATAGTTCACCAGACCGGTGTCCAGCCACAGCAGCTTAGGGCTCTTCTTTAAGTCGGGTAGGATAGGGAAGGAGGCTGACATTTGGGGATAGACCAGCTCCAGCAGTAGCGTCTTCTCCAAGGTCCTGAATGCGTTTCCCACGTCTGCTGCTTTGAAAGAAGAACTCGTAAACTTGGCAAACTGGATGCGGTGGCCTGCCGCCGCCCATCCATAATTCAAGATGTAGCGGATGGCATCCTGCTCCTTGGGTTTGCTGGCGTATTTCTCCACGTCGTCGCGATAGCCGGAAAGCAAAGCGTTGAAGACTTCATTGAGCTTGACGAAGTCCTTGTACTTGGCATAGTTTGCCACAGCTTCCGGCAGGCCGCCGACTATCATGTATTTCTTGAACAGCCCCATCACCTGCAGGTGGAGGGAAGCCGGAAGCGTCAGCTGCTCTATGCCGTCAGCTATCGCCTCTTGCCCCATGGCACGTAGAAACTCCACAAAGGTGCAAGGATGCAGAGCCATATACTCCACCCTGCCCACGGGGAAAGAGATGTGCCGCCCCATCAGACTCTCCAGAAGAGAGCCTGCTGCTACCACATAAATGTCGGGTCGCTTCTCGTAGAAATAGCGTAATGTCTGCACCGCCTTCGGCTCGTTCTGTATCTCGTCGATAAATATCAGAGTGCGCTTATTGGCATCTTGCGGCACGTTCGACTTGAAAAAGATGCCCGCCAACAAGTCGTCGAAAGAATAGTCTGCCGCAAAAAGCTCAGCATTCTCCTTCTCCTCCAAGTTCAGATAGATATAGGCATCAAACTCCTTGGCAAACAACTCCACCAAGGTTGTCTTCCCCACTTGTCGGGCCCCACGCAAGACCAGTGGCTTGCGCTCGTCCTTTTCCGCCCATTGGCGCAGATATTTGATAGCTATTCGTGTAAACATGTCTAAAAACTTAAATATCAAGTGCAAAGGTACAGAGTTTTTTCATTTCCAAAGCAAAAAGCTAAAGAAATCTGACCATTTCCAAAGCAAAAATATGTAAAAGTGGGAGCATTTCCAAAGTAAAAGGAAGCAAGCGAATGTGTTTGGCACTCCATTACTAGATGTAGATTTTATATGTGAAACATTGGGTATTCCTATAATTTTGGGTAACTTTGCAACAAAAAGGACATTTAGTAATCTGTAAAAAATAACTTGAACAGATTTGTCTTGCCCGCCCTGAAAGGGCAACAACTACATAGCCCAGGGCAACGCCCTGGGTATATCGGGCCATCAATCGCCGCCCTGTAAGGGCAAAAGTCCATAGTATAGCGCATGAGTTTTATGTACTTTTGCCCTTACAGGGCGTGTAGATACAATCAACGCTAACCCAGGGCGTTGCCCTGGGCTATGTAGTTGTTGGGCTTTCAGCCCGTCGTTGGCACATTTCGCGAATCAAAAAAACTGCTCAAATTATTTTTATACACGTTACTTAATCAGAAGTAACGCATCATGGAAAGATATCGAATAAATAAGGTTTGGGTAGATGATACTCATGTATGGGCGGAAACCACGAACGGTTGGAAGGCTAAGTCTCCTTTCTGCCAGTGGCATAATCTTGCCGTGGCGACTCAAGACCAACGCAAACATTTCTTCTTGAGCCGTTATGGTATTCATTGGCCAGAGCTTGATGAAGACCTATGTTTCGAAGGCTTGTTTGCCGATGCGGGTCTTTGCAAACATTCGAACGAAGAGGATGCTGTGTACTATCAGGCATAATGACGGTGATTTTTCCTCCAAACTTGTGCGTAGGCTTTGAACGAAGCCACCGTTTAAAGTATGCTAACATCAGCCAAATCGACGATAAACTGCTCGATTTGGCTGTAGTATAAGGGATTCTTTAGCCAAATCGAGCAAAATTTTGTCGATTTGGCTAAAGAATCCTTGTTGAGCTCAGATTTTTGTCTTACATTTGCAGCAGAATTAATGTTTAAATTGGCTGTATGGAGCAAATAATAGGGCGAAAGAAAGAAATTGAGCAGCTTACAGAGCTTTACCGTTCGGGTAAGGCGGAATTTGTGGCTGTGTACGGTAGGCGTCGTATCGGCAAAACTTATCTTGTGAGAAATCTTTTCAGTGATAAGTTTGCCTTTGAGATGTCTGGGTCTATTGAGGCCCCGGCGGAGGCGCAACTCTCCAATTTTTGTTATGCCTTGAGAGAGTATGGCGACTCAAAACAACTCGTTCCTGAGAATTGGACGGAGGCTTTTGAGTCCCTGAAGCAGCTGCTGAAGGCACGGTTGAATGGCGAAAGACTCGTGGTTTTTATAGATGAACTTCCGTGCCTGGACACGCCGAAGTCTGGATTCCAGCAGGCATTTGAGCATTTCTGGAATGGCTGGGCTGCCCATCAAAGCGAAATCATGCTTGTCGTTTGCGGTAGTGCCACTTCGTGGATGATTGCCAATCTGATAGACAGTCATGGGGGACTCCATAACAGGATAACCCATGAACTGCACCTGGCTCCGTTTACTCTTCTGGAAACCGAGCAAATGCTGCAAGCTAATGGCTTCCCGTGGACTCGTATGTCTATTCTTCAGATATATAGCATACTTGGAGGTGTGCCTTATTATCTTAGTCTCCTAGACAAGAAGCTGGGGGTAGAAGGAAATGTTGACCGATTGTTTTTCTCGCCACATGCGGAGCTAAAGCGTGAATACGGAAGACTGTATTCGTCCCTGTTCCGGAACTCTGAAATCTATATGCGTGTTATCGAGGCACTGGCATCTTGCAGGCAAGGCATGACACGGAAGGAAATAGCAGAGAAGTTGAAGCTGAAGTCGGGAGGCACACTGACAAAGGTACTTGGTGAGCTGATTAATTGTGATTTCGTAAGAAGTTACAATACAAGGGACAAAAAGATAAAGCGTAAGGACCAACTTTATCAGCTTACTGACCTCTATACCTTATTCTATATGATGTTCTGCCATCCAGGCACTACGGATACAGGATATTGGACTCACATGATGGGCAAGCCACGCCAGAACACATGGTATGGCTTGGCCTTTGAGCGAGTCTGCATGCTGCATGTTCCGCAGATAAAACATTTCCTGGGTATAGACCAAATCCACACGGAGTACTATTCGTGGCGCAGTAAGGTCTCGATACCAGCTGCACAGATAGACTTGCTGATAGAACGTGCCGACAATCTGGTGAATCTATGTGAAATAAAGTATTCGCAGATGCCTTATACCATAACCAAGGAAGAGGATATGCGCATTCGCAACAGAATGGCAGATTTTGTCGCAGAAACAGGAATAAAGAGTGGTATCATCCCAACGATGATTACTACTTTCGGTGTGCGCGCTACGCAATATGCAGCGCTGGCTCAAGTGCAAATCACAATGGATGATTTGTTCACTTAAAGTGGGAAAATTCCAAATCAAATAAAACAAAAAAGGTAGGTTACAGAAGTTTTCTCGGCTTCTGTAACCTACCTTTTGTTGATTCTTTTTGCTGTTTTAGTCCAGTTCGTCGTCCAGATCGTCGTCGTCCCAGCCGAAGAGGGTGGGGTCTACGAAGGCGTCTATGGCGCGGCGGTCCTTTTTGGTGGGGCGGCCGGTGCCACGTGCGCGGTCTACGAAGCCGCTGATGCGCGACATCTCCAGCAGTTCGTACTGCTTCGGGTCTGTGACGTTTTCGTACACCTCCGTTATCAGTTTTGCTCCCACGCGGGTCTCTATGGCGTTGAGAATCTTGAAGGAGTAGGTGATGGGGGGCTTCTTGACGTTTACCACTTCGCCCGTCTTCACCGTTCTTGACGGTTTGGCCTGCGCCGTGCCCACGGTGACGCGCCCGTTCTTGCAGGCGTCGGCAGCCACGGAGCGGGTCTTGAAGATGCGTGCCGCCCAAAGCCATTTGTCGAGGCGGGCACTCTCTTGGTATTTTAGTTTCTTCTCTTCCATGGTAGTTGGATGTACTTCTTGTTGTTTGGTGTACTGAGAAAAGAGCGTGTTACTTCTTGTTGTACTGGTTCATGGTGATGTCCACGCCAGCCAGGACGAACGACTTTATGATGTCGCCAGCTGTGGCGATGAGCGGTTCGAGGACCTTCTTGTCCTCGTCGGAGAACTTGCCCAGCACCCAGTCTATCTGCTGTCCCTTTTGGAAGTCGGCCCCAATGCCCATGCGGAGTCGTGCGTACTTCTGACCGATGAGTTGCTGGATGTGTCCCAGACCGTTGTGTCCGCCGTTGCTGCCGTTGCCTTTGAGGCGCATCTTGCCGAGCGGGAGAGCGAGGTCGTCGACGATGACGAGCAGGTGCTCCGTGGGGATGTTCTCCTTCTCCAGCCAGTAGCGCACGGCGTTACCGCTGAGGTTCATGTATGTTGTGGGTTTCAGCAGGAAAAGCTTGCGGCCCTTTACGCTTGTCTCCGCCACGTAGCCGTAGCGTTTGTCTTCGAACGACGTACCGGCCTCTGCTGCAAAGGCATCCACCACCATCCATCCGGCGTTGTGGCGTGTCTCGTGGTACTCCGCGCCAGGGTTGCCCAGACCGACAATCAAATATTTCTCCATAGTTTTTGTCTTTAACGTAAAGAGGCACCCTTGGAATCCCCAAGAGTGCCTCGACTTTCTGATTCTTATTATCAGTATGTGGCTTTGTGTGCTTATTACTTACCAGCGGCAGCAGCAGCGGCAGCGGCAGCAGCACGAGTCATCTTAACTGAGCATACGATAACCTCTGCAGGAGTAGCGAGCTCGAGACCGTCGTAGTGGAGTGAACCAACCTTGATAGTCTTGCCGATTTCCAGTGCAGTAACGTCAACGTCCAGCTTCTCAGGGATGTTAGCGAAAGGAGCGGTAACCTTGATCTGACGGATAGAGAGGCTCAGACGACCACCGGCACGTACACCAGCGGCGTGACCTACGAGGTTTACAGGGATACCTACAGTGATAGGCTTCTCAGGAGTGATTTCGTAGAAGTCAACGTGCAGAACAGCGTCTGTTACTGGGTGGAACTGAATCTCCTTCATGATAGCGATGTGCTTCTCGCCCTCGATGTCGATGTTGATAACATAAACGTGAGGAGTGTAGATAGCCTTGCGCAGCTCATTGAAAGGAATTGCGAAAGAGAGAGCCTCAGGACCGTTCTCGCCCTTCTTCTCACCATAGAGGTTACATGGAATCATACCCTCTGCGCGGGCTGCCTTAGAAGCCTTCTTGCCGATAACTTCGCGCTTCTTACCTGAAAGATTAATTTCTAACATTTTTGTGTTACTCTAAATTAAGTTTGAATAATTGAATTTTGTGCTTAATTCACCATCACACGTGGATAGCCTATGAATTTGCGGCTGCAAAGGTACTACTTTTTTGTTGAACGGCAAACTTTTGCAGTGTCTTTTGCTGTATTTGTGGCGAAATATGTACTAAATGGGCACGTTTCTTTGCAAAGGTGGCGTTTTTTGCGTACCTTTGTAGCGAAATTAATTTATTTTTACAAGCGATCTACAAGAAAAAGCAATGATTAATCGAGAGCTGATTCGAATTAAAGCGGTGCAGTTGACATACGCGTACTTCCAAAACGGTAACAACAACATTGACAGTGCAGAGAAGGAGATGCTGTTCTCTCTCTCAAAGTCCTACCATTTATATAATGTGTTGCTGCTGCTCATCGTGGCCATAACGAAGATGGCACGCAAGCACGCTGACGTGGCTGCGGCAAAGGCAGAGCGCGAGGGAAAGGACCTCCCGTCGATGCGCTTTGCATACAACAAGTTTGCCGTACAGCTGGAGGAGAACGCACAGCTACATCAGTTTGTGGAGGAACAGAAGGACGTATGGGCAGAGCGCACGGAGTTTGTGAAGAACCTATACCTGCAGATTACGAAGTGTGAGACATACAACGAGTTCCTCGAATCCAAGGAGGACGACTACGAGACCCACCGTGAGGTTTGGCGCAAGCTCTATAAGCAGTTCATCCAGAACAACGAAGACCTGGAGGCCACTCTCGAGGAAATCAGCCTCTACTGGAACGACGACAAGGAAGTGGTAGACACTTTCGTGCTTAAGACAATAAAGCGATTCACCGAGACCAGCGGCTCAGACCAGGAGTTGCTGCCTGACTACACGTCTGAGGAAGACAAGGAGTTTGCACGCAAGCTCTTCCGTGCTGCAATACTCAACGGCGAGCAGTACCAGAAGTACATGACAGAGGCCTCGCGAAACTGGGATTTCTCCCGTTTGGCCTATATGGACGTCATCATCATGCAGTTGGCAATAGCAGAGATGCTGTCGTTCCCGAACATTCCGGTCAACGTGACCATCAATGAGTATGTGGAACTGGCAAAGCTCTACTCCACACCTCGCAGTGGTGGCTACATCAACGGTATGCTCGACACCATTGCGCGCCACCTCATAGACAACGGACGCATGATGAAGGTGATGCCAGAGAAGAAAAAGACCAACAAAACAAAAAAATAAACACATAACAACAACACTGAAAAACTATGGTATCTAATATGATTCTTGCTGCCCAGGCAGCCCAGGGTGGAGGCTACTCCATGATTATCATGATGGTGGCTATCTTTGCCATCATGTATTTCTTCATGATTCGTCCTCAGCAGAAGAAGCAGAAGGCAATCCGCAACTTCCAGAACACCCTTACCGAGGGTACGCAGGTGGTTACAGCTGGTGGCGTATACGGCACTGTAAAGCACATCGACATCGAGAAGAATACCGTTGACCTCGCCATTGCCAATGGCGTAACGATAAAGGTAGACCGCAACTACGTGTTTGCTGACGCCGGCTCACAGCAGCAGAAGTAAAGACGCTCTTTATTAGCGCGACGTACAGAAAGAGTATGTCCCCTAAAGGTTCACTATGGACAAATTTCAGGCTAAGAGAAAATATAACGAAATCAAGGACTTCTTGCTGAATCGCAGCAGCAAGGAGTTCTTGATTTTTCTTTTCTTTTTGGCCATGAGTGCCGCCTTCTGGTTCCTTTCCGTACTTAACGACACGTACGAGGAGGAGTACAGCGTGGAGCTGCGCATAGTGGACGTGCCGCAGGATGTAGTGATAACGCAGTCGCTGCCGGACACGGTGAAGGTGCGACTGCGCGACAAGGGGTTCAACCTCTTAAAGTACTATTTCTCGGCAGATATGCGTCCCATTTCCCTGCACTTCCCGTTATATGCCAACAGTAAGGGACGCGGATACGTCAGTGCCACTGACCTGCAGAAGATACTGCTGATGCGACTGGCCTCGACCACCTCCATAGTCTCCGTCAAGGCCGACCGATGGGAGTTCTACTACAACCATGGAGCGCGAAAGCGGATAGCGGTGAGGCTAGACGGAGACCTGCGCCCGGCGGAGAACTATTTCATTACCCAAACGCAAGTCTATCCGGATAGCGTGACGGTATATGCCGAGGAGGCAGCGTTCGACACCATTGCAGTCGTATTTACCGAGACGCAGACCATGCGCAACCTCAAGGAGTCGCAAGAGCTTCAGGTGCCGCTGCAGAGCATCACGGGTGCCAAGATAGAACCTAAGGTGGTGAAGATGAAGATAAACGTCGAACAGTTGACGGAGGTGACGCTCAACGTCCCCGTGCAACCTATCAATATGCCTGAGGGCATGCTGCTGAAGACGTTCCCCGCCCGTGTGGATGTCGTAGTGGCAGTAGGCATAGAGCGAAGCAAGAAGCTGAAGGCAGAGCAGTTTGCCGTGGTGGCAGACTACAACGACCTACCGGAAGACCCATCGCAGAAACTGAAGGTGAAAGTATATATGCAACCCGGCGGCGTGGTGAAGGCAACCATAAAGGACAACTTGGTAGACTACGTCATAGAGAAGTAACACATGGAGCATTACTGTATAACAGGAGGCATAGGAGCCGGCAAGTCCTACGTCTGCCAGTTGTTGCGCAGGCACGGCATCACTATTTACGACTGCGACGATGGGGCAAAGCACATCACGCGGACTTCCGAGGAGGTGAAGGCGAAGCTCAGAGCCTTGATGGGCGACGAGGTGTACCTGCCGGACGGAACGTACAACAAACCCGTCGTCGTGAAGTATCTCCTCGCATCAGAGGAGAACAAGCAGGCGCTGAATGCCGTCATACACCCCGCCGTCATGCAGGATTTCTACGACTCCGGCTTGCAGTGGATGGAGAGTGCCATCCTCTATGAGGCGCACCTTGAACATTGGGTAGACAAGGTGGTGGCAGTCACCGCACCGCAGGAGGTGCGCATACGCCGCGTCATGCAGCGCGACAATCTGGACTACGACAAGGCAAAGGCGTGGGTGGACCGACAGGCCGACCAGGATGAAGTGGCGCGCCGGGCAGACTACGTCATCGTCAATGACGGTGAAACAGAATTAGAAGAACAGATTATACAACTTTTACAAACCATAAACAAATGACAAAGACAATTCTCGCCATCTCTGGCAAACCAGGACTCTACGAGCTCGTATCACGCGGCAAAGGTTCCCTCATAGTAGAAAACATCAGCGACCACAAGCGCACACCAGCCTTCGCTACAGACCGTGTCACCTCTCTTGCTGACATCGCAATGTACACCGACGAAGACGACAAACCGCTGGGCGAAATCCTTGCTGCTCTGCGCGACAAGGAAGGCGGCAAGGTGGCTTCCCTCAACTACAAGAAGGCTACTCCAGCCGAGCTGCAGGACTACTTCGCAAGCTTCCTGCCAAACTTCGACCGTGACCGCGTGCACAATAGCGACATCAAGAAGCTCCTCCAGTGGTACAACCTCCTCGTTGAGGCTGGAATCACCAACTTCGAGGAAGTGATGATGCCTACAAACGGCGACAACATTGACGACCGTCAGGAAGAGGAGGCATAATCGTTATGTCTGACACTCGCAAAGACGAAGGACTCAAGCAGCTGGGAGCCAAGACTGAATACAAGCAGGACTACGCTCCCGAAGTGCTTGAGACGTTCGTAAACAAACATCCCGAGAACGACTATTGGGTGCAGTTCAACTGCCCCGAGTTCACCTCCCTCTGTCCTATCACCGGTCAGCCGGACTTCGCCGAGATAAAGATCTCATATCTTCCCGGCGAGCGTATGGTGGAGAGCAAGAGCCTGAAGCTGTACCTCTTCTCGTTCCGCAACCACGGCGCCTTCCATGAGGACTGCATCAACATCATCATGAAGGACCTGGTGAAGCTGATGGACCCAAAGTACATCGAAGTGACTGGTCTGTTCACCCCACGCGGTGGCATCTCCATCTATCCCTACGCCAACTACGGCCGTCCCGGCACAAAGTACGAGGCAATGGCAGAGCGCCGTCTGGAGAATATGCAGACGATAAAAGCATAAGCATGTTCAAGAAGTAACTTGCGCATATTGACACAAGTACGGGCTGAAAGCCCAACAACTACATAGCCCAGGGCAGCGCCCTGGGTTTTTGTATGTATATACCAACGCGCCCTGTAAGGGCAAAAGTCTACTTTTTAAACGCCACAATGACGGTGACGCCGGCCAGGATTAGCAGTATGCCCAGCGCCAACTGGAGGGTGAAGGGCTCGTTGTAGATGGTGATGCCGATGATAACGGCGGTGGCGGGTTCCAATGCTCCCATAATGGAGGCTGGTGTGCTGCCGATTAGCTTTATCGATATGTTCATCAAGAACATCGAGAGGACCGTTGGCATCAGGGCCAGCTGCAGGGCGCACGTCCATTGCATGGGCGTCTCGAGGAGCTGCACGCCGTCGCCGGAGAGCCACGTGAAGATCACCATATAGATGGCACCGAAAAAGAGCGCCAAGAAGGAGAACTTCGTCGGAGATATCTCCACCTTAAACTGGTTGACACCTATTATATATAAGGCATACAGCAGCGACGACAGCATGACTAGGGCGAAGCCCGTAGCGTTGAGTGCACTGCCGTCGCCTTGGTTCAGCATAGCCACGCCGCAGATGGCCAGCACTATGGCGATGGTGGTGCTCCACGTGATGTGCTCGTGGTAGAACATCGCCATGAGCACCGCCGTCATGATGGGGTATACGAACAGAAGGGTGCTGGCAATGCCTGCCGGCATATAGACAAAGCTCTTGAAGAGCATGGCCGACGACATGGAAAAGAGGGCACCGAGCATGGCGAAGCGTATGGCATGGCCGCGCTTTATGGCGAACGACTCGCGGCGTACCAGCATCACTACTGCCAGTATAAGGGCAGCGAAGACGTAGCGGTAGGTCAGCACCATACCAGTGCTGAAGCCGTCACGGTAGAGCTGTAGCGCTCCCAGCGGATTGGTGCCGTAGAAGATGGCGGCAAGGATGCCAAGTGTGAATCCTTTTACTTTGATACTGTTGTTCATGTGATAGTGGATAATGCTCTTTATTATTAAAACCGTGCAAAGGTACTACTTTTTGGAATATTTTGCGTAACTTTGCATCGAAATATGGACGAACAGATATTCTTTTTCATCAACGGCCACCACACGGCCTTTCTAGACCAGTTCATGTATCTGGTAACGCAGAAACTGGTGTGGATTCCTTTGTACGTTAGCCTGCTCTACGTCACGTGGCGCAACTATTCGTGGCGCGGCGTGCTGACGCTCCTACTAATGGTGGGGTTGGGCATGCTCGTTACCGACTGGGCCAACTCGCACTTCTTGCGCCCGTGGATAGGACGTTTGCGCCCGAGCAACCCAGACAATCCGATAGCCGACTTGGTACATACGGTGAACGGCAAGCGCGGTTCGGGCTACGGCTTCCCGTCGTGCCACTCGGCAAACATCTGGCTGCTGACGTTGCTCGTTGTACATTGGTTCCGCGACCATTACCTGTCTCCAGTGATGATACTCGTGGCGTTGGTAGTCTGCTACTCTCGAGTCTACTTGGGATACCACTACCCGGGCGACATCGTGGGCGGCCTCATACTTGCCTACGTCGTGGTATGGGTGCTGACATGGATACACGAAGAGTACCTGCATTTCCGTGTGGTGCAGCCTGCACGGCACGCTAACGTAGCAGTAGCAGTTAGCTTGCTGACTCTAGTAGCTTTTGCAGTAGCGGCATTTATAAAGTAACTCGTATGTGATAAAGATAAAACGCCAACAAAAAAGGCGCTCCTGAGAAATCTCTCGGGAGCGCCTTTTTCGTTGGCTTATGTTTAGAAGTTCATTTCGAATCCCAGACGGAAGGAGTGTCTTGAGAACGTTGTCTGGTCCATGTAGTTGAAACGTCTTACGTAGTCAACTCGCAGTACCTTGATGATGTTGTGTATACCGATGTTCATCTCGAAATACGGTTCGCCGACGTTCATGATGTGCGAGCCTTGTGGCATACGCATGAGGTAAGGGTCGTGAGCATTCTGCGGCAGGGTGGGGTTATTCTTGTCAGAGAGACTGCCCCAGAGCATGTTGAAACCGATGTGCTCGCGCAGCTTTAGCTTCTTGAGCAGCGGAATGCGGTTGAGCACCTTGCCTTGGAGGTCCCACTCAGCCATGACGGAGACGAACTTGTCGTTGAGGAACTCCATGTTGTTTATCATGTAGAACATTTCCTTCTGGCGGATGTAGGAAAGGTTGGCGGCAGGCGCGATGAGGAGCGGGTACGGTACTTTATTCCATTGTACGCCAGCCTTGGCCCATGCGTCCAGTTTGCCGAGTCCTTTTAGCCAGAAACGCTTGTATGCCGAGAACTCCGTCACGTGGTAGTTGTAGTCGCCTCCCATGAAGCCCTTGATGCCCCATGTGTGCTTCAGTTTGAAGATGGGAGCTTCGCGGTTGAGTGGGAAGCGGTCCATCTTGGCGTTGAGGTAACGCTGGCCAGGGGAGTACGTCAGCTGAACGTAGAGCTCTGAGGTGCGGAAGCTGCCGTTTATGTCGGAGTTATATGCATCGTTGGGCTGCTGATGGATTGGTTCGTTCATCTTGGTATAGAAGAGCGAGCCTGTAGCCATGGTCTTCTCTGTCTTTACGCCGCCCTTGATGGCGAAGCCCCAGTCTGTCTCGTGCTCATAGTCCAACTGCTGGCGGTTGTAGTACGCCATGTTGAGGGTTCTACTCCATTTCCATGCTGCGAAGACGTTATCCTTGTCGAGGAGCATGAACTTATCCGAGGCAGAGGCGATGTCGTATGACGACGTGAAGGAGAGGTTGCGGCGTGGGAACTCCTGCGGAGAGTACACCTTCTTGTTGAAGGAGTACGTCAGCGTACCGCTGTAGTAGTTGTTCTTCGAACGGAAGGCGTGTGCGTAGTATCCCTTGAGGAAGAGGTGCGGATGTAGGTTTGCCGTCGTCTGGAAGCCGGGCTTCAGACGGAAGCCGTCGATGGAGTTGGATGAGAACGTAGAGTTGAACGGTCCGATGTCCACATAACTCGGCTTGCCCGTGCCAGAGGTCTCGATGAAGTTCTCTAGCACGGCCTTTGCACCGAAGATAATCCATCCGAACGCTTTGCTCTTCTTTATACCCTCGATGAACTTGCCCATGCCGGCTTCGCCCTTTGTCTGCTCCACGTCGCGGTTCTCAGCCCAATAGTTGGCGTCACGCATCTGTGCGTATGGGTCGTATATCTCTTCTGCCTTGCCGTGGAATATCTTCTTGTCGATAGGGTCGAAGGAGTAGTCGCTGCGGCGTGAGGTACGTGTGATGAACATGTTGCCGGTTTTGCCGGTGATGCTGACATCTACATCCATGTCGTTCAGCGCCAGTACCCAGTCGCCCGTAGGCAACTGCTCGAACTCCTGCGTGATGTTCATCTTCCTTACGAAGTTGACGTCCGAGCGGCGCGGGATGTCGAGCTTCACACGGCGTACGTGCAGCGAGGAGTCGTTGACTACCCAGAGGTCTCCACGGAAACCGAAGTCCTGCTGGTTGTTGGGCAGGAAGGTGAGCTGTATGCACTGGTCCCTGCCCACCTGCACGGTGTCCACGATGTAGTAGCGGTAGAAGTCGGTGGCGCCGTTGCTGATAGGGGAGAGGAAGCGGTTGCGCAGCAGGCGTATATTTTCGTCGTAGATGTCGACCTCGCTGAATATATCCTTTATCAGCGATGTGAACATTTCGCCCGTCTCCAGTAGCTCGTTGATACCGGCTGAGCGTTCGGCCTCTATGACCGTACGGGTCTTGCTCTGCGCCTTGTCGTAATAGACGTGCACCACTTTCTCTGTCGTGATGACAGGCATGGTGTAGCGCTCGGCGATGGAGTCGAACTGTATCTGGTTGCGCAGGTGCTCCACACGTCCGTATACGCCGGAGTCTATTCGCTCCTTGCGTATGATGTTTGCCAGGGTGAGCTTTTCGTAGTTACGATACTGATAGAAGTCCTTGTTCTCCAGCTTGTTCTGCTTCTTGGCGGCGATGACGCGCTTCATGAGTAGCACGGCGGGGTTGTCTTTCCTGTCGTACTTTCTCTTCTTCGACTTCACCACCACCTCGTCGAGCTTGCGGGTGTCGGACTCCAGATATATCATCAAATAGCTTGCGGAGCCAGGACCGATGGTCAATGTCTGTGATTTGTATCCTACGGCTGAAAACGTGAGTTTCCAGCCTTCGTGGCGCGCTATGGCGAAGTTGCCGCCGTGGTCAGCTATGGTCGCGATGTGGTTACCCTTGTAACTGATACTTGCAGCCGAGAGGCTGTCGCCAGTGTCAGCATCAAGGATAATACCTTTTATCACTTGAGCGTCAGCCACTACTGCCATCACTGCCAGCAGGCATAGGATTAACAATCTTCTAAGTTCTTTCTTCACAGTCTATTCTCTTTCTATGTATTTTGTTTGTATGTATCAACGCGCCTTGTAAGGGCAAAAGCCTATAACCTTGTACATTATATATTATGTACTTTTGCCCTTACAGGGCGGCGGTTGATGGCTAAGTGTACTCAGAGCGTTGCCCTGGGCTATGTAGTATAGGGCTTTCAGCCCATCGTGATATTTTTCAACTCCAGCAGTTACATAAAACTGCACAAGTTACTTTTTACCTTTACTAAGACTACTGTTAGTACTCTCCTTCTCTAACTCCGGTGTATGAGTTGATTAGTCAATCTCTTCGTCTGCTTCGTAGCCGCCCATCTCTCGTATGGCGTTCTTTAGCATGGTGTACTGCTGGTAGAGATGGTTGATGGGCTGCTCTCCCTTGGTATAGTCGTGCATGGGCGACTTGAGGTAGAAGGAGAGGAAGCGCTGTATGCCGTAGCGTCCGGCGCGTGCTGCAAGGTCGCTGAGCAGACAGAGGTCGAGGCAGAGTGGGGCGGCAAGGATGGAGTCACGGCAGAGGAAGTTGATCTTTATCTGCATGGGGTAGCCCATCCATCCGAAGATGTCGATGTTGTCCCATCCCTCCTTGTTGTCGTTGCGTGGAGGGTAGTAGTTGATACGTACCTTGTGGTAGTAGTCGGTGTACAGGTCAGGCTGGTCCTCAGGCTTGAGGATGGTCTCCAGTGTGGAGAGCTTGCTCACCTCCTTAGTGCGGAAGTTGTCCGGCTCGTCTAGCACCAGTCCGTCGCGGTTGCCCAGGATGTTTGTTGAGAACCATCCGGAGAGACCTAGGCAGCGAGTGCCGATGATGGGCGAGAAGCCCGACTTTACCAGTGTCTGTCCAGTCTTGAAGTCCTTTCCGGCTATCGGCATGCGTGTCTGCTCTGCCAGTTCCCACATGGCCGGTAGGTCGACGGTGGTGTTTGGTGCACCCATGATGAACGGTGCTCCTTCCTTCAGTGCGGCGTATGCGTAGCACATGGACGGTGCTATGTTCTTCGTGTCGTTGGCCTTCATGGCGGTCTCGAGGTGCTCGAGGGTATCGTGCACGTCCATATTCACAGGAACGTAGATTTCTGTTGATGCAGCCCATAGCACCACGATGCGTGCGCAGTCGTTAGCGGCCTTAAACTGGCGTATGTCCTCGCGCAGTTGCTCTACCATGTCCCAGCGTGTGGCGCACTGCTTCACGTTGCTGCCGTCGAGGCGCTTGGCGTAGTCCTTGTCGAATGCCGCTGCCATGGGGACAATCTTCTCCAGCTCGTCCTTTACGGGCATGATGTCCTTTTCCTTCAGTACCTCAGCATACATAGCAGCCTGGAAGGCGTTCTGAGGATAGACGTCCCACGTGCCGAAGACGATGTCGTTGAGGTCGGCGATGGGCACGATCTCGTTGTATGGAAGGTATTGTTTTTGGTCTCCTTTCCCGACGCGTATCTTGTCGTACTGTGTCATCGAACCGACAGGCTTTGTCAGTCCCTTGCGTGCCATGAGCACACCAGTCATGAATGTTGTGGCAACGGCACCGTTGCCTACTACCATAATACCAAGCTTTCCTTCAGCAGGTTTTACGTTTGATCCTTGCATTGCTTATTGTATGTTGAGTTCTTCTTCTAACGGTCTGTTGCCTCGCAGTATTGTTTTGCATCCGAGGCTTTGGGCCGGTTGTGTGTCTTTTTCTTGTGAATCGCCGACAACGGTGATGTCTGCCGGCTTAAGTTCCGGGTAACGCTTCTGCAGCGCTTCTATTCCCAGTTGCCATATCCGTGGGTCTGGCTTGCGTATGTTTACGTCAGCCGACTCGATGACTTCTACGAAGTATTGGCTGAGGTCGAATTCGCGCAGTACGGTGCTGATATTTCCGTAGAAATTGCTGACCAGTGCCATTGGTATGTTGCGTCTATGCAGCTTCTCCAGTGCAAGTTTGGACTCCGCCGTCACTTGCTTTACCTCGTCGTATGCCGTCTCGAGAATCTCGTAATGCATCTTCTTCAGAGTGTCGCGGTCTAGCTTTACGATGCCGCTGTACGTAAGCCACTCCAGTTGCATCTCTATCTTAGTGTCCAGCGTATGGCGGAACGTGTTGTACGGCTTTATGATTTCTTCGCTTCCCAGACGGCGCTCCGTATTGCAGTAGGTCTGCCAAAAGTCGTCCCACGACACTGGCACCCCGGCCTTCTGGTATGCCCGCCACAGCACCTTGCTCCAATGCTCACCGCGCGTGTCCAGCGTGCCGCCGAAGTCGAAGAGGTAGCCCTCCTTGGGTTGCTCCAGCGGCTCGGTGCAGAATTTGCGGCAGATGCCCTCGTGGCGTTTGTGCATGTACACCACCACGGCGTACATCACTGTCACCTCGAACATCAGGTATATCCACGGGCGATTGATGAGGCAGCTGAAGAACAACACGAAGGCGCGCCAGTTGTGCGTGAGGAAGTTGGTGTACTTCATCAGTGGCAGGCTCTGTCGGCAGAAGTCTTCGCGTACGTCCTGTGGTATGTTGTCCATGCTGCCGTACCTCTCGATGAGGCGCTTGCGCAGATGCTGGAACTGCGGTGTGGATGCCTCCTGAGCGCGGCAGTAGTTGGCGTAGTTGTAGAAGAACAGCATGCCGACGTGGTTTCGCTCCGCCTTGTACTTCAAGTATATCTCCCTCTGGCTCTCGTACGAGTTCAACTCGGACCCACTGCGGCCTAGTAGGAAGAACAAGTGTATGTTGCGGTAGTAGTCAGCCAGGCGTGCCTGTCTCGCATGGGCTATGAAGCCCGCCAGTGCGCCCAATAGCCAGATGCCTATGCCCCAGTGTATGTCCAGTCCGGGTATAAGCTCACCCTGCATTCGAAGGCAGATGGCTACGTACACGCTCAAGAACCACACGTCCGAGGCGAAGCCGTCCAGCATACGTCCCGTCAGCGTCTTCTTGCCTGTCATGCGTGCCAACTGCCCGTCGGCAGAGTCGCAGAAGTTAGCCGCCATGAGCAACAGTACGCCGTAGATGTTGTGCACGAGGTCCGTGTGGTAGAACATCCAGCCTGCCGCTATGCCCAGGAAGAACGAGAATATCGTTACGGCGTTGGGGTGTATGCCCAGTCGTTTGCAGACGAGCGTAATCACCATGCCGATGGGGCGCGTGAAGTAGATGTCGATGTTCTCCTCCGTGTCGCGTGACTTGTACGTGCTCTGCAGCAGTTGTCTAAATTCTTTTATACTCAATTTGTCTCTTTCAGTTTTTGGTTACATATAACGGCAATGGCAGTTGCCGCCTCTTCTCTACACGGTGCGAATGAAGGCCAGTCGTTGAAGTCTATAATATGTATAGCTCCGTCGCTCTGCACTATGGCATCTCCGCCGTACACCGTCACGTCAATGCGCTGTGCCACATGGGCAGCCATATGCTTTAGCTTTTCAACCTCAAACGGGTAGTGGCGTACCTGCGAATTGTTGGCAGCCTCCAGCCCAAACTTTGTCTGCCCGGTCTCTGTCGGGTATGACCAATGGAAGAAGTCCGTGCCTCCGACGGCATAGAACTTCACAAGGTCTCCGTCGTAGTGCGGTTGCTCTACCCACGGGATATTGTGCAGGCGATACTCTGCCGTCAGCTTATCGTAATCCTCAGCGGTTTTGCACAGTGTCACATCTGCAACAGTTTGTGCACACCCATCGGACCGCTTCACCCATCTAGGGAATCCGCAGACTGGTTCTTCGTCTTGCCACGTGCGCGCGTTACATTTTATTATACCACCCACACTGTTCAGCGTTGTCACATTATTTAGCTTATCAAGAACAGCCTCGCCTCTTGCCATAGACAAGTAGAGGGTAGCTTCGGGTAACCCATGCGCCTCAACGTCTTCCTCCGACAACGCTACACGTGGGCAACCGAGTTTCGCTAATACAGCGTCGAGAATCTCGCGGTCGGCATCCACTTTATTAGGTGAAAACTGCTTGCTGCGGTAAATTCCGACCACTCCGGGTCTGATTTCTGAAGCCCTACCTGCCAGCACCTCGTTGGCATGTGCCACGTCGCTGGCGTGGTCTATGTCGAAGACCATCCCCAGGGGATAGGCCTTCAGCTTGAGTCCCTCCTCGAGAAGCGCCCGTTGGAAATTGCGCATACGGCTCTTGCCTTCCGCCATGCATTTCTCCAGTACACGGACGGCATTGGGGCGCAGTCCGTAGATGCCTGCCGAGATGTATTTGCACGGGCAATCCGCATCCTGCTTGTCGAGAAAAGCCGTGATGCCGTCGTTCGCGTCAGTCTGCACATACAGTGGCTTCTCGTCCTCTATATAGTCGGTAACGGCCATCACGCCGTCGGCCTTGCTCGCCTCAAACGCCTTGACATAGGCGGCAAAGGCCTGCTCGTCGAATATCGTGTCTACCGTGGTAAGGATGAACTTCCCATTGGCAGTAGGTTGTCCTCCTGCCATCAGTGCGCTACTCAGTTCGTAGAACGAATGCATCGACGACGGCGTGTCCTTTACTACGTAACGCAGCGGCAGCGGTGTGCCGTCCAGACCCTCGCGCTGTAGTGTCTGCAGGTGTGTCGCTACGTCTGTCATCTGCCCGTTGCAGATCACCACGATGTCCGTCGCGTCGTTCTGCATAAAGACGCGCAAAAGTCGGTCGATGAGCTTTTCTCCACCGACCTTCACTAAAGGCTTAGGGCTTTCAATCCCCTCAGATTTCAATCTGGAGCCTTCGCCTGCTGCTATGATAGCATACTGCATTACGAGTGCAAAGTTACCTATAATATAGAATATGTACAAGTTTCTTAAAACTTTTTCGGGAATAAAGAACATAATGATGTCCAAATTTAACATTCCGGCAAAAAAGTGGCCAAAAGATTTGGTCGTTACGAATTTAATATATAATTTTGCACCCGATATGAACAAGTCTTACGCTACATACTTCTATTTCTTTTACTTTGCAGAGCACTGTAAAGCGGGAAGTTGCGTGTAGAGTTCAACTTAAGACAAGTGAAGCAAATTAAACCATAATAAATTGCAATGTCCCGCATAGTACACCTACTATACGGGACATTTTCAGTTTAACAGAGAACAAACAAAAGTATAACCACACAACCAAATTATGAAAAGAATAGCAATACAAGGTGAGATGGGAAGTTTCCATGACATCACTGCACATCGTTACTTCGAGGGAGAACAACTACAAATCATCTGTTGCTCAACATTCGAGGATGTGTTTGAGAACATGAAGGCCGACCCCACCGTCATCGGTATCATGGCGATAGAAAACACCATCGCTGGCTCTTTGCTTCATAACTACGAGCTGCTCCGCGAGTCGCATATGGCCGTCGTCGGCGAGCACAAGACCCACATCAGCCACTGCATCTGCTGCCTGCCGGGACAGAAGTTGGAGGACCTCACCGAGGTGCACTCACATCCGGTAGCCCTCGCACAGTGTATGAAATATCTCTCCAAACACCCCAACCTCAAGATGGTGGAGGACGAGGATACCGCAGGTTCCGCCAAAGATATTGCGGAAAAGGGACTCAAGGGCGTCGCCGCCATTTGTCACGCTGACGCTGCAGCACTCTACGGTCTGGAAGTGCTGGAAAACCACATCGAGGACAACCCGCACAATTTCACACGCTTCCTCGTGATGACAGACCCACGCAAGGCTGACTACATTCGTTCCATCAGCGAGGCGGACAAGTCGAGCATCGTATTCTCACTGCCTCACGAAGAGGGCTCGCTCTCGCAGGTGCTCTCCATCCTCTCTTTCTACAAGATAAACCTTACGAAGATACAATCGCTGCCAATCATTGGTAAGGAGTGGGAGTATCTCTTCTACGTCGACGTTGTCTACGACGACATCACACGATACCGCCAGAGCATCGACGCCATAACGCCGCTTATCAAGGACCTCACAGTACTAGGGGAATACAAAGCAGCGAAGTAATTCATAATGCATAATTCATAATGCACAATGCATAATTCATAATTTAGAACTCTTAATTTATAACTGTCCCAACGGAGGACGCTATTATACCCATGAATATCAAACCAGCCGACCGTCTCGCCACGGTACAGGAATACTATTTCAGCCGCAAGCTCAAGGAGGTTGCAGCACTCAACGCACAGGGTTTGGACATAATCAGCCTTGCCATCGGTTCACCGGACATGCCACCGTCAGAGAAGACCATAGAGAAGCTCTGCAAAGTGGCTTACGACCCTAACGCACACGGATATCAGCCTACAGTAGGCACACCAGAACTGCGTGAGGCCATGGCGTACTTCTATAAGCGTTGGTATAACGTGGAGCTGGACCCAAAGACGGAGATACAACCGATGATAGGTTCTAAGGAGGCTATACTGCACGTGACACTGGCGTTCTGCAACCCTGGCGACGAGGTGCTTGTGCCTAACCCGGGTTACCCGACCTACACGTCGCTCTCCAAGATTCTCGGTCAGAAGATTGTCAACTACGACCTCTGCGAGAACGACGGATGGCAGCCGGACTTCGACGCTCTGGAGAAGATGGACCTCTCTCGCGTCAAGCTGATGTGGACAAACTATCCCAACATGCCTACCGGTGGCAATGCACGTCGCGCCACGTACGAGAGACTGGTGAAGTTTGCACAGGACCACAACATCGTGGTGGTAAACGACAATCCTTACTCGTTCATCCTCAACGACAACCCGCAGTCGCTGCTGCAGATACCTGGCGCAAAGGACTGCTGCATAGAGTTCAACTCCATGTCGAAGAGTCACAACATGCCGGGCTGGCGCGTAGGTATGGTAGCCACAAACGCTGAGTTCATCTCGTGGATACTGAAGATAAAGTCGAACATCGACTCCGGCACGTTCCGTGGCATTCAGTTGGCAGCTGCTGAGGCTTACCACAACGACGACGCATGGCATCACGAATACAACTACGACAATTACAAACGCCGCCGCGTCATCGCAGAGGAGATAATGGACGTCCTCGACTGCAAGTACGACAAGTCGTCCGTGGGCATGTTCCTCTGGGGACGCATACCAGAGAAGTACGCTACCTGCGAGGAGCTCACAGAGAAGGTGCTGCACGAAGCACGCGTTTTCATCACCCCAGGCTTCATCTTCGGCTCTAACGGCGAACGCTACATCCGCATCTCCCTCTGCGCCAAAGACGAGAAGATGCAGGAGGCACTGAACAGGATTAAATTAATGCAGAATTCATAATGCAGAATTCATAATTGGTTGCACGATGATGCTTATTGGGATGCAGCCTAATAGATAAAATGAACAAACAATAAAACAACGCAATATACAATGGAACTCGAACTTCAAGCACTCAATCTTCCAAGCGACAACAACAAACGCCCATTCGTCATCGCCGGCCCATGCTCGGCTGAGACAGAAGAGCAAGTAATGACAACCGCAAAAGACCTTGCCGGCAAGGGATGCCACATGTTCCGTGCTGGTGTATGGAAGCCACGCACTAAGCCAGGCGGCTTCGAAGGTCACGGCGAACCTGCTCTGAAGTGGATGAAGGAGGTAAAGGACGAAACAGGTATGCTCGTAGGCACTGAGGTGGCTACACCGGAGCACGTGGAACTCGCCATGAAGTACGGCGTGGACATCCTCTGGATTGGCGCACGTACCTCTGCCAACCCATTCGCAATGCAGCAGTTGGCAGACTCTATGCAGGGTCTCGACATCCCCGTTCTCGTAAAGAACCCTGTAAACCCTGACCTCGAACTCTGGATTGGTGCTCTGCAGCGCCTCAACCAGGCTGGCGTAAAGAAACTAGGCGCCATACACCGTGGCTTCTCTTCTTTCGACAAGTCTATGTACCGCAATCTGCCTATGTGGCAGATACCTATCGAGCTGCGCCGCCGCATCCCAGAGCTGCCTATCTGCTGCGACCCTTCACACATGGGTGGCCGCCGCGAGCTCATAGCACCTCTCTCACAGCAGGCACTCGACCTCGGCTTCGACGGTCTCATGATTGAGAGCCACTGCGACCCAGACAAGGCATGGAGCGACGCAAAGCAGCAGATTACCCCAGAGGTTTGCGACTACATCCTCTCGCTCCTCGTGGCACGCGACAAGACCTTCACCACTGAGGACATCAAGGCACTGCGCCAGCAGATAGATACTCTCGACAACGACCTCACCGACCTCCTCGCAAAGCGTATGCGCGTTTGCCGCGAAATCGGTCAGTACAAGAAAGAGCACGGCATCACCGTACTGCAGACAGAGCGTTACAACGAAATCCTCAACAAGCGTGGTGCGCAGGGTTCACTCACAGGTCTGGGCGAAGAGTTCGTTAAGAAGATGTTCGAGCTCATCCACGAGGAGTCCGTACGTCAGCAGTTGGAAATCGTAAACAAGTAAACCCACGATGCGAATACTTATTCTAGGCGCAGGTAAGATGGGGTCATTCTTCATCGACCTGCTCAGCTTCGACCACGAGGTGGGCGTTTACGAGAAGGACCCTAAGCGCATGCGCTTTACCTACAACTGCCAGCGCTTCACTAGTCCAGAAGAAATACGTGACTTCGCACCGCAGCTGGTCATCAACGCTGCTACGGTGAAGTACACCATTCCGGCTTTCGACGAGGTGTTGCCCTTCCTTCCGGACGAATGCATCCTTAGTGACATCGCCTCCGTGAAGACTGGTCTGAAGGACTACTACGACAAGTGCGGACACAGCTTCGTCAGCACGCACCCGATGTTCGGTCCTACCTTTGCCAACCTCAACCAACTCTCTGAGGAGAACGCCATCATCATCACCGAGGGCGACTGCATGGGACAGTGTTTCTTCAAGGACCTCTACAGCAAACTGGGGCTCAATATCTACGAATACACCTTCGATGAGCACGACAAGACGGTGGCTTACTCACTCTCCATTCCGTTCGTCTCCACGTTCGTGTTCTCTGCCGTGATGAAGCATCAGGACGCTCCAGGCACCACGTTCAAACGCCACCTGCGTATAGCCAAGGGCGTGCTGAACGAAGACGACTACCTGCTGCAGGAGATACTCTTCAACCCCTATACCCACGACCAGGTGGACCAGATACGCGCCGAGCTGAAGGACCTCCTCGCCATCATCGACAACAAGGATGCCGAAGGCATGAAGGCGTATCTTAGCAAGATCAGAGCCAACGTTAAGCGCGATGTGGAAGCACTGAAGTAAAAGCTATAGATTTCAAGAATATACAACGAAAGCGCCTGCCATAGCAATAGCTGTGACAGGCGCTTTTGTTATTTTATTTGGATTTTCTTTACAATTATTTGCAGATATAGAAATGTTTTGCTACCTTTGCATCTATAACGGTAACGACGTATAATCCCCACAATTATTGCCTATAGAGAACATTTACTTCTAAAATTTAATTTTCTGTTCATTCTATGAAGAAGTTATCTCTTATGACCGACGAGGAGTTGGCCGTAGAATACGTTAATGGCAATGATAAGGCGTTCGACATGATATTAGAGCGAACGCAGACGGGCATTTTCTCCTATATAATGTTTATAGTACGCAACGAGGAGTTCGCCAACGATATTTTCCAAGAGACGTATCTGAAAGCCATCATGAAGCTGCAGAAGAGGCAGTATGCCCCAAGTGGGAAACTTAACGCATGGCTCATACGCATTGCGCACAATGCCATCATGGACTGGTATCGCCGTCAGAAGACGCGCTCCATCGTCGATTCTCAGGACAACATGGACATCGTAATGATAAGCGACAACCAGCAGCAGGAGACGTGCAAGGAAGACGTGATGGCAAACATGCAGACTCTCAAAGACGTAAAGTGTCTCATATCGTTCCTGCCGAAGCCACAGCAGGATGTCGTCATCATGCGTTATTACCAGAACTATTCGTTTAAAGAAATAGCCGAGATGACCGGTGTCAGCATCAACACCAGTCTGGGCCGCATGCGCTATGCACTGATAAACATGCGCAGGCTCGCCAAACAGCACAAGATGAATCTACAGCTCATATAGTTGCATAAACAACAAAAAGGCTCGTCATGGGAATCCCGTGACGAGCCTTTTTTGCTATTGTATATCTTTGTCAGTTGTGTTGAACTGTCAGAAGACCTAATTTATCCTTGACAGTCGTAGACTACCTGCATTATCTTCTTGCCGATTTCGTCAGCCTCTTCCATGGAGTGCGCTTCGCTGTATACACGGATGATAGGCTCGGTGTTGGACTTGCGTAGGTGTACCCACTTGTCCGGGAAGTCTATCTTTACGCCGTCGATATCGTTCACCGTAGCGTTCGGCTGCGACTCATACATCGCCTTTACCTTTGCCAGCACAGCGTCAACGTCGGTATCCGGTGTGAGGTCTATGCGGTTCTTCGCAATGAAGTACTCTGGGTAGGTCTTGCGCAGTTCGCTGACTTTGCATCCCTTCTTTGCCAGTAGCGAGAGGAAGAGGGCTATGCCGACGAGGGCGTCTCTGCCGTAGTGGCTCTCGGGATAGATGACTCCTCCGTTGCCTTCGCCGCCGATGACGGCTCCTACTTCCTTCATCTTTGTCGTCACGTTCACCTCGCCTACGGCAGCTGCGGTATACTTGCCGCCGTGCGCCTCGGTGACGTCGCGCAGGGCGCGGGTGCTGCTCAGGTTGCTTACTGTAGCGCAAGCACCTTCAGTGTTGTCGAGGATGTAGTCGGCCACGCTGACCAGGGTGTACTCCTCGCCGTACATCGTGCCGTCCTCACAGATGAAGGCAAGACGGTCTACGTCTGGGTCTACTACGATGCCGAGGTCGTAACCGCCCTTCTTCAAGGCATCCATGATTCCGGAGAGGTTCTTCTCCAGTGGCTCCGGGTTGTGGGCGAAGTCGCCGTTGGCCTCACCGTTGAGGAAGGTGTACTTCACGCCGAGTTTGTCGAGCAGTGGTGGGAGGATGATGCCGCCTACGCTGTTGATGGAGTCCACTACAACTTTGAAGCCGGCCTCCTTTATTGCATCCACGTCAACGAGCTTCAAGTCAAGGACAGACTGTATGTGACGTTCGTCGAACCTCTCTTCCGTGTACTTGCCTAGGTGGTCTACGTCAGCGTATTCGAATGCCTCTGCCTCAGCGAGTGCCAGTACCTCGGCGCCGTCTGCAGCTGTCAGGAACTCGCCCTTATTGTTGAGCAACTTGAGGGCGTTCCAATGGCGTGGGTTGTGCGAGGCGGTTATGATGATGCCGCCGTCTGCCCCTGCCATCGTCACGGCCAGTTCTGTCGTAGGAGTTGAGGCCAGCCCGATGTTTACCACGTCGTAGCCCATACCGATGAGAGTGCCGCAGACAACGTTCTTCAC
Organism: Oscillospiraceae bacterium; assembly: GCA_963588475.1. Lineage (GTDB taxonomy): Bacteria > Bacteroidota > Bacteroidia > Bacteroidales > Bacteroidaceae > Prevotella. Next base: position 55,090 of record CAVAHD010000002.1, on the reverse strand, counting down.
CATCTCGCCGGAGATGCGTGCGTCGCGTCCTACTACGATGCGTCCGCTACCGTCTGGCGTGGACTTACGTATAAAGGTGGCGTACGCTGAAGTGAACTTTACTATGTCGAGTGGATTGAGGGTGTCTCCTGTAGGGCCACCGATGGTTCCTCTGATGCCTGAGATTGATTTGATTAATGACATTTTAAATGGTTTTTAGGTTATGTATATAAAAAAGAGAGAGGACATTACCTTCCTCTCTCGTATGTTAGATGGTATGCATACGCAACCACATTGCTTGATGCTACAGTATGTCCCTGGTCGTGTGGCACGATGATGTTTACCTCTGCGTACTTGGCCGAATCAGAGTCAGGACGTCCAAGGTTTATGTACCTGAGTGGCACGAGCCATCCGCTTGGCACGGACTTGTTGAGACTGTATGCGGTGTTGAGCCATCCACTTTCAAAGTTTGCGACAAATGTTCCGCTGTTGTTGCGTACGTTCATTTTGTCCAAGTAAATTGCATAGATGCTGGAAATCTCATTTGAAAGCGATGTGGAGTCTCCGTTGATGTTGTACTCTGTAAAACGGCAAAGTACGTCAGCCGACTCGCCTGACTCCAGCTTTTTGCCGCATCCCTTGTTCACTATCTGCAGGTATACGCCTGACTTCTTAAGGAGAACGTACTGGTTCTTGGACACGTCAGTCGTTGTGTCCTGTGCATAGAAGTCGACCTCTGAGATTACCTGGATGTTTTTCTTGGAGATGTAGTTGCTAATAGCGTCCAACTCGGCGTCACGCTGCTCAGCGTACGTTGTCGAGCTGCTGCATGAGTCGAACATCACTACTGCCATTATAGCAAGGAGAAGACACTGTATAGTCTTTTTCATTCTTGTTTTTACGTTTTACTGTGGAAGCCGCTCTGTGCGAGTCCCGAATTAAAGCTATTGCAAAGGTAATAATTATTTCCTAATTACCGCACGGTGCGTCTGTCTTTTAACTTTCTTTTTGCCACCCATGCATAGCCTTCACCGAGTAAACGTCTACCATTGGCTCAAATCGGCAGTCTTTTCCACCTTTTTCTCTATGCCGTCCGGCAGAGCGGCGAAGAAGTCGTATCCCGTGATGCGCTCCACCTCGTCGACGCTATGTACGTATGCTGACATCTTTTTGTCTGTTGTCTCGTTGCGGTAGATGAAGCCTATTGCCTTGGGCATGCCCTTCATACAGAGCACCACCTTGAAGAAGGCTTCCGGCACTACCACCTTGTTCTTGCCTATCTTGCGGTGCTGCTTGTTTAGCAGCAGCGGACCTGCCACGATGTATATGTCTCCGTACTTCTTAGCCCAGTCACGGCATTTCTCCTCAAGCTCGCGCCAGTCGCCGGCGTTCAGGTTGTGCAACTGCGGACAACAGTTGGTGTACAGGAACGATTGCAGCTGCGCCTTCTCGCTCCATTTGTTGTCGCCGGACGGGCAGATGTGCCCGCGGTCGTAGCCGCTGTTCACGTAGTCGGCATTGGTGGCGCGCGGCGTAGGCACGTCATCGTCTTCCGCAAACTTTATGCCCTTGCGCTCATTGCTGCCGTTGGTGTGCGCCTTGGTCAGGTGCCAGCCCACCCATACGGGCAGACGCCACTCCTTATTATATAATAAGGTGTAACCGGTGCGCTGCAGCCGAATGCCTGCTTTCTCCATACTGCTCGGCACGGTGACTTCGCACAATTTGTCCACAGCCGAGGCACTGCTGGTCTGCGTGGCAGTAGCCTTCGCTGACTTGTTGTCTGTCTTCACATAACCGTTGCCTGTCACCCACGCGCCGCACATGAGAATCAGTGCAATAAGTACGCTCATGAGTGTTGTCTTGCTTTTTTTCTTTGCCATAAACTTTTTGTTGCTATTGTTTTTGCACTGCAAAGTTACTAAAAAACAAGCTATTAGGCAAGTGTATCACCAACTTTCGTCGGCATATCACTAACATTGGTTATTTGTCCTTTTGTTTTTTTGCCGTAACTTTGCACTCAGAAAACAAAAAGGAATAACTAATCAAACAAAAGAAAGGAATAAACTATGAGCAACCAGAAACTACACATCGAGACACTCGCACTTCACGTAGGCCAGGAGCAGGCAGACCCAGTAACCGACTCACGCGCAGTGCCTATCTACCAGACCACTTCATACGTTTTCCACAACTCTCAGCACGCCGCTGACCGTTTCGGTCTCCGCGATGCCGGCAACATCTACGGTCGTCTGACCAACTCTACACAGGGGGTCTTCGAGGACCGTATCGCAGCCATCGAGGGTGGTGTGGCAGGTTTGGCAGTAGCCAGTGGTGCAGCAGCCGTTACATACGCTCTGCAGAACGTACTGCAGGCAGGTGACCACATCGTAGCAGCCGACAATATGTACGGTGGTAGCTTCAACCTCATCACCCACACTCTCTCTACACAGGGCATCACAAACACCATCGTCAACGTCAACGACCTCGAGGCTCTTGAGAAGGCCATTCAGCCTAACACAAAGGTAGTGTACGCCGAGACTTTCGGTAACCCTAACTCAGACGTTACAAACCTTGAGGCTGTTGCAGAGGTAGCTCATCGTCACAACATCGTCTTCATCGTTGACAACACCTTCGCCCCAATCCTCATCCGTCCTCTCGAGCACGGTGCAGATATCGTGGTTCTCTCAGCTACAAAGTTCGTAGGTGGTCACGGTTCTTCCCTCGGCGGTGTCATCGTAGACGGCGGCAAGTTCGACTGGAAGGCAAACGCTGACAAGTATCCTACTATCGCTAAGCCAGACCCATCATATCACGGTGCCGTATTCGCTGACGTAGCAGGTCCTGCAGCATTCGTTACACGTATCCGCGCCGTCATCCTCCGCGACACTGGTGCTACCATCTCTCCAATGAACGCATGGTTCCTGCTGCAGGGCACTGAGACTCTGCCACTCCGCATAGAGCGTCACGTGCAGAATGCGCTGAAGGTTGTAGAGTACCTCGCCAACAATCCTAAGGTAGCCAAGGTTAACCACCCGTCTCTGCCTTCTCACCCAGACCACGCCCTCTATCAGAAGTACTTCCCTAACGGCGGTGGTTCTATCTTCACCTTCGAGATTAAGGGTGGCGAGAAGGAAGCTTGGAAGTTCATCGACGCACTGAAGATATTCTCTCTCCTTGCAAACGTAGCCGACGTGAAGTCACTCGTTATCCACCCATACACCACCACTCACTCTCAGATGACCCCAGAGGAGCTGGAGCAGCAGCACATCACTCCGTCTACTGTGCGCCTCTCTATCGGTGTAGAGCACATCGACGACATCATCGCCGACCTCGACCAGGCCTTCGCCCAGATCTAAGCTAATTTCCATTCCACACAATACGTAAAAAACTCCTGCAGACTACACATTAAGTTTGCAGGAGTTTTTTTTGTACGTATAAGTTTATTCGTGCTTTTGACGTTAAGCTGAATGTTTTTTCGACGTTAATTGCCGTTAATTGACCGTTAATTGTCCATTAATTTATTTGTTTGTCAAAGCAGAGACAGCGAATAAAAATTAATGATAAATTAACGGTCAATTAATGGCAATTAACGTTAAAAATATCATTGGCATAGAAAAAGGTATTGGCGTTAGAAGCGAGGACCACCTCCAAATCCTCCGCGTCCACCGCCAGGACCTCCGAATCCTCCACGGTCACCTCCGCGTTTTCCACGGCGTTCTCCGCCAGGACCATCGTCCGGTCCTCCTCGGCGTGCTTCCTTGCCACCGAATGCGTTGAAGCGGTATACTACGTGTACCATACCGTAGCTGTTGATGGAGTTGTACCATGTGTCAGATATCTGCGTAGCACTGATGGAACGTGTGAAGCTGCTCTTCTGGTTGAGAATATCGTACCACTGTAGCATCACCGTGAGCGGCTTGCCCTTGAGGAAGCCTTGTGATATCTGTGCGTTCCAGATGAATTCGTCCGTGTTCATTGACGACTCGCTGTAGCCTCGGCGTGACGTCATGTGTCCGCTGGTGGAGAAGCTCATGCCCCATGGCGCATTGAGCGTGATGTCCGTACCATAGTTATATTCCCACGTGTCGAGGTTGTTCGTAGGCTGCAGTTTGTTGCGCGAGATGGCGTAGGTGGCCTCTCCGTTCAGTTCCACTTCAATCCATGAGTTGCGGTAGCTGAAACCGAGACGCTCGCTGAGGCCTGTGGTGCGTACGTAGTTCTTTGTTGACTCGGCGCTCTTGTCAAGGTATACGTAGCTGGCGCGGTTGTTGAAGCCGGCGTTGGTAACCGTTGAGATATTCCACAGTCCGACAGTGTCCAGAGCAGTGTTGTACATGAACGAGCCGCTGATGTTCCACGTGCCGTTGATGTTCATAGGCTGTGTGGTTCGTCCGCCGGTCGCTGCATCGTAGCGTACCATGTTGGAGACGCTGTTGCGCGTGTTGGTGAAGTTGATGAACGACATGACGCTCTGGAAGCGTCGCTGTACAAAGTTGTTGTACTGCAGACGGAAGTTGTTCGTGAATGAAGGCTTCAGCCCCGGGTTACCCATGGTGACGTTCAGCACGTCCGTGTTGTCCGTGATAGGCAGCAGGTCGGTCATCGAAGGCTGTGACGTTGTGCCTCGGTAGTCTACGCGCAGGTTCTTTTGCTTGTTGAAGCGGTAGCGGAAGCGCAGCGTAGGAGTGAAGTTGCTTACAGTGCGGGTTGTTACGGTGTCCAGTCCGAGGTACTTGTATGACAACTTCGAGTTCTGCGGCTGCAGCATCACGCCGACGTTGAGGTTGTACTTGTTTGTGGTGCGCTTCAGCGACAGTTCAATCTCGTGCACGTTGTTGTCGTATTCGGAGAATTTGCTCTGGTTTTCGTCGTAGTAACCACTGAGAGGTTTCTTCTTCAAGTATGGGTTTAGGAAAGCATCGAACGAACGGTAGTTGAGTGGTAGTCCTACACCGAAATCCTTTTCTTCATTACCGCTGAAGTCGTACGTACTTCTGTCGCTTGTGCTCTTATTGTGGCGGAACATGTATCGCAGTTGCAGGAACGTGGCACGTGCGATAGGTTCGCTGTATGTGAACGACAGCTGGTACGTCTTGTTCTTTGTTGGCGTTACGTTATATCTGTTGGTGTGCGAGATACTGTCTGTAGAAGAAGGGCGGTAGAACGTCACTTCCTGTGTGGAAAGGGATTCTGAATCGCTGTTCGATGTGTTGTATCGTCCCTGTAGCGTCACGTTGCGTCCGTTGCTGGAGAGTTTTCTCGATACCGTAGCGTGGATGCTGAAGTTGGTGTTTGTAGAGTAGGAGAGCGACCGGTTGTTGCGGCGATTGACGAGGATGGAGTCCAGTGCTGCCGTCGGGTCTTCTATCTGTGCGTTCTTCGAGAGGTCATACAGAGCCTTGTTCAGAGCTGACATGGATGCTGCATCGAGGGCATCGGTGACGTAAGTTCCGGTAGCTGGGTTCAGCACGGTGGTAGGATTTCTGTTGTACGCCATACTGGTGCTCTCGGAGGAGTTGTCGTTGCTCGTGTTGGTGAAGGACGGACGTATGAGGATTGTTGTCATGGTGTCCGGCTTCCATTCGAGACGTCCTCCGAAGAACCACGTGTTTGAACGTGAGTACGCCGTAGACTTGCTGTTGGTGAACGAACCGACAGTGCTGACGAAGTTCTCTGTCGACGACTGCTGCTGTGAGTCAGAGTTTCTGTGCTCCCAGCGTCCGAAGACGTCGATGTTTATCTTGTCCTTCTTTTCATAGTTATAGTTCATGGCGACGTTCTTGCTCGTTTGCAGTCCGAGCATACCTCTGCCGCCGCCACCGCGTCCGAAGCCCTGGTCGCCGGTGTTGTTCATGTTTCCGAACACCATCAGGCGTGCATTGTCCTTCATGTAGCCTACCATCGCCCTGCCAGCATAGCGCGATTGTGTGCCGCCGGCTATGTCGATGTTTCCGAGGTAACCCTTGTTCATGCCTTTCTTGATGCCGAAGTCGAGTACGGTTTCTTCTTCGCCGTCATCAACGCCGGTCATCTTGGCCAGGTCGCTCTTTTCGTCGTATGCCTTTATCTTGTCAATGATGGAGGTAGGCAGGTTCTTGAGGGCCGTCTTGGTGTCGCCCGTCATGAACTCCTTTCCGTCCACCTTTACCTTTTTTACCTCTTTGCCGTTGATGGTAATCTTGCCGTCGTCGTCAACCTGTGCACCGGGAAGACGCTTTACAAGTTCTTCTATGACAGAGCCTTCCGGCGTGCGGTATGCAGCGGCGTTGTATACGAAGGTGTCTTCCTTTACGACAACTCTCGCTGCCACGCCCTTTGCCACGACCTCCTTCAGAAGGTAGGCATCGGGCTCCATCTTCAGTTCGCCCAGTACGAGGCTGTCGCCGTCTGCAACGGTGACGTTGCGGGTCAGTTGCTTGTAGCCGATGTTGGTGACTTTGATGATGTACTTTCCTTTTGCAGGAACGTTGATGGTGAAATCGCCGTCCATGTTGCTGGCGGTGCCAGTGACGTAGGAGGAGTCCTTTGCGTGCAACAGTTGCACGGTGGCTTGAATGACGGGTGAGTCGTCGTTCTTGTCGAAAAGCGATGCCGAGATGCTGCGCTTCTGTGGTTGTTCGTCTTGCGCCCACGTGCCAACGAAGGCAATAAGCATTAGCATGGTGGCAAGGAATAACTTTTTCGTCATTGGATTTACTATTTGTGCATGGTTTATAATAATTCAACAGTTTAGACCCTAGTTTAGGCCAAAGGTAAAATAGCGGGCGCAAAATTACTTATAAAATTGCATTAAAGCAAGAAAAAAGCAGTAAGGTGACAATTTGTTTTGCTTTTTGCGGAAAAATACGTAACTTTGTCCTCAGAAAATAACAGAAAAGGACAAAATGCGAAAAATAATTTATGCGGTCTTATCACTCTTCGTTGCAGCAGTAGTCTTCAACGGGTGCAGTGGCAATAAGCCGGAAGAGGGCATGGAGGATATGGTGGAGGACGAACTTGTCATCAAGAACGACTCCATGATTTACGGTTTGGCATGCGACGGGTCTTCTGACTCCGCCGTCGTGTTGTGGCCGTTCAAGGGCGACCCCATATCGTTCAGTTGTATAGATGCCAAACATGCCGGCAAGGTGATGGGCAGACCTGAGATTGGCGACTGGGTAGGCGTGATGGTTGACCCACAGGACTCAACCGAGGCAACGCTGGTTATTAACCTTGACGAGATGAAAGGTACTTGGACCTATCCCGTTATGCCGGTGTTCAAGGACATACAGCACATGAGCAAGCGTATGCAGCGACGTTTTATGGCGCAGATGGACGACTCCATCAAGCAGAGCTTCATGATACCGCGCCAGTACGGCTTCGTCTTGAAGCGTAGCCACCAGGCACTGGCTGTGGGACGCATCATGCGCAACAATACGCTGGAGGACGACTCGCCAGTCTCTTATCCCGAGGTCAAGAACTATAAACGCTGGTACGTGGCCAACGGCAAACTGTTGCTCGTGTCCGGTGATTTCCGAATGCCGGATGACAAGAAGGCAAAGCGCAGACCTGATGTCGTGGACACTCTGACATTTGAAAAGCTGCAGGGCGACTCGCTGGTGCTGAGCCAGAACGGTGTGACATACCATTTCCACCGTCAGGAGAGTGCCGCTGCTGCCAACGCTGCCGCACAAGCTGCTGCGGATAAGCAGAACAAGAAAAAAGAGCAAATGGACAGGACTTCAGCCGAAGTCGCTGATACGGCAAAGAAAACAAACTAAAGAGTCGATAGGACGAATCGACTTAGTAACGGTATAACAAATCTACGAAATAACAAAACAACGAAACAGTAATATGGCAGACAGCACACTTGAAGCAAAGAAGAAGGCCCTTGCGGCCGCCATGGCAAAGATAGAAAAGGACTTCGGCAAGGGCTCCATCATGAAGCTCGGCGACGAGAAGGTAGAGAATGTGGACGTAATCCCAACCGGCTCGCTGGGTCTCGACGTGGCACTCGGCGTAGGCGGTTATCCACGCGGCAGAATCATCGAGATATATGGTCCGGAGTCTTCCGGTAAGACAACTCTTGCCATACACGCCATTGCTGAGGCGCAGAAGAAGGGCGGCATCGCGGCATTCATCGATGCAGAGCACGCCTTCGACCGTTTCTATGCCGCCAATCTCGGTGTGGACGTGGACAACCTCTTTATATCTCAGCCGGACAACGGTGAGCAGGCACTGCAGATTGCCGACCAGCTCATCTCCAGTGCAGCCGTGGACATCATTGTCATCGACTCTGTGGCTGCCCTCACTCCAAAGGCGGAGATAGAAGGCGACATGGGCGACAACAAGGTAGGTCTGCAGGCGCGCTTGATGTCGCAGGCACTGCGTAAGATGACCTCCACCATATCCAAGACCAACACCACGTGTATCTTCATCAACCAGTTGCGCGAGAAGATTGGCGTTATGTTCGGCAACCCGGAGACAACGACTGGTGGTAACGCGCTGAAGTTCTATGCTTCCGTACGTATCGACGTGCGCAAGAGCACAGCCATCAAGGACGGTGACGAGGTTATCGGTAACCTCACCAAAGTGAAGGTTGTGAAAAACAAGGTGGCACCTCCGTTCCGTAAGTGCGAGTTCAGCATCATGTTCGGTGAGGGCATCTCCAAGGTCGGCGAGATTCTTGACCTTGCCGTAGAGAAGGGCATCGTGAAGAAGTCCGGCTCATGGTTCTCTTACGAAGACTCCAAGCTCGGTCAGGGTCGTGAGAAGGTGCTGCCTGTCCTGAAGGACAACGAGGAGTTGTGCGCTGAGATAGAGGCCAAGGTTCGCGAAGCCATTGACAAGGAGCACAACAAGAACGTCAACAAGCCTGCTGCGGCAGCACCTGCTGTAGAAGAAGATACAATAGAATTTGGCGAAGAATAAGTAGCCACATGAAGGTACAGGACAGATTTATACAATATACGCGGTTTGATACACAGTCGGCAGAGGAGTCGACGAGTGTGCCAAGCACGCAGAAGCAGTGGGACCTCGCGCGCTATCTCAAGGACGAGATGGAGCGTGAGGGACTTGCTGATGTAGTGTTGGACGAGAAAGGCTACCTGTATGCCACGCTGCCCGCCAACCTGCCCGAAGGGGTAGGGGAGAGTGACTGCCCCGTCATTGGCTTCATCAGCCATTACGACACGTCGCCAGACTGTTCCGGTGCCAATATCAAGGCCCGCATCATAGAACACTACGACGGCAAGGACATCACACTGTCGGAAGGCATTGTAAGCAGCACGTCATACTTCCCCGAACTCCTTGAGCACGTAGGCGAAGACCTCATCGTAACGGACGGCACGACGCTGCTCGGCGCTGACGACAAGGCTGGTATTGCGGAGATAATGACTGCCGTATGCTGGTTGCGCGACCATAAGGAAGTGCGCCACGGCAAGGTGCGCATCGCCTTCAATCCTGACGAGGAAATAGGCATGGGCGCACACCATTTCGACGTGCAGCGCTTTGGGTGCGACTGGGCATACACCATAGACGGCGGTGACCTCGGCGAACTGGAGTACGAGAACTTCAATGCCGCTGTTGCACGCGTCAAGGTGACCGGCATCAGCGTCCACCCCGGCTATGCTAAGGGAAAGATGATAAACGCCGGACGTGTGGCTGCCGAGTTTGCTGCCATGATGCCCGAGAACGAGATACCGGAGCGTACCGAAGGCTACGAAGGGTTCTACCACCTCACCTCTATGGAGGGCGATTGCGAGAACGCCAAACTCTCGTACATCATACGCGACCACGACCGCAACCGCTTCGAGGAACGCAAGCATTTTATCGTTTCCGTCGGCGAACAGCTCAATGCCAAGTACGGCGAGGGCGTGTGCACCGTCACCGTCACCGACCAGTATTATAATATGTTGGAAAAGGTGCAGCCAGTATTCCATATCATAGAGCGTGCTGAGGCTGCCATGCTTGCAGCCGGAGTCACACCAAAGGTGCAGCCTATACGCGGAGGTACGGACGGTGCGCAACTGTCGTTCCAAGGACTGCCTTGCCCAAACATCTTCACTGGTGCGGTGAACTTCCACGGACCGCACGAGTTCGTCTCCATACAAGTGATGGAGAAGGCAGTGCAGACCATCATAAATATTGCCAAGTACGAATGATACATTGGTAGGACATCGCGTCACGTACGAGCCAACGCAATACACAACACATATTCTCTTAACCCCCAAAACGTAGAACGCCTATGGCAGAAATCCCTTCTCTCGTAAAAGACCTGGCTTTGATACTTGTGACGGCAGGCATCGTGACGCTTCTGTTCAAAAAGCTGAAGCAGCCGCTCGTCTTGGGATACATTATGGCTGGCTTCATCGTCTCGCCAAACCTACCTTTGACAATGTCCGTCGTAGACCACGAGAACATCGAGACGTGGGCCAACATTGGCGTGATGTTCCTGCTCTTCACGTTAGGTCTGGACTTCTCTTTCAAGAAGATACTCAAGATGGGCATGGCGCCCATCATAGCAGCACTGGTCATAGTGTTCTGCATGATGCTGACGGGCAATGCTGTGGCATCTATGTTCGGGTGGTCCGAGATGAACGGACTGTTCCTTGCCGGTATGCTCGCCATGTCGTCTACTACCATTATATATAAGGCGTTCGATGACTTGGGCTTCAAACAGCAGCAGTTCGCCTCCTTGGTGATGAGCGTGCTGATACTTGAGGACATCCTTGCCATCGTCATGATGGTGCTCCTCGGCGCTATAGCCAAGGGCGGCTCGGCAGACGGCGAACAGATGCTCAGCTCGGTACTGTCCATTGGCTTCTTCATCGTACTGTGGTTCGTCGTCGGACTGTTCCTCATCCCAACGCTGCTGCGCTCCGTGCGCAAACTGATGAACGAGGAGGTGCTCCTCATCGTTTCCCTCGGCCTCTGCTGCATGATGGCGGTGATATCCACCATGGTGGGCTTCAGCTCCGCCTTCGGTGCTTTCGTAATGGGTAGCATACTGGCAGAGACGGTTGAGGCCCACAAGATAGAAAAGGTGGTAAAGCCCGTGAAGGACCTCTTCGGCGCCATCTTCTTCGTGTCCGTCGGCATGCTGGTGGATGTCAATATCATTGCGGCGCAGTGGTTGCCAATCGTGGTCATCACCCTCGCCATCATAATAGGCCAGAGTGTCTTCGGCACGTTCGGCTACATGCTGGCCGGCCAACCGTTGAAGAACGCCATGCGCTGCGGCTTCTCCATGGCGCAGATAGGTGAGTTCGCCTTCATCATCGCCTCGCTCGGACTGAGTCTCGGCGTGATAAGCGACTTCATATACCCCGTCGTCGTGGCGGTGTCAGTCATCACTACGTTCCTTACGCCCTACATGATGCGAGGTGCCGTACCGGCCTATCAGGCCCTGGAGCGTGTGATACCCGACAAAGTCATGCACCATCTGAACAAGATAGCGGACAAGTCGCAAGCGCCTAATGAGAGCAACAACAGCCTTTGGCGTCCTATGCTGACGCAGATGGCTGTGAACACGTTGATATACGGCACGGTCAGCATAGCCATCGTGGTAGTGATGAATACCCTCGTGCGCCCGATGCTAGCTGGTTTCATACCTGTGTTCTGGGCCGGCGTCATATACTGCGTGCTGACCATCTTGCTCGTCTCCCCATTCTTGCGTGCCATGGTGATGAAGAAGAACCGCAGTACTGAGTTCCGTCAGCTGTGGACTAACAACGCGCGCAACCGCGGACCGTTGATATTCACCATAGTGATACGCGCCGTGCTGGCTATTATGCTGGTCTGCTACGTTCTCCGTGTCGTCGTCAAACTGCCAGACGCAGTGATGATGCTCATTGCCCTGGTGCTGCTCTATCTCATGGTAATATCGCGCGCACTGAAGACAAGCTCAATAATGCTCGAGCGCCGTTTCGTCCAGAATCTGCGCTCCAAGGACTATGCCGAGCGCGCTGCCGGAAAGCGCCGCCCGCTCTTTGCTGACAAACTGCTGGACCGCGACATACACATCGCTTCCGTGGAATTGCCGCAAGACTCCCTTTGGGCTGGCAAGACATTGCGTGACCTCAACCTCGCCCACCGCTTCGGCGTGCAGGTGAGCAGTATCATACGCGGTCACCAGCGTATCAACATTCCTTCAGGCACCAACGTGCTCTTCCCTGGCGACCAACTCAACGTCATCGGTAACGACACGCAGTTTGCCGTTCTCAACTCAGCCATCCAGGAAGAGGTGTACGCCGAGCAGATGGACTTCGAGAAGCACGACATGAAGCTCTACCGCTTCGTCCTCAAGCAGGTCAGCGCCATCGTCGGTCAGACTCTTATCTCCAGCGGACTGCGCAACGAATACAACTGCATGCTCGTCGGCATGGAGAAGGGTGAGGAAAACCTCTCCTTCGTCGCCCCGGACTACGCATTCCAAAAGGGCGATGTCCTCTGGGTCGTTGGCGAGCAGGCTGACATAAAGCGACTGCAGACCATAATGTAACAGGTGGGCCCATAGATTACCGCCTTTGACGCAGATAGCTTAACATCGAGATGTTCACAGACACAGACAGAAATAATTAAATAATAGAATAATGTCACATCACAGAAACAACAGAAGTACTTTCAGCGGATCACTTGGCTTCGTCCTTGCCGCAGCAGGCAGTGCCGTAGGCCTTGGTAATATATGGCGATTCCCATTCCTGGCAGCGCGCGACGGTGGCGGACTCTTCGTTTGCCTCTACGTCGTCCTTGCCCTCACCTTCGGCTTCACGCTCCTCATTACCGAGATTGCCATCGGTCGCCGTTCTGCCCAGGGACCACTCACTGCTTACGGCTATTTCAACAAGAAATGGAGTTTCATCGGCGTCGTGGCGTTTCTAGTGCCTTATTTCATTTACCCGTACTACTGCGTCATTGGCGGTTGGGTGCTTAAGTATCTTGTCACCTACCTCTTCTTCCAAGGCGACTTGGCGGCGCAGGACGGCTTCTTCAGCGGATTCATCACTTCCCAGTGGTCACCGCTGGTTTACACGACAGTCTTCTCTGTAATGTCCACCTACGTTGTGTATTGCGGTGTAAACAAAGGCATCGAGCGCTACTCACGTATCGTTATGCCTGCCCTCGTCCTCATCGTCATCTTCATCTGTGGTTATGGTCTGACGCTGAGCCATACCGATGCTGCCACTGGTGTAACACGTACAGGTCTGGAAGGTGCTGCCAAGTATCTGATACCAGATTTCAATACCGTTACTACGGCTGACGGCTCCTTCGACCTCAAGCGTCTGCTCATGATTACCCTCGACGCTATGGGACAGCTTTTCTATTCTCTCTCCATCGCCATGGGTATCATGGTAGCTTACGGCTCATACATGCGTAAGGACGTAAACCTCGGTAAGGCTGTGGACAACATCGAAATCTTCGATACCCTCATCGCCCTCCTTGCAGGTCTGATGATTATCCCTGCCGTCTACATCTTCTCCGGCACGGAAGGCATGAGCGCCGGTCCTGGTCTGATGTTCATCGCCCTGCCTAAGGTGTTTGCCTCCCTCGGCTTCATGGGCGAGATAGTAGGTCTGTTGTTCTTCATCATGGTGCTCTTCGCCGCTGCCACCAGCTGCGTCTCCATCCTTGAGGCAACAACGGTCAGCGGCATCGACAAGATGAAGTGGAGCCGTAAGAAGTCCGTTGCCATCATGGCTTCCACAGGCTTCATCTTCTCTATCATCGTTTGTCTTGGCTACAACGTGTTCTACTTCGAATACACACTGCCAAATGGTGCCGTGGCACAGATTCTCGATATCTTCGACTACGTCACCAACAATGTCCTGATGCCTATCTGTGCCATCTCCACCTGTATCCTTATCGGTTGGATATGCAAGCCCCGCCTGCTCATCGGTGAGATGCGTCTGAATGGTTACAAGTTCCGTCGTAAGCGTCTCTACATCGTGATGCTGCGCTACATCGCCCCCGTTCTGCTGCTCATCTTGCTCCTCGGCGCGTTCGGACTCTATTAATAATGTATAATAGAAAGCTCTATGGCACTGAATACAAACAAAGAACTGAAGACATACTACAGCATTAAGGAGGTGGCGGAGATGTTCGGCATCACCGAACCCACGCTGCGCTATTGGGAGACGGAGTTTCCGCTCCTTCGCCCGCGTACCACGGGCAACAAGGTGCGCCAGTATGCGGAGAAGGACATCGAACAGGTGCGCCTTATCCACAACCTCGTCAAGGTGCGCGGCTTCAAGATAGCAGCCGCGCGCAAGATGCTCAGTGCCAACCGCGACGGCGTGGACAAACGTGCCAAGGTACTGGAGCAGCTTACCGACCTGCGCAACCAGCTCATGGAGCTGAAAGAAGCATACGATAGACTCTCGTAGTTTAATTCATAATTCACAATGCATAATTCATAATTATTAATTCCTAATTCCTAATTGGGTATTAATTGTTCCTTAATCAAAATATTATGTACAGCGATCCAAAAGAATGTCTCTATTGCACAAACAATGAGACCCTCCACAATCTGATGATAGAAATCTGTCATCTGCGTGTTTCACGTCTTTTCCTCTTCAAGGAGCAGACCTACCACGGCCGTTGCCTCGTGGCTTACGACGGTCACGTCAACGACCTCAACGAGCTGAACGACCAGCAGCGCAACGACTTCATGGCTGACGTAGCACAGGCTACACGCGCCATGCAGAAGGCCTTCAACCCAGAGAAGATCAACTACGGCGCATTCTCTGACACACTCTCTCACCTCCACTTCCACCTCGCACCAAAGTACGTAGGCGGCCCAGACTATCCCGGTCTCTTCCGTATGAACCCAGGTGAGGTTTACCTCTCAGACGAGGAGTACAAGGACATGATAGAGCTTATCAAGAAGAACCTTTAATTAACTGTTAATGGAACTGTATCCATACCTTTTTAAAGAGAACCTCCATACTGTCGTCTGGGGAGGCCACCGTCTGCAGCCTTACAAGGGTCTGCAGCATACGGCGGACCCCATTGGCGAGAGTTGGGAGGTCTCGGCAGTAGAGTCCAGTCCCTGCATCGTGGCCAACGGTCCTTTGCAGGGACTTGACCTTATATCCGTAGTCAACCAAGGCGGCGCAGCCCTGCTCGGCGATGCCGTGTACAAGCAGTACGACGGCAAGCTCCCCCTGCTCGTCAAGTTCATAGACAGCGAGAGCGACCTCAGCATACAGGTGCACCCCAACGATGTCCTCGCCGCCGAGCGTCACGGCAAGTTCGGCAAGACGGAGATGTGGTACATCATCGATGCCAAGCCCGGTGCCTGTCTCTATGCTGGCTTCAAGCAGCAGGTATCTAAGGAAGAGTACCGTCGCCGCGTGGCCGACGGCACCATCTGCGACGTGCTCGCCAAGCACGAGGTGCACCCAGGCGATGTCTTCTACATCCCGGCCGGCAGGGTACACGCCATCTGTGGCGGCATACTCTTGGCAGAGGTGCAGCAGTCCAGCGACGTCACCTACCGCATCTACGACTACAACCGTCCCGGTCTCGACGGAAAACCGCGCGAGTTGCACACCGACCTTGCCGTCGATGCCCTCGACTACCGTGTGGCAAGCGAATACCGAACCTTCTACGGCAGCACCATAGGCAAGGCAGCGCACGTCATAGACACCCCCTTCTTCGATGTCCGCGTCATGGACCTAAACAAGCAGTTCCACCGCAACCTGAAGAAGTACGACTCCTTCATCATCTCCGTATGCATCAAGGGCTCGTGCCACATCCGCATGCGCGACTACGACGGACCCGAGCGCGAGATTACCCTGCGCGAGGGACACTCTTGCCTCATACCGGCTTCCATAGCCGACTACGACATACGTCCTCTGCACCCCTGCACACGTATACTCGAAACCCACATCGACCGCAAGGACCGTTCCTTATTGGGGAGAATACAGCGCGCCTTGAAGTTAAGCTCCAAATAAAAGGGACTATAATTCCCACCATAAAGGCGGCTTGCCGAAAGTCGCTGACCTTTTAAGAATGCAGAAAAGCAAGATACTTATTATTAGTGATATGTGTGGCTATGGCAAGGTTGCTGCAGCCGCACAGATGCCTATATTGTCCTACATGGGACACGACGTGTTCAACCTCCCTACGATGCTCATCAGCAATACGTTCCCCTACGGTAAGTACGCCCTGCAGGAGAACACGGAGTATATCGTCGATGCCCTCGATAAGTGGAACCAATTGGGCATTTCCTTCGATGCCATCGCCACGGGCTTTATCCCCTCCGAGCGTCAGGCCCGTATGATTGCCGACTACTGCCGCGAACAGGCTGCACTTGGCACGGCCATATACGTCGACCCCGTCATGGGCGACGGCGGAAAACTCTACGGCGGCGCTGACGACGGCACCATCCGTTGTATGCTCGAGATGCTCGCCGTGGCACACCTCTGTTTCCCCAACTACACAGAGGCGTGTCTGCTGACAGGCACGGAGTACAAGGAAGATGGCGTCACGGCGGACGAAGCCCGCCAACTCGTTGACAAACTGCGTGCTATAGGCTCGCTGAGCATCATCATCACCAGTTGCATCATCGACGGCAAGCACGCCGTCACGGGGTACAACCATCTGAACCAGACCTACTTCACCCTACCGTACGACGAGATTCCCGTCATGTTCCCCGGCACGGGCGACATCTTCTCCAGCATCACCGTAGGCAGACTACAGGACGGCGATACCCTTGAGCACGCCACACGCATCGCCATGGACACCATCCACCGCTGGATAGACCTCAACAAGGACCTCGACGACAAAAACCGCGGCATCCCCATCGAACGCCACCTCGCAGACTTATAATCCCATTATCAATTCCCAATGACTCCACCCAATTACGACCAACTTCTAGCCCATGTCGTCAGCGACACCATGGCGGATATCGCCTTGCGCACGGATTGGCACGAGGAGGTGAAGCGTGGCAAGATGTTCGGCGTATTGCTTGCCACAGATGCTACTGGTGAGCTGCACAGCTTGCGTGCTTACTCCGGTCAGATACTCGGGCGGAGCGACTGGGAGGGCTACGTCCCGGCGGTGTTCGACTACCTGCAGCCCGATGGCTACTTCAAGCAGCATGAGGCTGAGATAGACTACATCAACCGCGAGGTAGCCCTCTTGCAGAATTCGGAAAACCTTAGAGATAGCATCGCTAAATGTAAGACTTGCGAGGATAAGTCTAAGGCAGAGATAGACGCGTACAAGGAGTTCATCCGTGAGCAACGTGCCACACGTACGCCGCAGGAAGCCCAGTATCAAAACGCCGAACTGCGCCGCTTGAAGTTGCTGTGGAAGGAACGTCTTGCAGAAAAAGAAGCGGCTGTCAATGCCATCACGCAACGCATTGACGAGTTGAAGGCAAAGCGCAGCAGACTGTCCGACGAACTGCAACGCTGGTTGTTTGAGCAATTCAAACTTACAGGCGGCGCCACCTCGCTTACTGGTTGTGCCCCTTGCTCACAGACCACTGAAGCAAGTGAAAGCTTTACAAGTAATAATACTACGACTCCAATCTCGGATAGCAACGGCCAGCGCTCAGTACTCCAAATCTTCACAGACTACGCACGAGAAAACGACCTGAAGCAGACCGTTCCGCCAGCCGGCACAGGAGAGTGTTGCGCCCCGAAGCTCTTGCACTACGCCAATTCGCACGGTTGGACTCCCATCGCCATGACCGAGTTCTGGTACGGAGCTTCGCCCGTTGGTGAGGTTCGCCACCACGGAGTCCACTACGAACCATGCCAAGCCAAGTGCATGCCGCTGATGCCGTGGTTGTGGCCGGCACGATACTCTTCAGTTCAGCCAGATACTTTGGCATCGGACTTTCAACCTCAACAGACAAAAAGTGGGGTAGGGCATACTCCCCTAAATGTGCTTTACGAAGACGACTGGCTCATAGCCGTAGACAAACCGGCAGGTTTGCTCTCCGTACCAGGCAAGCGAGCACTGCCCAACGCAGAGGACATGCTGCGAAGCCAACACGAAGGCTTCCTAAAAGTAGTCCACCGTCTGGACATGGACACCAGCGGCATCCTTCTTGCTGCCAAGACCCAGGAAGTCTTCGTTGCCATGCAGCGGCAGTTTGCCGCACACCAAACCATTCAGAAGGAGTACGAGGCAATACTCTCGGGAGAGTGGAACGACCAAGTTCCGAAGAAGGGAACTATCATTCTCCCCCTCGCTGCCGACTTCCTTAATCGCCCCCGTCAGCGAGTTGACTATGCAGAAGGAAAAGCCTCCGTAACGGAGTACGAAGTTCAATCCATTACGAAACCCGAAGTCCAAACTGTTAGGAAGCACGAAATGCAGGACAAACCTAAGGAATACAACGGCATCCCCTGCACCAGTATCCTCCTCCGTCCGCTAACCGGTCGCACCCATCAGTTGCGAGTCCACTGCGCCCACGCCGACGGTTTGGCAATGCCGATACTCGGCGACCCCCTCTACGGCAACGTACGCGCAGAACGCATGTATCTAAACGCCCACAAACTTATTTTTCAGCATCCCGTTACTGGACAACCAGTAACGATAAAGGCAGGTTCTATCATCTAGAACCTGCCTTTTTTTTATCAATATCGTCCCCTCTTTTTTAGCCTCGAGTGCCCGCGCCTTGGGCATCGTGTTCTCACGCCTTGGGCATCGAGTGCTCGCGCCTTGGGCATCGAGTGCCCGAGCCTTGAGCATTTCGGCGATTCCAAGACTCCTCAAAGTTCCGTAAAAGCTTAGTCCTTCAAGCAACCAACAGGTACGATGTACACTCCATCCTTGCGACGGTAGGCATAGTCGCCAACTGCTGTAAGCACCATCATGAAGGCTGGCGCTTTCATCTTCGTAGTATCTATCTTTGATGCAAGGGTGGTTAGGGTGGCAACTCCTTTTTCTATTGCCTGTGTTCCGCCCAATTTGATTTCTATCAGACCGTATGAACCGTTTCGTAGGTGCAGCACGGCATCACACTCCAAACCATTCTTGTCACGGTAGTGATAGACATTGCCGTCAATAGCATCCGCATATACCCGAAGGTCACGTACGCACATAGTTTCAAAGAGTAGTCCGAATGTCTCCAAGTCGTTTATGAGGTCGTCAGGCCCTAATCCCAATGCGGCTACTGCTATGGAAGGATCCACGAAATAGCGTGTCTCTGTCGAGCGAATGGCAGTTTTACTGCGTAAGTTTGGATTCCAAGCTGGCATATCTTCTATGACGAAAATCTTCTTGAGGGCACCGATGTAGCTCATCACGGTTCTCTCACTCAAACTGTCATCATCGTTGTCTGTCATGTCTTGCCTAATGGCTCCAATGCTCACCTGCCCACCTTGCGACCGTGCGTACGAACGCAGCAGGAGTTTGGTGCGTTCACTGTTTCGTGTCACATCATCCACCCTTGAAATGTCACTCTTTACGACAGCATCGTAGTAGTCGTAAGCTTGCCGCAAGGCAGCACGCCTGTTTTTAGTTGTGGCGCTTGGCCATCCGCCACGGCATACTAGAAAGGCAATATCCTCTATATTGAGCTTATTGTATCCCTCAATCTCCGTAATGCTTTTGAAAAGCTGGCTGATGCTCACTTCGCCAGTAGACTCTCCCGATTCCCATAGCGACATAGGACGCATCGTTATCCATGCAAACCGTCCTGTGCCCGTATGATGAATTCTTTCTGTAGATGCTGGGACGGCAGACCCCGTCAGAATGAATTGCCCTTCCTCACCGCGATGGTCTACCTCAAATCTGATGGCATCCCAAATCTGTGGGACTATTTGCCACTCATCAATCAGTCTTGGATTCTCCCCTTTGAGGAGCATTTTTATCCTAAGATCTGCCATCTCCAGATAGTTGTTTTGATTATCTGGGTCAGCCATATACAGTACGCTCTTAGCTTGTTGTTCTGCCGTGGTAGTCTTTCCACACCATTTCGGACCTTCAATAAGCACAGCCCCGACTTCTTCAAGTCTGTATTCCAATAGCTTATCCGCTATTCTTTTCTTGTATTCATTCATGCCAATGTCCTGTTTTTGTTTCTGCAAAAGTACTATATTTTATTGAAAGTACCAAATCTTCGAGAGCCTTTTGCAGCGTTTGGCCGTATTTTGATGCAGCGTTTGGCTGTATTTTGATGCAGCGTTTGGCCGTATTTTGATGCAGCGTTTGGCTAAGTTTTCACACATTATAAAGCCATTTTTCCTTGTGAAAACAGTAAAAAGGTTTACGAAGTCAGTCAGAAATGTCAACATTTTCATTGGTAATGGAAAGGATAATAAGAGGCCAGACTACACAAAAAGTGTCGCAATCTCAATAAAAAAGCGAGATTGCGACACTTTTCTTGCAAGAAGGTTGTCGCAATCTCGTGTTTTTTGTAACTTTGCGACAGGTTTCAACGAATCAAGGCATATAGTATGAAGGAGAATATCGTAGGTAGAGAACAGGAAATAGAAAAGCTTGAGAACTATATGGCAAGCCGTAAGTCAGAGTTCGTAGCCATCTACGGCAGACGGCGTGTTGGCAAGACTTTTCTCGTAAAAGAGCTGTTTGAGGGACAGTTCACTTTCCGCATTACAGGCAAGGACAATGTCTCGACCAAGGAGCAGCTTACCAACTTCAACTTTGCGCTCAACGACCAGTTGGGCGTGGGCGTTCGTGCCCAAAACTGGACGGAGGCATTTCGCTTTTTCCAAAAGGCTTTGGAAGAAAGACCAGAAGGGCCAAAGATTATATTCTTCGACGAGCTTCCTTGGTTCGACACCCATTCTTCCAAGTTCGTCAGTGCGCTTGAACACTTTTGGAATGACTGGGCTTCCTATCGCAATGACATCAAGTTGATAGCTTGCGGAAGTGCTACCACATGGATGCTCGACCAAGTCATCAACTCTCGCGGGGGACTCCATAACCGCGTCACGCACAACATCCTACTGGCTCCATTCAATCTCCGTGAGATGGAACTCTATTTCAGGGCGCAAGGCTTCTGCTATGAGCGTCCAGAGCTGATAGAGTGCTACATGACCGTGGGTGGAGTGGCCTATTACCTGTCTCTTTTTGAAAGCGACAAGAGCGTGGCACAGAACATCCAGCAATTGTGTTTCACTCGTGGCGGAGAGTTGGCGGAAGAGTTTGACCGACTCTTCAAATCGCTCTTCAAGAAAGCAGACAACCACCTGGCGATAGTTACCGCTCTCAGAAACAAGGGTAGGGGAATGACTCGTCTGGAGCTACTGGATGCTACCCGTCTGCCGAACAACGGGAAGTTCTCGCAGTTGCTTCGGGAGTTGGAGCAATGTGATTTTATCCGAAGTTATAGTCCCTTCGGCAAGTCGAAGAAAGAGGTAATGTATCAGTTGATAGACCCTTTCTGCTTGTTCTACTTCAAGTTTATGTACAACAAGGGCACGTTTCTCGACAATTACTGGCTCAAGATGCAAACCACATCCGAGTATAACTCATGGTGTGGCCACGCCTTCGAGATTGTTTGTCTGCACCATATCAACCAGATAGTAAAGGCATTGGGCATAGACGGCAGCATCAACACCCCTTGCTCCTGGGCTTATCGTCCATCCGCTAAAGTAATGGAGGATGAAGAGGCAGATGAGGACTTGAAGCACGGCACGCAAATCGACCTGTTGATAGACCGTTCCGACAGGTCCATCTCCATCTGCGAGATGAAATACTGCAATGGAGAATACGAGATAGACAAGGCATACGACAGCCACTTAGCTCATCGTCTGAAGGTGTTCAAGAAAGTAACGAAGACGACAAAGACACTCATCCCAACCTTCGTCACTCCCCACGGGCTGTACAACAATATGTACGCAAGGAAGATAAGTAGAGAGGTTACGGGGGATGACTTGTTTGGGTAATAAACGGCCGATAGCGTGCGAAAGTTGATAATATTTAGTATGTTTTCGCACGCTATCGGCTGTTTTACGATAAAAATGTTTACCTTTGCACAGAACAAAAAGTATCAAAGACATGGCAGAGACAATTATCGGACGACATAATGAACTCGCTCTTTTGGAGAGGTATTGCAATTCAGGGAGAGCTGAGTTTATCGCAATGTATGGGAGGCGTAGGGTAGGTAAGACGTATCTGATTCGTCAGTACTTCAAGAACCAGTTTTCCTTTGACATGACTGGTGTGCTTGAGGGCAATAAGAGCGAACAGATAACCGCCTTCCACATGGCACTGAAGACGTACGGATATACAGGCAAGAAGAATACCACTTGGCTGGATGCTTTCTTTGCTCTTCGCCAACTCCTGGAACCTAAGCTGCAGGACGGCAAGAGGTGTGTGATATTCATTGACGAACTGCCTTGCTTGGACACCCCGAAAGCGGGTTTTGTCCATGCATTAGGGCATTTTTGGAACAGTTGGGCCAACTGGCAATCGCAGATTATGCTCATTGTCTGTGGCTCAGCCACCTCCTGGATGGTTCGCAACATCATCGACGACCATGGAGGTTTGCATGACCGAGTGACCCACGAAATGCCACTACACCCTTTTACTTTGGCTGAGACGGAAGAGTATTTCCATACGTACGGGTTCAGATGGAAACGCCTTAGTCTCTTGCAAGTCTATATGGCTATAGGGGGTGTACCTTACTATATGAGTCTTTTTTCGCCAGAGGAAAGTCCCGCATTGGGGCTGGACAGACTTTTCTTCAGCGAGAATGCCGAGCTTCGGAAGGAATACCGACGTCTGTTCTTCTCGCTATTCCGCAATGCACAGCCTTACCAAGACATCATCTCTGTATTGGCAAAGAAATCGTCAGGCATGACGAGAGACGAAATAAGCGCAGCCTTGCATATAGACAATAACGGGAGATTGGGAAACATGCTCACAGACTTGGTATATTGCGACTTCATACGCAAATACAATGTGAAGGAAAAGAAGATAAAAACTAACTCTGCCATCTATCAGTTGGTAGATTTCTACAGTATCTTCTACAATACATTCATCGCCAAGAACAGTTCTGAAGAGCATTTTTGGAGTAGGAACGCCTCGTCTTCGAAAGTGAAGTCGTGGTACGGTCTGGCCTTTGAGAGAGTCTGCCAGGCTCATATTTCGCAAATAAAGAATGCGTTGGGCATCGCAAGTGTCAAGGCAGAGTATTATTCGTGGAGGAGCAAAACTTTGGCTGACGGTGCGCAAGTGGACATCATCATAGACCGGGCTGACAATGTCATCAACCTTTGTGAGGTGAAATACAGCGAACACGAGTACCAACTGGACAAGGAGGAGTTCTTCAAGATTGTTCATAGAATAGAGGCATTTGAAGAGGAGACGCAGACCAGAAGCACCATTCTCCCAACGATGATTACAACATTTGGACTCTCCAAAGGAATGTACAATGACCAAATCACCGTCAAGCTGACTTTGGACGATTTGTTTTGAGGAAGCCCCAAAAGCATTACTGAACAAAACACAACCCAATCATCAGAAAAGCTATAAAAAGTAGTTTGAATATTTGTGAGAATCAGATATTTATGTTACTTTTGCGATAAAATACTCATCAAAGAAAAGAATAAAGACCAATGGCAAGAAACAGCAAGCCCAATAGCAAGAATAAGAAAAAGAAGGTGGTTATCTCCCATATTGTAAAGCCGGAGAATATGACCTTGGAGGAGTGGCAGGTGAAGCTGCGCCAACAAGTGTCCAAGACAGAACGCTTTGCCATTGACAGCGTCGATGAGGAACTTTGCCCGGGCGAATATGTCGTTCGCAACCCTGAGAAGCATAACGAATACAAGGTGGTGTACCGTGGGGCAAACAGCGAATGGAACTATTGTTCTTGCATGGATTTCAAGACTTCCAAGCTCGGCACCTGCAAGCATATCGAAGCCGTGAAGAATTGCTTCATTGGAAAAAAAGGAACACATGTGCATCGTGAGGTTCCACCTTATACTTCCGTTTATCTATCTTATCGTGGCGAGCGATGCGTGAAAATCCGCATCGGGTCTGACAATAAGGAGGCCTACGAGCAACTCGCCAAGGAATATTTTGACGAGAACAATGTCTTGAAAAAGAAAGCGTACGCACGCATCAGCTCTTTCCTGAAAAAAGCAAGGGCGATTAGCGATACCTTCAGATGCTATCAGGATGCCATTGACTTTATCGTGGACATCCGCGAGAAAGCAAAACGAGAGAAGATAGTCAAGACGTACGATGACCCAAAACTTGACAACCTTCTGAAAGTAACCCTCTACCCTTATCAGAAGGAGGGCATCCGCTTTGCCGCTAAGGCTGGCAAGGCCATCATCGCCGACGAGATGGGTCTGGGTAAGACCATACAAGCCATTGGCACCGCCGAACTTCTCCGCAAGGAAGGACTGGTAGGGTCTGTGCTCATCCTTTGTCCTACCTCCTTAAAATACCAATGGCGCAGCGAAATCAAGAAGTTTACGAATGCCGAGGTGTATGTGATAGAGGGAAACCATCTCAAGAGAAAGGAGGCCTACAGTCGCCCAGAGCCTTACAAGATTATCTCCTACAACAGTGCCGCCAACGACATAAAGATACTGGGTAGTCTGCAGACAGATATGCTCATCATGGACGAGGTGCAGCGCCTAAAGAACTGGAATACGCAGATTTCCCGTGCCGCCCGGAAGATAGAGTCGGACTACTCCGTGATTCTGTCTGGCACACCATTGGAGAACAAACTCGACGAGCTCTACTCCATCGTGGAGTTTGTGGACAACTTCCGCCTTGCCCCTTACTATCTCTTCAAGGAGAATCATATCATCACAGACGAGACAGGCAAGGTGCTCGGCTACAAAAACTTGAACGACATCGGCAAGCAACTGAACGACATACTCATTCGCCGTCGCAAGAAGGACGTGAAGCTGCAGATGCCTAAGCGAATGGACAAGAATCTCTTCGTGCCAATGACCAACGAGCAGAAGGAGATGCATCAAGATTGGCAGAACCAGGTGCGCATCTTAGTCTTGAAATGGCGTAAGAAGCATTTCCTGTCCGATAAAGAACGGAAGCGTCTTCTGCTCTTCCTCTCCCAAATGCGTATGATATGCGACAGCAGTTATATTCTCGACCAAAAGACGAGGTACGACACAAAGGTAGACGAATGCGTGAACATCATCAGCGACATCCTCTGCGAGGAAGGCGAAAAGGTTGTGGTGTTCAGTCAATGGGAGCGCATGACACGCCTCATCGCCAAGGAGTTGGAAAAGAAGGATGTTGGCTTCGAGTACCTGCACGGCGGTGTGCCGTCAGAGAAGCGCAAGAACCTGGTGGACAACTTCATGAACGAGCCTACGAGCCGTGTGTTCCTCTCCACCGATGCCGGCAGCACCGGCTTGAACTTACAATCAGCCGCCACTATCATCAACATCGACTTGCCCTGGAACCCAGCCGTGCTCGAACAGCGCATCGGTCGAATCTACCGCCTCGGTCAGCAGAACAACATCCAGGTCATCAATCTCGTTACGCCCGATTCCATTGAAGAGAGTATGCTCGGCAAACTGCGTTTCAAGACCTCCATGTTTGAGGGAGTACTGGATGACGGCGAGGACTCAGTATTCGTAGGCGACGACAAGTTCACCAAGATGATGGAGGCCGTAAGTGGTATTATAGAAGAGGAGGAAGAAGCCGCAAGTGCCGATGAGGCAGAAACCACAACAGATACTTCTGCCTCTACAGTATCTGTTGAAGAGGAGGAAAAACCGGCTGACCAGCCTCAAGCAGAAAAGCCAGTTGCTGCTCCAGAATTAGAAAAGCCTGTTGCTGACCCAGAAGCCGAGAAGCCAGTAGCTCCACATTCCGCTTCAACAGCTTCTCATCCCGCAACCCAGCCAAAAGACTTGGTTTCCCAAGGTGTCTCCTTCCTCTCTGGCTTGGCCGAGACGTTGAAGTCACCGGAAGCCACAGCGCAGTTGGTTGATTCTATCGTTGAGAAGGATGAACAGACAGGCAAGACATCCATCAAGATTCCAGTGGAGAGCAAAGAAACCGTCTCTAACCTTTTGAATCTCATAGGAAAGCTATTTGCGAAATAAAGGCTGAATTGACCATAAATAGGCAATCTGCCTTGAGATGTGGATATATGTTGCCGAAGCTCACGATGTGTATCAATATCATGAGCAGGATGAGAATGGCTTGTATGAAGTCGAGGCTTGTTTATTGCAGCGTTTGGCTATGTTTTCATTCTGTGTTTGAAAAATATCAAAAGATATTTGGTGGTTTCATGGAAAAGGAATATCTTTGTGGCGAGTTTTTTAATGTCACTATATTATGATTAGCAAGAATGTACAAAGTATGATTCCTAAGATACAGGGATTCTTCGGAAGCCAGCCTGTCAAGAAGGCGTGGCTCTTTGGCTCGTGTTCACGAGGTGAAGAGACACCAAACAGCGACGTGGACATTCTTGTGGAGTATGACCGTCAGAATTCCAGAATCTCCTTGATGCGAATGGCAGGCATAATGTTGGGGCTGGAAGATTTGCTCCATCGTAAGGTTGATATGGTGGAAGCTGGTTGCCTCCTTCCTTTTGCTCAAGAATCAGCTAACCGTGATAAATTTTTGATTTATGAGAGAAAAGGTTAGAGACAAAGGTCGTTTGGAACATATTATGGAGTCGATTCAAGGAATCGAGGAGTTCTATGCTCAATACACTTTGGAAGATATAAAGAAGAATAAGCTTATCTTTTACGGTTTCACAAAGTTTGTTGAGGTAATAGGTGAGGCTGTCTACATGTTGACGACTGAGTTCCGGGAAACTCACACAGAGGTCAACTGGCGTCAGATAGAGCGAATGCGCCATGTTTTGGTTCATGGATATTATACCATAGACCCCGAAAGCCTTTGGGATACCATTGAGGTGGATATCCCAGAATTGAAGCCTTGGATAGAAAGGTATTTATCTGAAATCGAGTGATATATTATCACAAAATTCCAAGCCCTTTTTATAAGTACAAGTGATGAAGGCGTTATTCCCCCTTCATCCTCTTCAGATACTCTGAGGGAATCTCGCCGTATTCTGCCTTGAAGCAGCGGCGGAAGTAGGCTACGCTGTTCATGCCTACCATGAAGGAGATTTCGCTGATGGAGTATTTGCCCTCCAGAAGCAGGTGTTCGGCATACTGCATTTTGTATTTGCGTATGTACTCGTTGGTGGAGATGCCTGTCAGTGCCTTCATCTTGCGGTAGAGAGTGCTGGAGCTCATAGCTAGATTGTCGGCCAGCATGTTGACGTCTACGTCGCCGCCGATGTTTTCCTCTATCAGCTTGTTCAGCTTGTCGAAGAACTCCTGGTCTACCTTGTTCAGCGACTCTCTGAGCTGCTTCTTCTTCTCTGTCAGGTCGGTATCGTCGTTCGCCTCCTGTATCAGAGTGCGGTTTCTCTTGCGCTGTGCCAGCAGGTTCTGTATGCGGCTCAGAAGCAGGGAATGGGTGAAGGGCTTGGTGATGTACGAGTCTGCACCGGAATTGTAGCCCTCTTCCTTTGCCTCCAGGCTGTCCTTCGCCGTAAGCAGGATGACGGGGATATGGCTCGTCCTAACGTCCGTCTTCAGTATTCGGCACATCTCGTTGCCGTCCATGCCGGGCATCATGACGTCGGAGATGATGATGTCTGGAATTCTGTCGAGGGCCATAGCTAGTCCCTCCTTGCCGTTTACAGCCGTTTCGTGCGCCCTGGGGCACAGCGTTTTGACATCTCTGCCATATCCGCAGAGGGCAAGACACTTGACGAGGGATACAACGACCCGACAGGAGTGATGTGCTCTGCCTATCGCAATGCCGACGGCAAATGGGTAGTAGTCGCCATCAACTATGCTGAAGCACTGAAGCCCGTAGCATTCCGTCTCGATAACGGCGAGAAAATGCAGTGGCAGATGTACCGTACGAGCGACGTGTCTTCAGAAAGTCTGGCACCTGTAGGCACTTGCACGGGCGAGACAACTCTTATGCCGCGCAGCATCACAACCTTCGTGCAAATGTAACGCCACTACAATATTTACATGGCGATAGCGTTATAATGATATTAATCAAGACCAAACTATGAAGCTAACTACAACACTACTTTCCGTTGCTTTGGCTTTGGGGCTGGCAGGTTCTCCTGCTACGGCACTGGCGGCTAAGGATGGCGGAACATTTACTACTGGTAACAAGACTTTTTTGCTTGACGGGAAACCGTTTGTCGTCAAGGCGGCCGAGTTGCACTATCCGCGCATACCGCGCCCTTATTGGGAGCATCGCATCAAGATGTGTAAGGCGCTGGGCATGAACACCGTTTGTCTCTATGTGTTCTGGAATATCCACGAGCAACGAGAGGGACAGTTTGACTTTACCGGCAACAATGACGTGGCTGAGTTCTGCCGTTTGTGCAAGAAGAATGGCATGTACGTCATCGTGCGCCCCGGTCCGTACGTTTGTGCGGAGTGGGAGATGGGCGGACTGCCTTGGTGGCTGCTCAAGAAGAAGGACATACGTCTGCGCGAACAGGACCCTTACTTCATGGAGAGGGTAGCGATATTCGAGAAAGAGGTGGGCAAGCAGCTTGCTCCGCTTACCATTCAGAATGGCGGCCCCATCATCATGGTGCAGGTGGAAAACGAGTATGGTTCGTACGGCAAGGACAAGCCTTACGTGAGTGCCATACGCGACATCGTGCGCGCATCTGGTTTCGACAAGGTGAGCCTCTTCCAGTGCGACTGGTCATCCAACTTCCTTAATAATGGTCTCGACGACCTCACGTGGACGATGAACTTCGGTACGGGGGCCAACATAGACCAGCAGTTCAAGCGACTCGGCGAGGTGCGTCCCGATGCTCCCAAGATGTGTTCCGAGTTCTGGAGCGGATGGTTTGACAAGTGGGGTGCACGCCATGAGACACGCCCTGCCAAGGCCATGGTGAACGGTATGGACGAGATGCTCTCGAAGGATATCAGCTTCTCGCTCTACATGACCCACGGCGGCACGAGTTTCGGACACTGGGCTGGTGCTAACTCGCCCGGCTTCCAACCCGATGTGACAAGCTACGACTACGACGCACCCATCAACGAGTGGGGACTCGCCACGCCTAAGTTCTACGAGCTGCAGAAGATGATGGCGAAATACAACGACGGTAAGAAACTGCCCGCCGTACCAAAGGCACCGATGGGCATCATCAGCGTACCAGAGTTCAAGCTGACGGAATACAGACCATTGAGCTACGGCATCGGCAGCGAGAAGGAAAGCAACGCGCCGCTGAGCTTCGAGGACATGGACATGGGGTGGGGCACTATGGTGTATGAGACGCAAGTGCCTGCCATCGAGGGAACGTCCACGCTCATAGGTGAGTTCCATGACTTTGCACAGGTGTACGTCAACGGAAAGTATGTGGGCAAGATAGATCGCGTGCGGAACGAGAAGTCGCTGGAGCTGCCAGCTATGCCGCAGGGAGCCAACCTCACCATCGTGGTGGAGGGTATGGGCAGAATAAACTTCGGTCGTGCCATCAAGGACTACAAGGGCATCATCGGCAACGTGACCATTGCTACCCAAAAGGAGAACTGCAATGTGACTCTCACTCCGACACGCTGGACCAATAGCACCATCGCCGACGACTACCAAACGGCAGTCAACGCCCTCGCCAAGCCTACAAACAAGATGCGAGGCTTGCAGAGCAAGGCCGGATACTACCGCGGCTACTTCAACGTGAGTAAGGTGGGCGACACCTTTATTAATATGGAGGCGTTTGGCAAGGGCCAGGTGTATGTGAACGGCCATGCCTTGGGACGCTTTTGGAAGATAGGTCCGCAGCAGACGCTTTACCTGCCCGGCTGCTGGCTGAAGAAGGGAAAGAACGAGGTCATCGTCCTCGATGTGGTAGGTCCTAAGGGTGAGGCAGGCAAGCCCGGCTCCACCGTAGCCCCCACAGCGTTCTGTCAAGACCACCACGAATTGGACAAGCTGAACCTCGAGAAGAGCAACAAGCATAATGAGCCGGGACACCGCATGGACCTCAACTCCGTGACCCCAGCCGCGCAGGGCGAGCTGAAGGCCGGCAACGGATGGCAGATCATAAAGCTGGACAAGCCCGTTACGGGCCGCTACTTCGCAATACAGGCAGAGAGCACCCACAGCGGCGACTCACAGATAGCCATCGCTGAGGTATACCTACAGGATGCCGCCGGCAACCGCATAGACCGCAACAACTGGGTGGCCTATTATGCCGACAGCGAGAAGGGCAATTCCACACTCGACAAGATGTTCGACCTACAGGAGAGCACCTACTGGCAGACCGAGAAGGGTGCCAACTTCCCCCACCTAGGCATAGTTGACATGGGCAAGGAAGTCACCGTCTCCGCCTTCGAGTACCTCCCCCGTGCCGAACAAGGAGCCCCAGGCAGCGTGAAGACCTTCAAGCTCTACATCAAGAAATAGCCCCCGTTGTAACGCCAATTGCCCGTTACAACGTTGATTGCCACGTATAACGTTAATTGTCACGTATAACGTTAATTGTCACGTATAACGTTAATTGTCACGTATAACGTTAATTGCCATTAATTGACCGTTAATTATTCATTAATAATATTAGGCAGAAACCTAAGTCAAAATTAAATTAATGAATAATTAACGGTCAATTAATGGCAATTAATGTCTAAAAAATATATTAGTGGCGGTAATTATCGTGTCACGCTAAAAGTCTTTGCGCGGGAATTAAAGTTTAGTCTGCAGCTTGGCGCTGGCAGTCTTGTACTTGTCTGACGTTACGCTGAGCGTTACCTTTCCGGGCTTATCGTTGGCACGGAGGATGACGAGGACGGAGCCGGCGTAGAGGCTGCGCTCTGCTTCAGATGCCAACTGCTTAGGACCGATGGCCAGTTCGGCGGACTGTATGTCTCCGTTGTCCACGGCAACGATAGACGCCTCGCCGGAGACACTGAACTTCAGCTTGGTGTCTGGCGCCACGAATACCCTTCTGCCCTTTTTGTCTACGGCATATACGCGGACGTGCATCAGGTCTTTTCCGTCTGCCTTCCATGTCTCCACGTCAGGCACGAGCTGCAGCTTCACTGCCTCGCCGGTGGTCTCTATCTGGTGACGTGCTATCTCCTTACCGTCCTTACGTGCAACGGCAACGAGTGTGCCGGGCTGATATTCGATGTCATCCCACTTGATGCGGTTGCGCTGCTTGGGGTCGGTGGAGTTCTTCTTTACGCCAAGGCTCTTTCCGTTGAGCAGCAGCTCCACCTCGTCGCCGTTGGTGTATGTGTAGAGCGACACCTTGCTGCCCTCCTTGCGGTTCCAGTTCTCGGATATCTTGCCTACGCTGACGTTCACGTCGTTCCACATCGTAGTGCCCTGGGCGTTCTCTATCACGCCGATGTGTACCGTCGGTGCGTCGGAGAAGAAGCTCTTCATGAAGTAAGCGTCTGGCTTCGGCTGCAGGGAGATGTCGAACACGCCCTGGTTCCAACCCTTGGTAGGCCAGCCGAGACTCTCGCCGAGGTAGTCGATGGCACCCCAGTAGGCCAGTCCGATAACCTTGTCGAGGTTCATCTCGAAGTAGTTGGGGCCCATGGCTCCCGTGGCAGCCTCGCTCTGGTAGAACATCTTGTTGGGGAAGCGCTTGCTGTCGCCTGGGAAGTACATATAACGGTAGTTGTATGAGTTCACCTCCGTTGCTACGGCGAGGTCGCACGGCAGAGAGTCCGTCTCCCAGTTGCGGTAGCGTGGGTGCATGGCCACGGTGGTAAGACGGGTGTCGTCGTAGCGGTGCAGCAGTTCCTTCTGTAGCTTGTAAGATGTAACGCCCCAGTCGTTGTGCGGCATGGTGGAAATCTGCTGCAGCTCGTTGCCGAAGCTCCAAAGCACCACGCAGGGGTGGTTGCGGTCGCGCTTCACCCACTCCGGGATGTCCTTCTGCCACAGCTCGGTCCACTCCACACGTCCGCCGGCGTTCTGCTTTGTCCACTTGTCGTAGAGCTCGTCCACGACGAGGATGCCGAGGCGGTCGCATATCTTCATGAAGTCCTCGCTGTAGGGGTTGTGCGAGCAGCGTACGTGGTTCAGTCCGAACTCCTTCATCATCTTCAGACGCTTCTCTATGGCACGCGGATAAGCCGCTGCACCCAGT
This sequence comes from Oscillospiraceae bacterium, assembly GCA_963588475.1. GTDB lineage: Bacteria > Bacteroidota > Bacteroidia > Bacteroidales > Bacteroidaceae > Prevotella. Next base: position 23,040 of record CAVAHD010000002.1, on the reverse strand, counting down.
GCGCCCAGAGTGTGGTGGTTGGCGTAGCCCTTCAGCAGCACCTTCTTGCCGTTCACCTTCAGACCGTTTTCTGGTGTGAACTCTATGGTGCGCACGCCGAACTGCTCCGTCACCTTGTCTGCCACGTTACCAGCCTTGTCGTAGACGGTCACCTCGGCGGTGTAGAGGTAAGGATTCTCGCACGACCACAGGTTGGCGTTGGCAATCTCGATGGCTGGCAACTCGTATTCACGGTCGCGCCACTGAGGGTTTATCTTCAGGTTGTTCTTCTGCTGTGCCACTACTTTGCCAGTAGCATCGTATATCTTCACCTCGCATGGTAGGGTGGCAGTAGCCCTTTCCTCTCTGGAGTAGCGCTGCTGGTTGCAAATCTCAACGTTGAGCTTCACCGTCTTGTTGTTCTCGGTACGGATATACAGAGGGTGGCGTGCCATATAGACGTCCTTGTTTGTGACGATGATGTTCACGTCTCTGTACAGTCCGGCGCCAGTGTACCAGCGGGAGTTCTTCGGGTCGCGTGTGTCAGCCTTCACGAGAATCTCGTTTGCCGCGCCCCACTTCAGCTTTGAGGAGACGTCTATGTCAAAACCGAGGTAGCCGTAGTCCGTACCACCGATGCGTTCGCCGTTGAGGTAAACGTCACCCACGAGCATGATGCCCTGGAAGTCCAGCACGACGCGCTTCCCTTTCCATGCAGCGTCGGGGGTGAGGGAGTAGCGGTATTCGCCCTGTCCCATCTCCTTGAAACCGCGTGCGCTGAGTCGGCTGCGCTGGTTGGCTGCCGCATCGCTGTTGTCCGGACGCTCGTTGGCGTCTGGCTCCACCCAGGGTTGTGATATCTGGAAGTCGTGCGGAAGGTTTACGATGTCCGTACGGCCTGCCTGCTTGAAGGCCCAACCGTTGTTGATGTTGATGGTGTCTCGTACGCCGGCCTCCACGGGCATTATGCCGAGGAGGAGTAGGGTAGAGAGTAGTGGTGTCAGGTGTTTAGTCATATAAAGTTTTAGTGTAATGTGATTTGGTTGCAAAGTTAATGCTTTCTATTGTAACGCACGTGTGTTATTGTACGTTAGTCTTATTTTCCGTACTTGCTTGGCGGAACGCCATACTGAGCCTTGAAGCACTTGTTGAAATGCGACGGGTCGTTGAAGCCTACGGCATAGCAAACCTCCGCCACGGTGTTCTCGCCCGTAAGGAGCATCTTGGCAGAGCGTTCGAGGCGTGTCTGCAGCAAGTATTTGTTCGGCGACATGCCTATGAGGTCGCGGCAACGGCCGTAGAACTTCGTGCGTCCCATGTGCATCATCTCCGCGAGGTCGTCGACGGAGATGTTGGGGTTGCAGGCGTTTTGCTCCATTATCTTCTCCAGTCTGTCGATGAAGGCGCGGTCCAGCTGGCTCGTTATCACCTGCGCCTCGGCAGGCTTTGCCAGAGCTTCCGTATTGGCAGAAGTACTTGCGGTATTTGCAGGTACGGCAGTCGCGCTGGTGTTGTCTGCCGGTTGGACTGGTCCAGCTGCAGGTGCCGGTTTGCTCCACTGTATCAACTGTGCTATACGTGCCACGAGAACCGCGCTGTTGCACGGCTTCACCATGTAGTCGTCCGCTCCAGCCTTGTAACCCTTTATCTGGTGGTCGGCATCGTCAAGTGCCGTGAGCAGAATGACGGGAGTCTGTGCCGTCTCGGCAGTGGCTTTTAGCTTGCGCACGATATCATAGCCGTTGGTGTCCGGCAACATCACGTCGCAGACGACGAGCGATGGCTTGTGCTCCATGATGCCCGTCAGTCCGCCGCTGCCCGTGGCGTAGGTGTCCACGATGAAGTAGTGCGACAGTTCGGCGTTCAGTTGCTCCAGCATATCCGGTTCGTCCTCGATGACGGCAATGCGTATGTCGTTCATTGGGTTGGGGAGCAGTTCGCGTATTATCTCTTCCGCGCGGCGCATCTCTGTGGTATCATCCGTGTCGAGAGCCTTTGCCGTGCTGTAGTCGGCGGCTTCGTATAGGGAGTCGTCGGCAGGTATGGCAAGAGTGAAGCGCGAGCCGTGGCCAGTGTTCTCGTATTCCAGCGCACCCTTGTGCGTCGTTGCCATCTGCTTTGCGGTGTAGAGGCCGATGCCCATGCCTCCGGCAGAGGCGTGTCCGTGCATGAAGGGGGAGTACATGTCCTTCTGTCGTTCGGGCGAGATGCCGGGGCCGTTGTCCTCTACGATGATGAGCAGACGGTTCCCGTCTTGTTTCAGTCGCACTTCTATCGTACCGCGGTCGGGGGTGTACTTGACGGCGTTGGAGATGAGGTTGTAGACTACGGTGTCCACGATGTGGCGGTCGAAGTATGTGACGTACTGCTTGGCGCACGGTGTGAACGTCAGGCTCTGCTGCTTCTGCTGCGTCAGTGTGAGGAAGTCCTGCATGAGGTCTTTGATGAATGCCACGAGGTCGCCCTGCTCCACCTGCAGCGAGATGTTGCCGGTGCTTATCTTTCTGAACTCCATCAGACGGTCAACGAGTTGGCGCAGGCGTGCCGCACCGCGCTTTACGGTCTGTATCGTTTTCTTCGACACCGTTTCGGGTGTCTTGTCCGACATCTTGTCCACGGCACCGGAGATGATGGCGAGTGGCGTGCGGAACTCGTGGGTGACGTGCGTGAAGAACTCCAGTCGGATGTTCGTCACCTGTTCCTGCAGCTTTATCTCCTGCTGTAGGTCGAAGCGGCGTTTCCAGTTGCGGTAGAACAACCATGCTGTCGTTCCTATTATGATAAGGTATATAGTCCACGCCCACCAGGTATTCCACCAAGGCTGCTTGATGACGATGACCTGCGAGGACTCTGTGGATGCTTCGTCGTTGTTGCCCAACGTGCGTATGTGGAAGACGTACGTGCCTGGGGAGAGCTTGTCGTACGACACGGTTGTCTCCGAGGTGGGCTCGCTCCACGTCTTGTCGCGTCCCTCAAGCCAGTACTGGTACAGCGTGGATGCTTTGTGGGAGTAGTCGAAGTTGGAGAATGCCAACTTGAGGTTGTTGTGGTCGTAGGGGAAGACGTACTCGCTGTCCTCTAGACAGTCCTGCAGCTGCTCTTCCATGTTGATGGAGATGCCGTTTACGATGATGTCTGTCAGGCTTGCCGTGTGTGACGACTGCTTCCTTTGCTTTATTTTGTCTGGCGCAAAAGCCATGAGACCTTCAGATGTAGCGTAGAGGAGTCTGCCGTCGCTGAGGCGTCTTGCCATACCTCGTGAGAAGTAGGCGCGGTCCAGCTCTGGCGGCATCTCGTATGACTGTATGCGTCCGTTCTTGCGGTCAATGAGAGAGATATGCGACGAAGTTCCTATCCAGATGTTGCCGCCGTGGTCTTCTACGATTGACGTGACGTGGTTGCCGTGCAGTCCGTTGCGCTTGTCAAATAACTCCTGGTTTGCTATGTAGCCGTTGGCATCATGCTGCAGACGCAGTACTCCGTGTCCGTAGAGGGCAGCCCAAACGTTGCCGTTTGCAGCGCAGTATGTGAAGGAAGCCTCGTCGAACGGCAGGTGTGTCTTTGGCGATTTACGTATGATGAACGACCTGTCGGTGACTTTAGTCATCTTCGTGTCGAGAGTGATGAGTCCGGCATCGCTTGCTATCCAGAGTATGCCCTTCTTGTCTATAGTGAGGTAGGATATTTTGCAGGTTGCCAGGTCAGAATTGAGGTATTGCTCACAGTGTAGCTTCCCGTCGTTAGTCAGTGTGAGGGCCAGCAGTCCGATATTGGTGGTGGCAGCCCATACGCGCCCTTTGCCGTCTTCTGCCATGGCTTCTATGACACCGGTGGGAATGCGGTGGTCGGCATCGGAGGGGGAGTAGTGTTGCCCGTCGATGTAGAGTCCGTCGCCGCGTGTGCCGAACCATTCGCGACCTTTGTGGTCCTTGATATAGGCGAATACAGCCGCATTGAATGCACCGCGCAGTTGGAACTGTCCCGTCTTTGCTGAGAAGTTGTAGTACTGGTTGTCGCGAGTAGCGACGAGCAGGTTGCCAGCCTTGTCGCACGGTCCGAGGAAGCAGACGTTGTTTCGCCATCCGCCTTTCGCTCCCGGTTTTGGCATGTAGATGTCAGTCTGCAGTCCGTTGTTTCTACCTATGCAGACCACGCCGGCTTCCTCCTGCGCCAGCCAGATGTTGCCTTGTCGGTCCAGCTGTATGTCCGTGAGGAAGTCGGTAGTGATGAGCGGTACGAGGTCGTTGGCGGTATGGTGCTCCATACTGCCGTTTTTGGGGTCGTAGATGAAGAGACCGTTGCCGAAGGAGGCTATGTAGTAGCGTCCGTCTTCTCCCACGGTGGAGGAGAAGTGTCGTTTGCGTTGTGCCGTGATGTTCATGCCCACCGTCAGTGGCAGGCGCAGCATCGGCTTGCCTTCGGCGAAGACGCACAACGTACCCTTGTCGCCGACGAAGTTTACGCCTTTCTCATGGTCAAGGAAACGCGGGTCGGTCATTCTCAAGGACTTGTCCTGGCTGAAGGTATGGTGCAGAATGTCGTAGGTGGTGCATACGCCACTGACGGTATACATCACCCATTTGTTGTTCCAAACGAAGTCTGAGTTTATAGTTCCGGAGTCGTTCAGTCCCTTAGGCATCTGGTCGGTGCGTACCAGCTTCCCTTGGCTGTTGTACACGTACAATTTGCCATTTTTTGCAAAGAAGAGCATGAGGTCTGTCCACGTCTCTATGCGGTATACGCCGGCGTTCTTTACTTTTATTGTCATCTTCCCGTCTGGGGTAAAGACGACGATGTTGCCCCCGACGATAGCCCAGATGTTTCCGCGTGCATCTTTCCTGATGCGCTCAGCGTCTCCGTCGGGCAGGTTGCCCAAGGCTGCGCTGTAGTCTTTGCAGGTGAGCTGACCGTTGCTGTAGGTGATGTGGCGTATGGTGCGCGAGTCGCAGAACCACATGCCGTCGTCGGTGATTATGTTTCGGCGGAACCCGACGCGCTGCTGTTCGGGCGTGCCGTAGTTGAGGAACTTTTTCGTGCGCAGGTTGTAGCAGTGGTACACGTACTTGTGCGTACGTATCCACAGCAGTTGGTTCTTCTCGTCGAGGTATAGGTTGCCCACGTTGGTAGGCATGCGTCTGTCGCCGCTGCCGAGCCATTCGAAGCTAGCGACGTGCGAGCCGTCGAAGCGGCTCAGCTCCATGTTGCTGCCCAGCCAGATGTATCCTTGCGAGTCCTGGATGATGTCGTTGACGTGCGAGACCGGCAGTCCGTCCTTATAGGATATAAAGCGGTTAGTCCAGCTATTGTTGGCTAGTGTATTTGCAACGCAGAGAAGCCATGTTGCAAGTATAAAAAGAAATCTCATGTGTGTTACAGGTTAGTACTGTTTTGAGGGGTGTATTAGCGTTGTTTGCCCCTAAAGTTAGAATTATTTGCCCTCAAAATTAGTAAAAATGGTCAAATTATACAAGAAAGGGTTGGCAAAACGTGCAAAAATGGTCAAAGATTTCTTGCGTTGGACAAAAATTCATATCAACGAACGCAAAAACAAATAAGATAATAGGGAGCGTGATAACTTTGCAATCGAAAACAAACGGCAGGCTATTGACCGAGGCTTAGATGCAGAGAGTCGCACCTGATGCCAAAATACGTTTGAAGTCTAATCAATCAAATAAACATAAAACCTACGTTATGAAAAAAGCTTTACTCTTCGCAGCAGCTGCTGCTTTTTCAGTGAACATGATGGCTGAGAGCCAGGAACTCTATTCTCAGAATTTCGAAAAGATGACTAAAGGTAACTTCTCCAGCAGTGTAAAGAACAAGGCAGGTGTCAGCCCATACTACTGGAGCGTTGACGCAAACGGTGTTTCTCAGATTTCTATTGAAGAGGATGCTGACCACGGCAAATACTTGCAGATAAAGCAGCGCACAGGTGATTGGAATGCCGGTGGCGCATACAGCTTGTTCTATACAGACGATGTAAAGTCTGTTGGAGAAGATGGTGACCGCTTCAATATGGAAAGTCAAGGCATCACCAAATACTCTGTAGAATTTGATGCTGCACTGTACACATCTCTTAATGCATATCTCAAGGGCGGCACAACTATGACGTGGGCAGGCCCATGCATGGAATTTGCATTGCTCAACCCAAGTTTTGCTGCGTTCAAACGTTGCGACTATGGTCTGACATATGGTTCAGCAGATTATAGTTATAACAATGTGATATATATTAAGCAGACTGAAGATAATATCACGTCTGAAATGCCAGAAAAGGATTCATATAAGATGGATGAGGTTGTTCCTTTCACTCTGCAGACCGACGAGCAAGGTACTGAGGTGAACATTCCTCTTGACGGTTCTTGGAATCATTGGAAGGTGAGCGTAGACCGTGAGTCTTACGAGGTCTCTCTGACCGTTGGTGACAAGAAAGTTGCAAGTTTTAAAGGCGACCCCGATTTGGCAAGTCAAATTCTTCGCGGCATCTATTTCCGTACTGGCAACTGCCAGAGCAGCGACCCTTCTTACATAAAATTGGACAACCTCAAGGTTACGGGAGAAGTAACCACTGGCATCAACGAGGTTAATGCTGAGGAGACTACCGCTGCCGATAAGAAGACAGTGAAGTACGTAAAGAACGGTGTGCTCTACATCTCAACCCCTAACGGAACAGTTACTGCTGCTGGCGTTGCTGTGAAGTAATGGCAATGGCGACGAATATATAACAGTATAAGTTTTGTGATTTTTTATACATAGTATTGGAAAGTTAGTAAAATGATTTAGTATTAAGCAGTGTCTCGTTCAAGCGTGAGCGGGGACTGCTTTTTTTTATTAGTCTAAACTACAATCTACAATAACCGAAAACGAATGAAACATCTATTTGCAACAACCATGCTCGCCACCACCTTGGCGGCAGTATCCATGCAGGCTGCAGAACAGCAGCGCGCACTGTGGGGCAGTATCATGAACAATAGTAAGGCGACCTATTTCCATGAGTACCGCAACAAGATGCTCATCAGTTGGCGCTGGTTGCTCACAGACGTTAAGGGTACTACGGCCTTCGACCTCTACCGCACCATCGACGGCGTGGAGGAGAAACTGAACGACGCTCCCATCATAGGTAAGACGAACTTCCAGGACAATGGCTTCAGTACCGAAAAGCAGATGACATACCGTCTGACGTATGCCGACCAGGACGAGACGCTGGCTACGTATTCGCCTGCTATAGACCAGATAAAGGACAAACTGCCATACATCTCCATACCTCTGGCATCCACTGCCGACGTGCATCCTACATTCGCCTATGATGCCAACGACGCCAGTGTAGGCGATGTGGACGGCGACGGCGAGTACGAGATAATCCTAAAGCGTTGTCTCAACTACTCACTGCCTGAAACCGACGAGGATGAGGCTAATACTCTTCCTGCTGACGACAAGACAGTGCAGCACACCAACCTGCTGGAATGCTATAAGTTGGACGGCACGCTGCTGTGGCGTCTCAAGTCCGGTCCGAACATCATTTTGGGCAACAGCTGGTCGTTCGCCGTGGCAGACTTCAACGGCGATGGCAAGGCGGAAGTGGCAGTGCGCACCTCAGAGGGTACGGTCTTCGGCGACGGCACAGAGATAGGCGACGTGGACGGCGACGGCATTACATACTACCGCACCAGTCTTGGTGGCAGCAGCCGTTATATAGGTAAAGGCCCAGAGTTCTTCTCTGTACTCGACGGAACTACGGGTAAGGAGCTGGCACGTGACAACTACATAGCACGCGAAACGAGCGAGTCGTGGGGCGACGACTACTGGAAGCGTGCCTCCAGCTACCGCCTCGGTGTAGCCAACGTCAGCGGCGGCAATCCGAGCGTACTTCTTGGACGTGGCGTGTACGGCAGAACTGTCATAGAGACCTGGGACCTCAGCGAGGACAACAAACTCACCAAGCGTTGGCGTTTTGATACCAACAACGACGGCTACTCCACATGGGCCGGTCAGGGCTACCACTCGCTCAGCGTTGGCGACGTGGATGGTGACGGCTTCGACGAGATAGTATACGGCTCAATGACCGTTGACCACGACGGCAGCGGACTGAACAACAGCCGACTGGGCCACGGCGATGCGCTGCACTTAGGTAAATTCCGTACGGACCTTGACGGTCTGCAGATATGGTCGTGCTTCGAGAGCGGAAAGACCAGTGCCGCACTGCGCGATGCTGCCACAGGAGAAGTAATCTGGGCACAGGTTGGTTCAGAGGAAGGCGACTGCGGTCGTGCCATGGTGGCAGACATTGACCCACGCTATCCCGGTTGCGAAATGTGGTGGGCTGGCGGCAATGCCCGTAACGGTGTCACACAAGAAGACCTTGGCTACAAGCCGAATAGCTGCAATATGGGTATCTGGTTCGGCGGTGAACTGAACCGCCAGTTGCTTGATGGTACTACTATCGAGTACAGTGGTCCTGGATTTCCACAGTCTTCCGCTGCTGACGCCAAAAATGTTACGCGTATATTGACTGGTTATAAATATAATGTAACAAGCATCAACAGCAGTAAGAACAACCCATGCTGGTACGGCGATATTCTCGGTGACTGGCGTGAGGAGGTCATCTGGCCTGCACCAAACGAGAATGCTATATATATCTTCTCAACGTGGATACCAACCGAGCACGCATACCCATGGCTCATGACTGACCACGTCTATGAGATGAGTGCCATAAACCAGAACATCGGCTACAACCAGCCGAACCAGCTCGGTTACTACCTCGGCTCTGACGCTCCTGGCGAATATCCAACTGCCATCGAGGCAGTGAAGGTAAGCGAGACATCAAAGGCACAGGTTAACGACGGCAAGTGGTACAACCTGATGGGCGTGGAAGTGGCAGCACCGACAAAGGGCATCTTCATACAGAATGGTGTGAAGTATGTATTCAAATAGGAAATACAGTGTAGTTAGATTATAGAACCCCGTGAAAAACAAGAATCCCCCCGAAAGGAATGTTAACCTTTCGGGGGGATGTTTATTTGTACAAATGGGTACAATTGAACAAAAATACAGATGTGAGGACGTATATTCACGTGACATTGTTAACAAAGTATTAATTTTGCAGCAGAAACATAAATCTAACAACAAAATCTAGGCAATATGAACAAGCAACTATTCAAGTGCGCTATGCTGCCGATAGTGATGACTGCCGTAATGCTGCAGTCGCCAGGCCTCGTCTTTGACGGTGCGGTCGCTATGGCGGCACAGCAGGCACAGGGTGCTGGCATCACCGGTCAGGTGGTGGACGCTTCAGGCGAGTCCGTCATCGGAGCAAGCGTAATGGTGGACGGCGCAAAGGGTGTAGGCACTGTGACAGACATTGACGGTAATTTCACACTGAAGGTGAAGCCCGGTACAAAACTGCGCGTCTCTTATGTGGGATTTGACACTCAGGTAGTCTCGGCCAAGCAGGACATGAAGATAACAATGGCAGAGAATAGCACTATGCTTAAGGGCGTGGAAGTCGTGGCTTACGGCACGCAGAAGAAGGTTACCGTGACGGGCGCCATTTCTTCCGTCAAGAGCGAGGACCTGACACGCACTCCGGTAAGTGCCGTGTCTCAGGTGTTGGCAGGTCAGATGACTGGTGTATCTGCCATCCAGTACTCCGGTGAGCCTGGCTCGGATGCATCTAAAATATACCTGCGTGGTCAGGCGACGTTCAGTTCTGACGGTGCTACGCCACTCATCCAGGTGGACGGTGTGGAGCGCGCTATGGACGATATAGACCCGGAGGAAATCGAGAGCATCACTGTGCTCAAGGACGCATCGGCAACGGCTGTGTTCGGTGTGCGTGGTGCAAACGGTGTTATCCTCGTGACAACAAAGCGTGGTCAGGAAGGTAAGCCGAAGATTAACTTCAGCTCGTCCGTCTCTGCATTGTTCCCGACAAAATTAGTGGAGCAAGTGAACTCTTGGGAGTATGCAACGTTCCACAACCAGATGAGCGAGAACGATGGTACGGAGAAACTGTTCTCCAACGAGCTACTGGAAAAATTCAAAACCGGCAGTGACCCCATCCGTTTCCCAAGCACCAACTGGATAGACTATGTAACGAAGGACGCTACGGTGCAGACACAGCACAACGCCACCATCTCCGGTGGTACGAAGCGTGCACGCTACTTCGTCTCTTTGGGATACTTCTCACAGGGCGGTCTTTTCAAGCAGTTCGACATGCCTTACGACTGCACATATCAGTACAAGCGTTACAACTACCGTGGTAACCTCGACCTCGACGTTACGAGTACTACAACCCTCTCGCTCAGCATCGCCGGTAACAAGGCAACGAAGGAGTCTCCGTATGCTGGTTCGGGCGGTTCGAGCGACTTGATCAAGCAGATTTACTATGCCACACCATTCTCAAGCCCAGGCTTGGTGGACGGCAAGTACGTCAGCACGGCAAAGAGAGATTATGAAGGTGTGAACCTCCCGTTCACTGGTGGTACGGGTATGTCTTACTATGGTACAGGTTTCCGTCATAGCAGTACAGACAAACTCTCCGTTGACCTCGAACTCAAGCAGAAGCTCGACTTCGTGACTAAAGGTTTGAACTTCCGCATCAAGGGTGCGTACAACAGTACCTACTCTTCACAACGCCACGGCTCGGCATCCTATGCAACATACTATCCGCAGCTGCAGGCAGACGGTACTATCAAGTACAAGAAAGAAGGCAAATACGTAGCACCGACCTACAATCTGTCTACCGGCAAGGCAAGAGACTTCTACGTTGAGGCTGGCTTCAACTGGAATCGCTCGTTCGGCCTCCACTCGCTGAGCGCACTGGCCCTCTACAACCAGAGCAAGACATACTACCCAAGCACATACTCCGACATTCCACGCGGATACGTAGGACTCGTTGGTCGTGTGACGTACGACTGGAACAACCGCTACATGGCGGAGTTCAACATCGGCTACAACGGTTCAGAGAACTTCCACCCAGACCGCCGCTTCGCTGCATTCCCTGCCGGTTCAGTGGGCTGGATTGCCAGTGAGGAGAAGTTCTGGAAGCCTATCAAGAAGGTAGTCAGCTACATGAAGATACGTGCCTCTTGGGGTCTGGTAGGTAATGACAAGATAGGCGGTAGCCGCTTTATGTACACTTCCGACCCTTATAATGTAGACACCTCTAAACTGCCAGGTCAAGAAGGATATGCCTACGACTTCGGTATTGAAAACAGCACGATACACAAGGCTGCATACCTTGCCTCAATGAACAACCCTGACGTGACGTGGGAGAAGGCCTTCAAGCAGGACTATGGTGTAGACATCAACTTCTTTGACAACCGTCTGCGCGGTGTCTTCGACTACTATCGCGAGTACCGTACCAACATCCTTCTGCAGGACAAGACAAACCCGGTCATCAGTGGTTTCTACAACAGTCTGCCGTACGTTAACCTTGGTGAGGTAGAAAGCTGGGGTTATGAGGTCTCCCTCAAGTGGCAGGACAAGATAGGCGACAACTTCCGCTACTGGGTAGGTGCAAACCTCTCCTACAACCAGAATGAAATCATAGACATGAGGGAAGCTCCGCAGCAGTATGACTACCAGTACCAAAAGGGTAACCGTATCGACACGCGTCAGATGTACAAATTTTACGGCTTCTATTCCGCAGAGACCGTTGAACGCTACAAGCAGGAGTATGGCGTATCGGAGATGCCAGTGAACACTCTCGCAACAGAGATGAAGGACGGCGATGCTGTTTACGTTGACCTCAACGGCGACGGAAAGATTGACGCAAACGACCAGGCTTACGGCATGGGCTATACGGATGACCCAGAGTACACGCTCGGTATCAATCTCGGTTTCTCGTGGAAGAAACTCTCTTTCAACATGCAGTGGACAGGTGCGTTCAACGTATCACGTATGCTTGACGGTAACTTCCGCTATCCGTTCTACTCAAACACGTCGAAGAATCAGGGTGGTCTGCTGAAGTATATATACGAGAATTCATGGACACCGCAAAACCAAAATGCAGAGTATCCACGTGTGACGCAGTTGAACTACGATAACAACTACGCTACCTCTACCCTCTACGAGAAGGATGCGAAATATCTGCGTCTGAAGACGATATCCGTGACATACGATTTCGACTTCCCATGGATGAAGAGCGTAGGACTCAACAAGCTACAGCTGGGTGTGAGCGCATACAACCTCCTGACGTTCACACCATATATATGGGGCGACCCGGAGTCACGTGCTTCCACTGCACCGACATACCCACTCTCGCGTACGGTGACAGCTTCGCTCAAGTTTGGTTTCTAACATAAACTAACGATAAACACATTGCATACATTATGAAATTACGCAATACATTATATGCCCTGATGCTTGGCACCGGTCTTGCTGCGTGCACTGACAGCGTGCAGCTGGGCAACGCCTTCCTGGAGAAGGCTCCAGGCGGAAGTGTGACGGAAGATACCGTGTTTGGTAATGCCGAGTACACACGCCAGTACCTTGCTTCCATATACTCAAGACAGTACGTAGGACTTACGGTGGGTACGAAAAAAGGATCCATAGCATCCAATCTGTCCGGATGGACTGGTAAGATGGATGCACTCACTGACTGTTGGCAGTTGCACTATCAATCTGCCATGCCTTTTACGTCATACTACTCAGGTACGCTGACAGCGATGAGTACGCCAATGTTCTCCTTCAACGACGAGCAAGTATGGGAAGCCGTCAGATGGTCTTATCTGTTGCTGAGCAAAATAGACAATGTGCCCGGAATGCTGACGGACGAGAAGGAGCGCATAAAGGCTGAGGCTTACTGCCTTATAGCTACACGCTACTTCGATGCTTTTCAGAACTTCGGCGGTCTGCCGATAGTAACGCAGACGTATTCCGCCAGCGATGCTGACTACCAAGCTCCGCGTGCCACTGCAGAAGAAACAGTAGACTTTATGGTAGGACTGCTCGATAAGGCTATAAGCAACGAGCACCTGCCTTGGGCTTACACGGACGATGCTTCCACGGAAACCGGCCACTGGACAAAGGCGGGTGCGATGGCTCTGAAATGCCGCATACTGGCGTTTGCCGCTTCGCCACTGTTCAATTCAAACGAGGGCTACTATGGCGGAACCTCTGAGGCAGAGCAACAACACCTCGTTTGGTACGGAGCATATAAGGAGGAGTACTGGACAAAGCTGAAGCAGGCGTGCGACGACTTCTTCACCGCGTTGAATGCCAACGGACACTATGAACTGGTGCAGGCTACGGGTACACGTCCTCAGGATTACCGCTTAGCTTTCCGTAAGGCATACTTTTTGCAGGAAAGCCCAGAGGTGCTACATTCTGTACGCTTCGAGGGAGCAAAGGTCAACAACAGTGAGTTCAACTGGTTCTACTGGCTGTGTGTAGGTCGTAACAGCTATAATCCTACGCAGGAGTACGTAGAGATGTTCCCATGGGCAGACGGAACGCCATTCAACTGGGAGAAGGACTCTATTGCCGGAAAGCTGGACAAGATGTTCCTTACTGGCGATACAGCTTCAAACAAAAAAGGAAAGCTCGTGAACGTTACACTGACTAGAGACCCACGTCTTTATGAGACATGTGTCGTAAACGGTTTGCCAAAGACCCTTAACTGGACAACGGGCGAAATGGGTAGTACCAAGGAACTGGGAGATGTCTTTGAATGTTGGTTTAACGGTAACGATGCGAAGACTGCAAGTAACACCGAAACGGACAATTTCGCAACGGGATACTTCCTCATGAAGTACAGTTTGGGTACATGTGGGACCAACTACGCAACCAAGAACGGACCTTCTGATGATGCAAACGGACACCGCTACCAGTGGGTGACACTCAGACTGTCTGACATGTATCTGCTCAGAGCCGAGGCCAACCTGCAGTTGGGTAACTACAGCGCAGCAATTCAGGATATCGACAAGATACGTTCGCGTGTAGGTCTGAGGGGGCTCGTAGAATCCAACCCTGACAAGAACTACAACGACAAGCAGACTCTCCTTGACGAACTCCTTGACGAGCGCGCCAGAGAATTGGGCTTCGAGAACTCAAGATGGTACGACATCGTGCGTTATAAGATGGTGGACAAGCTGGAGAAGCCTCTGCACGGCCTGCTCATAAAGCGTCTGAAGCTTGAGAACGGAGAATGGGTAGAGGACAACGTTGCGTTCCATGGTACCAACGCGAAGAAGAATCCACAACCGACGCACTTCTCATACACCAAGTTCCAGTTGAAGAACCGCAGCCGCGTATGGTGGAACGGTTTCGACAAGAAATGGTTGCTGCAGCCTATCACGCAGGCGGAGATAAACAAGGGATACGGACTCATTCAGAACCCAGGCTGGTAATAACGCATAAACATTACGACAACAATGAAACAGCATATCATATCAACAGCTCTGATTGCCAGCTTTGTCGCTACGGCATCGGCACAGAGCGACAGCATATTGTTCGACCGTACACAGTCGACGGCGGCTGTGTCTACGATATCACAAAAGCACATTGGACACCGCTCGGCTAAGGATATCGGCAACGACATCATCGGACAGGGTGCCGGACTATACTCTAAGCAGGCATCAGGTAACTATGCCTCTGCCAACCCGACCTTCTACGTTCGTGGTCTGCAAAGCTCGAGCAGTTCAACACCGCTCATCCTCGTGGACGGCGTAGAGCGTGAGATAAAGAACATCTCCGCCGAGGAAGTGGAGGACGTAAAGGTACTGAAGGACGCAGCGGCCGTGGCTCTCTATGGCTACAAGGGCGTAAACGGAGCGATACTCATCACCACAAAGCGTGGTGAGTACAACTCCAAGAGCGTCACCTTCACCTACGACCACGAGTTCAACTTCATGCGCCGCACACCGCAGTTTGTGGATGCTGCAACGTACGCCAGTGCAGTAAACGAGGCACGTGGTTACGAGGGTCTCGCTGCAAAGTACAGCGAAGCAGAGATAAATGCTTTCCGCAACGGCACTTATCCCGACAGCTACGCCAATGTGAACTGGGTGGACGAGGTGTTCCGCAACACCGGCCACACCAACCGCTTTAACCTTGAGTTCAAGGGCGGCGGTCAACGCTTCCGTTACTTCACCGTGCTGAACCTGCTCTCGGACAAGGGGTTCATCAAGAATACGGACATGAACGACGGCTACTCCACGCAGAACAAATACGTGAAGGGCAATATCCGCGTAAACCTCGACGCAGACCTCACGCCAACAACAAAGATGCAGGTGAACCTCTTCGGCTCGTTGGCAGAGTCAAACCGCCCGGGTACATCAGATACGGACCTTTGGGACATCGTGTATTCCGTACCTTCTGCTGCTTTCCCGATAAAGACTTCCGACGGAATATGGGGAGGCAACTCTACGTGGTGCGGTGATAAGAAACCGGGAAACCCTGTAGGCCAGGCACAAGGGGCAGCTTATTCTAAGAACCACACACGCTCGCTCATGGCAGACTTGAAGTTGACGCAGGACCTCAGAGCAATCCTCAACGGACTCAGTGCTGACATACGTATTTCCTACGATAATTCGGCAAATATTTACGAAAACCATAGCCAGACGTACGTATATGGTATGGCGACACCCACAAAGTGGGAGAAAGGTGTGCTGACAGAGACGACCAACTATAAAGGCGGTGCTGTATCGTCAATGGGAACAGAGGCCAAGACTAACGACTACTCGCACCAGTTCTACTTTGACTTTGGCGTAAACTACAAGCATAACTTCGGACAGGACCACCTGCTCTATACACAGCTGCACTGGAACTACGAGAATCGCCAGGACTACGGTGTGAATACCACCATCAACCGTCAGAACGTAAGCTGGTTCACGCACTATGCGTACAAGAACCGTTACCTCTTCGACTTCACCCTTGTAGGCTCGGCTTCCAACCGCCTCGCACCGGGACACAAGTGGTCTGCTTCGCCTACGGTAGCTGCCGGATGGATACTCTCAGAGGAGAACTTCCTCAAAGACGTAAAGTGGGTTAACTTCCTCAAGCTGCGCGCTTCTGCCGGCATAATCAATGCGGACTACCTGCCCGGCGATGACTCATGGAACTACTACATACAGAACTATCGTCCGAATGGTTCCGGATACGCTTTTGACAGTACTTTCGGATCTCGTAGTAGTACCACGCTGCAGCGTCTGGTTACTACGACTCTAGGACACGAGAAGGCATACAAGCTCAACTTCGGTGTGGACGCTACGCTCTTCGACGGACTGGACGTTGGCTTCGACATCTTCGCACAGCGCCGCTCGGACATCTGGGTGGAGTCATCGGGCAAGTACACTGACATCGTGGGTGTGGATAAGCCATACGAGTTGGCTGGTATCGTGAACAGTTGGGGATATGAACTTAGCCTCGACTACACTAAGAAGTTCGGTAAGTTGGAGTTCAACATCGGTGGCAACCTCAGCTACAGTACCTCTACCATTAAGGAGCAACTGGAGGAACCACGAGCATACGAGAACCTCGTGCAGACGGGACACCGTCTCAACCAAATCTACGGTCTCAAGGCCATCGGTTTCTTCAAGGACCAGGACGACATCGACAACAGTCCGACGCAGACATACTCTACAGTTCGCCCCGGCGACGTGAAGTATGAGGACGTAAACGGCGACGGAAAGATTGACGACAATGACAAGGTGGCAATAGGCTACAACACTACTTGTCCGGAGATAATGTACAACCTCCACCTCGGTCTCGAGTACAAGGGCATCGGTCTCTACGCCATGTTCCAGGGAGTGGGCAACTACTCTGCCATTCTCAACTCGAAGAGTATGTTCAAGCCGCTCATCAGCAACGCATCCCTCTCTACAGAGTACTACGAGAACCGTTGGACACCGGAAAATCAGAATGCAAAGTATCCTCGACTCAGCTCAGAGAGCAACTCCAACAACTATCAGACGAGCACGCTCTGGACTGTTAGTCGCTCATACTTCAAGCTGCGCGACATCGAGGTGTACTATAAGTTCCCCAAGACGCTGCTCGACAAGGTTAGCTTCATCAATGCAGCTCGCGTTTACGTACGCGGCACCGACGTCTTCACCTGTGACAACATCGGCGTTGTTGACCCGGAGAACTACGGCGTGACAAACCCAATGACGACAAGCGTTGTCGCCGGACTTTCTGTAACATTCTAACCCCCGACTCCTACTATTATGAAGAAATATCTTATCTATATCGCTGCCTTGGGCATGCTCGCTTCATGTTCCGGAGAAATGGACTACAGCGAGACGAACACTTTCGAAAAGAAAGACATAGAGGCTGAGTTCGACCATGTGGGCGGTATCATTTCGTCTGTCTACCGTACGCTTGACTACGACTACGGCCAGAATTACAGCGGAGCAATGCTCGCCTCTGCTACGGACGAGTCTGAGTATGCTGTCACTGGCAATACAATAGAGAACTACTACAACGGCGCATGGAGCCCCACGACTCCAATGAAGCACGTGTGGACAAACTCTTACCAGGGCATCACATATTGCAACCTGTTTCTCGACCAGTTCACCGGACTCACGTTCGATGAATATGATATAACCGATGGTTACGACAATGAGATGCACCGTTACAACAACTATCAGTATGAGGCTCGTTGGGCACGTGCATACTTCTACTTTCAGCTCGTACGCCACTACGGCGGTGTGCCACTTATGACGAAGTACATCACACCGGAAGAGTCAAACACTCTCTCGCGCAACACTTCAGACGAGATATTCGACTTTATCATCTCTGAGTGCGATGCCATACAGGACAGCATCATTGAGGAGCCCACGTTTGATGTGTTGAATGAAACTGGTCGTGTCGGAAGACTTGGTGTCATGGCTCTCAAGGCTGAGGCTGCGCTCTATAAGGCAAGCCCATTGTTCAATCCTACCAACGACATGGCGCGATGGAAGGCGGCAGCACAGGCACAGCAGGCACTGCTCGACTCGGCTGAGGTAGGTATACATTATCTCTGTGACTATGAGACGCTTTGGGCAACTGATAACTATTGGGGAGACGCCTTCTATGAGATACTAATGGCTAGACGTGTGGGAGATATAAGCACTCCTGAAGGTTACAACTTCCCGGTTGGTATCGAGGGAGGCAAGGGTGGCAACTGCCCGACACAGACTCTCGTGGAGGCATACGAAGAGGGCGACACCAGAAAGGACTTGACCATTGCAAAGAATGGCGACAAATGGCCTAACAACAATTCTGCACTGGAAACCTTCTACGGCGGAAAGAACGGTCAGCCCCTCAGCGGAGGAACACCGACGGGCTACTACCTCAAGAAGCTGTGCCACGGCGATATCAACCTTGCTTCAAACAGTAAGAAGAAAACGGACAAGCACACATACGTGCTCTATCATCTCTCCACCTTCTGGCTCAACTATGCCGAGGCAGTCTTCAGATGCACGGGTAGCCCGTACGAGAAGGGCGAGTTCAAGTATACTCCTGCTGAGGCTGTGAACAAGATTCGCAATAGGCACGGTAACTTGCCTGACCTCCCGACAACGCTCACAAACGACGAGTTCTGGGAGAAGTACAAGAACGAACGCTTCGTGGAACTGGCTTTCGAGGGTCACCGCTACTACGACGTGCGCCGCTGGAAAGAGGCTGACAAGCACTTCCGCAGCATCAAGGAGCTCAAGCTGACACGCGACGAGCAAACGGGCGAGATAACATCTACCGTACAGACCGTCCAGCGTCAGTGGGACGACAAGATGTACCTGGCACCAATCTCTCAGGCGGACATTCAGAAGAATCCTAACTTGAAGCAGAACCCGGGCTGGTAATTGGGGCAGTTTATACCTATAACCTAACTATATGAATAAGTATTCTAAACGTATAACATCATTGATGACGGGCAGTATCTTGCTACTGCCCGTCACAATTGTTTCTGCAAAAGACGTGTGTTGGTTCGACGGCAAGGATGCCGTGAGTTGCTATGTGCCTAAAAATGTGGACCCTGTGGTAGATGTCTCAATGGAGATGTTCGCAGGCGACATGCAGGCTGTGACGGGAAAGAAAGCCGTAAAGGCATCGGAGAAAAATGCGACGGTACGCTTGGTATCGCTCGACAAGGCTTCCGGCAGTACGCGCAGTGCATTGGCAAAACAAGGTGTGCCAGTGCAGGAACTGCAGAAGATGACTGACGGTTTCCATATCTCGGTGATAGGAAACCAGATTGTTGTCGTGGGTGCCAACGGGCGCGGCACGGCATATGGACTGTTGGAACTGTCGCGCCAGGCTGGCGTGGACCCATGGGTATGGTGGGGCGATGTGGCTCCGCAGAAGAAAGACCGCCTCGTCATTGACGATGCCTTCAGCACCACGCAGGGAGCTTCCGTAGAGTACCGCGGCATCTTCATCAACGACGAAGACTGGAGCTTCCGCCCGTGGGCATACGACAACTACGACAAGGCAAAGTTCGGTCAGATTGGCACACGTGCATACAAAAAGGTGTTCCAACTGCTGATGCGTCTGCGTGCCAACGCCATCTGGCCTGCCATGCACCCTGGAACGCGCTCTTTCTTCAATACGCCTGGAGCTAAGGATGTGGCCGACAGCTGCGGCATTGCCATAGGCTCTTCACACTGCGAACCGCTCCTGCGCAACAACATCGACGAGTGGGACGAGGCAAAGCGCGGACGCTTCAACTACATCATAAACAAGGCGCAGGTGCAGGACTACTGGAGCGAACGCCTCAAGGAGGTGAAGAACTCCAAGGGTGGCAACCTGCTCACCATCGGCATGCGCGGCATACACGACGGCTCGATGGAGGGCGTAAAGACGATGCAGGAGAAGTTCGACGGTCTGCAGCAGGTCATCAACGACCAGCAGGACTTGATACGCAAATACCTTGGCGACCCAAGTAAGCAGACGCAGGTGTTCATACCTTATAAAGAGGTGTTGGACATCTACAACAAGGGACTGAAGGTACCCGACTATGTCACCCTCATGTGGTGCGATGACAACTACGGCTACATGACCAGACTCTCCGACGAGGAAGAGCAGAAGCGTAGCGGTGGCGGCGGCATCTACTACCACCTCAGCTACTGGGGACGTCCGCACGACTACCTCTGGCTCACCACAACGCAGCCCGGTCTTATATACAACGAGATGAAGACGGCCTACGACCATAACGTACGAAAGATGTGGCTGGTCAACGTGCACGACCCGAAGGTGGCTGGATATGACCTTGAGCTCTTCCTCGACATGGCGTGGAACATTAACAGCGTGAAGGCAAACACCGTCTCCGACCACTACGGCGCATGGCTGAAGCGCATCTTCGGAAGTGAGGCAGGCGCAAAGCTGCTCCCCGTGATGCACGAGTTCTTCACCCTCTGCGGTCAGCGTCGTCCTGAGTTTATGGGCTGGAACCAGACAGAGCTGGACAAGAAACTCTTCGACCGTGGTTTGTCACCGGTGAGAAATACAGAGCTGTCTACCTCTGCCTTCGGAAACGAGCAGGACCGCTTCCTCGAACGCTACGCCGGCATTGCCGCAAAGGTGAAGGAGATTGCCAAGACTGTTCGACCAGACCTGAAGGATGCCTACTTCGCATTCATTCAGTACCCCGTTCTGGCGGCAGACGCACATGCCCGTAAGTTACTGTGGGCGCAGAAGGCTCGCTCCTATGCCAACGGCAGAGCCACGGTGGACACCAAGTCGGTAGACCCGCAGGTGATGTACGCCTGTGCCCAGAGTCAGTCGGCTTACCAGGAGCTGAAGTCCCTCACGGCATACTACAACGAGAAGATGGCCGGCGGCAAGTGGCGACGCTCCATGACGATGGAACCGCGCGACCTCCCCGTATTCCAGGCTCCTAATCTGCCAACGCTGCTCACGGACGAGGAAGTGAAGAAGTACCTCGCACAGGCTCCTTCTTCAACAACTCCTCACGAACTGAAGACCGACGGTGCAGTAGCCATGAATGCAGCGGAATACACCAAAGCATCGAGTGGGGCAGAGACTGTGCAGATGTTGGGACACAGTATGAAGGCCGTGTCACTGCCAAAGGACGGCACGCTGGACTACACCTTCACCACCGATAAGGACGCTGACGCCGTGCTCCGCGTGGCCGTGATTCCTACCCAGCCAAACGACAAGGGCGACCTTCGCTTCTCTGTCAGTGTAGATGGTGCTGCCCCCAAGGTGTACAGTCTGAAAGAGCCGTTCCGCTCCGAGAACTGGAAGACAAACGTCCTCCGTGGCCAGGCAGTGCGCGAACTAAAATTACCAGCATTCAAGGCCGGTAACCATACGCTGACCATAAAGGCCCTCGACAACCACCTCGTGGTAGACCAGTGGATGGTAGACACAAATGCCAAGCGCAAGTCCTACCTCTTCCCGACAAAAGACTAACCCCATTAAACGTTAATTGCCATTAATTGACCGTTAATTCATCATTAATTTTATTCTTTGTTAGTCCGGTAAAAGTACCATGCGACTAAAATAAAAATTAATGAACAATTAACGGCCAATTAATGGCAATTAATGTTTTAAATATATCTTGGCGTTACCAGTTAGTGGAAACGTTCTTGAGCTTAACGTCGTGGCTCTTGCCAGTGATTTCAACCGGCTTGTCAGAGAGGTTGTTGAACTCGCAGTTTGTCACGTTGATGTTGTAGATCTGGTCCTGGTCTTCCAGGCCGTTGATGAGGATGCCGTACTTGGACTTGTTGCACTTCACGTTCTCCATCCATACGTTGCGTACTGTTGGGATGTGACCGCGCTCAGCCGGCTCGTTTGGCTCGTAAACGAGGTTGATACGCATTACTGCCTCGCGGCACTGGCCAACCTCGATGTTACGCATGTAGATATTCTCGTTGATACCACCACGGCAAGTGTTTGTCTTGATGCGCAGCACGCGGTCGAGGTTTGGAGAGTCCATCTTGCAGTTCTCTGCGAAGACGTTCTGCACGCCGCCGCTGATCTCAGAACCTACTACCACGCCGCCGTGGCCGTCCTTCATGGTGCAGTTGCGCACGATGATGTTCTTACACGGGATGTTGGCACGTAGACCGTCGCCGTTGCGTCCGCTCTTCAGTGCGATGCAGTCGTCGCCAGTAGCGAAGGTGCAACCCTCGATGAGCACGTCCTCGCAAGACTCTGGGTCGCAGCCGTCGCCGTTAGGGCCGTCGTTGACAACGGTCACGTTGCGTACGGTAAGGTTCTTGCAGAACAGTGGGTGCATCACCCAGAAAGGAGAGTCGAGCAGCTTCACGCCTTCGATGAGCACGTTCTCGCACTTCACGAAGTTCACCAGCTGTGGACGCAGGCCCTTGCCCTTGCCGAAGACGCGGTCCTTTACAGGCACGTTGTTGTCCGACATATATATAAGGTCCGCGCGTGTACCTTTTTTAGCTGTACCCTGCCACTCGGTCTGTCCGTTGTAGCCGTGGTGCTTGTTGCCCTTCATGTACCACCAACGCTCGTTGCTGCCGTAGCCGTCAACGGTGCCTTCGCCGGTGAGGGCGATGTTCTTGCAGCCGTTGGCGTAGATGCATGGCTGGTAGTTCATCAGGTCGAGACCCTCCCAACGGGTGTAAACGAGTGGGTAGAGCGACGTGTCGAAGGCGAAGCGCAGTGTGGCGTCTTTGGAGATGACGAGGTTGACGTTGCTCTGCAGCGTTACGGCACCAGTCATAAACGTGCCGGCAGGAACGATAACCTTACCGCCGCCAGCCTTGGAGCAGGCAGCGATGGCCTTGTTGATGGCTTTCTGGTTCTTGGCGGCAGTAGCGGTGGTGCTTGCGCCGTACTTCGTGATGTTGTACTCCTTCGCCTTGAACTCGGGGGCTTTGATACGACTGATGATTTGGTCGTAGACCGACTGGTCCCATCCGTCAGCCATCAGCGCTGCCGGAACGAGGGCTAGCATCATAAGAATGCTCAGAAGAGTTTTCTTCATAGTGTGTTCTTGTGAATGTTGTTAGTATTGGATTTATAGATAAGAATAAAAAGAAAAAAGGCGTCGTCCATCTGGACAACGCCTCGTCTTCTTGTTGGGATACCCGGACTCGAACCAGGAAAGGCAGGACCAGAATCTGCAGTGTTACCATTACA
>CAVAHD010000001.1:0-175240 GCA_963588475.1 Oscillospiraceae bacterium | reverse complement strand
AGCTCATCTCCGTAGACAAGCTGCACAGCCTCGGCTGGACTCACAAAGTAGAAATAGAAGACGGCGTGCAGAAGCTCTTCGAATGGTACCAGGAGTCAATTCATAATTCATAATGCAGAATTCATAATTTGGCTCCGCATTAATGAAGCATAACAAAAATGCCGTCCGGACAACACCTATAAAGGTTAAGTCCGGACGGCTATTTTTTTGTCTAAATTTATAATTGTCTTCGGATGGCAGCTTGTCAATTGCATTCCATGCGCAGTCCAATTATGAATTCTGCATTATTCATTATGAATTAAATCAGAGTCCCAAGTCCTTCTTTATCTCGGCTACGCGTGCGTCAGCCTTGGCTGTTGCTGCTTCATAGTCGCCGTCGAACTGTCCTGGTACGGGTACTTCGCAGTAGAACTTAATCTTTGGCTCTGTGCCTGACGGACGTACGCTTACCTTCAGACCGTCCTCTGTGAACCATTGGAGCACGTTGCTTGTAGTAGGCATTTCGATGTCTGTCTGCGTGCCGTCTGCGGCAGTCTGCTTGAGAGTCTTGTAGTCCTTCACGATGACAACCTTCGAACCAGCAATCTGTGTTGGAGGTGTGGCACGGAAGTCCTCCATCATCTTCTTGATTTCGTCTGCGCCACTCTTACCCGGCTTAACGACGTTGATGGTAGTCTCCTTCTGGAAGCCGTATTCCTTGTAGATGTCGAGCAGGAGGTCGAAGAGCGTCTTGCCCTGGTCCTTTGCCCATGCTGCAATCTCGCAGATGAGACAGATGGAAGCCGGAGCGTCCTTGTCGCGTACCTTGTCGTAAGGCAGGTAGCCGAAGCTCTCCTCGCCACCGCCGATGTACTTGCGCTTTCCTTCGTTCTCACGAATTCTGTATGCAATCCACTTGAAGCCCGTGTACTCGTCGAAGCACTCCACGCCGTTGGCGCGTGCAATCTTGGCGATGAGCTCAGACGTTACGATAGTCTTCACCATGAAGTCGGAAGGCTGCAGCTGACCGAGGGCCTTCTTGTTCTTGATAGTGTACCAGTAGAACATGCAGGCGGTCTGGTTACCGTTGAGAATCTGCCATTCGCCCTTTGCGTTGCGGCAAACGATAGCGAGACGGTCGGCATCCGGGTCGGTAGCAACGACGAGGTCTGCGCCGAGCTTTGTTCCCAGCTTCATGCCAAGAGTCATAGCCTCAGCATTCTCTGGGTTAGGCGATACTACGGTAGGGAAGTTACCGTCCACTACCATCTGCTCCGGCACAACGTTGATGTTCTGGAATCCCCATGAACGCAGACACATAGGCACGATGTGGCGTCCTGTGCCGTGCATGGCAGAGTATACTATGTTGAGGTCCTTCTGGCGCAGGATAACGTCCTGGTCTACCATGCCTTCCTTCACGGCCTGCATGTAGTCGTAGTCCATCTCGCCGCCGATAATCTGGATGAGGTCTGGGTTGCCCTGGAACTTCACGTCCTCAATCTTCACCTTGTTCACCTCGTCGATGATTCCCTTGTCGTGTGGAGCGAGCACCTGTGCGCCGTCTTCCCAGTAAGCCTTGTAGCCGTTGTACTCCTTAGGGTTGTGTGAAGCGGTTACGTTTACACCTGCCTGAGCCCCGAGCTGACGGATGGCGAAGGAGATTTCCGGAGTAGGTCTGAGGCTCTCGAAGAGATACGCCTTGATGCCGTTTGCGGAGAAGATGTCTGCTACGGTCTCGGCATACATTCTGCCGTTGTTGCGGCAGTCGTGGCCTACTACTACCGAGCATTGCTTGCCTGGGAAAGCCTTGAGGATGTAGTTGGCAAATCCCTGCGTGGCCATTCCGACGATGTATTTGTTCATGCGGTTGGTACCGGCTCCCATGATGCCGCGAAGTCCTCCTGTGCCAAACTCGAGGCTCTGGTAGAATGCGTCGATGAGAGCAGTCTTGTCTTCTGCGTCGAGCATAGCCTGTACTTCCTTGCGTGTTTCGGGGTCGAAAGCTGGTGAGAGCCACTCCTTGGCGGCTGCCTCACATTGTTGGATGAGCTGTGTGTTGTTTTCCATTGTTAATGGGGTTATTGTTTAGTTGTGATATTCTTGCTGGCGTATTCCAAGAGATTACGATTAGTCAGAATCCGCTTATATCGTTTACAATGGCAAAGGTAGGAAATAAAATGCGTAATTGCAATTTTTCGTGCAAGTTTTTTAGTTATGGGCGCAAATTGTTTGTCAGAATGGCAAAAAAGGCGTATCTTTGTAACGTTAGTGTAAACGAAGATATTGTATTTTTATATAAAAGCACATACAGATGAAGACAGAACTTATATTGGTAGGCAAGACGGCAGACAAGCATTTTCAGACTGGCATCGACGACTATACGGGTCGCATCGGCCACTACATGCCTTTTGCCATTCGCGTCATTCCGGAGTTGAAGAACACTAAGGCCTTGACGGAGGAGCAGCAGAAGGAGCGTGAGGGAGAGCTGATTCTAAAAATGGTGCAGTCGGGCGACTGGGTTGTCCTCCTTGACGAGCACGGTGCGGAGATGACGTCGGTAGAGTACGCCCGTTGGCTTGCCAAGAAGCAACAGGGAGTAGGGCGATTGGTGTACGTCATCGGCGGTCCTTACGGTTTCAGCCGCAAGGTGTACGACCGCGCCAACGAGATGGTGAGCATGTCTAAGATGACGTTCTCACACCAGATGGTGCGTTTGATTTTCGTGGAGCAGCTCTATCGCGCGTGTACTATATTAAGAGGTGAGCCTTACCATCATGAATAATGGTGGTGGGGCTTTCTTGTATATTATATAAACAAAAAAACGCCAAGCAGAATGTGCTTAGCGTCCTTTTTGTACACCCTCAGGGATTCGAACCCTGGACCCACTGATTAAGAGTCAGTTGCTCTACCAACTGAGCTAAGGGTGCATCGCTATTTCTCAAATGCGGTGCAAAGGTACGGACTTTTTTTGAAACTGCCAAGAGTTTTGGCAAGTTTTTTCAAAAAAAAGTTGCATTTGCGCTAATTCATTATGAATTTTGCATTATGAATTATGCATTCATCACGGCATTTCCTCTGATATTTGCTCGATGTCGTACGGTGTCTTCTGGTAGATGTAGTAGTTGATCCAGTTGTGGTAGAAGAGGTTTGCGTGGGCTCTCCATGTTACCATCGGGCCCTTCTCGGGGTCGTTGTCGTGGTAGTAGTTCTTGGGGAGCTCTACGTCGTCGCGCACTCCGAGGTCGCGGCGGTACTCCGTGTCGAGCGTGTCGGGGTTGTACTCCATGTGTCCCGTGACGAAAATCTCGCGGCCGTTGCGGGCCATGATGACTGACGGTCCAGAGACGGGCGACTTGGCCAGGACGGTAAGGTCGGGGTTGGCCTGTATCTCCTCTAGCTTGTTCTCCGTGTGGCGTGAATGGGGCATATTGAACTGCGTGTCGAAGCCACGGAAGAGTGGGATGTTCTCGCACTCGGGGTTGATGTGCTGCTCGAACACTCCGAACATCTTCTTGGGAAGTTGATATTTGTTCACTCCGTAGTAGTGGTACATGGCTGCCTGGGCTGCCCAGCAGATGAAGAGGGTAGAGGTGACGTTAGACTTTGCCCAGTCGAAAATCTCCATTATCTCGTCCCAATAGGTAACGTCGTTGAAGTCGTAGTTCTCCACGGGGGCACCCGTCACTATCATGCCGTCGAACTTGTGTTTGCGCAATTCGTCGAAGGGGATGTAGAACTGCTTCATGTGTTCTACGGGGGTGTGCTTCGACGTGTGCGACTTCAGCTTCATGAACGTGACATCAATCTGCAGCGGCGTATTGGAGAGTAGGCGTATGAGGTCGGTCTCCGTGGTCACCTTGATGGGCATGAGGTTGAGGATGACGACGTGCAGAGGACGTATGTCCTGAGAGTGTCCTCGTGTCTCGTCGATGACGAAGATGTTCTCGTCAGCGAGTATGTTTATTGCGGGGAGTTTATCAGGTAATCTTAATGGCATAGTGGGATTTTTATTTTACTATTATAATAAGGTGGGTGGTTTACATGTCGAAGTACTCCTCTTCGAGTTTGTCGAGCTGGTCCTGCAGTTCTGTATACTCGTTTACGAGTTTCATGTCGGCGGCGTTCTCGGGCTTCATGAGCAGTTCGTCGAGCTCGGTCTTGCGTGCCTCCAGCTTGGCTATTTTGTCCTCCAGTTCCTTGCGTCGCTTGTTGAGTTTGTTCTGTCGCTTCTGCTCCGCCTTCCTTTCCTCGTATGACATTTGCGGGGCTGCAGGCTCCTCTTTTTTATGGGCTACGGGCTCAGCCTTTGGTGCTGCAGGGGCTTCTTCCTTCTTCTTCGCCGGTTCTTCCTTGGGCTTGGTGGCGTTGATGGCCTCGTTGATGGTAGTGGCGTTTTTGTTGCGCAGATATTCGTAGATGCCTCCGAGGTGTTCGCGTACTACGCCCGAACCGAATTCGTACACTTTGTCCACGAGTCCGTCGAGGAACTCACGGTCGTGGCTTACTACGATGACTGTGCCGTCGAAAGCTTTAATGGCATCCTTTAGCACGTCCTTGGACATCATGTCGAGGTGGTTGGTGGGCTCGTCGAGGATGAGTAGGTTGACTGGTTCAAGGAGCAGACGTATCATGGCCAGACGCGAGCGTTCTCCTCCCGAGAGGAACTTGACGTACTTCTCCGACGCTTCTCCTCCGAACATGAATGCTCCGAGAATATCGTTTATGCGCAGGCGCATCTCGCCCCTTGCCACGTTGTCGATAGTCTGAAAGACGGTAAGGTTCTCGTCGAGCAGTTGCGCCTGGTTCTGTGCGAAGTATCCTATCTGCACGTTGTGGCCCACCTTGAGCGTTCCAGTATAGTCAATCTCGTTCATGATACACTTGACGAGTGTCGACTTGCCCTCGCCGTTCTTTCCGACGAAGGCTACCTTTTCTCCTCTTTTAATGATGAGGTCCACGTTCTGAAAGACGGTATGGTCGCCGTATTTCTTTCCTACCTCCTCGCAGATGACGGGGTAGTCTCCGGCACGCTGGCACGGGGGGAATTTGAGTCTGAGTGCCGACGTATCGATGTCGTCCACTTCTATGGGGACTATCTTCTCGAGCTGGCGTATTCTCTGTTGCACCTGCACGGCCTTTGTTGCCTGGTAGCGGAAGCGTTCTATGAACGCCTTCGTGTCGGCTATCTCCTTTTGTTGGTTTTCGTAGGCGCGCAGCTGCTGTTCGCGACGTTCCTTGCGGAGGACGACGTACTGGTCGTACTTCACGCGGTAATCCACAACGTGCGAGCACGAGATTTCGAGCGTGCGGTTTGTGACGTTGTTGATGAAGGCGCGGTCGTGCGAGACGAGCACTACAGCCTGGGAGCTTTGGGAGAGGAACTGCTCGAGCCATTGTATGGACTCGATGTCGAGGTGGTTGGTGGGCTCGTCGAGCAGAATGACGTCGTGGTGGCGCAGGAGTAGCTTTGCCAGCTCTATACGCATACGCCAGCCGCCGGAGAACTCTGACGTGGGGCGGTCGAAGTCGGCGCGTGTGAAGCCCAGTCCAGTAAGAGTGCGTTCCATCTCGGCCTCGCGGCTTTCGGCTCCCATCATGAGGTAGTGCTCGTGGGCTGTGGTAAAGCGTTCCACAAGTTCCATGTAACTGTCGGACTCGTAGTCGATACGCGTCTCCATCTCGTGCTGCAGGCGGTCTACCTTTTCCTTCACCTTGTCGACGTCGGCGAATGCCTTGCGGGTTTCCTCGCGCACGGTTGTATTGTCTTGAAGGATCATTACCTGAGGGAGGTAGCCGATGGTGCAGTCGTTGGGTATGCTGACGTTGCCTTCCGTGGGAGTTTGCAGTCCGGCGAGTATTTTCAGCATGGTCGATTTTCCTGCGCCGTTTTTTCCGACGAGTGCGATGCGGTCACGCTCGTTGATGACGAACGACACGTCGGTAAAGAGTGGCTTCACTCCAAATTCTACTTTGAGTCCTTCTACAGAAATCATTTATCTCGTTGTTTGTTGTTTCGGTTTGGTTGTTTAGTTAAGTGTAAAAAATAATTTGAGCAAGAATCATACGACGCATTCATCAACAGCGGGCTGAAAGCCCTACAACTCCATAGCCCAGGGCAACGCCCTGGGTTTGTATTTGGTTGTATCTACGCGCCCTGTAAGGGCAAAAGTTCATAAAACTTGCGAGCATTACTATGCACTTTTGCCCTTACAGGGCGGCAGTTGATGACCCAATATACCCAGGGCGTTGCCCTGGGCTATGTAGTTTCTGCCCTTTCAGGGCGTGAAGGACAAAACTGCTCAAGTTATTTTTTGCATATTACTTAGTTGTCGTGGGCGTTTACTGGTTCCAGATTTCCCATCCTGCTTCTGCCTGTAGGAGCAGCATCTCGAGGCCGTTCTTCGTGGTGGCTCCTTGTGCTTTTCCTTTTTTTAGGAAGAGGGTTTCGTCGGGGTTGTAGATGAGGTCGTAGAGCAGGTGACGCGGGGTGAGGGCCTCGTACGGTATCTGGGGGCACTCGTCGAAGTGCGGGGCCATTCCAGATGGGGTGCAGTTTACGATGACGGTATACTCGGCGAGCAGTTCGGGGGTCACCTGTGCGTAGGTGATGGTGTTGTCCTTCTCGTAACGGCTGACGAGGACGGTCTCCAGTCCCAGCTGCTTCAGACCGTAGTTGACGGCTTTGCTGGCTCCGCCTGTGCCCAGGATGAGGGTCTTCTTGTGTGAGGGTAGGAGCAGGGGCTTTATGCTGCGCGAGAATCCGATGACGTCGCTGTTGTAGCCGTATAGGCGTGTGTGCGAGCCGTCGTGCTCTACCCTTACGACGTTGACGGCACCGATGGCGCGTGCCTCGGGCGACACGGTATCGAGATACGACATTACTTTCTCCTTATAGGGGATGGTGACGTTGAAGCCGCAAAGTTCCGGGGTGTAGTCGATGACGGCCTGCAGGTCCGTGATGGCAGGCAGTTCAAATTTCTCGTATGTGGCGTCGATGCCCTCGTTTTGGAACTTCTCGTTGAAATAGCTTGGCGAGAAGGAGTGGCCGAGGGGATAGCCCAGTATTCCGTACTTTTTCATTACTGTGGGATGGTTGTTTTTAAGGATGTTACTTTACGGCGGTGTAGAGCGTGCAGATGCCGAAGGTGAGCCGTTGGAAGGAGGCTTCGGAGAATCCGGCTTTCTTTAGAATCTCCACCATCGTCTCGCCTTGCGGGAAGGCGGCGATGGTCTTGTTGAGGTATTCGTAAGCGGATGTATCCTTGCTGATGATGCGCCCGTATAGGGGCAGCACGGTGCCGCTGTATATGCGGAAGAGCTGCTTCATGGGGAAGGAAACGGGCGTTGTCAGCTCGAGTACGCAAAACATGCCGCCGGGCTTGAGGACGCGTGCCATTTCGGCCAGTCCCTTCTCCAGGTGTTGGAAGTTGCGTATGCCGAAGGCTGCCATTACGGCATCGAAGGAGTCGCTGGGGTAGGAGAGTGCCGTGCAGTCTTCTTTCTCGAATGAGATGACTTGATCGAGCCCTTCGCAGCGTGCCTTCTGCCGTCCTATCTCCATCATGCCTTCGGAGATGTCCGCTCCCGTGATGTGCTTCGGATGCAGCTGCTTGGCGGCCAGGATGGCGAAGTCGCCTGTTCCCGTGGCTATGTCGAGGATGGTCTGGGGGCGTGCCTTGGCCAACTCGCGGATGGCCTTTCGTCTCCAGTATTTGTCGATGTCCCATGAGAGTCGGTGGTTGAGCACGTCATAAGTAGGGGCGATGTTATCGAACATCGCCTCTACCTGGTGTACTTTCTCGCCTTCGCGGGAGTATGGTTTTATCGTCTCTTGTTTATAGGACATATTTACATATTTATTAGAGCGTAGCGAGATAGTCGCTGACGTTCTTCTCGATGCGTGCGGTGATGTTGCTCTGGTCCGTGGTGCGGTCGAACTTCTCGCCTGTGATGTGCTCGTAGAGCTCTATGTAGCGTTCGCTGACGGAGTTGGCGTACTCGTCGGTTATCTCGGGCATGGTCTGTCCGGGCTCGTTCATGAAGTCGTGCTCTATGAGCCATTGGCGTACGAACTCTTTGGAGAGCTGCTTCTGTGGCTCGCCCTTAGCGAACTTCTCTTCGTATCCGTCGGCGTAGAAGTAGCGTGAGGAGTCGGGGGTGTGAATCTCGTCGATGAGGTACACTTTACCGTCGCGCTTGCCGAACTCGTATTTGGTGTCCACGAGGATGAGTCCTTGCTTGGCGGCTATCTCCTGTCCGCGTGCGAAGAGCTTGCGTGTGTAGTCCTCCATGACGGCGTAGTCCTCTGCCGATACGATGCCCTGGGCTATTATCTCTTCCTTGGAGATGTTGAGGTCGTGTCCCTCGTCAGCCTTCGTGGTAGGGGTGATGATAGGCTCCGGGAAGCGTTCGTTCTCGCGCATTCCGTCGGGGAGCTTGATGCCGCAGATTTCGCGGTTACCCTTCTCGTAGTCGCGCCATGCGGAACCGGTCAGAATGCCGCGGATAATCATCTCTACGCGGAAGCCCTCGCACTTCAGTCCGACGGTCACCTGCGGGTCGGGCGTAGCGAGTTTCCAGTTGGGGCAGATGTCCGTTGTGGCGTCGAGGAACTTTGCCGCAATCTGGTTGAGCACTTGTCCCTTGAACGGAATGCCCTTTGGCAGTACTACGTCGAAGGCCGAGATGCGGTCTGTGGCTACCATGACCATGATGTCGTCGTTGATGGTGTAGACGTCGCGTACTTTTCCGTGATAGACGTTGTTTTGTCCCTTGAAATTGAATTCGGTGGAGGTTAAAGCGTTGTTCATCTTTTTTATTTAGTTGTTTGGTTGTTTGGTAACTTTCTTCGTTTCATACTGCTCGGCGGCTTCGCGGTCGTGCTTCTCGTATGCTTTTACGATTCGTGTGACGAGCTTGTTGCGCACGATGTCCTTTCCCGTGAGGTTTACTATGGCGATGCCTTCCGTACCCTCGAGCACTTCGAGTGCGTCGCGCAGTCCGCTCTTCTGTCCGTGCGGCAGGTCCACCTGGGTCATGTCGCCCGTGATGATCATCTTCGTGTTCCATCCCATACGTGTGAGGAACATGCGTATCTGGGCCGTGGTGGTATTCTGCGCCTCGTCGAGGATTACTACGGCATCGCTCAAGGTGCGTCCTCTCATGAAGGCCAGCGGGGCAATCTGTATGATGTGCTTGTCCATCATATCCTGCAGCTTGGCGGCTGGAATCATGTCCTCCAGGGCGTCGTAGAGCGGCTGCAGATAGGGGTCTATCTTATCCTTCATGTCGCCGGGAAGGAAGCCGAGCTTCTCGCCTGCCTCTACGGCGGGTCTGGAGAGAATAATCTTCTTGATAGCCTTATCCTTGAGGGCCTTTACGGCGAGGGCTATGGAGAGGTACGTCTTGCCCGTTCCGGCCGGTCCCACGGCAAAGAGCATGTCGTTTCGCGTGTAGGCATCGATGAGCTGCTGCTGTCCGGCTGTGCGGCTCTTTATTGGCTTGCCGGAGATGTTGTAGACTACCACGTCGTCCTTGGTGCCTTCGCTCTGTGTGCGTTCTCCTTTGACGATGCTCAGCACGTCCTCGTCGCTGATGACGTTGTACTTATGCAGATGGCGACGTATCTTGTCCACGTTTTCCTCGAAGGCGCACATCTCTTCCTCGTCGCCCAGGACGCGGATGACGTTGTCGCGTGCCACTATGCGCAGTTTGGGGTAGAGGGAGCGCAGCATGAGGAGGTGTGAGTTGCCCACGCCGTAGAAGGAGACGGGGTCTATGTCTTCGAGTATGAGGTGCTTTTCTATCACAGTCTTAATTTTTCGGCAAAGTTACTAAAAAAATTTTGACATTACCCACTTTTTCACTAACTTTGTGCCCCATTAGGAAAAAAAACTCTAAATACTACATTCTGATGAAGTTTTCGCGCACCATGTATCTTCATGCCTTCACGGCGACGGTTTTCGTACTGGCTCTCGTCCGTTGCGGCAGAGATTACTATAACGGCACCATGACACCGTCCGCCACCGACATGGATACGACGGACGTGGACACTATGGCTGCCTACCTCCGTCCGGACACGCACGCCGTGGTGCTTCCGCCTGTGGACCGCTCGGCGGTGCTCTCGGCGTTGGAGGGCGACTTTCGTCCTCACCGCATAAACAGCGTGCCGTCCTACAAGGTGGCCTTCCCGGACAGCAACGACGTGCAGCTGGCCTCGGCGCAGCGTTGGGGCGTGTCGCCCGTGCTGAACCGTGCCGATGCCGAGCGCCGCATGAACGAGCTTGTATATATAGGTGTCAATCCCTATTACCACGTGGACAATCTGCGCGAGAGTATCCCGTACCTCGTGCCTGCCGCTGCGGTGCTGCTGCAGGACATCGGCCGCTCGTTCTACGACAGTCTGTTCGTCAAGGGCGTACCGATGCAGCAGATAGTGGTGAGCAGCGTCCTGCGCTCGGAGGAGGACGTGGCCCGTCTGCGCCGTCACAACGGCAACGCCAGCGAGAATTCGTGCCACCGCTTCGGCACCACATTCGACATCTGCTACAACCGTTTTCGTGCCGTGGAGACGGAGCAGACTGCCCGTCGCCAGGTGCGCAACGACACCTTGAAGTGGGTGCTCTCGGAGGTGCTCCGCGACATGCGCCAGCAGGGCCGTTGCCACGTCAAGTATGAGGTGCACCAGGGATGCTTCCACATCACGGTAAAGTGACGTAGCGAGCTATCCAGTCTTCGTAGAAGTCGGGGCGGAAGTACATCTGTTCGCCCGCCTGGTCGATGAAGAGCTGCGTGGTGCTGCCGGTGCAGCAGAGCACGCCGTCGCGCTCGCGGTAGACCTCGTAGCGATAGTCGAGGCGTGCGCCGCGTGTGGGCACGTAGTGGGTGTGTATGACGGCCACGTCATTCATCTCCAAGGGGGCGAGGCATCGCACCTGGATGTCGTAGATGGGGGCGTAGATGCCCGTAGCCTGCATCTTGGCATAGTCGCAACCGGGATAGTGGCGTCCGAACGACTCGCGTCCGTCCTCAAAGTATTTTATGTACGTGCCGTGCCATACGCGGCGCATGGAATCAATCTCGCTAAATTTAACCTGTATGCGGCAGACGTCTTCGATGTCCTGTTGTGTAGTGGTTGTCTTCATTTGTATTGGTTGTTGTGTGTGCTATTTCTTTGGCAAAGATAGCAAATATATTTGGGTCGACCAAACGATATGTGCGTATTTTTTGTGAGAACATACGAAAATACTTTCTATTGTCGATAGTATTGATTTCTATGCCTCAGAGAGGAAGTGGGGGGGGCAAAGACGTAGACGGCAAAAAAATCTGACAGCTGACAGTTCTGACAGTTCTGACAATAAGGGTGCGAATCTGACAATCCCCTTTATAAGGACTATATAACTAGTTAATTATCAAGTATTTATATATAGAAGAGACGTAATTGTTACCCTTCAAAAACATAATTGTCAGAACTGTCAGCTGTCAGATCTCTCTTTGTCTACTTCTCTCAATGGCTGACAATCAGCACTTTAGCTCTTTTGTAAACATGACAGTAATGAAGTGCAACCTCAGTAAAACTACCCAATTGACCTTATAAAGCCCTGTAATATGTACCGAAAATATACAATTTTCGCCCTTTTAAGTGTCAAAAGCCATGCAATAGTCCATTTCCCCCTTGCCCTTTCCTGTCCTCGAAACGCACGCAATAGGCGCGAAATTTATGTATTCGGTCCGAAATTGGAGGGAAAATAGCAGAATGAAGGCAATTTTTGTGGCAAAATAGCAGGCTCTAAGGCCACGCAGAACTCGTTCTAAGGTTTGCATAGCCTAAATCCACGGTTTGCACCTCCTAAACCTTAGAGCGGCTCATACGGCGCCAAGTTTCCTTTAAGATAACTTAAAAATCGAAAAAAGATGGAATAAATGTGCAAAACAATTTGCTGTCTGACTATATTTTCGTAATTTTGTAGATGCAATAGAGAAATGCCTAAAGATTTTAGAAAGCAATGGATATTAGAGAACTCAATGCTCTCATAGAGCAAAACAGCAATTTCGTAACCAACCTGACCGCCGGTATGGACCGCGTCATCGTGGGACAGAAGCACCTCGTGGAGTCGCTCCTCATCGGTCTGCTCTCCGACGGACATGTCCTCCTGGAAGGCGTGCCGGGCCTCGCCAAGACGCTCGCCATCAAGACGCTGAGCCAACTCGTCGACGCGCAGTTCAGCCGCATACAGTTTACGCCGGACTTGCTGCCTGCCGACGTGGTGGGCACCATGATCTACTCCCAGAAGGAGGAGGCGTTCCAGGTGAAGACGGGTCCCGTATTCGCCAACTTCGTGCTGGCCGACGAGATAAACCGTGCGCCGGCAAAGGTGCAGTCGGCTTTGCTCGAGGCCATGCAGGAGCACCAGGTTACCATCGGCGACGAGACGTTCCAGCTGCCCAAGCCCTTCCTCGTGATGGCTACGCAGAACCCCGTGGAGCAGGAGGGCACCTATCCGTTGCCTGAGGCGCAGATGGACCGTTTCATGCTCAAGGTGGTCATCGGATACCCTACCATCGAGGAGGAGAAGAAGATAATGCGCGAGAACCTTGCCGGAGCGCTGCCCGAGGTGTCTGCCGTCTGCTCGGCAGAAGAAATCGTGAAGGCGCGTGAGATAGTACGCGAGGTGTACATCGACGAGAAGATAGAGCAGTACGTGGCCGACATGGTGTTCGCAACGCGCTACCCCAAGCAGTACGGACTGGGCAACCTCGAGCAGATGATTACGTTCGGTGCTTCGCCGCGTGCGTCCATCAACCTCGCCAAGGCGGCACGCGCCTATGCTTTCATCAAGCGTCGCGGATACGTGGTGCCGGAGGACGTTAGAGCCGTGGCACACGACGTGCTGCGCCACCGCATAGGACTCTCCTACGAGGCGGAGGCCAGCAACGTGACTGCTAAGGATATTGTAAGCCAGATTATTAATAAGGTAGAAGTACCTTGATACTCCCATTATGGATAGTACGGAACTGCTGCGCAAGGTGCGCCGCATAGAAATAAAGACTCGCGGACTCTCCACGAACGTCTTCGCCGGACAGTACCACTCGGCCTTCAAGGGGCGCGGCATGGCGTTTGCAGAGGTGAGGGAGTACCAGTACGGTGACGACGTGCGCGACATCGACTGGAACGTCACGGCACGCTTCCACCGCCCCTTCGTCAAGGTGTTTGAGGAGGAGCGCGAACTGACCATGATGCTCCTCGTCGACGTATCTGCCTCGTTGGCCTTCGGCACGCGCTCGGCAACTAAGAGCGAGATGGCTACGGAGATAGCCGCTACGCTGGCCTTCTCCGCCATACAGAACAACGACAAGGTGGGCGTCATCTTCTTCTCAGACCGCATAGAGAAGTACATCCCCCCGAAGAAGGGACGCCGACACATCTTGCGCATCATACGCGAGATGCTCGACTTCCACCCTGAGTCCACGCGTACGGACGTGGGAATGGCGCTCGAATATCTGGGACGCATGCAGAAGCGCAGATGCACGGCGTTCGTCATCAGCGACTTCTACGACCCTAAGGACTTTTCGACCGCTCTGCAGGTGTGCCGCGCGCGCCACAGCATCTTCGGCGTGCAACTGTACGACCCCATACAGCGCGCCCTGCCCGACGTGGGGCTGCTACGCATACGCGACGCCGAGACGGGTAGGGAACAGTATCTGGACACGTCGAGCAAGGCGGTACGCACGGCCCACGGACGCTATTGGGATGAGCGTGCCAACGCCATACGCCACGCCTTCCAAAAGAATAGCGTAGACTACATGTCTGTGGCTACCAACGGCGACTTCGTCAAGGCTCTGCGACAGATGTTTGCCGCCGTGTAATAAACAATAATATAAATGTGTAGAAAAAACAATAAACTGCCACTCGTGGCACTCGCCATTGCGATGCTGACGTTGCCGGCGCAGAAAGCTGCGGCCGTGGCTACGGTAGAGGCGTCTGTTGACTCCACCCAGATACTGGTGGGCCAGCAGACGGCTTTCCACGTGTCGGCCACGGTGAAGCCTGGACAGAAGGTGGTTTTCCAATCGTGGAAGCCGCAGCAGCAGATAACGCCTGGCATAGAGGTGGTGGACCAGCCGAGACGCGACACCGTACAGGCCGAGGACGGCTTCATCAAGGTAACGCAGCACCTGCAGCTCACTTCCTTCGAGGACACGCTGTACTACATCCCGGCGCAAAAGATAAAGATTGACGGTCGCGTGCAAATGACTAACACCATGGCACTTAAAGTGCTGACCGTCGACGTGGACACGCTCCACCCTAACCAATTCTGTCCGCCCAAGGAGGTGCAGGACAACCCCTTCATGTGGTCCGACTGGTACGGCGTGATGTGGACAACTTTGGGCATGGCGGCGTTCTTCCTCGTGGCATGGTTGGCCTACCGCCGTCTGAAGAGCCGCAAGCCTATCTCCCTTAAGGTTAGGATAATAAAACGCGTGCCGCCGCACCGCAAGGCGCTCGATGCTATTGAGCAGATAAAGAACGAAGGCGGACTGGCAGACGAGAAGGCGTACTACACGCAGCTGACTGACGCCCTCAGGCAGTACATACAGGCGCGCTTCGGCTTCAACGCCATGGAGATGACCTCCACGGAGATAATAGAACGCCTGCAGACCGAGGACGACCAGGAGAAACTCGCTGAACTGAAGATGCTCTTCCAAACGGCTGACCTCGTGAAGTTTGCGAAGCATACCGTCTCTATGAGCGAGAACGACCGCAACCTCGTCAATGCCGTAGAGTTCATCAACACCACAAAGCTCGAAAACCAACCTACAGAGGAGCGCATAGAGCCTACCGCAACGGAACAGGAGAAGCAGACCATGCGCCTGCGCCTGTCCCTAAAGTGGGCCATCGCCATACTCCTACTGGCAGGCACGGCAGCCACCGTCTACCTGCTTTACCTACTTTGGGACTTGCTCTGGTAGCCCACGTGGCTATCCTCTCACGCTCATAAATCTTAATAAGATATGCAATTTACACAACCCGTATACTTCCTCCTTCTGCTGCTCCTCGTGCCGTACATAGTATGGTACGTGAAATGGCGCAACAAAGGCAAACGGAAGATGGAGACCACGCTGACCATTAGCGACGCTACGCCATACGCCCGGGCACCACGCTCGTGGCGAGTGAGGCTCATACACACGCCGATGCTGCTCCGATGCGCCGCCTTCGTCATGATAGTGCTGGCTCTTGCGCGCCCACAGACGCACAGCGCTTGGGACGAGCGTACCGTAGAGGGCATCGACATCATGCTCGCCATGGACGTCTCCACAAGTATGCTGGCGGAAGACTTGCGCCCTAACCGCATAGAGGCTGCAAAGGACGTGGCGGCTTCCTTCATCACGGACCGCCCGGACGACAACATCGGTCTGACAATATTTGCCGGAGAGGCATTCACGCAATGCCCCATGACCACGGACCATGCCTCTCTGCTCAACCTTCTCAAGGGGGTACGCACGGACATTGCCGCACAGGGACTAATCAACGACGGTACGGCCATCGGAATGGGACTGGCCAATGCCGTCAGCCGACTCAAGGACTCCAAGGCGAAAAGCCGCGTGGTAATCCTCCTTACGGACGGTTCGAATAACAGCGGCGACATTTCACCCCTTACTGCAGCGCAAATCGCCAAGAGCTTGGGCATCAGAGTATATACGATTGGTGTCGGCACTAACAAAGTGGCACCTTACCCGATGCCCGTTGCCGGAGGAGTGCAGTATGTTAATATGCCCGTAGAGATTGACACCAAGACGCTACAGAGCATCGCCTCCACGAGCGACGGCAATTTCTATCGCGCCACAAACAACAAGGAACTGAAGCAGATTTACGAAGACATCGACAAGCTGGAGAAGTCCAAGCTCAACGTCAAGAAGTTCTCCAAGCGTTACGAGGCGTTCCAGCCCTTCGCCATTGCCGCCCTGGTGCTGCTCCTCATAGAGGTGCTGCTTCGTCTGACCGTCTTCCGTAAGAACTCATAAGTGTGTGGACGTGCTCCACAATTTTTCATTCACGTAATACCGTATGCGTTTCGAAAGTTACATATACCTTTGGCTGCTTTGCTTCATACCGCTCATGACACTCATCATGGCGTGGGGAGAATGGAAGCGCCGGAAAGCTATGAAGAGGCTGGGCGACATCAACCTCGTCAAAGCCCTCATGCCAGATGCCTCAGCAAAGAGACGTTGGACTAAGTTCGCGCTGCTGCAAGTGGCCATCGCCGTTGTCATCATCATGGTGGCACGCCCGCAGATGGGCACGAAAGTAAGCAATGAGAAGAGAAACGGAATAGAGACAATCATCTGCCTTGACATCTCCAACTCCATGCTCGCCGAGGACGTGCAGCCCTCGCGCCTCATGAAGAGCAAGATGCTCATAGAGAATCTCGTAGACCACTTCACGCAGGACAAGGTGGGACTCATCGTCTTCGCCGGAGACGCCTTCGTGCAGCTGCCCATAACGAGCGACTACGTATCGGCCAAGATGTTCCTACAAAACATAGAGCCTTCCCTCATTCAGACGCAGGGAACGGACATTGCACGGGCTCTCTCGCTTGCCTCAAGCAGCTTTACCAAGCAAAAGAACATCGGCAAGGCAATCATCGTCATTACCGACGGCGAAGACCACGAGGGTGGGGCGATGGAAGCCGCCAAGGAGGCAGAGAAACAAGGCTACAAGGTATTTATATTAGGAATAGGTAACACGTCTGGAGCACCCATCCCAACTGGCGACGGAGGCTACATGAAGGATAATACTGGCAATACGGTAATGACGGCCCTCAACGAGCAGATGTGCCGCGACATCGCAGCCGCAGGTAGCGGCACGTATATCCACGTAGACAATACGTCTACAGCACAAGAGAGACTCAACGATGAACTGGCAAAGCTACAGAAAGGCGAGATGAAGAGCGTAGTCTATGAGGAGTACGACGAGCAGTTCCAGGCGTTCGGTCTGTTGGCGTTGCTTTTGCTCATCATAGAGGCTCTCACAAGCGAAGCCGTCAACCCATGGCTCAAGAAGGTAAAAATCTTCAAGCCTCGCGCATACGTTCTTTTGTTTGCCATGCTGATGGCACTCCCAGCCCTCATGTCTAACGTACAAGCCGCTCAGCAGGACCGCCGCTTCATACGCTCCGGCAATAGGGCGATGAGGGCAAATGCCCCTGAGTCGCCCCAGAAGGCGGAGCTGCAGTATCGTAAGGCGATGGCTGCCAACGCAGGCAACCCACAAGCGGTCTACAACCTTGGCGTGGCGTTGCTCTCCCAGCAGAAGGACTCCATGGCGATGGAGATGTTCCAACGCTCGGCACAGATGGAGAAGGAACCAAAGCGCAGAGCGATGTCGTACCACAACGCTGGCGTCATTATGCAGAAGCACCAGCAGTTCGCCCAGGCTATTGAGCTTTATAAGGCGGCTCTCCGACTGACACCCGACGACAACGAAACGCGATACAACCTCGTCCTCTGCCAACGCCAGCTGAAGAACCAAAAGCAAAACCAGCAGAACAAGGGCGGCGGAAAGGACGACAAGGACAAAAATAAAGACAAGAATAAGGATAAGAACAAAGACCAAAACAAGGATAAAGATAAAGATCAAGATAAAAATAAAGACAACAAGCAAGACCAAAACAAACAGAATCAGCAGGACAAACAAGACCAGCAGAAGCAGCCTCAACAGCAGATGAGCAAGGAGAACGCTGAACAGCTTCTCAACGCCGCCATGCAAGACGAAAAGGCTACGCAGCAACGCCTCAAAAAGGCAATGAGCCAACCCGGCAGACGAAACTTGCAAAAGAACTGGTAATTGCTTTTGGAATATATTGATAACTGATGTCATTACAGTTGGATATACAATAAGGATTTAGTAATAGGTCAAGAAGAGATTAGGCAATAATGTCGAGAAACAAATACATACTGATAATCGTTGCCCTCGTGCTTACTCTTGTGGCGCAAATAGCAAATGCCGCAAAGATACAAGTACAAGGCCCGACACGTGTGGCGGCCGGAGAGCAGTTCCAAATAAGGTACGTCGTGGCCACGTCGGACGTGAAGAACTTCCGCATGGGCAACGTGCCCGACGCCATCGAGGTGCTCTACGGACCCAGCACGTCCTCACAGCAGAGCTTCTCAATCATAAACGGAAAGACGTCCTCGCAAAGCTCCGTCACCTACACCTACGTCCTTATGGCGCAGAAGACGGGAACGTTCGTCATCCCCTCGGCAAAGGCTACCGTGGACGGCAATCCGGCCGTCTCCTCGGCTCTCAAAATCATCGTTGGCGGTAGGGCGCAAGGACAGGCTAACGCCACACAAGGAGCCCAGCAGCAGCCATCCGCAAGGGTGGGGCAGCGTGTTGACCGTGCCGGGGCAAGAATCTCCGGCAACGACCTATTCATCAAGGTGACCGCAAACAAGCATCGTGTCACGGAGCAGGAGCCCGTACTCCTCACGTATAAGGTGTACACACAAGTAGAGCTGACGCAGCTCGAAGGCAAGATGCCGGACCTCAACGGCTTCCATACGCAGGAGATTCCCTTGCCGCAGCAGAAGACCTTCCACATCGAGACCGTAAACGGCAAGGCTTACCGTTGCGTCACGTGGAGTCAGTATGTAATGTACCCCCAGATGTCCGGAAAGCTCGAGATTCCAAGCCTCACCTTCCGTGGCATCGTAATGCAGGAGGACCCGAGCGTAGACCCCTTTGAAGCCTTCTTCAACGGTGGCTCGGGCTATATTGAGGTAAAGAAAGAGATAAAGGCGCCAAGCGTACAGATACAAGTAGACCCTCTGCCCACGAGACCTGCTGGTTTCTCGGGTGGAGTAGGACACTTCAACGTGCAGGCCAGCCTCGACAAGAATACCGTTAAGGCCGGCGACCCCGTTACGCTCCGCATCGTCGTGAGCGGCACGGGCAACCTCAAGTTGCTCAAAGAGCCCGTCGTGGAAGTCCCCAACGACTTCGACAAGTACGACGCAAAGGTTACGGACAAGTCGAAGCTCCAGTCTACGGGACTGGCTGGTAGCATGGTCTACGACATCCTAATAGTGCCGCGCAACAAGGGTCAGTACACCATCCCTGGCATTAAGTACATCTACTTCGATACGGACGCTAAGGCCTACAAGACCATAGAGACGCAGCCGATGCCCCTGACGGTTACACCAGGCTCTGGTACGGGCGGCGCCGTTACCGACTACGCCCAGCGCAACGACAACGATATCCGCGACATCATGACCAACCGCGACGTGCGAGAAAACCCCTCCGACGTCATCTTCGGCACTACGGCATACGTCCTCATCAACCTCCTCATCGTAGCCGTCTTCGTTGCTCTCCTCATCATCTTCCGCAAGCGTGCCATGATGCTGGCCGACGTGACGGCCATGAAGGGCAAGAAGGCTAACAAGGTAGCAGTAAAACGCCTAAAGAAGGCCGCCAAGCTGCTCGCCGCCAAGAAGCAGAGCGAGTTCTACGACGAGGTGCTCCGCGCCCTTTGGGGCTACATAGGCGACAAGTTCGCCATGCCCGTAGAGCAACTCATGCGAGACAACATCACCGAGAAGCTCACCACTCGCAACGTAGACCCCAACGTCATCGCCAGCTTTATAGAGGCCCTCGACGAATGCGAATACGCCCGCTTCGCCCCGGGAGACAGCGACGGCAATATGCAGAAGACCTACGACAAAGCCGCCGAAGCCATCATGC
Source organism: Oscillospiraceae bacterium (assembly GCA_963588475.1). GTDB lineage: Bacteria > Bacteroidota > Bacteroidia > Bacteroidales > Bacteroidaceae > Prevotella. The sequence continues at coordinate 155,520 of CAVAHD010000001.1, read as the reverse complement.
AGATAGAAAACCACGTGAAGACAACAAACAAAAAAGGCAAGACAACGGCCACCACAATCGCCCTGCTCCTTGTCGTAGTCCTAGCGCAGCTAAGCACAGCCCAAGCAGCGAACGCACAAAACAGCACCCCCACACCCGCCGTTGCGTACGCGCGTTACAACGCCGCAGCGTACGCCGACGCAGCCTACCGCTCCGCCGACTACCAGAAGGCCATCTCCCTCTACCAGCAGGACCTCCAGTCAGGCGAGACAGCCGCAACATACAACAACATGGGCAACGCCTACTACCGCGTAGGCAACATCCCCATGGCAATCTACTCATACGAAAAGGCGAAACTCCTCGCTCCCATGAACGATGACGTAGCCCACAACCTGGAGATAGCCCGCAAGAAGACCGCTGACCGCCTCCAGCCCGAGAACGAGGTAATCTTCGCCAAGTGGTACAAAGCCGCCGTCATGAGCCACTCCATCAATACGTGGAGCTACACGGCTACCGCCGCCCTCTTGGCCGCCCTCGTCCTCTTCCTGGTCTACCTCTTCGTAGGCCAGATGCTAGTAAAGCGCCTCGCCTTCTACGCCTCCACGCTCCTCGTAGCCCTTTTCATAGTAGCCAACGTCTGCGCATGGCAACGCAAGGCCATCTTGGAGGCCCACGACACCGCCATCGTAATGCAAAAGAAAATACGCGTAAAGTCATCCCCGACAACAAACGCCCCCGACGCCTGCATCATCCACGAGGGAACAAAAGTACGCATCACGGACAAGGAAATGAAAAACTGGTACGCCATACGCCTCGCCGACGGCAGAGAAGGCTGGATAGCCGCCACCGCCGTAAAGCTACTATAAAAAGTGGCGTTACAACGCCCCTACATGCTCTAGATGCGTTACAACGCCATCCCAACAATAAGAACAAACAAGTATGAACTTCATAGACCAAATAGGACTAGACCTCTTCTTCGGAAGCCAGAGCATAGTGCTCGACCATGCGGCGTTACTCTTCACGACCACATGGTCATGGTTACCGTTCTACGTCATGCTTCTTCTTCTCATAATAAAAAACAACGACAACATCCAGCAGATAGCGGTTTGCGTCGCCTGCTGCTTGCTCGCCGCCCTAATAGCCACGGGACTCACTACCGTCATCGTCAAGCCCCTCGTAGAGCGTGTGCGCCCATGCAACGACCTCTCCGTCAGATTTATGGCCCAGATAGCCGGAGACATCCGCAACAAGGACTTCAGCTTCTTCTCCTCGCACGCAGCCACGACAACAGCCGTCACCACGTTCTTCGCCCTGCTCGTCAGGTGTAAGCGGTTGGGCGTAGCCATGGCCCTTTGGACCTTGACCAACTGTTGGACACGCCTATACCTCGGCCAACACTACCTTACCGACGTCATCGTAGGCGTCATCTGGGGAATAGCATCAGGCTTCGCCGCATATTTCATCTACAAAAAGACTTGCCGCCGATTCTCCGACGGAGCAAAGTTCATCTCCACGCAGTATACCTCCACGGGCTTCGCATGGGGAGACATCAACGCCACCGTCACGGTACTCCTCTTCACATACATAGTAGTACTCACCCTCCCATGAACGCATAACAAAGGTGTTACAACACCTCCCCAAAGTATATAAAATATAAAAGTATGATACCAGACCCAAGACAAATCGAAATACGCGACTACAACTACCCGTTGCCCGACGAACGGATTGCAAAATTCCCCGTCCCGAAGCGCGACGAGAGCAAGTTGCTCATATACGACAAAGGACACATCAGCCACGACGTCTTCAAGAACATTACGACGTACTTAGAGCCCGGATCGCTACTCGTGTACAACAACACGAAAGTGATCCAGGCTCGTCTGCATTTCAATAAAGACACCGGAGCGCTCATCGAAGTCTTCCTCCTCGAGCCACAGTCCCCATGCGACTACGAGCAGATTTTCCAGACCCGAGGACGTTGCGCATGGATATGTATGATAGGCAACCTGAAGAAGTGGAAAGAGGGTCAGCTGCACCGCACCATACGCGTCGGCGAGAACGACGTGACGCTCTCCGTAGAGCGCGGCGAGGAGGTGCACACAGGCCATAGCGTCACCTTCACGTGGGACCGCGACGACGTCTCCTTTGCCGAGATCCTCGAGGCGGTAGGCGAACTGCCCATCCCCCCATACCTCAACCGCAAGACCGAGGAGAGCGACAAGCAGACCTACCAGACCGTCTACTCCAAGATAAAGGGTAGCGTGGCAGCCCCCACCGCCGGACTACACTTCACCCCCGCTGTCCTCGAAGACGTGGATCGCCACGGCATAGAGCGTGAGGAAGTGACGCTACACGTAGGGGCAGGCACCTTCAAACCCGTCAAGGCCGAGCACATCGAAGGCCACGAGATGCACCGAGAATACATCTCCGTAAAGCGCCACACCATCGAGCGTCTCCTTGCGCACGACGCAAAGGCAACGGCCGTGGGCACCACAAGCGTCAGAACCTTAGAGAGCCTCTACTACATCGGTTGCCGACTCATAAAGACCCCCCACCTGGCCGAAGCCGACCTCACCGTCGACCAATGGGAACCATACGGCATCGCTCCCGATGGCACAAGCCTCTCCGATAGCCAAAAACCAGCAGACAGCTCGAGCCTCTTCGATAGCGCAAATATCCCCACCACGGAGCCAACAGGCAAGGAGAGCCTCCAGGCAATCCTAACATGGATGGACACCAACGGCGTCAACGTCCTCCATACCGCCACGCGCATCATCATAGCCCCCGGCTACCGCTACCACATCGTCAACCGTCTCATCACAAACTTCCACCAGCCGCAGTCCACGCTACTCCTCTTGGTAAGTGCCCTGATAGGCGAAGACTGGCATCGAGTCTATGACTACGCTCTGGCCAACGACTTCCGCTTCCTAAGCTATGGAGACTCCTCCCTTCTCATCCCATAGAGAAATTGGGGCTGAAAGCCCTATACTACATAGCCCAGGGCAACGCCCTGGGTACATCGGAGCATCAACAGCCGCCCTGTAAGGGCAAAAGTACATAAAAGTCATAGAGTCTAAGGACTTTTTTAGATATTACCTCAAAAAAGCAAAAATCATGAACTACGGATACATAAAAGTGGCTGCGGCCATTCCAAGCGTAAAGGTAGGCGACTGCCAGCACAACCTCCAGGAGATGGAGCAGTCCATCGTCCTCGCCGAAGGCCAGGGCGTAGAAGTCATCGTCTTCCCCGAACTCTCCACCACGGGCTACACCTGCCAGGATCTCTTCCGCCAGCAACTCCTCATAGAAGCCTCCGAGCAGTCCGTCTTGATGCTCCTCGACTTCACGCGACAACTCGACATCATCTGCATCGTTGGAGCACCCGTGCAGGCCGGCACCATACTCCTCAACTGCGCCGTTGTCATCCAGAAGGGCGAAGTCCTCGCCATCATCCCCAAGACCTACCTCCCCAACTATAGCGAGTTCTACGAGAAACGTTGGTTCGCCTCCGCCCAGGACCTCCATCCCACGGAAGTCATCTACGCCGGAAGCAAAGTCCTCGTCACCCCCAAGCCCACCATCTTCCGTACCTATACCGGAGCCACCTTCGGCGTGGAGCTGTGCGAAGACGTATGGGCCCCCGAGCCCCCGTCGACAAAGCTCACTCTGGCCGGAGCCGACATCATTTTCAACCTCTCCGCCTCCGACGAACTCATCGGCAAGCACACCTACCTCCAACAGCTCCTCTCCCAGCAGAGCGCACGCACCATGGCCGGCTACGTCTACGCCGGTAGCGGCTTTGGCGAGAGCACCCAGGATGTCGTCTATGGCGGAAACGCCCTCATCTACGAGAACGGCGTATGCATAGGACGCAGCAAACGCTTCTCATTCGAACCCCAGATGATAGTCCAGCAAATAGACTACGAGAAGCTGCGTGCCGAGCGCCGCAACAACACCACTTTCGTCAACGCACAACGTACCGGATACACCAACGAGGACGTACGCTACATCGACTGCCACGCCACCTCAAAACTCGACGCCGACTTCGTCCTCATGCGCGACGTCAACCCCACGCCGTTCATCCCTAAGAGCGCGGACATGGCCGACTCTTGCGAGGAAATCTTCTGCATACAGGTAGCAGGTCTCGCCAAGCGACTCGTGCACACCAATTGCAAGACCGTCATTTGCGGCATCAGCGGTGGACTCGACTCCACTCTGGCACTCCTCGTCTGCGTCAAGACCTTCGACAAGCTCAAGCTCCCGCGCACGGGCATCATCGGCGTCACCATGCCCGGTTTCGGCACTACCGACCGCACCTACACCAACGCCATCAACCTCATGAAGAGCCTCGGCGTCACTATCAAGGAAATCTCCATCAAGGACGCCTGCATACAACACTTCAAGGACATAGACCACGACATCAACGTCCACGACACCACATACGAAAACGGACAGGCCCGCGAGCGCACACAAATCCTCATGGACCTCTCCAATAAGTACGGCGGACTCGTCATCGGCACCGGAGATCTCTCCGAACTCGCCCTCGGCTGGGCCACCTACAACGGCGACCACATGTCCATGTACGGCGTTAACGTCTCCATCCCCAAGACACTCATCAAATATCTCGTACAATACGTGGCCGAGAGCGGCGTAGACTCCAGCTCGCGCGAGACCCTCATCGACATCATCGACACCCCAATCTCACCCGAGCTCATCCCCGCTGACGAGCAGGGCAACATCGCCCAAAAGACCGAAGACCTCGTAGGCCCGTACGTCCTCCACGACTTCTTTCTCTACTACGTCCTCCGTTGTGGCTTCCGTCCGTCCAAGATTTTCATGCTAGCCAAAAAGGCCTTCGGACCGGACTCCGCATACCCCTTCGACGAGGAGGTAATAAAGAAATGGCTCCAAACGTTCATGCGACGCTTCTTCTCCCAGCAGTTCAAACGCTCGTGCCTCCCCGACGGCCCGAAGGTAGGCTCCGTATCCCTCTCTCCACGAGGCGACTGGCGAATGCCGAGCGACGCCGCTAGCACTCTATGGCTCAAGGACTGCCCGACACTATAAGACTGAATTGCAAGTAAAACAACACAGTTGCACACATTAAAAGCGTACACACAAGCAACCACTACAGATGACCATCTACCCCATAGCAAAGATAAACCTCGGACTCAACGTCATCGAGCGTCGCCCCGACGGCTACCACAACCTTGAGACCGTCTTCCTCCCCATACTCATCAACGACGAGATGCGCGTGGAGACCATGCCCTGTGCCCTCAAGCCCTCCGAAAGCACCAACGCTAACGGCACATGCCGCCTCTCCATCTCCTTCGCCAACCCCGAAGACGAATGGCAGGGTAGGGCAGAGGACAACCTCGTCGTGAAGGCATACGACCTCCTCGCCGCTCACTACGACCTGCCGCCCCTCCACATACGCCTACGCAAGCAGATACCTGCGCAAGCCGGCATGGGAGGAGGCTCGGCAGATGCCGCATACGCCATCAGACTCATCAACGACTACTGCCGCCTCGGACTCATACACGAAGAGATGCGCTACCTGGCCGCCACGCTCGGAGCCGACTGCGCCTTCTTCATCGACGCATCCCCAGCATACGCCACCGGCATCGGCGACCAGCTCACACCCATCAACTTCCCCCCTCAGCTGCGCGGCAAATTCCTCGCCCTCGTAAAGCCCGCCGTCGCCGTCAGCACGAAGGAAGCCTACGCCGGAATCACCCCACGACACCCCGAGGTCAACTGCCTTGACGCCCTCTCGCGCCCCATAAAAGAATGGCGCCACCTCCTCGTCAACGACTTCGAAGCCAGCATAATGCCTAAGCTCCCCGTCCTTGCCGAGGTAAAGCAGTCCCTCTACGACGATGGGGCTCTCTATGCCGCTATGTCCGGTAGCGGAAGTACCATCTTCGCCATTTTCGACCAACGTCCAAACCTCTCAAAATATGCCCGGCACTACAACAAAATCATCGCGCTCTAAACGCTCCAGCAACATACAGATAGACCCCTCCCTCGGCCACCTGCCTCCGCAGTCCATCAGCGCCGAGCAGACCGTCCTGGGCGCACTCCTCATCGATGCCGACGCCTTCACACTCGTCAGCGAACTCCTGCAGGCCGAGATGTTCTACGAGCCAAAGCACCAGAAGATATACAGCGCCATCCTGACGCTCAACATGCTCGAGCGCCCCGTAGACCTCGTCACAGTCAGCGACCAGCTCAAGAAGGACTCCACCTTCGAGGAAGTAGGCGGAGCCACATACCTCGTGGACCTCAGCAACTGCGTAGCATCAGCCGCCCATGTAGAGGAGCACGCACGCATCGTAGCCCAGAAGTACGTCGCACGCCAGCTCATCTCATACGCCGCAGATGTAGAGAACAAAGCCTTCGACGAGAGCCAGGACATCGACGCACTAATGCAGGAGGCCGAAGGATCGCTCTTCGAACTCTCCCAGAAAAACATGCGACAGGACTACACCCAGATAGACCCCGTCGTCATGCAGGCACGTGCCATCATCGAGAAGGCCAGCAACAACACGGGAGGCATCACGGGCGTCTCCACCGGCTATACAGACCTCGATAAGGTAACCTCCGGATGGCAGGAGTCCGACCTCATCATCATCGCCGGACGACCCGCCATGGGCAAGACATCTTTCGCCCTCTCTCTGGCAAAGAATATCGCCATCGACAACCACGACCCCGTTGCCTTCTTCTCCCTCGAGATGAACAACGTACAGCTCATCAACCGTATCATCTCCAACGTCTGCTCCATACAAGGCAGCAAAATCCTCAACGGACAGCTATCGCAAGACGAATGGGCACGCTTCGACAACAACATCGGCAAGATGATGGGTGCACCCCTATATGTCGACGACACCCCGGCACTCTCAGTCTTCGAGCTGCGCACCAAGGCACGCCGACTCGTCAAGGAGAAGGGCGTAAAGCTCATCATGATAGACTACCTCCAGCTCATGAATGCAAGCGGCATGAAGTTCAACAGCCGCCAGGAAGAAGTCTCCACCATCTCGCGCTCCCTCAAAGGTCTGGCCAAGGAGCTCAACATCCCCATCATAGCCCTCTCGCAGCTCTCGCGTGCCGTAGAACAGCGCCCAGGCGAGGACGGAAAACGCCCACAGCTCAGCGACTTGCGTGAGTCTGGTGCCATCGAGCAGGATGCCGACATGGTCATCTTCGTCCATCGTCCCGAATACTACCATATCCTCCAAGACGCCAACGGCAATAGCCTCGAGGGCGTGGCCCTCATCTGCATAGCCAAGCACCGTAAGGGTGCCACCACGGACGTCACCCTACAGTTCAAGGGAGAATACACCCGCTTCGCCAACCGCGAGGAGTTCGACCCCTACGCCAACAACAGCGGCGGGGGCACCTTCCGCGAGTCAGCCCTTACAAGCAACTCCCTCTCCGACAACGACAACCCCTTAGGCGGAGGCACACTCTCAAACTACTCCCAAGAGTCCGATGTCCCCTTCTAATCAAAAGCGTTTCAACGCCCCAAAAAGAAATAAGCGTTACAACGCCCATACCCGTCCCAATAAAGAACAATGACAAAACTAATATACAGCAAATACGACAAAAAGAAAATCGGCGACCTGCCCCGCATTCTCTTCCCTGGGCGCATCATCGTCATTCTCACCGCCGCTGAAGCCGAGAAAGCCGTAGACTACCTCATGACGCAGCCCATACTCGGCTTCGACACCGAGACGCGCCCCATCTTCGTCAAGGGACGCCACAACAAGGTGGCACTCCTACAGGTAAGCACCTACGACACCTGCTTCCTCTTCCGTCTAAACCGCTTCGGGCTCACCCCGGCCGTCAAACGCCTCCTCGAGACCGACCAAATGCCAAAGATAGGACTCTCATGGCACGACGACCTCATGTCCCTCCACAAGCGCGGCGACTTCCAGCCACGCGGCTTCCTCGACCTCCAAGACCACATGAAGGAACTGGGCATACAAGACATGAGCCTCGCCAAGCTATACGCCAACCTCTTCGGCCAACGCATCTCCAAGCGAGAGCAGCTAAGCAACTGGGAAGCCGACGTCCTCACCGACAAACAGCAGCACTACGCCGCCACCGATGCCTGGGCATGCATCCAGCTCTACGAAGAGTACCTACGCCTAAAACTCACCGGCGACTACCAGCTAATCCAAGTAGAAGAACCCGAACCACAACCACAACCAACAACCATCACAACATAAAAAGAAGCGTTTCAACGCCCCCCCCCAAAAAAAAGCGTTACAACGCCCCAAAAGCCCAAAAAATCATGAACATATACCTCAAACGCGGAAAAGAAGAAAGCATGAAACGCTTTCACCCCTGGGTATTCTCAGGTGCCATCAGACAAATGGACCCAGGCATCAACGAAGGCGACGTCGTTGACGTCATCAGTTTCGACGGTCAATACATCGGACGCGGACACTACCAGATAGGCTCCATCGCCGTACGCATCCTCACCTTCCAGGACGAGCCCATCGACGAAAACTTTTGGCAAGACCGACTCGCCAAGGCACTCGCCATGCGCATCAGCGTAGGCATCGCCGACAACCCCACCAACAACACCTACCGCCTCGTACACGGCGAGGGGGACCACCTTCCCGGTCTCGTCATCGACTGCTACGGCACCACCGCCGTCATGCAGGCCCATAGCGTAGGCATGCACGAAGCGCGCGAGGCCATCACCCGCGCCCTCGTACAAGTAATGCAGCAACGCATACAAAACGTATACTACAAGAGCGAGACAACCCTGCCGTACAAAGCCGAACTAGGCCAGGAGAACGGATTCATACACGGATACACCGAGGAAAACGTTGCCATGGAGAACGGCCTTAAGTTCCACGTTGACTGGCTACGCGGACAAAAGACCGGCTTCTTCGTAGACCAACGCGAAAACCGCTCACTCCTCGAGCACTTCGCCCGTGGAAAGAAAGTCCTCAACATGTTCTGCTACACCGGCGGCTTCTCCTTCTACGCCATGCGCGGAGGAGCCACGCAAGTACACTCCGTGGACAGCTCCGCCAAGGCCATAGAGCTCACCACCGAGAACGTCAACCTCAACTTCCCCGGCGACCCGCGCCACCAGGCCTTCTGCGAGGATGCCTTCAAATATCTCGACGAAGCCGGCTCCAACTACGACCTCATCATCCTCGACCCGCCGGCCTTCGCCAAGCACCGTGGAGCCCTCCACAACGCCCTTAAAGGCTACACACGCCTCAACGTCAAGGCCATGGAGAAGATAAAGCCCGGAGGCATCATCTTCACCTTCTCATGCTCACAGGTAGTCACCAAGGACAACTTCCGCAACGCCGTCTTCACCGCCGCTGCCCTTGCCAAGCGCAAAGTACGCATCCTGCACCAGCTACACCAGCCTGCTGACCACCCAATCAACATCTACCACCCCGAAGGAGAATACCTCAAGGGCCTCGTCCTCTACGTAGAATAAGCCCTCGTTCGTACAATTTATACTCTTAACATGCGCAGCTATGGGCTGAAAGCCCTACACTCCAGATGCTACAAACCGTCAGAAAATACATTTCGCAACACAACCTGCTCACGCCCGGCGCCACGCAACTCGTGGCACTCTCGGGCGGAGCAGACTCCGTGTGCCTCCTCCTCGTCCTCAAACAACTGGGCTACGACGTACACGCCGTACATTGCAACTTCCATCTCCGGGGCGACGAGAGCAAACGCGACGAAAACTTCTGCATACAACTCTGCGACGAGCAAAAAATACCCCTCCATCGCACGCACTTCGACACCCGTACCTACGCCGAGCTCCACCACGTCAGCATCGAGATGGCCGCCCGCAACCTGCGCTACGACTACTTCGAGCAGCTGCGCCAAGCCATCCAGGCCGAAAACATCGTCGTCGCACACCATCGCGACGACAACGTCGAAACCCTCCTCCTCAATCTCGTCAGAGGCACCGGCATCGCCGGCCTTTGCGGCATACGCCCCAGAAACTCCCACGTCGTCCGCCCGCTCCTCTGCGTCACACGCCAGCAGATAGAGCAATGGCTCGTCGCGCAAGGGCAACCCTACATTACCGACTCCACAAACCTCATCCCCGACGTAAAGCGAAACCGCCTACGCCTACAGGTCATCCCCCTCCTAAAGCAAATAAACCCAGCCCTGGCGGACAGCATACAACAGACAATAGAAAACCTCACCGAGGCAGAAGCAGTCCTCAACGATGCCATTCAAAAAAGCATCCGGCAAGTGACGAGCCAACAAAACGAACATCAGCCCCTCATCACAATTCATATAGAGGAGCTAAAAAAACAAGTCTCCCCCGAGCAAGTACTCTACGCCATACTCGCCGATAAAGGCTACAACAGCAAGCAAATACGCGAAATAAGTAAAGCGGTGGATGCACCCGCAGGCAAACTGTGGCAGTCAGCCACCCACACCCTTGCCAAGGACCGCGACGCCCTCCTCCTGGGCCCCACGCCCCAGTCGCACGCCGACGCCCCCGTGGTGCTCACCATCCCCATGGCACCCATCACCATTACCGGCAACGGACGCAAGGTCATCATCTCCCCGTGCCCGCCCGACCAGCTCGACCTCAGCCACTCCCCACGGCGCATCACCGTACAGGCCGACGCACTCCACTTCCCCCTGACACTACGCTACGTCCAGCCAGGAGACGCCTTCCGTCCCTACGGCATGAAAGGCCGCAAACTAGTCTCCAACTACCTCACCGACCGCAAGCGCAACTACTTCCAGCGCGCCGCCCAGCTGGTCCTCGCTGATGCCCAAGGCACCATCCTATGGCTAGTAGGCGAGCGCATAGCCGCCCTGGCAGCAGTAAAAGACCCGCAAGCCCCCATGTACACAATAACCCTGGAAGAAGACCAATAGCCCCCAAAATAAAGCCTATTCTAGCAAAAAACGTGTTACTACACACCCCAAAAGCAGAAAAACCAATGCCGAGAACCTCAAGAAACATACAAGCCGTCACGGCCCTCGCCGCCGCCCTCATCATCTCCGCCGCTGCCACCTCCTGCAGCGACAACGACTCGTTCACCACGTCTTCCTCAGCCCAACTCACCCTCTCTGCCGACACCGTACGCTTCGACACCGTCTTCTCCAACGTCCCCACGTCGTACCGCATGTTCTGGGTAAGAAACAACAACGCCGACGGCCTACGCATCTCCAACGTGCGCCTCCTCTCCGGCAACCAATCCGGCTTCCGCGTCAACGTCAACGGCACCGCACTCAGCCAGTTGCAGGGCTACCAGGCCAGCGACTTCGAGCTGCGCTCAGGCGACAGCCTCCGCGTCTTCGTGGAGCTGACAGCGCACACCAACAACGCCGAAGATAACACCCCCCAGCCAGTGGCCGACGACCTTCTCTTCACCCTCGAGAGCGGACGCCAGCACCGCGTCAACCTCAGCGCCTACTCATGGGACGCCACGCTCCTCAACCGCCACACCGTCAGCAAGGACACCACCTTCGCCACGCAAAACGCACGCCCCATCGTCGTCTACGACACACTCCGCGTAGCCAAAGGAGCTACCCTCACACTCGCCCCAGGCACCACGCTCTACATGCACCCCAACGCCGCCATCTGCGTCAGCGGAACGCTCAAAGCGCTCGGCACCGCAGGCAACGAAGTGACACTCCGCTCCGACCGCCTCGACCGCCTCTTCCCGTACCTCCCGTACGACAACACCCCTGGACGTTGGCAGGGCATCACACTCGACAGCCTCTCGCACGACAACATCATACAGTTCACCGACATACACAGCGCCACCGCTGCCGTGAAGCTCAATAAGACCAGCCTCACGCTCACGCACTCCACCGTCCACAACATACAGGGCAACGGCATTACCTCCCGCGGCTCCAAGCTCAGCGTACAGAACTCCCAGATAAGCAACTGCCTCGGTCATTGCATCAGCCTCCAGGGCGACAGCGCCACCATCAACCAGTCCACCATAGCCCAGTTCTATCCCTTCAGCGCCGCACGTGGCAACGCCCTCAACGTCGTCATGGACACCACCGCATACGCCAACTACGGCTATCTGAAAATGCAAAATTCTATCCTTACGGGCTACGCCGCCGACGTCCTGGCCCTCCAGGTGCCCACGGACGAGGGTGTCAATCCCGACAGCCTACACGTCTCCATAGACCACTCTCTCCTCCGTACGCCCCCTCTCGACTCCCTCTCAGCCTACGCCCATTTCTACGGCGAGGGCAACATTTTCGAGGATCCAACAGACACTTTGACGCTCCCACGCCGACGATTCGTCCTCTTCGATACAGACAATTTCCTCTATGATTTTACGCCTCAAACAGACTCCCCCGCGGTAGGAACCGCAGACCCCCGAACTTCCACCAGTCAAGACGACAGGCGAGGCAATGCGCGAAAACAGAAACCAGACATGGGATGCTTCGAAACCTCCGCCGAAACCTCTGAAGATCATCCAGACAACTGATTGCGAGAGTACAATATCTGTCAGTTGTCACACCTAAGTGCCATAGATAGACCACGCAAATGACGTATATAGACCACGCGATTGCCATACTTACGGAATATTAATTTGTCACCTCTACATAACAAAATATCACGAGCTGCTTGTGCCAAACAAGAAACACTATCGAAAATTTTGCATTTTCAGATTTTTCCCGTAACTTTGCACTGCGATTTATAGGAAACTTAATAGACACAGACACCATGCTTACAAGAATCAAACTCGAAGATCTTAACGAAGAAGACCGTCACCTCCTCGACCGTGCACGCGAGGCCATCTCAAAGTCATACGCCCCATACAGCAAATTTCGTGTGGGCGCATCCGTAAGACTCGCCAACGGAGGCACCGTGCAGGGCGCCAACCAGGAAAACTCCTCCTATCCCGTAGGCATCTGCGCCGAACGCTCCACGCTGTGCACCGCGCAGAACGTGTTCCCCGGCGAACCCGTCGTGGCGCTCGCCCTTGCAGCCCTCGCCCCCGACGGCATGTACAGCCCCGATCCCGTCACCCCATGCGGCATGTGCCGACAGGCCATGGTAGAGGTGGAGCAGCGCTACCAGCGCCCCCTGCGCATCATCATGGGAGGCCGCGACGAAGCCCTCATCGCAGAGAGCGTAGCCGACATCCTGCCCTGCGCTTTCAACTGAACATGAGGCCCTACACAACTTAAATATAAGGCCCTTCCATGCCTAACTAGCAAGAAATTAGGCAAAAAGTAAAAAAAACTCTGAAAGATTTTCGTTATCTCAAAATTTTATGTACCTTTGCACGCAATTTGAACAAAACAACAAATAACAAACAATGACAAAGGCAGATATCATTAACGAAATCGTTGAGAGCACTGGCGTTGCCAAAAAAGACGTCACCGTAACCGTTGAGGCCATGATGCGCGCCATCCGAAACGCTATGCTCGCTGAAGAAAACGTCTACCTGCGTGGATTCGGTACGTTCGTCGTAAAAAAACGCGCAGCCAAGACAGCACGTAACATCTCACAAAACACAACCATTCAGATCCCAGCACACAACTATCCAGGATTCAAGCCAGCCAAGAGCTTCCAGCAGGAAATGAAGGGCGAGGTAGTAACTGACGAGGATTAATAATCATAAACAATAAAAAAATACACACAATTATGCCTAACGGAAAAAAGAAAAAGGGCCACAAGATGGCTACTCACAAGCGTAAAAAAAGACTGAGAAAGAATCGTCATAAGAGCAAGTAAGCTCTGGCTAAATGACACGTTTCTTCAACGTACTTACATCTTTACGTTAAGAAGAATTAGAGGGCAGGGACAATCTTTTTCCAATGGAAAAGGTTGCCTTGCCCTTCTTTTTTTACCCAAGACAAACACACCACACCCCTCCATACCTACACCTCAATAAGGCAACAGACCACACACACAGGACACTCTCCATACACACGTATAGATAATATGACAAGCGAAGTAATCATAGACGTCAACGAAAAAGAAATATCCATCGCACTCCTCGAGGACAAAGTACTCGTCGAATACCAGACTGACCCCAAACAGTCCGGATTCAGCGTCGGCAACATATACCTCGCAAAGGTAAAGAAAACAATGCCGGGACTCAACGCCTCCTTCGTCGATGTGGGATACGAACGCGACGCCTTCCTACACTACCTCGACCTCGGCATTTACTATCCGTCATACGAGAAGTACCTAAAGCAGGTCTGCGCCGACCGCAAGAAGCTCTTCCCCTTCCAGGAAGCACGCCCCATGCCCGGACTGCCAAAGGACGGCGTAATCACCTCCACCCTCAAAGCCGGACAGGACGTCCTCGTGCAGGTGGTCAAGGAGCCTATCTCCACAAAGGGACCGCGCCTGTCGGGAGAACTCTCCTTCGCCGGACGATTCCTCGTCTTTATGCCATTCGCCGAGAAGGTAAACGTCTCCACTAAGATAAAGAACGGAGCCGAAAGGGCAAGGCTCAAGCAGATTGTGCAGAAGGTGAAACCGGCCAACTGCGGCATCATCGTCAGAACCGTGGCAGAGGGTGTCACCACCGAAGAACTGGAGAAAGAGGTAAAGACGCTCACCGCACGTTGGGAGGACACCCTACGACGCATACAGCGCACCGACAAGCGCCCATCCCTCGTCTACGAGGAAAGCAGCAGGGCCGTGGCGCTGCTCAGGGACCTCTTCAATCCCACCTACGAAAACATCTACGTCAGCGACCCCGACGTCTACGAGCAGATACGCCAGTACGTGGAGCTCATCGCACCCGAGCGCGTAGGCATCGTGAAGCTCTACCAGGGACGCGTGCCCATCTTCGACAACTTCAACGTAACGAAGCAGCTGAAGTCCGGCTTCGGCAAAACCGTCAACTACAAGCACGGCGCATACCTCATCATAGAGCACACGGAGGCCATGCACGTCGTAGACGTGAATAGCGGCAACCGCAGCCACGGCGACGGAGGACAGGAGGCCAATGCCCTCGACGTAAACCTCGGAGCGGCAGACGAACTGGCTCGCCAGTTGCGCCTGCGCGACATGGGCGGCATCATCGTCGTAGACTTCATCGACATGAAACTGGCCGAAGACCGCCAGCTCCTCTACGAGCACATGTGCAAGAACATGCAGAAGGACCGCGCACGCCACAACATACTGCCCCTCTCCAAGTTCGGACTGATGCAGATAACACGCCAACGCGTGCGCCCCGCCATGGACCTCCACGTGGAGGAGCAATGCCCCACGTGCCACGGGTCCGGCACCATAAAGCCGTCCGTGCTCTTCGCCGACGACCTGGAGCGGAAGGTAGAATACCTCGTGCGCAGAGTGGGGGAGAAGAACTTCACCCTCTACGTGCACCCCTACGTGGCCGCATACATCAACAAAGGCCTTATCTCGCTCAAACGACGCTGGCAATGGCGCTACGGCTTCAGCTGGAACGTGCTCCCGTCGCAGGAACTCACCTATCTGGAGTATAAGTTCAAAAACAAGCAGGGCGAGAACATCGACATGAGCGAGTACACCGAGCTATAAAAAAGCCCCTCCCTCCCAAGGAACGATATGTTTAAAAGGCATCCCGAGAAAATAGAACTGGCTCTTAGAGCCTTCCTCAGGGCAAACGGCCTTGAGACGCCGCTGTTGCAAAGGCGTCTCATTGCCGCATGGCCGGAGATAGCCGGGCAGACCGTAGCCAGGCACACCAAAGACGTTGCCATACGAAACCAGACGCTCGTAGTGCAGCTCGACGCCCCCGCACTTCGCTCCGACCTTACCATGAGAACCACCGAACTCGTACGCCAGCTCAATGCCCACGTAGGTGCAAATATCATCAGCTCAATACGTTTCATGTAGACGAGATATCTGGGCTTTTGTAACTTTTTTGCAACATACCATTAAAAAATACATGAATATTTTTGGCGTTTAAGAAAAAAAACGTACCTTTGCACGCATATTAATGCGTAAAGCATCGAGTTTCCATTTTAATTTTAAGAGCACACAAGAAACGCTTTTGTACACGGAAACTCATCTCCCCTTTACAAAAAACAATACGAAAATAATGAACAACGAAGACGAACTGAAGAATCAGGCGGACGTTACGGATGTTCCCACAAGCCTGTTTCCGGATGAAATGCCCGTCGTGGAAAAGCCAAAGCGCAAAAGAGGTCGCCCAAGCAAGGCCGAACTCGCTGCGCGTGCCGCTGCGGAAGAACAAGCAAATGCCGCCAAAGAAGCTAATGCCAACGCCAACACAGAGGCCAACACCACCAGCCAGGAAAACGAACCGCAGCCTACGCCAGAGCAGCCCCAGGACGCTCCGCAGCCACAAGATGACGCACAGGAGGAAGCTCCTGCGCCAGCTGACGCTACGCCAAAACGCCGTCGCCGCCGCACGAAGGAAGAGATAATACAAGCGGCCGAAGCTGCCGCCGCAGCCCTGGCACAGTCAAACCAGCAAAAAGCCGAGGCCGTGGCAGATGCCGCACCGGATGAGCCTGCACCCATAATAGACGATGCGCAAGCAGCAGCCGAGGACGAAGAGCCCTCTGAGGAGGACAACGCCCCCGTGCCCGAGTCTGCATACCAAAACGACGCCGACAACGCCAACGGACAGCAGGACAACAAAGAACTTATCCAACAGCTGCAAAATAAGATAAACGCCAACAATAACGCTCAGGCAAACGCCAAGGGCGTATGGGAAGGAGATCCCGGCGACGGTACCGACTTCATCGTCATACAGGACCTCCCCATCGAGGACAACAGCAATACGCTCACCTTCTACAACGATGACTACAACCTCAACGACGACAGGCAACTGCCGCCTGTAGACTCCGTAGAGGACGACGAGGCAGAGGAAGAAGACTTCGACTTCGACGGCATGATAACTGCATGTGGTCTGCTCGAGATAATGCCGGATGGATACGGCTTCTTACGCTCCTCCGACTACAACTACCTCTCTTCCCCCGACGACGTGCACCTGACAACGCAACAGGTGAAGTCCAACTTTCTGAAGACCGGCGACACCGTAGAGTGCTACGTACGCCCCCCATACGGAAGCGAAAGATACTTCACCATGACATCGCTCATCAAGGTGAACGGACGCAACCCGAAGGACATCTCCGACCGCATCTCGTTCGAGAACCTCACGCCGCTCTTCCCGGAAGAGAAGTTCAACCTCACCGGCTCGCCAGCCACCACAACGCCGTCCACACGCATCGTGGACCTCTTCGCGCCCCTCGGCAAGGGCCAGCGCTCGCTCATCGTAGCACAGCCTAAGACGGGTAAGACGATGCTCATGAAGGACATTGCCAATGCCATCGCCGCCAACCATCCCGAGGCATACATCATGATGCTCCTCATCGATGAGCGACCCGAGGAGGTAACGGACATGTCGCGCACGGTAAATGCGGAAGTCATTGCATCCACTTTCGACGAACCGGCCGACCGCCACGTCAAGATTGCCAGCCTGGTCCTCGAGAAGGCAAAGCGCCTCGTAGAGTGCGGACACGACGTAGTCATCTTCCTCGACTCCATCACCCGTCTGGCCCGTGCCTACAACACCGTGGCTCCGGCAAGCGGAAAGGTGCTCACGGGTGGTGTGGACGCCAACGCCCTGCAGAAGCCAAAGCGCTTCTTCGGTGCCGCACGCAACATCGAAGGCGGCGGATCGCTTACCATCGTGGCCACGGCCCTCACGGACACGGGTTCAAAGATGGACGAAGTGATTTTCGAGGAGTTCAAGGGAACGGGCAACTCGGAGCTGCAGCTCGACCGCCAGCTGGCAAACAAACGCATCTTCCCGGCCATCAACCTGGTGCAGTCCAGCACGCGCCGCGACGACCTGCTGCTTGACGAGGAGACCATCAACAAGATGTGGGTGCTCCGCAAGTCCATCGCCGACATGAACGCCACCGAGGCCATGACACGCCTGAAAGGACTCATCCAGCGCACCCGCACAGCCACCGAACTCTTCATGGCACTCAATAGCTAAATATAGAATGAATATTTTTTAGGGCGCCAATGAATATTTTAGGACTTTAATGCCCGTTAATTGACCATTAATTTTATCCGTTAATATTTTGTAGACTGGAACTTTTATTCTGTATATTATTAAGGATTCTAACCAGAACTATCACAGAGTTTCATCCGGATGGCAAAATATTATTAATGAATAAAATTAATGGTCAATTAACGGGCATTAAAGTCCTTAAAAAACTTCAAGTCCTAAATGAATTAAATTAGAGTTTTCCTACGCAGCTTTGCACGCCAAGTGCGGCGAGGAGTGCTGTAAGCACGCTGACGGCAAACTGCATGACGGTTTTGATGGTTTCTTTTGTTGTGCTTTTCATAGTATTGGACTGTTTGTTCCGTTATTATTGATAAGATTGGTTCCATAATAATTCGTTCTTTATTTCACCTACAAAGTTACAACATTTTTCGTGAAAATACAAGTAAAACGACAATTATTTTCGTTATTGTAATGTTAAATAACTTAAGCGTACAAATACCTTAGCAAGCCCTTAGGTTTAGGCCGAGCAAATATTTGATTTAGGGCGTGCAAACCTAAGAGCTTCATCAACGGCGGGCTGAACAACCGGTCATCAGCCAGTCGTTGGCACATTTTGCGAATCAAAAAACTGCTGCCACTCTACGAGCTTAGTGAGCTCCTCCTCCTCGTGGCTGCGGAAGTCGTGGCAGAGGGCTTCCACCAGTTGTGACAATTGGCCCTTCCCGGCACCACTTTCCGCTACAAGATTGCCCAGCATTCCGCACATTTCCTTCCAAATTTGGTCTGGATACATGAATTCTGCGCCATTCATGTGCGCTCCCAGTATCGGGAAGAGCATGGGTACTGTGGGTGTGCGCATGTCTTTTGACACCTGAGTGAGCAAAAGAGAGATACATTCTGTGCCTTTTCCGAGGCTTGGAAGTGCTGGAGAAGCACTTTTCAGTACATTGTAATTCATATTTTCTAGCGTCTCGATTGTAGTTAATTTGTTGATTATCAGCCTTTGAGAGAGATGCGAACAGGGGTGTTGAAGACAGAAGACAGTTAAGACAGTTTTTTTTCAAAGGAATTCATTTGCCTCTTTTTCTTTATATATTATATATAACTATTTAATTATTAATAAGTTATATAGCTCTTAGAAAGGGGTTGCCAATTTTAAAGTCGTGAAATTAAAACTGTCTTAACTGTCTTCTGTCTTCATTTGACCCCTTCAGTCCGTCCCTGCCCCACTTCCTCTCCGAGGCTTCTTCTTCATTTACTTCCTTTCAAAAGCCATTCAGCTACGGCTGGGCTTGCTGCTTCCGCCTCTTTCTTTGGTAGTATCCAAAGAAAAATGCATTTTTGTACCATAGATAAAAAAAACATTGCATGATTTCTGAAAAGAGACGGAAGAATATGCGCTCCCTACGTTTTGCAAGGCACAAAAAAAAATTGATTGTCTCACGACAACCAATCTTTAATAACCTTAATAATCTAATACCATGAAAAACACGATGCAAATTTACGGATTTACTCGTAAAGTGCAAAGCTTTTTGAGGAAAATTTGATTGGGACCGATATTTTATTGATTAACATCAATGTTTTGTAGCCCCTTGGGGGTTATTTTGTACTCTTTTCTTATTAGAATGGCGTCGACGCGTGGCTTGTCTTCGCGGCCCTGCATGGGGACGTGCAGAGAGAGCTCTACTGTGGCGGGTGACTTCGTGGTGAAGTGGGCCTCTACGAGGGGGAAGTCCATCAGTTTTTGGGCCTTGGCGTACTCCGTAGCGTCCATCGTGTCGGGCTTTGCCATGAGCGAGGGGGCGTAGGAGGCCAGGGGGATGGACTTTACGCGTTGCCAGTCGGGGGTGTAGAGGTCGCAGGTGGTCTCGGGTTCGGGCGTGTTGCAGGTGGTGAGCAGACAGAACAATGGGGTGGCGCCCTGTTCGGCGGAGGAGGACGGCGGCAGGGCCGTTATCTCCATCGTGGTGCCGTCGGCCACTTTGCAGCGCACGGTGCAGGGGGAGATGCTGTCCGGCTGGAGGATGGGCGTTGCGTTGTTGGGACGCAGTTCTGCGGGCATCGTCTCGAGCATCTGCCGGGGGGGCGTGGCGTGCAGGGCTGTGGCGGCGCAGAGGGCCGTGGCCAGGCATGCTGCGGCGCGTAGGGTGGACTTGTATCGTGTGGTCATTTCTTTGTCTTGTTAGGCTTCTTTCCTTTGGCGGTTTGTTTCAGTATGCTGTAGGCATTGTAGATGCCCAGTTCGCCGGCTTTGCTCAGGTCGGCCTCGGCAGCGGCCTTATTGGTGGGCAGCTGGAGGATGGCGCGGTTGAAGTATGCCTGTGCCATCGTGGGGTTGTGCTGCAGGAGCTGCGTGTATAGGCGCACGGCTTCTTCGGTGTTGCCCTGCTTGGCCAGGTAGGTGGCGTAGGAGTAGAGTATGAGCGCGTTGTCTGGTGACTGTTGTAGGGCTTGCTTGAAGTCGGCGGCGATACTTGCCGCCTTCAGTTGGCGGTCGGTGAGCGTCATGGGGGCGGCGTCGGTAGTGGTGGTGCGCTGCTCGTAGTCGGCCAGCATGGCGGTGCATACGGCTCGCATCCATAGGGCGGTGGCGTCGTGCGGCGTGTGCTTGAGGTGCTGGTCGAGGTCGCTGACGGCGCTCTTGTAGTCCTGAGCGGAGGCGTAGCAGACGGCGCGCAGCAGGTATAGTTGGGCCAGGGCGTCGGGGGTGGTGTGCTCTGTGCTTATCTTGTCCGTGATGATGTCTACGAGGGAGAGGAGCTCTATGCCGGCACCGTTGCCTACATTGCCTACGAGGAGTGCGAAGCGGCTGCCCTTTATGGGCTGCACGGCAGAGAGGGCACTGACGGTCTCGCCCGTCTGGGCGTCGTAGGGGACGGCAGTCATCTGTCGTGCGGCATTGTGCTGCACTATGACGGTGAGGTAGGGGAGCAGCTGGGCATCGGTGCGCTGGTTCTGCACCTTGCCGCGGTAGGCGCTCTCGTATTTGTGCTCCTCGGTGACGTCCTCGTCGACGACGAGCTGGTCGTACTTCTCGGGGTCTATGTCTCCGAGGCTGCGCATGGCGTTGAGCTTTGCCTTGCCCCAGCGGCGCTGCACGCCCTGGTGCTTGTCCATCTGTGCCTTCATGATGCGGAACTCGTCCATCTCGGCCTTGGCCGTCATGCCGAGTTTGCGGTAGCAGGCGGCGCGGAACTGCAGGCCCGTCCAGAAGTTGGGGAAGATGTTTATGACCTTCGTATAGTCGCGTATGGCGCCGCGCAGGTCGCCGGTGCGGTCGAGCAGGGTGGCGCGGTTGAAGAGGGCCATGACGTTGGAGGGCTCCAGCCGAAGCACGAAGTTGAAGTCCTCGATGGCGCGGTTGTCGTCGCCGAGGTTTTGGCGGAGCAGTCCGCGGTTGTAGTGTGCGAGGAAGTTGTTGGGGTCGAACTCGAGGGCGGAGTTGTAGTCGTCCATGGCTCCACGCAGGTTGTTGAGCCTAAGGCGTGCCAGGGCGCGGTTTATGTAGCAGCCGGTCTCCTTGGGGTGCAGATGGAGGGCTTTGGAGAGTGCGCTGTCGGCGGCCTGCCAGTCGCTTCTGCGAAGGGCGAGCATGCCGCTCATGCGCCAGGCCTGCATGTTGTACTTATCGAGCTGGATGCTGTTGTTGACCCACGTCTCGGCGGCGGTGGTGTCCTTCTGGTGAAGGCATATTTCGGCTTTCATCAGTAGCGGCTCGGCCTTCTTTGGCCACCTGGCCATGATGGTGTCCAGCTGGACGCTGGCGGTGTCGTAGGAGGCTTTCTCGAGGTAGCAGACGGCGCGATTGTACCAGTAGTTCCAGTTGGTGGGCTGCTGCTGTATGGCCTTCGAGTAGTCCTTTATGGCTTGGTCGTAAAGATTTTGTTTTATGGCTGTTATGCCGCGTAGGTCGTAGAGTTCCGTGACGTAGGGGTTTAGCTCTATGGCCTTGGAGGCGTCGGCGTAAGCCCCGTGCCAGTCGTCGAGGTAGTACTTGGCGATGGAGCGCAGCTGCCACGGTTCCCAGAGGTAGGGCTTCTGGTTGATGGCCTGGTTGAAGTACTGTATGGAGAGGACGTAGTCTTCGTAGTGGAGGGCGATGCGTCCTCCGGTGATGAGCCTGTCTACGTTGTACTGCGCCCTAACTCCGATGCATGGAGTCAGGGCGGCGATGATAAGTGTCAGTATGTTCTGTCGTGTTGTGTGGGGCACCTTGTTGCTGTGTGTGTTTACTACTTATTTGTGTGGTGCTACCTTCACTTTGTATCCGCAGCGGAAGCGTCCCTGCAGCAGGGCGCGGAGCTTCGACTTGATGAGCTGCTTGCGCAGGGGCGAGAGGCGGTCTATGAACATGGTGCCCTCGAGGTGGTCGAACTCGTGCTGCATGACGCGTGCCAGGTATCCGGCGACCCACTCGTCGTGCTCCTGGAACTGCTCGTCCTGGTAGCGTACGTGTATGCGTGTGGGGCGTACTACGTTTTCGTGTATGGCCGGCAGGGAGAGGCACCCTTCCGTGGAGGTGTCCTTCTCGGTGTCGTCGAGTTCTATGATGTGCGGATTGATGAATACCTTACGAAAGCCGTCGTACTCGGGGAGGTCCTCCTTGAGCACGTCGAGGTCTATGACGACGAGGCGGATGGCGAGACCCACCTGGGGGGCGGCGAGGCCGATGCCTTCGCTGTCTGCCAGGGTCTCCCACATGTTGGCGATGAGCGTGGGGAGCTCGGGGTAGTCGGGTGTGATGTCTTCTGCTACTTTGCGTAGGACGGGTTGTCCGTAGGTGTAGATGGGGAGTATCATTAATGCGTGTGTGTTTTTTTTGTTTTGGGAATTGTTGTGTATAGGAGTTGTGTTATCGTCTGCTGTTTAAGTAGTCCTGTAGTATGATGGTGGCGGAGATGCGGTCTACCACGGCTTTGTCTCGCCGTGCCTTCTTGCCCAGTCCGGCATCTATCATCGTCTTGTGCGCCAGGACGGAGGTGAACCTCTCGTCGAACCCCTCGATGGGGATGTCCGGGTGAGCCTTTCGCCATTGCCCTTCGAAGGATCGTACCCTCTGCAGGTTTTCCGACGGCAGGCCGTTGGTCTGCATAGGTTCTCCGATGACGATGCGCTCCACGGGCTCACGTGCCACGTAGGCGTTGAGGTAGTCCATGAGCTGGCGCGTGTCTATTGTATCAAGTGCACCGGGCACTATCTGCAACGTGTCTGTCACAGCGAGCCCGGTGCGCTTTTTGCCGTAGTCTATGGCGAGTATTCTTGACATTAGAAGTGTGTGTGTGGTTTCTTGTCGAGACAAAAAGAGTGGAGCGGCGGATTACTGCTTCTGGAGAATCCAAGCGTCCGGATAGGTACCCCTTACGGAGTTGCGGCTCTGCACGGCGCCTTCGCGTGTGTCGGAGGTAGAGATGAGGACACGATACATGTCTCGGCCGTTGCTGTTGCCCTTGGCCACCTGTGCCTGGTAGCCGGAGTTGTTCAGACGCTGTCTGAGTGCCTCGGCGTTTGCCTGCACGCCGAACGAGCCTACTACAACGCTGTAGGCGCGGATGCCGCTTCCGCTGACGAGGCTGACGCTCTCTGAGCGTACGGGGGCATTGTAGTCTGCGGGCTGCTGGGCGGGAGCCTCAACGAGCGGTGTCACCTGTGGCTGGGCTGCGGCGGGCTCCTGAACTGCTGGCTGCTGGGCCTGCTGAGCCTTTTCCTGTGCCTTTGCTTTTTCGTATGCTTTGCGGTATGCGCTTTCCTTTGATGAACTACAGCTGGAGATAACCATTACGCCTGCAGCCAGGGCTGCGATAAATATCAGAGATTTCTTCATGATGACTTTTGTTGGTAGGTGATTTTGGTTTTTATAATTACTAATTATTGCGCAAAGGTAGTAAAAAAAATGTAAGTTTTCCGTCTATTCGCCTTTTTTAACATAAAGTATGCTCGCTTTTCATTTTTTTATTCTACATTTGCAACGAAAAGGATGCGGCGCAGTTGGCAAGGCCAAAGGCGCAGGGGTCCGTAGACATATTATTAACCATAAAACAATTTGAAAGATTATGAAGGCATTAGGTTATTTGGCAGCAGTAGTAGGTGGCGCCGTTGCCGGCGCAACAGCAGCATTGCTTCTCGCACCAGAGAAGGGCGAGGACACACGCGCTAAGATTTCTGACTCTGTAAAGGGTTTCTGTGATAAGTATCAGCTTCAGGACCAGATCCGCAACTTCTGCGACAAGCACAACATCTGCCTGTCAAAGAAGCAGGTAGAGGAACTGGCCGAAGAGGTGAGCGAGGGATAATACTTATTATAAAAAATAATGTTGTCCAGCAACAGAAATATAGAGACTATAGCTCAGTTTGTGGAGGAGAGCAAGGAATGGCTCTCCCTGCAGGCTGAGTCGGCGAAGTACATTGCCATAGACAAGGTGGTGCGCATACTGTCCGCATTGGCCTTGGTTATGATATTGTCTTTGCTGGGCCTAATGGCGCTCATCTGCGTTTCCGTGGCCGGGGCGTCTGCCCTGGGTGTCCTGGTGGGAAACGATGCCTTGGGCTACCTCGCCTTCGGGGGCGGCTACATGCTGCTCTTCCTGCTGGTGTACGCAAGGCGCAAGGCTTGGATAGAACGTCCGCTGGTGCGGTTCCTGGTGAAAGTGTTGACGGACGACTCAAACGCAGCAGTAGAGAATGAAGCAGCAACCAATTGACAACATAGCTGACCTGGAGAGGCACATCGCCGCCATACGCTCCGAAATAGCAGTAAAGGAAGAGCGGTTGGCTGCCCTTTGGCGCTCGCTGTCGCAGGACGACCCGAAGCGCGTGAAGCAACGCAAGAGCTCGTCGATAGTCCAGCGGGGACTGGCCTTTGCGGCCGATACGACGGAGATAATAGACGGCGTTGTCTTCGGCTGGCGTTTGTACCGTCGTCTGAGCGGCATGTTCAACCGGTTCGGCAAACGCAAAGCGAAGAGAAAGTAGAACGCGAATCGCGCGATTTTTATTATTGGCATAAAAGCTTAATTGCCATTAACCACCTATTTTTGTTTGCGGGCGGTTAATGGCAATTATAATTTATATGGGGGCGTGGACTTCTTTAGAGCGTCACGCCGTTCTTGAAGATGGAGATTTCCTGGTAGCCGTTGATTTCGTTGCGGGCCTTTTCGCCGCTGGCTACGGAGATGATCTTGTCGATGAACTCCGGCACGAGCTGCGTCATCGTCTTGCCGTCCACGAGCTGTCCGGCGTTGAAGTCTATCCAGTTCTTCTTACGGTTGTAGAGGTCGGAGTTGGTAGAGATCTTCATCGTGGGGACGAAGGTGCCGAACGGTGTGCCGCGACCAGTAGAGAAGAGCACGAGGTGGCAACCGGCTGATGCGAGTGCCGTGGCGGCCACGAGGTCGTTGCCGGGAGCGGAGAGCAGGTTGAGACCGGTAGTCTGCAGACGGTCGCCGTACTCGAGCACGCCGCTGACGGGGGCACGTCCGCACTTCTGGGTGCATCCGAGGGCCTTGTCCTCGAGGGTGGAGATGCCGCCGGCCTTGTTGCCTGGGCTTGGGTTCTCGCCCACGGGTTCGCCGTGCGAGAGGAAGTAGTTCTTGAAGTTGTTGATGAGCGATACGGTGTCCTCGAAGAGTTCCTTTGTCTCGCAACGGTTCATGAGGATGGTCTCAGCGCCGAACATCTCGGGCACCTCGGTGAGGATGCTGGTGCCGCCCTGTGCTACGAGCCAGTCGGAGAACTCGCCCTCGAGCGGGTTGGCCGTGATGCCTGAGAAGCCGTCGGAACCGCCACACTTGAGGCCTACGCGCAGTTTGCTGACGGGCACGTCGACGCGCTTGTCTTCCTTGGCGAGCTTGTAGATGTCGCGAAGGATGTTCATGCAGTACTCCGTCTCGTCACCCTCTACCTTCTGGGTGACAACGAGCTTGATGCGGTCCTTGTCGTAGTCGCCGAGCATGGCCATGAAGTCGTCAGGCTGGTTGTTCTCGCATCCGAGCGAGAGGACGAGTACGCCGCCAGCATTGGGGTGCAGCACGATGTCGCGCAGAATCTTGCGTGTGGCCTCGTGGTCCTCCGAGAGCTGCGAGCATCCGAAGTTGTGGTGCCAGGCGTGTACGGCATCGATGCCGTCGAGGCGCGTCTCCACCTCGAGCTGCTTGGCGAGGTGCTCGGCGATGCCGTTGACGCAACCTACTGTTGGTACGATCCATATTTCGTTACGCACGCCGACGTCGCCGTTCTTGCGCTCGTAACCCTTGAAAGTGCGGTTTTCCTTGGCGATGGAGAGCTTCTCGCCTACGGGGTTGTAGGTGTACTCGAGGGTGCCTGCAAGGTTTGTCTTGAGGTTGTTCTCGTTTACCCATGCACCAGCCTTGAGGGCCTGGCGTGCGTGGCCGATAGGGTAGCCGTATTTGATGATGTTCTCGCCTTCCTCTTTGTCTTCGAGTAGGACCTTGTGTCCTGCTGGGGTGTCTTCAAGCAGGGTGATGTTCTTTCCGTCGATGTCGATGGTCTCGCCTTTCTTCATGGCGCGGAGACAAACAACGACGCTGTCGGCGGGGTTGATTTTCAGGAATGCCTGTTCCATAGTGTTGTTAGATTTACAGTATTATAATGTTTTTGGATTTGGCTTATATAAAAACTATATTTGTGTACGTCTGTAGAACTGCACGTTTTCCTTGGAGAGTACCTCGATGGGCATGTAGTTGACGGGGGTGACATTCTTCTTCAGTATGATGGCGCGCACGAGGGCATCGACGCTGGAGAATCCCTGCTGGTATCCGTGCTGTGCTATGAGGAACGAGATGGAGCCGTCGCGTATGCACTTGGCGTTCTTCTCTACCATGTCGTAGCCCATAATCTGTATGTTGCGGCGGTTTGTCTTGAGCAGAAACTCGCCGACGAGGTGCGCCTTGGAGTTGAGCGTGATGCAATGGTGCGTGTTGGGGTGCTCGTCGAAGTACTGCTCGAGGATACTCTCGTGCGTCTTGCGCGGCGTCTGGTAGGGCAGGTCCACCATGTTTATCTTCACGTTGGGGAAGTGGTCTTTCATATAGTGGCGGAAGCCCACCTCGCGGTTGTCCTGCTGTTTGCTTGCCACGTTGACGCCGTCGAGCGTCTGCTTCATGAGCATTATCTCCGTCTCGTCGCGTGCGATGAGCATGAGCATCTTGGCAGCAAAATAGCCGCTGGCGAACGAGTCCTGGCCGAAGAACGCAAGAGGACGCAGGTCCGGCAGGTACGAGTCGAGCATTATAAAAGGTATATTGCGTGCGTGGAGCTCGTCGGTGAAGAGGCGCGTGATGTCGAGCTTTGTGGGCACGAGGATGACACCGTCCGGATTCGCATCTATTATAGAGGTATACTGTTCGGTGAAAGACTTCAGGTCGTTTCGCTTGTAGTATTTTGTGGTGATGTGTACGTGAAAGTCTCTACGTGCTTCGCAGCATTTCCTTTGTCCGTCCTCGACCTCCTCCCAATATGCTTCGCTTTCGTGTTTCGGCATGAGGCAATAGAAGTCGTAACGTCTGCTGTTGGCCAGCGCGCTGGCGTACATGTTCGGCTCGTAGTTCATTTCCTCGAGAGCCATGTTCACCTTTGCCAATGTTTTCTTTGAAACGTTAGGTCTTCGGTGCAGCACACGGTCGACAGTGCCTACGGAGACACCGGCTTTTTCTGCAATGTCTTTGATGGTTATGCGTTCGTTTGGCATTTTAAATGTAAGTAGGTATGGGTTTTTCTTGTGTGTTTACGGGTTGCAAATATACTAAAAAAATGTTTTCAATACAAAAAGGCACTATAATTTTTGACGAAATGGAGAAAAAAACTGGTTTTTAGTGTCAAATATTTGTGCAGTTGCGAAAATATGTATAAATTTGCCACAAACTTTTGGTAGGTAACAAAACTATTTACCGTACAGAGACGCGATTTAATACTATAAAAATATATTTAAACCTTAAATTCAAATTATGGCAAAAGTTGTAACTTTGGGCGAGATTATGCTTCGCCTTTCTCCTAATGGTCAGGATCGTTTCGTTCAGACAGACATTTTCCGCATCATCCCTGGCGGTGGTGAGGCAAACGTAGCAATCAGCTGTGCTAACTACGGTCACGATGCGTACCTCGTAACAAAGCTTCCTGCTCATGAGATTGGTCAGATTGCAGTAAACTCTCTCCGTCGTTATGGCGTGAACACCAAATACATCGCACGTGGCGGCGACCGTGTAGGTCTGTACTATTGTGAGACTGGTGCTTCCATGCGTCCTTCAAAGGTTATCTACGACCGCGCTAACTCAGCTATCGCAGAGGCCGACCCACAGGACTTCGACTTCGACGCTATCATGGAAGGTGCTGACTGGTTCCACTGGTCAGGTATTACTCCTGCTATCTCCGACAAAGCTGCCGAGCTGACAAAGCTGGCTTGTGAGGCTGCTAAGCGCCACGGCGTTACTGTATCTGTAGACCTTAACTTCCGTAAGAAGCTGTGGACTTCTGAGAAGGCTATCTCTATCATGAAGCCTCTGATGCAGTATGTTGACGTTTGCATCGGCAACGAGGAGGACGCAGAGCTCTGCCTTGGCTTCAAGCCAGACGCTAACGTAGAGGGCGGCGAGACAAACGCTGCTGGCTACGAGGGAATCTTCAAGCAGATGAAGGAAGAGTTCGGCTTCAAGTACGTCGTTTCTACTCTGCGTGAGTCTTTCTCTGCTACATTCAACGGTTGGAAGGCTCTCATCTACGACGGTAAGGAGTTCTACCAGTCAAAGCGCTACGAGATCAACCCAATCATCGACCGCGTAGGTGGCGGTGACTCCTTCTCTGGCGGTCTGATCCACGGTCTGCTGACAAAGGAGACTCAGGGCGAGGCTCTCGAGTTCGCTGTAGCTGCTTCTGCTCTGAAGCACACCATCAACGGCGACTACAACCTCGTAAGCGTTTCTGAGGTAGAGTCTCTCGCTGGCGGCAACGCTAACGGTCGCGTACAGCGCTAATATCGTGTGCGGCCTAAAGGTCGTGCACAAGTGCTAAAACAAAAAACTGAATATTATTATACTTAACAATAATGGCAAAGTTTGATAAGTTTGCAGTAATGGCAAAGATTGCCGCTGCACCAATGGTACCTGTGTTCTACAACAAGGACGTTGAGGTATGTAAGAACGTAATAAAGGCTTGCTACGAGGGTGGCGTGCGTGCTTTCGAGTTCACCAACCGTGGTGACTTCGCTCAGGACGTGTTCGCTGAGCTGTCTAAGTGGGCTGACAAGGAGTGCCCAGAGCTGGCTCTCGGTATCGGTTCTGTAGTAGACGCTCCTACGGCAGCTCTTTACCTACAGCTGGGTGCCAACTTCGTTGTTGGTCCTCTCTTCAACCCAGACATCGCTGTAGTGTGCAACCGTCGTTGCGTAACATACTGCCCTGGCTGTCTGACACCATCTGAAATCGGTAAGGCACAGGAAGTAGGCTGTGACTTCACAAAGGTATTCCCTGGCGATGTTGTAGGTCCTAACCTCATCAAGGGTCTGCTGGCTCCAATGCCTTGGTCTAAGATCATGGTTACTGGCGGTGTGGCTCCTGAGAAGGAGAACCTGGAGAAGTGGTTCAAGGCCGGCGTTTACTGCGTAGGCATGGGCTCTAAGCTCTTCCCGAAGGATAAGGTTGCTGCCGGAGACTGGCAGTACGTTACCGACAAGTGTAAGGAGGCCCTCGGCTACTGCCTGGAGGCTCGCGGTTAATTAGAATACCCCGATAAACAACGGTATTTTTGTAACTTGCAAAAATATGCATAATAAGAAAGGCTACATACGTGGTGTCGTAAGGACAAGCGTGTGTAGCCTTGTCTTTTTCTCGGCCATTTTGGAGAGCAGCTGTACGCACGACAAAAAGGACGTCCTGGACCGCCTGACCTACGAGGTGGCGCAGATGGACACGTGCCGCTGGCGCTCTCAGAATCGTAACTTCTATCTTCATAAGTATGAGGCAGACAAGCTGATAGCCGATTGCGCTAACGAATATCTGCAATGGCCAGATGCGGCGCAGCAACAGTACATAAGGGCGCGACTGGACTACTCCTTTGCCCTGTCGGACTACTACAGGCAAGTGGGAATGCCGAAGGAAGCACGTGGCGTCATGGACGAGCTGTCTTCCGATGCGGTCATCAACATTGCGGCCGACACGTTGCATTGGCTCAACTTCCTGTGCCACGAGGCAACGGCTTACTACCACCCCTACGAGGTGGACCGCTTTAGGGACGACATACTGAAGGGCTACGACTGCCTGGCGCGTTGCTATTTCCTGTCGCAACGTGCAGGAATAGAAAGGTACAAGGCAGTGTCCATGATGCTGCTCAGCCAGTACCTGAGCAACCCCGAAATAAACCGGCTCATACAGGACGCGGACCCTGCCTTTCTGAGGTATCTCAATGAAGATACGGTGGCGGCGGAGTTGCTGGCCGGCAATTTGGCAGAGAGGGCTCTGGCCATCTTCGTGGCTCGCGACGATGAGTATTACGAGGCCTCCGCTTGGCTCACCCTAGCCAACTGCTTCTTTGACGTGGACAATAGTCAGATGTCTATCGATTGTCTGCGCAATGCGCTGAAGTGCCCCAACATACAACAGACCCCCGACCTGCTGGCCTCCATAGACGAGCGGCTGTCCATGTCGTACGCCTCTATGGGGCAGAAGCAGTTTAGCGACCATTACCGCAATTTGTACCTGGACCTGCAGGACTCTACCCGTCAGGACCGCCTTCTGGAGGCTCGCGTGGAGTCGCTCAACCGTTCCAACGAAAAGATTTGGGGGCTAGTGACGACGTTGTTCCTCGTATTCGTGGTACTGTGCGCCATTACGGCGTGGCTGATAAGGCTAAGAAAGCGAAACACGCGGAGGATGTCCAGCTCCGAAGAGGAGTTGGAAGAGTTGAAGGAGAGTATGGCAATGTCTGAGCTGCAGCTTTCGCGCTTGCGCCGTAGTGCAGTAGACCAACGCGCCAAGGTGCAGATGGTCAACTCGATGGTGCCACTCATAGACCGCATGCGACTTGCCGCCGACACGTCCGTAGATTACGTTGTGGAGGTAGCCGAACTCGTGGAGCATCGGAACGAGATGCTCACGCGTTGGATAAAATTAGAACAAGGGAGCATAGCCCCACGCATAGAGTCGTTGCGCATGGACGAGGTGATGTCTACTATGGAGAAGAGGCGTAAGGCACTAGAGGCCAAAGGCATCGCTATTGATGTGCGGCCTACCGACGTGGTGGTAAAAGCAGACAGGGCGCTAACGCTCTTTATTGTCAACACGCTGGTAGACAACGCATGTGCTGCCCTTACGGAGGAAAAGGGTAGGGTGGAAATAAGTTGTGAGCCGTGCCCTCAAGGCGGCTACGCTGAGGTCAGCGTCAGGGACAATGGCAAGGGCATTGCCGCCGACAAGTTGGAACACATCTTTGACGGTAGAACCATACGGAACGAAGCAGAGAAAAGCGGAAGCAACGGCATGGAACGTAAGTCGCACGGTTTCGGGTTGCAGAACTGTCGGGGCATCATAGAACGCTACCGTAAGATTTCGTCGATATTCTCCGTGTGTACGATAAACGCCGAATCGAGAGTAGGCGAGGGAACATGTATAAGTTTTCGCCTGCCGTTGGTAGTCAAGTGCTTACTCGTAATGGTGCTTACCATTGTCGGTAACTTTAGCCAAACGACAATGGCTGCCGTGGCTTCTGCCGACACGATAAGTAGTCTGTCCACCAACGAAACCGCAAGATATTGCGACAGTCTTTACGAATGCAACGTCAACGGCAGGTATGCGGAGGCGTTGCTGTACTCGGACTCGTGCGAGGCGATTCTTAAGACTTGCCAGGCGGACACGACTCTTCTTCTCTCGTTCTACAACGAGACCGCCGTGGCTGCGATGGCGATGCGCCAATGGAGACGTTACGAGTACAACAACTACATGTATACGCGACTATTCAAGGAGAGTACGCGCGACACGACCATCAGCTCATACTGCCAGACGATGGAGCGAAACAACGTAATCGCCAACGTGGCGGTGCTGGTCATCATACTACTGATACTCTCGCTAATACCTGTAATATGGTTCGTCTACCTGAAGCCGACGATTGCTTTCCGAGGTAACATGCAGGACCGCAAGCGCCAACTTAAAGAGCAGATAGCCGTGCTGGAGAAGGAGTGCGACCAACTCCACGTAATGAACAACGTGACCGCCAACCAACTGAGTGCCCTAAAGCATGAGACGATGTACTACCCGTCGCGCATCGTGCAGATAGCCAAGATGAATGATGCTGATGGCGCACATCTGCTGCACGACACGGTGGAGCTCTACCGCGACCTTTACGTGGCACTTAGCGGCAGAGTCGTTTCCGACCAGGCAGCCGACTATTCGTTCAGCGTCTCACGGCTGAGCCTTTCGGAGCTGTTCGGCATTGACACGGATGTCTGCATCCTTGCCAACCGTGAGCTGATGGCCTACTTACTGGTGCTGCTCAAGAGGGTGAACGGCGGAAAACGTCCGGGCGTGGAGTTGGCCGACAGCTCACGTACCGACCGTTACGTCAGTCTACGCTTTAAGACGGGAGCAGTCCGGGAGGATATTTTCTCGTCCACCAACCTTTCGTCCGATGCACTCGTAATACGCCAGATAGTGCGCGAGACTGGTCAGGCCGCACATGCATACGCTTGCGGAACACGCACAGAATCCGCCGACGGACACGTAAATATTATCGTTACTCTGCCCAAGGTGGCATATTAATTTGACTAATGCGGCAAGGCTATTTGCGTAATTGGGAAAAACTTATTACCTTTGCACAATAAAACATACATTTCTATCAAAAGTAAGGCATGATAACAGTTACAAACCTTGCCATCCAGTTCGGCAAGCGCGTCCTCTATAAGGATGTAAATCTTAAGTTCACACCGGGAAATATCTATGGAGTAATAGGCGCCAACGGTGCCGGTAAATCAACGCTTCTCCGCGCTATCAGCGGCGAGTTGGAGGCTACGAAGGGTAGCATAGAACTCGGTCCCGGCGAGCGTCTTTCGGTGCTCGAGCAGGACCACTTCAAGTATGACGAGTTTACCGTCATCAATACCGTGCTGATGGGTCACCAGCCCCTCTGGGAGAACATGAAGGAGCGCGAGGCTCTCTACAGTAAGGCGGAGATGACAGAGGCTGACGGCATCCGCGCAGCAGAGCTGGAGGAGAAGTTCGCAGAGATGGACGGTTGGAACGCCGAGAGCGACGCTGCCCAGCTCCTCTCTAACCTTGGCATAAAGGAGGACGTACACTACAACCTCATGAGCCAACTCTCCAACACGGAGAAGGTGCGCGTCATGATGGCCAAGGCTCTCTTCGGAAACCCGGACAACCTGCTTCTCGATGAGCCTACCAACGACCTTGACCTCGACACCGTACAATGGCTGGAGGAATACCTGTCCAACGTGGAGCAGACGGTACTCGTCGTGTCCCACGACCGCCACTTCCTCGATGCTGTAAGCACGCAGACCGTTGACATCGACTTCGGCAAGGTGACCATGTTTGCAGGTAACTACTCATTCTGGTACGAGTCCAGCCAGCTCGCACTTCGTCAGGCACAGAACCAGAAGGCAAAGGCTGACGAGAAGCGTAAGGAGCTGGAAGAGTTTATCCGTCGTTTCTCTGCAAACGTTGCGAAGTCAAAGCAGACAACATCACGTAAGAAGATGCTGGAGAAGCTCAACGTAGAGGAGATTCAGCCATCTACACGTAAATACCCTGGGATCATATTCCAGATGGAGCGTGAGCCGGGCAACCAGATTCTCGAAGTGGAGGGACTGAAGGCGGTAGACGCTGACGGTACAGTACTGTTCGACAACGTTTCCTTCAACATAGAGAAGGGTCAGAAGACTGTATTCCTCTCACATAATCCAAAAGCCATGACGGCCCTCTTCGAGATTATCAACGGCAGACGCGAAGCTGACGGCGGTACGTACAAGTGGGGTGTGACAATCACTACCGCTTACCTGCCACTCGACAATACAGAGTTCTTCAACTGCGACCTGAACCTCGTAGACTGGCTCTCGCAGTATGGCCCAGGTAACGAGGTAGCTATGAAGGGTTTCCTCGGTCGTATGCTCTTCAAGCAGGAGGAAGTGGAGAAGAAGGTCAACGTGCTCTCTGGTGGTGAGAAGATGCGTTGTATGATTGCACGCATGCAGCTGCAGAATGCCAACTGCCTCATCCTCGACACTCCTACCAACCACCTCGACCTTGAGTCTATCCAGGCTTTCAACAACAACCTCATATCCTTCAAGGGCAACATCCTGTTCTCTTCTCACGACCACGAGTTCATCAATACCGTAGCCGACCGTATCATAGAGCTGACGCCAAAGGGCACTATCGACAAGCTCACAACTTATGACGACTACATCTACGATGAAGCCATCAAGGCGCAGAAAGAGCAAATGTATTTGTAATTCATAATGCAGAATGCATAATTCATAATTTAGAAATTGATTGTAGGCAATTCATAATGGCTCTATATTCATTGGCACGCTTGTTGTAAATAATGAGTGTGCCAATATTTTATAATGTAAACAATGAACAATATGACTACAGAAGAATTCAATAAGCAAGAAGATAATCAAGACACAGGTGCAAAGGCTGCTGACGTAAATAATGAAGAGGCAAAGAACGCACAAGCCGGTGCCGAGACTGCTGCTGATGCGGCAGCAGAAGAAGGTGCTGATTCAGAGGCAAAGAAGGCCTCTGCTGAAGAGGCTGCCAAAGAGGTAGACCCCCTGGAGGCCGCAAAGGCAGAAATAGAAGAGCTGAAGAAGCAGGCTCTCTACAAGCAGGCTGAGTTCGACAACTTCCGCAAGCGTACCATGAAGGAGAAGGCTGACCTCATACTGCAGGGTGGAGAGAAGACCATTACAGCCATTCTCCCTGTGCTCGACGACTTCGAGCGTGCTTTGGCTGACAAGTCAGAAGATGTGGCTGTAATTCGCGAAGGAATGCAGCTGATATTCAATAAGTTCTACAAATCGCTCGAGCAGCTGGGCGTGAAGAAGATTGACACCGTAGGTGCTGACTTCAACGTAGACTATCACGAGTCTATCGCCCTCGTGCCAGGTATGGGTGACGACAAGAAGGGTAAGGTAATCGACTGCGTGCAGACGGGTTACATGCTCAACGATAAAGTCATTCGCTTTGCAAAGGTTGCTGTTGGACAATAATTTACAATATTATTGTTGAGACAGTAGTGATTCTGTACTGAAAAAAACGTAGAAAAATTATGGCAGGAAAAAGAGACTATTACGAAGTGCTTGGCGTGGACAAGAAAGCCACAGCCGACCAGATAAAGAAGGCCTATCGTAAGATGGCCATAAAGTATCACCCTGACCGTCAGACGGGCAAGAGTGATTCAGAGAAGAAAGAGGCAGAGGACAAGTTTAAGGAGGCTGCAGAAGCATATTCCGTGCTCTCCGACGAGAAGAAACGTCAGCAGTACGACCAGTTCGGATTTGACGGTCCTAACATGGGCGGCGCAGGCGGCTTCGGAGGCGGTTTCGGCGGCGCAGGCGGCTTCTCTATGGACGACATCTTCTCCATGTTCGGCGACGTGTTCGGCGGTCATGGGGGCTTCGGTGGTTTTGGTGGCGGCGGTCAGCGCGGCGGCCAGAGAATAAACCGAGGTTCCGACCTTCGCCTGAAGGTTCGCCTTAATCTGCAAGAGGTTGCCACGGGCGTAACCAAGAAGTTCAAGGTGCGCAAGGACGTGACGTGCTCATGCTGTCATGGTTCAGGTGCTGCCGACGGCGCAGCAGCCGAGACGTGTCAGACGTGCCACGGCTCCGGCGTTGTAGTTCAGCAGCAGCAGACCATCTTCGGCGTGATGCAGCAGCAGAGCGTTTGTCCTACCTGCGGCGGCGAGGGCAAGATAATAAAGAATAAATGTACGCGCTGCCACGGCGAAGGCATCGAGCACGGCGAGGAAGTTGTGGAAATCAACATCCCGGCAGGTGTTCAGGACGGCATGGTTGTCAATGCGCCTGGTAAGGGCAACGCCGGCAGACACAACGGCGTGCCTGGCGACATCAAGGTATTCATAGAGGAAGAGGCCAACGACACCTTCGTGCGTGAAGGCAAAGACCTTTACTACAACCTTCTGCTCGACTTCCCAACGGCTTGTTTGGGCGGTGAAGTAGAGGTGCCAAGCGTAGAGGGTACCAAGCTCAAGATAAAGATAGAACCGGGTACCCAGCCTGGCAAGACGCTGCGTCTGCGCGGAAAGGGTCTGCCTGCTGTACAGGGCTACGGATACGGTCAGGGCGACATCCTCGTGAATATCAGCGTCTACGTGCCTAAGTCGCTCAGCAAGGATGAGAAGAAGACAATGGAAAAGTTCCGCAATTCCGACAACTTCAAAGGCGACAATACGACGAAGAAGAACATCTTCGAGCGTTTTCGCAACTATTTTTCATAAGTGGCTAAAAATCTGCTAACTGCGGATAGCTACAGTTATTTGGGTTTAAGATGAATTACCAAGAAACACTAGAATATCTTTACACAGCAGCGCCTGCCTTTGAGAAGGTGGGCGCTGGTGCTTATAAGGAAGGACTGACGACAACGAAGACGCTGGATGCCCACTTCGACCATCCACATAAGAACTACCATACCATCCACGTAGCTGGCACCAACGGTAAGGGGTCAGTCTCACACACGCTGGCAGCCATACTACAGGCTGCTGGCTATAGGGTAGGGCTGTACACTTCTCCGCACCTGGTGGACTTCGCTGAGCGAATACGCGTAAACGGACGCCCCATAGACCATCAGTATGTAGTGGATTTCGTGGAGAATGAGCGTGGCTTCTTTGAGCCTCTCTCGCCGTCGTTTTTCGAAATCACTACAGCAATGGCATTCAAGTACTTTGCCGATGAGCAGGTAGACATCGCAGTAATCGAGGTAGGCCTTGGCGGCAGGCTCGACTGCACAAATATAATAAGCCCCCTGTTGTCCATAATCACCAACATTTCCTTCGACCATACTGGGTTCCTTGGCAATACGTTAGCCAAGATAGCAGGGGAGAAGGCTGGAATCATAAAACCCGGGGTATCGGTAATAATAGGGGAGTATACGCCAGAAACGCGCCCCGTCTTCGAGGCGAAAGCCCGTGAGGTTGGTGCGCCTATAATTTTCGCGCAAGATTGCCAATATGTCACTTCGAGCCGACAGAATGTCCTGCTGAGTGACAGTAATGAAGCAGACGGCCCAACAGATGGACCTTTAAGTTTTGGTAGAATTTACGAAACTAAATGTTATGGTAAATTGAAAGGCGAACTTGGTGGCGATTGTCAGGAGCGTAACGTAAATACAATACTGTGCTCCTTGTTGCCGTTGGCACGAGCCATGAAGCGAGTGGGTCTGCCAGTATGCAAGAACCATTCTGTAAGACCAATGGAAGCCTTGCGCACGGCTCTGGGCAATGTATGTTCAATGACGGACCTTATGGGACGCTGGCAGAAGTTGTCCGACGAGCCGCTCGTCATTTGCGATACGGGGCACAATTTGGCTGGTTGGCAGCTGCTGGCAAAGCAGATACAGTCTACGGCTAAATGGGCATCCGAGCGTGCGCAGCTGTTGCAAGGGAATGCTGCAAAAAGTCGTCTACGCATTGTCTTTGGAATGGTAGACGACAAGGATGTAGATTCGGTTCTGGCGTTGCTCCCTCGCGAAGCCACGTATTATTTTACTCAGGCAGAGACGCAGCGGGCAATTCCCGTAGCGAAACTTGAACACAAAGCACAAAAGCAAGGCTTAACGGGAAAAATTTTTCAGTCTGTTTGGGAAGCATTCGAGTCAGCAAAAAAAGATTCATCCCCGGCAGATTTTATATTCGTCGGCGGCAGTAGTTACGTCGTTGCAGACCTCTTGACTAAGAATTACGCAGAATTGCCATAATGGGCATTATGATAAATAAGGGGTTTGGGAACGAACCAA
Organism: Oscillospiraceae bacterium; assembly: GCA_963588475.1. Taxonomy (GTDB): domain Bacteria; phylum Bacteroidota; class Bacteroidia; order Bacteroidales; family Bacteroidaceae; genus Prevotella. The sequence goes on along the minus strand of CAVAHD010000001.1, from coordinate 117,581 downwards.
CCTACTCAGGGCGTTGCCCTGGGCTCGGCGCAGATTGGGCTTACAGTCCGTCGTTGATAAATGTGCCAATAAAAAAACAGGAGAAAAACCAAAAATAAGTTTTTCTCCTGTTTTTACTTTATGTATTGTGATTCTTTAGAACCACAATAGATTTTGCTTATGCAAAAGTGTTACTACTTATGCAAGTGTAACTTTTGTGCCTTCTGCAGTAACCTTGCCTTCCTTAAGAAGCCAGCCGATACCGAGGTAAACATCTTCTGTCTGGATGTTTGCGGCAGCTGCGATTTCTGCAACGCTGAGAGCCTTGTCTGCTGCAGCCAGAGCCTGATAAACGTCGCCTGCGCGGAAGCCAACGTTTTCAACATCAACGTAGATGGTATTCTTTGCTGCTGTAGCCTTTGTTGCTCTTGTTGCACATGCCTTAGTGGTTGCCTTTGCCTTAGCGGCGGATGTCTTTGCTGCCTTTGTTGCAGTAGACTTTGTTGTTGTCTTTGCTACCATAATGTAAAACTATTTTTAGTTATTATAATACGTTGGGATTCTGTATTTATGGTGGGTACAGTCCTTGTTTCATTTGCAAAGTTACACAAAAAGCTGACATTAGATAAAAATTCTGTCTAAAATACTGATTTTTAACTAAGTTTGTTGACTCTCGTCAACAATAAGCACTCCTTCCGAGTGCATACCGTCCATTTTGATTGTGCACGGGCACGGCAAAACAACGTGTCTCACCCACTCCGTTTCTTGGGCTGCAGGCAACGTATCAAGCCATTCTCGGCGAAATATTTCGTTATTTGAAAGTCTATCAGATTTTTGTGGATTATCAGATGTTTCTAGGCTTGATCTGTTTGTCTGCCTTAAGTACACGGTTGGATCGCCTGATGTGTTCTCCTTAGAATCTACTGGATTGCCGTCAGCGTCGTGGTGAACGTCGATGGTGAAATGACCAACCCCGAGTGAAGTGAGATTTTGGAAGAAGTGCGTTCCTTGCGAAGGGTCGACGTAGTACGACGGCAACATTTCTTCTACTATGAGTTTGGCGGCTGAGATATGCGGCCATTTTACCGGGATGCCAAGCCAGGGGTCTGAGGATCCCCATCGTCCGGGACCTATCAGCACGTACCCTTCCCCCGACTGGAGGAACTGTCGGTTTATCCTTTCCAGTTCGTCGGCAATACGTGGGTTGGCAGAGGCGGAATAGTCTGGTCCGCTCTTGACGTAGACAATGTGGCGGATGCCTTCCGTAATGCCGTGCCCGAGGGAATTGTGCGAACGGAGCACGCAACGTTGGTCAGGCAGCGTTAGGAGGTCTTCGTTCAGTTCCTGCTTCTGGTCGACGATTGGGCGTATCTGCAGTAGATAATATTCGCCCGACTTGTCCGGGTGAATGTTGCAGGCGATTTCTATCTCTACAGGTCGCCGCATTTCCTCCTGTCCGAGTTGGAGCGACATCTGCATGAGTTCCGGCAGAGGGAACACGCCTTGCTCCAGCACGCCGTTGAGGGAGATTATCTTTCTGCCACCTTCATAGAGCCCGGGGCGTATCACTTGGTCGTACGGGTCAAAAGTGGAAGCAATGTAGAGCAGCGCCCCATCCTTGTCGGCATCCGCAACCATTCGCTTTTTTATGTTGAACGCATCGTTAGTAGACCATGTGTCAGCAGGGTTGGTAATGGCTGGTCGTTCGATATTTTTAGAATTAGTATTATCAGTCTGCTCTGCGCAAGAGATATTGTCTTCTTCCGGCATTTCGATGGCGTAGAACTGCGTTTGCGTCTGCCGTAGTGCTATTTCCATTTCGGACATTTGCAGCACCTGCGCGGGATGGCTTGGAGAGACTCTGAGGGTCTGCCCTCCGTCCACTATATACTTTCCCAGACCGAGCGCAAGAGAGGCGATGCCCTCCTCGGGCTGCTCGTCGCCGATGGGGTAATAGTTTAGCGAGCGCAGCACTCCGGAGATGTTCGGGTAGTAGTAGCGTTCGTATTGTTGTCCGACCACCTCCTGTAGGATGACAGCCATCTTCTCCTGGTCTATGAGGTTTTGCGTGGCAGTCATGTACGCCTTGGAGTCACGGTAATACACGGAGGCGTACACGGCTTTTATGGCGCAAGCAAGCGACTGCAGCATCTCGTCGATGTTGTCAGTATACGGAATCATGTAAGTGTTATAGACTCCGGCGAAAGGCTGGTAATGGCTGTCTTCGAGTAACGACGAAGAGCGTATGGCTATTGGGCTGTGTGTGGCTTCTATGAAGGCTTTGCAGTCGTCTCGCAGAGAGTCCAGCAGCTGTGCGCCGAGGAAGGCGTGTAGGATGTCTTCTTCGCCAGCATCGGAGAGGGCTATCTCCCAAAGTGCGTTGGAGTCCATGAAGTCATCGAAGATGTCCGTGCAGAGGACGACGGTCTTTGGAATTTGCACGGTAGCCTGCGGAAACTGGTGCAGCTCATGGTGCTTCTTTATGATGTTGTCGAGGAAAGCGAGTCCCCTACCCTTACCTCCGAGCGACCCGTCTCCGATGCGTGCAAAGTGCGAGTAATAGTCGAAGCGGTCCTTGTGGAAGTCGGCAACGACTCCCAGGTTCTTCATGTGGCGGTAGCGTACGATGGCTTCAAAGATTATCTCGCGGTGCTTGTAGACGTCCGGCACGCGTTCCATGGTGACGGTCTTGAGAAACTCGGAGATTGGGAAGATGGCGCGTGCTGCCAGCCAACGCGAGATGTGGTTGTGCGAGACGTGGTAGAGCATGCAGTCACTTGGAATCTCGAAGATGGCTTCCTGCAACTCTTTAAGGTTTTTGACGCGCCGTACAATCGTACGTGTGGTGGGATCGCGAAAAAGGAAGTCGCCGAAACCGAAGTGCTCCGCCATTATGTGTCTGATGTCGACGTTGAGCTTTTTGGAGTTCTTGTCGACGATGCGCATTCCCGTAATGTCGCTCTCTATGTTGCTCTCGGCAGTCTCGAGAATAAGCGGCAGGAAGGGGTCCTGCTGCCGCACGTGCCTAAGGAACTTCAGTCCGGCGGTAGGATCTAGTTGTCCCTCGCGCGGATATCTGCAGTCGGAGATTACTCCAAGCATGTGTTGCTTGTACTTTCCGTACAGTTCCATTGCCTCCTCGTAGTTGCGTGCGAGGAGCACCTTCGGTCGTCCTCTCATGCGCAGCATCTCCGCTTGCGAGTTGAGTGCCTCGGTAGCGAAGTTAAGGCTCTGGGTGAGGATATATTTATATAGGTACGGGAGAATGCTGGAGATGTACCTAATGTGGTCCTCGACGAAGAGAATGCACTTCACGCCGGCTTCTGCGGTGTCGTTTTCTACGTTCATACGGTCCTCGATAAGTTTGATGATGGAGAGTATGAGGTCCGTGTTGCCGAGCCAGCAGAAGACGTAGTCAAAGATGGAGAGGTCGATGGACTTGATGCGCTTCGCCACGCCATGCGAGAATGGGGTAAGCACTACGCAGGGCGTGTCGGGCGATATTTCTTTGGCGGCGTGGGCCACGTCGAACGCATCGTTGTCGCGGTTGCCGGGCATGCAGATGATGAGGTCGTAGGAAGTGTGCTGCAGGGCTGCCGCGGCTTCCTCTATGGTGGATGCCTTGGTGAAGGTAGGCGGATAGCGCAGTCCGAGCTGCATGTATTCTGAGAATATCTTCTCGTCCACTTTTCCGTCGTCTTCCAGCATGAAGGCATCGTACGGATTGGCAATGATAAGGACGTTGAAAATGCGTTTCTGCATCAGATTGAGAAAGGTGACGTCCTTGAGTACAAGGTTATTGTTATCAGGCATTTAGAATGGTTGTTTAAGTTTGCTTAGGTTGGTAGAGGCGTCTTCAGTAGGAGCGGCCCCTACTCTATTTCTTTCGTTTATAGACATAGATGCCCTTTGCCGATTCGATGGTGAGCGAGTCGGGACCGAGCTGGAGAATATCGAATGTATCCTGGTTCAGTACGAGCCGTGTGTTCACCGTCTTCCATTGGGTATAAGGTTGCGACTCGGCAGACATGTTCGGCGACTCTACGCTACCGTCGGCTTTTATCTCGAAGTTGCGGTCGATGGAGGTGTATTTTCCCAATAGCGACGTAATATTGATAAGCTTCTGCACCTCGGGGTTGTCTGCATCTGGGGTCTTTGTGGCGGTCAGCGTCACGTAGTCTCCGGCAAAGAGTCCGCCCTGCACGTCGGCCTGCAGGTTCTGGTCCACGGCGAAGGTGAGCGTCTTTCCGTCGTCCGTAACGACTTGCAGCGTGTGCATTGTCGTTGCCTCGCCTATGCGCCCGTAGACAGCTGTGTCCGACACCTCCGTGTTTATGGTGTCGGCAAGGTCTTCGATGGTGTCTTTTCGTGTATTCCCCACGTTGCACGCCGTCAGCATTCCGGCGGCGGCCAGCGTGACAAGCGCTGCCGGTGCAATGCGCTTTGCTTCGTTCCAAAGTTTGTCCATTTCGCCGAGTGTAAGGTCCTTTATGAATCGTCCGGCTTGCTTTGCCTTGTTCTCGATGTATTCAAAACGGGAGATAAATTTACGGTTTGTCTTTTCGAGAGCCGTGTCGGGATTGATGTGATAAAGGCGGGCGGCGTTTACTATGGAGAACAGCACGTCGCCCAGTTCTTTTGTTGCCTTCTCTTTGTCTCCGCTTTGCAGCTCCGCTTTCAGCTCGTCAATCTCCTCGAACACCTTCTGCCACACGTCGTTAGGCTCCTGCCAGTCGAAGCCGACATTGCTTGCTTTGTCTTGTATGCGGTAGGCCTTGATGAGCGACGGCAGAGAGCGTGGAACGCCCGAGAGCGTAGTCTTGTTGGCGTCCTTTTCCTTTTGCTTGGTCTGTTCCCATAGCTTGCTCACCTGTTCTGAGTTATCTGCTTTTTCCGTCCCGTAAATGTGTGGGTGGCGGAAGATGAGTTTGTCGCACTCCTTGTTGAGTACGTCGCACATGTCGAAGCGGCCCTGTTCCCTACCTATCATGGCGTAGAAGACCAGGTGCTCCATTACGTCGCCCATCTCTTTCTGAATCTCCACGGGATTGTCCTCCATGATGGCGTCGCAGAGTTCGTGAGCCTCTTCTATAGTGTGTGGACGCAAGGAGAGGTTGGTTTGTTTTTTGTCCCAAGGACACTTTTCGCGCAGTTCTTCCTGTATATCGAGTAGCCTGGAGAAGGCTGCCAGAGTTTCTTCTTTTGTATGCATAATGGATAGGAATTGGAGATTATTCAAATGCCAGCTTTTCAAGTCGTTGTCGCAATTGCTCTGCTTGCGAGCACCGTATGGATAGTGTAATGGAACAGGTTGTCTGGAAGTCCTGCGCTACGATGCGTGGTTGCATCTCCTTCACGATTCGCATGACGCTGTTCATCATCGGGTACGGGAAGTCGTACTTCACTTCCTCTTCCACGAGCCTCTCCTGCCTGTTGGCGTGGCTGAGGGCGTCGAGCGTTGCTTCGCGGTAGGCCACCACCAAGCCCCCCGTACCGAGGTTTACGCCGCCGTAGTATCTGATGACGAAGACTACGGTCTCAGTCAGCTCTTGGCTGAGCAGAGCACCGAGAATAGGCTTGCCTGCCGTGCCGGACGGTTCGCCGTCGTCGTTGGCGCGGAACTCGCTTCCGTCGCTCTTCAGGCGGTAAGCGTAGCAGATGTGCCTTGCGTCGTAGTACTGCTTCTTGTACTTTTGCTGCAGCTGCTTCACGTCGTCGACGGACTCCACGTGGTGCGCAAATGCGTAGAACTTGCTACGCTTCTCGGTGTAGTACCCCTCGGCCTGCTGGTCTATGGTGAAGTATGTGTCCTCTTGCATCGCTTAGCTGAGTTTGCTTTGTATGTATTGGTTTATGGCCTTGACGTTCTGTAGCTGTTTGCGTCGCACCTCCTCTTGCTTCTGGTAGAGCTCGTGTACCACCTGGCTGAAGGTGTTCTGCACCATGTTCGGCTTGCGCATCCGCTTGTCGGCGTTGGGGTTCACGACGATGCGTATTCCCTTGTTCCTCAGCGACACGTGCAGGTCCGTCCCTGCCTCCACGGGGTCACCGTCGTAATGTATGATGCCCGGATTGGTTCGGTGTATTCTGATGTCCTTTGCCTTGAACGATTTTATCTTCGACGACTTGTCCAGCGTCTTGTTCATGAGGTCTATGCCCACCTGCGGCGCTTCTATGAGGCTGAACGGTTCCATTATGACCACGTCGAGCAGCCCGTCCGACATGGACGCCTGCGGGGCGATGTAGGCGTCGTTGCCGTACTGCGAGGCGTTTGCCACGGATACGAGGAACGCCTTGTACGTTTCCGTCTCGTTGTCGTCGAGGGTTATCTGGTACGTCTCGGGGTTGTACTTCAGTCCCTCGATGAGCACGTTCTCTATGTACGTAAGCGGCCCTCTCTTCCCTGCGTCGGCGAATTTCTTGCTTATAAAAGCGTCGAACCCCATTCCGCACGTGCAGAAGAAGGGGTGCTCGTTGATGATGCCGTAGTCGAGGTCGTGTATCACACCTTGGTTTATCACTTCCAGCGCTCCCTTTACGTTGAGCGGCAGCAGCAGGTGGCGTGCCAGTCCGTTTCCCGAGCCGCACGGTATGATGCCCAGCGCCGTACGGCTTTCGCACAGCGCGCGCGCCACTTCGTTTACCGTGCCGTCTCCGCCTACGGCAACGACGATGTCCACCCCTTCCAGTTTGCAAAGGGTGGCAATCTCGGCAGCGTGTCCGGCGTACTCGGTGTATTTCAGCTCCACCTCGTAGAGCGAATTGTCGATGTATCTGTCTATTAGTGCAGGAATGGCTTCCTTCTTTCCGGTGCCAGAGATGGGGTTAATGATGAATACAATGCTCTTTTTCGTTGTCATACACTGCAAAAGTACGATATTTTATGCGTAAAATGCTCTTTCCTACGTGTATTTTATGGTGAAACATCAATATTTTTCTTAAAAACATGCACAAATAAAAAGAAATGTGTAACTTTGCACCCTGGAAAGTGCTATCATACACTCTCGAAACAAAGACAAGACAAAAATTTACACCTTATTTAATAATGGGACAATTACAAGAAAAGTACAAGAGTTACCGTCTGCCACAGCAAATCATGAAGGCAGGAGTTTATCCTTACTTCCGTGAGATAACGGGCAAACAGGGACCAGAGGTCGACATGGGCGGCCAGCACGTCATCATGTTCGGCTCCAACGCCTATACAGGTCTGGTTGGCGACGAGCGCATCTGCCAGGCGGCCAAGGACGCTATTGACAAGTATGGTACAGGCTGCGCTGGCAGCCGTTTCCTTAACGGAACGCTCGACATCCACGTAAAGCTGGAGAAGGACCTGGCAGAGTTTGTAGGCAAGGACGATGCCTTGTGCTTCTCAACTGGTTTCACGGTAAACTCCGGTGTCATCGCTGCCGTCTGCGGCCGTGAAGACTACATCATCTGCGACGAGCGCGACCACGCCTCCATCGTTGACGGCCGCCGCCTCTCGTTCGCCAAGCAGCTCAAGTTCAAGCACAACGACATGGAGGACTTGGAGCGCGTATTGTCGGGTCTGCCCCACGAGGCCATCAAGCTCATCGTCGTCGATGGCGTATTCTCTATGGAAGGCGACCTCTGCAAGCTCCCCGAGATAGTAGAGCTCAAGCACAAGTACAACTGCTCCATCATGGTGGACGAGGCACACGGCTTGGGCGTATTCGGCGACCACGGCCGCGGCGTTTGCGACCACTTCGGACTCTCCAGCGAGGTAGACCTTATCATGGGCACATTCTCCAAGAGCCTTGCCTCTATTGGCGGCTTCATCGCCGGCGACGCCGACACCATCAACTACCTGCGCCACACCTCACGCACATACATCTTCTCCGCCTCCAACACTCCTGCTGCCACGGCAGCTGCCCAAAAGGCACTCGACATCCTCAAGGCAGAGCCGGAGATACTGGACAAGCTGTGGGACGTTACCAACTACGCCCTCTCACGCTTCAAGGCAGAAGGCTTCGAAATCGGCGACACCGAGTCGCCCATCATCCCACTCTACATCCGCGACGCACACAAGACGTTCCTCGTGACCTCCCTGGCCTTCCAGCGCGGCGTGTTCATCAACCCCGTAGTGCCCCCAGCCTGCGCCCCACAGGACACTCTCGTGCGCTACGCCCTGATGGCTACCCACACCAAGGAGCACGTAGACCGCTCCGTCGAAATCTTGAAACAGATCTTCGTCGAGCAGGGCATCATCAAGTAGTTCTTAAACCCACCAATGCGTGTCAGTAAGTAAAAATCTGATAAAATACATACACTCCCTCTCCGCAAAGAAAGCGCGTACGAAAGAAGGCGCTTTCGTTGTGGAAGGCTTCAAGAGTGTCGGCGACTTGCTCCGGGCCGGTTTCGAGCCCCTGGTAGTGGTAGCCACACAAGAATGGTTCGACACCGCCGGGGCTTCCCTCTTTGGAAGTCTTGATGGTGTCGATGTCTTTCTCGCCACCGAGGACGAGCTTCAGCGCACCTCCCTACTCCAGCACCCCCAGCAAGTCATTGCCGTCTTCCGTCTGCCCTCGCCCCAGTGGCTGCCCACAGACGCGTCGCCCCTCGAGGCCACGCTGCGCCGCGACGTGGTGCTCTGTCTGGACGGCATCCAGGACCCCGGCAACCTCGGCACCATCATCCGTACCGCCGACTGGTTCGGCGTGCGCCACATCGTCTGCAGCCCCTCCACGGCCGATGCCTACGCTCCCAAGGTGGTGCAGGCCACGATGGGCAGCATAGCCCGCGTACGTCTGACGTACACCGACCTCCCTGAGTTCCTCTCGCACGTCAGTCCTGAGACCGCCGTGCTGGGCACCTTCCTTGACGGCGAGCCCCTTGGCAGCTCCTCCCCCCTCCCCTCCGTCGCCTGCGGCGCCGTAGTAGTAATGGGCAACGAGGGCAACGGTATCAGCCCCGAAGTGAGGCGTAAGGTAACACGTCGCATACTGATTCCCTCATACCCTGCAGACCGCACCTCTGTACCGGAAAGCCTAAATGTCTCCACGGCAACGGCAATCATATTGGCCGAGCTACGGATGCACGGAGAATTGTAATAAAAATATAGGGTTGGATTCCAGAATTGGAATTCAGCCTTTTTTTTAGTATTTGTATAGGTTCACACTACGTTGGCCCCACGGACAATCTCCATTGAGCAGCTATAGAGCAGCGGTATATCTCCGTTTGGTTACAAAAACATACACTAGGAAGCCTACGACATGCATGCCTGCCATCATCCAAAAAGCTGCGTCATAGCCCATAGATTCTGCTACTATACCACCCAAGAGTATTCCTGCGCCCATGCCCAAATCCCATGAGGTCAGGATTGTGGAATTGGCTGTTCCACGCTCGTTGGCACTGGCTATTTGAATAATCATATTTTGAAACGCTGGCCAAAGGCGACCGTTGCCGAGACCGATGAGAACGGCAGAGAGGAAGTACGTTACCGTACTAGGTATGCTAATGAAGAGAATGTAGCCGACGGTGGAGAAGGCGACTCCCTGCAAGGCGCTCTCAAGCAGTCGGCCGCTGCGGATGGCTTTCTGACCGAACATACGCGAGGCTATCAAGCCGCACGAAAGGACGAGGAACCACGTTCCGGTGGTCTGAGCCGTTCCAAGGTGTTCTTTGCCATAGATGGCGAGATAGTTACTCATGAGCCCCCAGCAGAATCCGAAGGTGCAAATATTTAGCGCAATGTACCAACCGCGCAAAAGAAAGAAGCGGTCGAGCGAAATGGGGTGCTTACGCGGCTCTGTGACAGCACGCTCGGGCTGACGCGGATGCACCATGGCAGAGCTGATAAAGCCTACTACGGCTATCGCCAGGGCCAACCAGAATAGCAGTTGGAAGGAGTGCGTCTGCTGGTAAATAGTCAGTCCAACGGTGGGACCAAGGGCAGAGCCAAGGTTGTTGCTGATGCCGTAGTAGCCGATGCCTTCGCTGCGCCGACTTGAAGGCAACACGTCGATAGCGACGGTAGAATTGGCAACAGTGGACGTGCCGAAGGGAGCACCATGGATAGTACGCAGTAAGGTGAAGCTCAGTAGTGTTCCGGCTACCAGATAACTGCCGAAACAGATAGCGTAAAGTGCCGTGGCAACGAGCAATACCTTCTTGCGCGGATAGGTGTCGACGAGGTAACCGCTGAACAGACGGCTGACGAGTGCCAGCAGCGTATAGCCGGAGAGGGCCATGCCGATGGTATCCTTAGTGGCGTGGTACGTCTCGCTAAGATATAAGGGCAGAAGTGGCGTGATGAGATAAAACGCAAAAAACAAGGTGAAGTTTGTTAACATCACCTTGTTGTAATTAGCATTCCACAACCGCTCACGCGGTACGCGGTCTATGTTGGATTCAGAATTTGGAAAAGTCATATAGGATAATTATTTCTTTTTGGCTGCATTCTCCTCTGAGAGTGGAACGGTGAAGTACTCTATCTTACCAGATGGATACATGCCCTTGATGATGAGTACCGGATCCTTACTCTTGCCAGCCTGCTTGACCACGTTGCCAAGGTCAGAGAGAGACTTCATCGGGGTCTCGTTGACATTGAGAAGTACGAAGCCTGCAGGGATGCCACGCTCGCGGAATTTACCGGCATTCACCTTGGTAACCTTCAGACCGTAGTTGACATCCAGCTCAGCCTTCTCCTTGTCATTGATTTCGCGGATTACGGCTCCAAGCACATCGAGGTCGGCATCCTTGACAATCTTGGTATTGCCCTGTTCGTTGCGCAGAGTGATGACGGTAGACTTCTTGCTCTTCTTGCGCATATAGTTTATAGTCACCTTGTCGCCTGGTCGCTTTGAGGCGAGATACTCCTGCAGCTCTGCCATCTTCACAACCTTGTGGCCGTCGATGGCTGTGATAACGTCGCCCTCCTTGAGGTCTGAGTCGGCAGCAGCACCATCCTCTGCCACTTTTGCTACGTAGATACCCTCGTTGGTGCCAAGGTCTACCTCTTTCTGCTGCTCCTTCTGTGAGTCGATGTACTTCACGACATCCATACCCTGTATGCCGATAAGTCCACGCTGAACGTTGCCGTACTTCTTTAGGTCGTCGACAACCTTATTCATGATAGTCGTAGGAATGGCAAAACCGTAACCGATGTTGCTACCCGTAGGTGAAGCAAGCATGGCGTTAATGCCAATCAGCTCACCGCGAACATTGACGAGTGCGCCACCAGAGTTGCCCTGGTTGATGGCAGCGTCGGTCTGTATGAATGCCTCCACGCCGTTGGCACCCAGCGAACGTGCCTTGGCACTGACAATACCAGCAGTCACCGTAGCACCCAGATTAAGCGGATGTCCTACAGCAAGCACCCATTCGCCCACTTTGATGTCGTCGCTTGAGATAACTTTTATAGGAGTCAAGTCCTTGCCCGTTACCTTGATAAGCGCCAAGTCTGTAGTCTTGTCCGTACCGATGATGCGGGCGGAGAATTCGCGGTTGTCACTAAGGGTAACAGTCAATTCGTCGGCACCCTCCACGACGTGGTTGTTGGTGACAATATAACCGTCTGAAGAGATGATTACTCCGGAACCTGTTCCCTCTCGTTTAGGAGTCTGAACCTTACGCTTCTGACTCTGCCCCTGCTGGCGCTGGCCAAAGAAGCCGAACGGGTCAAACATATCGCTGAACGGATCGCTACTCTGCACATCTACTTCCTGAACTTTGGAGTTCTGCACCGCCTTGATGTGTACGACAGTAGGCAATGCTTTCTCGGCTGCGTACGTTAAGTCTATAGGTTGGCCAGCCACGACGGTAGGTGTAGATGTAGCTGCATTTACCTGTATAAAAGCTCCTGCTGAAAACGTCAGCGAAGCTACACATAGTGCGGGGAAGAGATACTTACTTGCTTTTTTCATCTTTCTTAATGAATATCTTATACATTGTTTGTTCTCTAGGTTAAAAACCGACGGCAAAGTTAATTGAAAAAAGAGAGAAAGTAACGTATACGCCACTATATTTGATATTTTTTAAACTTTTAATCGTCCATCTTAACGTGTCTTTATTTTTTACTCTACATGTTTCGTACTTTTTCACACTGCCATAGATAGCCATCGTAAATGCCATAGATAGCCACCATAAGTGACGTAGATAGACATGCTAAATGCCATAGATAAAATGTTGGCATGAGGTTTGCTTTATTGATGGCGAACAAAAACAACAAACCACTTTAAACGTTTATAAACACTATGGCAAAAGGTAATATTGGCGTAACAACCGAAAACATTTTCCCGGTAATCAAGAAATTCCTCTACTCTGACCACGAGATTTTCCTTCGCGAAATCGTCTCTAATGCAGTAGATGCTACTCAGAAGATAAAAACTCTTGCCGCCCAGGGCGACTTCAAGGGCGAAGTGGGCGACACCAGCGTACGCGTCAACGTGGACGCTGCTGCAGGCACTATCACTATCTCCGACCACGGTATCGGTATGACCGAAGAGGAAATTGACCGCTACATCAACCAGATAGCTTTCTCGGGTGTTACCGACTTCCTGGACAAATATAAGGAGAACGCAAACGCTATAATCGGTCACTTCGGACTGGGTTTCTACTCGGCCTTCATGGTAGCTGACAAGGTGGAAATCAGAACCCTCTCATATAAAGAAGGTGCACAGGCTATCAGCTGGACCTGCGACGGTAGCCCAGCCTACGAGACAGAGAATATTGAGAAGGCTGAGCGTGGCTCGGACATCATCCTCCATATCTCCGACGATTGCAAAGAGTTCCTCGACAACGCACGCATCTCACAGCTCCTTGAGAAGTACTGCAAATTCATGCCGGTAAATATCGTCTTCGGAAAGAAACAGGAGTGGGATAAGGACGAGAAGAAGATGAAAGATACCGACGAGGATAACGTCATCAATAGCGTTGAACCACTTTGGACCAAGACTCCGTCATCTCTGAAGGACGAGGACTACAAGAATTTCTACCGTACGCTGTACCCAATGCAGGACGAGCCGCTCTTCTGGATTCACCTTAACGTAGACTTCCCGTTCCACTTGACAGGTATTCTGTATTTCCCACGTGTACAGTCGAATATGGACTTGCAGCGCAACAAGATTCAGCTCTACTGCAACCAGGTATTCGTTACTGACCAAGTAGAAGGTATCGTACCAGACTTCCTCACCCTGCTCCACGGCGTCATCGACTCTCCGGACATTCCTCTTAACGTATCACGTTCTTACCTGCAGAGCGACCAGAACGTAAAGAAGATTGCCACCTACATTACGAAGAAGGTTGCCGACAGACTAAACGGCATCTTTAAGACAGAGCGCAAGGACTACGAGGAAAAGTGGGACTCCCTTAAGGTGTTCATCAACTACGGAATGCTTACGGACGAAGCCTTCTACGACCGTGCAAAAGACTTTGCCCTCTTCAAAGATACCGAAGGCAAGCACTTCTCGTTTGAGGAATACCACACACTCATCAAGGACGCACAGACGGACAAGGACGGTACACTCGTATACCTTTACGCCAACAACGCCGATGAACAGTATACATATATACAGTCGGCAAAGGCTAAGGGCTACTCCGTACTCATGATGGACGGACAACTTGACAGTGCCACACTCGGACTCTTCGAGCAGAAGTTCGAGAAGAGCCGCTTCTCCCGTGTAGATGCAGACATCATTGACAATCTTATCCCGAAAGAAGACGAGAAGAAGACAGAACTTAGCGAGGAACAGACTGCCAGTTTGTCAGAGGCATTCAAGGGCAACATGCCAACTTTGGACAAGATAACGTTCAACGTGCAGATTTCCGCACTTGGAGCTGACGCCGCTCCTGCCGTATTCACTCAAAGCGAATACATGCGCCGAATGAAGGAGATGGCAAAGTACCAGAGCGGCATGGGATTCTACTCGCAGATGCCGGACACCTACACTCTCGTCGTTAATAGCGACAACGATGTGGTAAAGACCATTCTTGCTGACACCAAGGCAGACAAGAACGTTTCCACCATGAAGCAGATTATCGACCTTGCACTTCTGCAGAACGGAATGCTCAAGGGTGAAGCCCTCGACAAGTTCCTGAAGCGAAGCGTTGATCTGCTCAAGTAATTGTTCATCATTTGATGCATAACAAACTAACTATAACACTATTGTGGTGCTGCGCCTTGCAAATGCAGGCTCAGCGCCACATTGTGTATTCCCCGAACGTAAAGTCCGTGCAGGTAGTGGCAGGACAGAAGTGGCAGGAAATGCCCATTGTCGAGTTGAACGCAGACGAGACCATCAACATTGCCTTCGACTGGCTCTCTCATGAGCACCAACGCTTCACCTACTCAGTAACCCACCTAGAGTACGACTGGACACCATCCTCACTCCTGTCTACAGACTATGCCGAAGGCTTTACCGAGGACCTGACTATCGACAACGACCAGCTGAGCGTTCTTACTACACAAAACTACACCCACTACAACTTCTCCATACCCAACGAACAATGTCAGCTCACGATGAGCGGCAACTATCGCGTAGACGTTATGCGAGCCAACTCCGACGGGGTTAGTACCGAACAAGATACCATTCTGACAGCTTTCTTCATGGTCAACGAAGCAGCTGTTCCGCTACAAGTTGACCTGCTGGAAAATACAGATATCGACGTACAGAAGAGTCACCAGCAGGTAGAAGTGGCCGTCAACTACAGCAACCTCGCGCCGCAAAATGCAAGAGGACAGATAAAAGGGTACGTCTTGCAGAACGGCAGATGGTCGTCTGCACGCCAACTTCCACAAGCGCCCATAGTCACGCAGAACACATTAAAGTGGGAGCATTGCCGCCCGCTCATATTTTCTGGTGGCAACGAGCACCACAAATTCGAGATTCTCGACGTGCACCGTAACTCACTCGGTGTAGTGTCTACCGAATGGGACGGCGAGCAATGGCACGCCAACCTGGAGACGGACTACCCTCGCCCATCGTACATCTACGACGAATCGGCGCGCGGCAGCTTCTATATCCGCAATTCTGACAACTCAGAAAACGACGTGGCATCCGAATATCTGACGGTACACTTCCACCTAAAGTCGCCACGTCAGCCCTACCCTGTGTACGTCAACGCCCATTGGACAAACGACTCTTTCCTACCCGAATACCGCATGGACTACGACTCGCAAGCAGGCGAATACACCATCGCCGTACCATTGAAGTACGGCTATTACTCTTACCAGTATCTCATGCTACAGCCAGATGGCAAAACGGCACTCGTACCCACGGAAGGCTCGTTCTATCAGACCAAGAACAAGTACACCGCACTCGTTTACTATAGAAGCGTAACAGACCGTGCCGACCGACTCGTCGGTGTGAAAACTATCCAATAAACCCGCTTTTTTTGTTAAAATATTCATAAAAATACACGCTTTTTCGCAAAAAACGCTTGTATGTAAAAAATATGTAATAACTTTGCACAAAACAAAAAGATAGAAGATGAAAAGATCTACCATATGGACCATAGCTATCGTCATGGGTGTATCACTCATGGGACTGCTCGTCGTGCAGCTTTCGTACGTCGAAAAGATGGCGCAGATGAAGCAAGAGCAGTTTAAGGAGTCCGTCACACGTGCCCTCTATCAGGCTGCACACAATTTGGAGTTGAATGAGACCCTTTACTACTTAGAGAAAGACGTGAAGGCTTCCGAGAGACACGCCCTGTTGTCTGATTCTGTGTCGTCCATCAGCGACGCTCTTAATGCTCCAGTCCAGAAGTCGCACCAGGCATCGTATACTGGTGATGACGGTACGATCTACACCTCGTTTGAGCTTCATACACTTACACTTAGCCCCAAAAAGGAAAAGCAAAAGATTAACAAGGGTCTGATGGTTAAGACTGACAAGACACCGTCCATCACAGAGGCCCAGCGCACTATGCAGCGCGTTCTCAAGCAGCGTTATACGTACCAGAAAGCTCTATTGGACGAGGTGGTTTATTCCATCCTCTATACCGCTTCCGACAAGCCGCTTAAGACCCGCATAAACTTCAAGCAGCTCGACCAGGACATCCGCGCCGAACTTAGAAACAACGGTGTAGATATCCAGTACCACTTCAGAGTCAACACATACGACGGACGCGAGATTTACCGTTGCCCTGACTACGACGACGAAGGCAAGGAACTCACCTTTGCACAGACGTTGTTCAAGAACGACCCTCAGCAGCGCAGCGGCACATTGCTTGTGCACTTCCCCGACATAAACTCGTACATCTTCTCAAGTGTACGCTTTATGATACCAGCGCTCATCTTCACTCTCATCTTGCTCGTGGCCATTATATTCATCATATATTTGGTACTGCGAGAGAAGAAGGTTTCGGAGATACGTACCGACTTCGTCAACAACATGACTCATGAGTTGAAGACTCCTATTTCGTCTATCTCCCTTGCGGCCCAGATGCTCAACGATACCAGCATCACCAAGAACGAGAAGATGATGGCACACCTTAGTGGAGTAATCAACGACGAGACAAAACGACTGCGCTTCCTCGTAGAAAAGGTGCTGCAGATGTCGCTCTTCAACAAGAAGAAGATGGTGTTCAAGATGAAAGAAATGGACCTCAACGAACTCGTCGAGAATGTTGCCCACAGTTTTGCTCTGCGTGTAGAGCATACAGGTGGAAAGGTTTATACCGATATTGCTGCGGTAGACTCTACCATCTTCGTCGAAGAGACGCATTTCTCCAATGTCATCTTCAACTTGATGGACAACGCCGTGAAGTACTGCAAACCGGAAGAACCGCTCAACATCTACCTCTCCACATGGAACGAAGGACAGAAGGTGTTCGTTTCCATACGCGATACAGGTATCGGCATCAAGAAGGAGAATGTTAAGAAAATCTTCGACCAGTTCTACCGTGTTCATACAGGAAACCGCCACGACGTGAAAGGTTTCGGACTTGGTCTTGCCTACGTAAAGAAGGTCATTGACCTGCACAAGGGCACCATCACGGTAGACTCCGACTTCGGTAAGGGTACAACATTCACCATCTCACTTGACTTCGTGCAAGATTAAACCCCTAACATAAACAAGCAAACAAAAAACAACAAAAACTATAATTTCTATGGAAGAAAACATTAAAATCCTACTTTGCGAGGACGACGAGAACCTCGGTATGCTGCTGCGTGAATACCTTCAGGCAAAAGGCTACGATACCGACCTTTGCCCAGACGGTGAAGCAGGCTATCGCGCATTTTTCAAGAACCAGTACAACATCTGTGTACTTGATGTCATGATGCCTAAAAAAGATGGTTTTCAGCTTGCCACAGAAATACGTGAGGCTAACGCAGAAGTACCTATCATTTTCTTGACTGCCCGCCAGATGAAGGAGGACATTCTTGAAGGTTTCAAAATTGGTGCGGACGACTATATCACAAAGCCATTCTCTATGGAGGAGCTGGTGTTCCGTATAGAGGCTATCCTGCGTCGTGTACACGGCAAGAAGTCGAAGGAACTGACACAGTATCAGATTGGCAAGTTCCTCTTCGATACACAGAAGCAGACTCTTGCTTTCGAAGACAAGGCTCCTACCAAGCTTACAACAAAGGAGAACGAGCTCCTGTCGCTCCTCTGTAGTCATGCCAACGAGATTCTGCAGCGTGATTTCGCACTCAAGACTATCTGGATTGATGATAACTACTTCAACGCACGCTCTATGGACGTTTATATTACTAAGCTCCGTAAGCACTTGCGTGAAGACCCAGCTATCGAGATTATCAACATCCATGGTAAGGGCTACAAGCTCATCATCCCCAATAGTCAGGAAGAAACAGAGGCAAAGTAAATGCAAGCAATGGTATTAGCAGCCGGCAAGGGCACTCGACTCAAGCCGCTCACCGACGTCATCCCCAAAGCACTCGTACCCGTGGCTGACAAGCCATTGGTACAGATAGTGCTGGACCGTTTGGCAGAAGCTGGAGTTGACAGCGTTGTAGTAAACGTACATCACCATGCTGCACAAATAGAGAACTTCATCCGTCTCGCTTCATACTCCTATAAGTTCAACATCAGCATATCTGATGAGACGCAGAAACTCCTTGAGACAGGGGGCGCAATAAAGAAAGCGAGATACTTATTCAATGTACAAGAGCCTATCCTCATTCACAACGTGGACATACTCTCAGACGTTGACCTTGTCGACTTCTACCGGCAGAGTCTCGCTAACGATGCAACGTTGTTGGTGTCGCCACGAAAGACCAAGCGCTATTTGCTATTCGATCAAGAGATGCAACTAGTAGGTTGGACGAACATTGAGACAGGTGAAGTGAAGAGCCCTTACTCTAATGTACACGAGCTTGCCAAATACCAGTTCGCCTTCTCGGGCATACATTGCTTCTCGCCGACACTCTTTCCGCTCATGGACAAGTGGCCGGACCGCTTCTCTATCATAGACTTCTATCTTCAGACGTGCGCCCAAGCCAATATAAAAGGAGTGGTAATGGAAGACCTCAAACTACTTGATGTCGGGAAGCTAGATACTTTGCAAACACTTCAGAAAACAGTAGACAATAATCTTTCTAATTGGATAAATTTCAACTGATTAAAAAGAAAATATGCAGAAAATAATAATTCTCGACTTTGGTTCACAGACCACACAGCTCATAGGTCGTCGTGTACGCGAGCTGGACACCTTCTGCGAAATCATGCCGTACAACAAGTTCCCTAAGGATGACCCGTCCGTGATAGGCGTCATCCTTAGCGGTTCCCCCTACTCCGTGCATGATCCAGAAGCTTTCAAGGTAGACCTTCAGCAGTTCATAGGTAAGATTCCAGTACTTGGCATCTGCTATGGAGCACAGTTCATTTCGCATACCCTCGGAGGCTGCGTAGAAAAGGCCGACACACGCGAATACGGACGTGCCAACCTCGCATTCATCGACAAGAAGAACAAGCTCTTCCAGGGCTTCGAAGACAACTCGCAGGTTTGGATGAGCCATGGCGATACCATTACCGCTATTCCAGAAGGCTTCTCAGTCATTGCTTCGACAGAGAATGTAAAGTATGCTGGATACGCATCCGACACCCAGCCAGTTTGGGCAGTCCAGTTCCACCCAGAGGTATTCCACAGTTTGCAGGGCACACAACTCCTCAAGAACTTTGTGGTAGACATCTGCGGTTCCAAGCAAGATTGGAGTGCCGACTCATTCGTAGAGACAACGGTAGCAGAGCTGAAAGCGCAACTTGGAGACGACAAAGTAATATTGGGTCTCTCAGGCGGTGTCGACTCAAGCGTAGCCGCCGTATTGCTCAACAAAGCTATCGGCAGCAACCTTACGTGTATCTTCGTTGACCACGGCATGCTCCGCAAGAATGAGTTCCGTGACGTGATGGAGGACTATAAGTGTCTTGGACTTAACGTAATTGGCATTGACGCATCAGCCAAGTTCTTTGCTGACCTTGCTGGCGTTAGCGACCCTGAACAGAAGCGCAAGATTATCGGCCGCGATTTCGTTGAAGTATTCAACGAGGAAGCCAAGAAGCAGACTGGTGCCAAGTGGCTCGCACAGGGTACCATCTACCCCGACCGTATTGAGTCTCTTAACATTACGGGTAAGGTAATCAAGTCGCACCACAATGTTGGTGGTCTGCCAGAGGAGATGCACCTCCAGCTTTGCGAGCCTCTTAAATGGCTCTTCAAGGACGAGGTTCGCCGTGTAGGACGCTCTATGGGAATGCCTGAGCATCTGATTACCCGTCATCCTTTCCCTGGCCCAGGACTGGCAGTACGTATCCTCGGCGACATCACGCCGGAGAAGGTGCGAATCCTTCAGGATGCCGACGATATCTACATCCGTGGTCTGCGTGACTACAAAGTGAAGTTGTCTGGTGAAGAAGCACGCCGAGTACTTGCTGCCGGTGTTCCTGCTGACATGCAGAACGGAGAGATTGAAGTATCTCTTTATGACCAGATTTGGCAAGCTGGTACAATTCTTCTGTCTACGGTACGTAGCGTAGGTGTCATGGGCGACGAGCGCACATACGAGCATCCCGTAGCACTACGTGCTGTCACCTCTACAGATGCAATGACAGCCGACTGGGCTCACCTCCCGTATGACTTCATGGCCCGCGTCTCCAACGAGATAATAAACAAGGTAAAGGGAGTAAACCGCGTATGCTACGATATCTCCTCAAAACCACCATCAACAATCGAGTGGGAATAGTATATCTCGCGTATTCACTTAATATACAATAGAGTAAGCATCCGATAATAGTCCTGTTTCAAGAGGACATTATCGGATGCTTACTTTTTATGAAGGTACTTGCTACAGTCTACGAAGATACCTACGATTGTCAATGAAGGTACTTGCGCTTACAAACCACTATAGTTTGAAAGCCAATTGGACATCAAAATCCGTTTGGTAGGAAGAGAATATCATACGGTCAGCTGTGCCTATTGTCTCTCGGTCAAAGTAACGGGTGTGCCCCGCCTTTGCTTGTACGGATAACCACCTTAGCGGTTGCACTTTTGCAAATAATGAGGCACGTATGCCGTGTCCATAGTAAGAGCCAAAGCCAAATGCATACCTAACGGTACGCTCATAGGCATACTGGCGGGACTCGTAGTCTTTCGTATTGAAATAGGCAGCCGAGCCACTTACCGTTAACCACTTAAACATCTTGACCTGACCAGTTTGTGAAAAGATGAAACCGCTTGATGTCTCATCGTTA
The DNA here is from genome assembly GCA_963588475.1 of Oscillospiraceae bacterium. GTDB lineage: Bacteria > Bacteroidota > Bacteroidia > Bacteroidales > Bacteroidaceae > Prevotella. The sequence goes on along the minus strand of CAVAHD010000001.1, from coordinate 96,927 downwards.
TCTATTATACACCCTTCCAACTGAGTCTTGGTATTCCATGATGTGCCTGTATAGCCTAAAGTTAGTCGAAGGCGATGGTCTACTTTGTTTGCCAATACTTTTTCGCCGTCTTCATTTTTCTTGTCCTTCTGGCGCATCTTGACTTTATAGCGCATGGAGAATAGCCATCTTGTTGTGCTCCACTCACCAGTCAGTCGGTTGTCCCAGACGTATGAAGAGTTGGAAACTTGGTACTTTAGCCATGGGAAGTATGAGATATCACTATATCCGGACAACACTACATTTTTACCTACTCTGCATTTCGCCCCAATATAGATACCGCTTTCATTCTGCACCCTTCCGCCTTCGCTAAATGAAGAACCATATATGCTGTAAAACTGGTAGGCGTAGAATCGTTGTACTGCAAGTAGGTCAAACCGGCCAATGTTATATTGCAGACGGTTGACTGTTGCTATCGAGCCACAGTCACCTGTTGCGGTCTCACCGCTGAAAGATAGTTTGCTTAGGTGCAAATAATAGTCTATGCCGACATTCCAAAATCTTCTACCATGCGGATAATAAGTGCGATATTCCTTTTGGGCAGTTTGAGCTGCCGAGGTGCTGAACGTAGGATTCAGCTCACGGTTATACATGGTATAAAGTCCCGAAGCTCCCAATACCAGGTTCTTCATGACGTTGTACGTTATGTGAGTACCAGCAGTAAACTGTGTCGTATTGTTACGCTTGTTCATCTCCGTTTGCGTCCGATGATAATAGCTTGTCAATACAGTTGAAACCGTACTGTCCTTGTTCAACGTAGCATCTATGCCGCGATAGGACACAAAGGCAGCTGCTGTCAACGAGGGGCTTAACCCTACGGTAGCAGCTGCACCTTGAAAATATTTAGAGTCACTACTGCTGTTATGTGCCGTGAAATAAGAAGAACGGATAGCTGCCACACCGGACAAAGACTCCTTGCCTAAATAGAAACCGCCAGTATTAAGCACCAGTCCCATACCGAAGCTACCACGGAAATGTCCGACTATGGCATGGTACAATCTGCCTTGGTTTGATATGGAGGCATTCAGTCGATAACGGTCGTAGCCCCAACTGTTCCCGCTGGAGAAAAATGGTTCTCCTGCCTGCTTGCTGCCATTCACGTTAACGTCGATATGGCGTCCTATCTGTAAAGAATAGCGCAAGGAGTGTTGAACTGGGTCGCCAAGGTAGCGACCTGAATAGTTGTTCTTTCCCCAGGCCGTCTTGGGTGGTGCGCCTTGATCACCTGCACGGTAGTAAGTCGGAATTTTGGCGGTAAGCGTTATGTCGTGTTTCAGTCGGCGTTTATCGTCTTCACCATTCATGGTAGAAGATTTCCCGACATTAAGTACGCTTGTCAAGAGCAAACGTAGTCGACGGTCAATAGACTCTATCATACCTAGCTCCTCCATAGTACGTACCGGTTTGTGCTTGTCACGATACTCTATGATATCGTTTATCAGCTCCGCATTAAGAAGTGGTATCTGTTGAAGGTCCGTTACCGTGACCTCGTTTATGTCCATAGGTCTGGTAGAAAGTTCTTCCAACCGGTCGTAGCACTCTTGTAAGTCTTCGCTACTTCCCTCGTAGTAGTCTCGAAGCAATTCGAAATCTATCTCCTTTTGCGCGGAGAGTCCTTGACAAAAGAAGACGGATAGGATAGTTATTAAGGTTTTCTTCTTCATTAAACGTCTCACATTAAGGGTGATAGTTCTTATTTCATAAAGACAAGATAGACGGCAGCTATCAGAAAGAGGAATGCAAGCGCATGATTCCAATGCAACTGCTGGCCTTGGAACATCATCGTTGCCATGACGGTAAATACGATGAGGCTGATGCATTCTTGGATGACTTTTAGCTGCACCAGAGTATATGGTCCGCCATTGTCAACAAAGCCCAATCGGTTTGCCGGAACTTGGCAACAGTATTCAAAGAATGCTATTGCCCAAGAGAAGGCTATAACACCTATCAATGGCCAATGCGATGAGACGCCCGTCTGCTGCAAACGAAGATGCCCATACCAAGCAAATGTCATAAAGACATTGCTTAGTATGAGCAACAATACTGTATATAGTCCGTTCATAAACGAATTGTTGCTATTTCTGTTATGAACGGTTTAAAGCTTTGGCATTCCCGGCATACCGCCAAGTCCAGGCATTCCCTTCATCTTGCTCATCATGCCAGCCATCTTTGCCATGTTTGCCATATTGCCACCGGTAAACATCTTCATCATCTTACGCATCTGGTCAAACTGCTTTATCAGTCGGTTTACCTCTGCGATGTCCGTACCGGAGCCCTTGGCAATACGTTGCTTGCGAGAGAGATTAAGTATCTCAGGATTAGTACGTTCCTTCGGAGTCATGGAGTAGATAATAGCCTCTATGCCCTTGAAAGCGTTATTGTCTATGTCTACATCTTTGATAGCCTTACCTACTCCTGGAATCATGCCCGCGAGGTCCTTGATGTTGCCCATCTTCTTTATCTGCTGAATCTGACCGAGGAAGTCATTGAAGTCAAACTTGTTCTTGGCAATCTTCTTCTGCAGACGTTTTGCTTCCTCAAGGTCGAACTGCTCTTGAGCACGCTCTACGAGAGAAACGACATCACCCATGCCGAGGATGCGGTCTGCCATACGGTCAGGATGGAACACGTCAAGTGCCTCCATCTTCTCGCCAGTACCTATGAACTTGATTGGCTTGTCTACAACGGTACGGATTGACAATGCCGCACCACCACGGGTGTCGCCGTCAAGCTTGGTGAGAATAACACCGTCTATCTCAAGTCGTTCGTTGAAAATCTTTGCGGTATTTACTGCATCCTGACCCGTCATGGAGTCTACAACGAGGAGGGTCTCATCCGGATTGACAGCTGCCTTGATATTCTCTGCCTGCTGCATGAGTTCTTCGTCAATAGACTGACGGCCAGCAGTATCGATGATGACAACGTCGTACGCCTTGGCCTTAGCCTCTTGGATGGCGTTGAGAGCTACCTTGACGGGGTCTGTTGCGCCAGTCTCAATATATACTGGCACTTCTACCTGCTCGGCAAGAACACGAAGCTGCTCCATAGCGGCGGGGCGGAACGTGTCGCAAGCTGCCAGAAGAGGACGCTTGTGCTGCTTGTCCTTGAGGAGCTTTGCCAGCTTACCGCTCATCGTTGTCTTACCGGCACCGTTAAGACCTGCCATCATGACAACGGCAGGGCGGCCCTTGAGCTGAAGCTCCTTCGCCTCACCACCCATAAGGAGTGCGAGTTCGTCGTGAACAAGTTTCACCATCAACTGACCAGGCTTCACGGCGGTAAGCACGTTCATGCCTAATGCTTTCTGCTTTACAGAGTCGGTAAAGCTCTTTGCAACTTTGTAGTTGACATCGGCATCAAGCAAAGCGCGGCGAATGTCCTTGAGGGTTTCGGCCACGTTGATTTCTGTAATCTTGCCTTCACCCTTGAGTATTTTAAATGAGCGTTCTAATCTATCGCTAAGATTTTCAAACATAGTGTTGTGTGTTCCTGTATTTTCTCTTATTTAAACTGTACGTCCCTTGTACATTGTCTCGTAGTACTTCTCGTAGTCACCAGACGTTACGTTGTCCATCCATTCTTTATTGTCAAGATACCATTTAACGGTCTTCTCGATACCTTCTTCGAACTGCAGACTTGGTTCCCAACCGAGTTCCTTCTGGAGCTTTGTGGAATCAATGGCGTAGCGCGCATCGTGCCCCAGACGGTCGGTCACATAGGTAATGAGGTTGAGGTCTTCGCCCTCTTCACGTCCGAGCAGACGGTCAACGGTCTTGATAACGACCTTGATGATGTCGATGTTCTTCCATTCGTTGAAGCCGCCGATATTGTACGTTTCTGCAATCTTGCCCTCGTGGAAGATAACGTCGATGGCGCGTGCATGGTCTTCAACGAAGAGCCAGTCGCGTACGTTCTCGCCCTTACCGTAAACTGGCAATGGCTTGCGTTGACAGATATTGTTGATGAACAAAGGAATGAGCTTCTCGGGGAACTGGTAAGGGCCGTAGTTGTTTGAGCAGTTCGTTACGATGGTAGGCAATCCGTATGTGTCGTGGAATGCGCGAACGAAATGGTCTGAACTTGCCTTGGAAGCCGAGTAAGGTGAATGGGGATTGTACTTCGTTGTCTCATAGAAGAAGTCGTCACCATAGGCAAGGTGGTGCTCCGCAGAACTTGCCGTAGTGGAGAATGGTGGTTCCACTCCTTCTGGACGTGTCATGTGTAATGCTCCGTACACCTCGTCCGTAGAGATGTGGTAGAAACGCTTGCCCTCGAACTTCTCCGGCAACGACTCCCAATAGAGCTTTGCGGCCTGAAGGAGAGAGAGAGTACCGAGCACATTTGTCTTCGCAAAAGTAAACGGATCTTTGATAGAACGGTCTACATGACTCTCGGCAGCAAGGTGTATGATACCGTCCACGTGCTCGTCCTGCATGAGCTTATAGAATGCGTCGAAGTCACAAATGTCCATCTTGACAAATTTGTAGTTCGGCTTGTTCTCGATATCCTTCAGGTTTGCCAGGTTACCGGCATAAGTCAGTTTATCGAGATTTATGATGTTATACTCTGGGTACTTGTTGACGAAGAGTCTTACGACGTGAGAGCCAATAAAGCCAGCTCCACCGGTAATTACAATATTCTTCATATTTTTATGTAAGGTTGAAGGTGGGTAAAACCTAGTATAAGTCTATGTTAATGTCAAATGGTGTATCGAAATCTGCGAGCAAGGCATGCTTCGTGTCCTTCTCGGAGAGCAGGGCCTTGTCCGTTGGGATGCGCCAGTCTATGCCGAGCGATTCATCCGTTATAGAGATACCGCCGTCTGCCTCGGGATGATAGAATTCATCACACTTATATTGGAATACAGCCGTCTCGGAGAGTACAGCAAAGCCGTGGGCAAAGCCACGTGGTACAAAGAACTGTCTGTGGTTGTCCTCTGTCAGTTCTACGGCTACGTGTTTGCCGTACGTAGGCGATCCTTTACGGATGTCTACCGCAACGTCAAGTACAGCTCCTCGCACGCAACGTACGAGCTTGGACTGGGTAAATGGTGGACGCTGGAAATGGAGTCCACGCATAACGCCGTAAGACGACATAGATTCGTTGTCCTGTACAAAATTTACTTTATGCCCCAAGATTGGCACTACTTTCTCGTCGAATTCCCTCTGTGAGAAGCTCTCGAAGAAATAGCCGCGAGGATCTTTGAATACACGTGGCTCAAGTATGAGCACGTCCTTTATGTCGGTTGTTATTACTTCCATTAGTATCTTCTTTAATGCAAAACGTTTATCTACCTAAATTCAAGAGTATTACTCAATTCCAGAGCCGAAACGCTTTACCTCATCTATTACCTTCAACAAGTACTGGCCATACTGGTTCTTCAGCATAGGCTTTGCAAGTTCACGCATCTTGTCTTCGTCAATCCATCCCTTACGATAAGCGATGCCTTCAAGACAAGCCACCTTGAGTCCCTGACGCTTCTCAAGTACCTCGATGTAAGTGGAAGCCTCGGAGAGAGAATCGTGAGTACCGGTATCAAGCCACGCAAAACCACGTCCGAGGGTCTGCACCTTCAATTCGCCGTCCTCAAGAAACTGCTGGTTAACGGTAGTTATCTCGTACTCGCCGCGAGCACTTGGCTTTATGTTCTTGGCAACTTCCACCACCTTGTTTGGATAGAAGTACAATCCGACTACGGCATAGTTTGACTTTGGCTCTGCCGGCTTCTCTTCGATAGAAAGGCAATTACCGTCTTTGTCAAACTCCGCTACCCCATAGCGTTCGGGGTCGTTTACCCAATAACCGAAGACTGTAGCCTTCTTTTCCTCTTCTGCCGTACTCACCGCTTCTTTCAGCATCTTGGTGAATCCCGGACCATGGAATATATTATCACCCAAGACAAGACATGCACTATCGGAACCGATAAAGTCAGCACCTATAGTAAACGCCTGCGCCAAACCGTCTGGCGAAGGCTGCTCGGCGTATTCAAAATGCACGCCATAGTCTGAGCCATCTCCAAGGAGACGTTTGAAACCAGGCAAATCGAATGGCGTAGAGATGATGAGTATTTCCTTGATACCAGCAAGCATCAGAACGCTGATAGGATAATAAATCATCGGTTTGTCGTATATAGGCATCAGCTGCTTGGAGATGCCTTTGGTAATTGGGTAGAGGCGAGTGCCAGAACCACCAGCGAGAACGATTCCTTTCATAATTGTGGGCTTTTAAAGTGTTATACTTTTTATCTAAGGTTTTCAATGCAAAGCTTCAAAGACTCTATCCAATGAGGTATAGGGAAAGCGAATGTTGTCTTCACCTTAGTCTTGTCGAGAACGCTGTAAGCAGGTCTTGTAACGGGCGAAGGGAATTCATCGCTATGGCAAGGGCTTATCTTGCAGCCCTTGTTGCCTGCAATTTCTGCAATCATAACGGTGAAGTCGTACCAAGAGCAAACACCCTCATTGCTGAAGTGGTAGATGCCCTCATTGCCCTCATACTTACGTTTGTCGACCACATCATAAATGAGTGCAGCCAAGTCGCCCGCATATGTAGGCGTGCCACATTGATCGAATACGACATTAAGAGCCGGTTTTGTAGACGTGAGGTTAAGCATTGTCTTTACGAAGTTCTTTCCAAATTCCGAGTAAAGCCATGCCGTACGGAAAATGAGGTACTTGGCTCCAGAAGCCTTAATGTTCTCCTCACCTTCCAGCTTTGTCTTGCCATAAACGCCACAAGGTGTGCCCTTTTGGTCTTCCTTGCAAGGGGTGTTGTATGGGTCTGCCCCAAATACGTAGTCGGTGCTCACATGAATGAGCGTGCCGTCCACTTCTTTCATAGCTTTAGCCAAAAGAGCTGGAGCCTCTGCATTTAGCTTATGACACAATGCCTGGTCGTCCGTTTCTGCACGGTCTACATTTGTGTATGCAGCACAGTTTATGATGCACTTTACGTTGTTGGCCTTCACCAGCTCTTGGATGGCATCAAAGTCGGTAATGTCGAGACGGATTGTCTCATAGCCAATCTGTTCCGTTACGTCCGTAAAAATAAAATTGTCAAAAGATTTGCGTGCAGCAATGCGCAATTCGTTGCCCAACTGACCGTTGGAGCCTGTTACCAGTATATTCATATTAATCAACAGCTTTAAAACTCATATCAAGTCCTTTGACACTATGCGTCAGAGCGCCAAACGAAATAAAGTCTACGCCAGCCTTGGCGTATGGTATCATATTGTCGTAGGTTATGCCGCCGCTGGACTCGGTCTCGCATTGGTGGTTTACAATCCGAACCGCCTTCACGGTATCTTCCGGCGTAAAGTTGTCGAACATTATACGGTCTGGTTGCTCGACAAGCGCCTCCTCAAGTTCCTTGAAGTTGCGCACCTCTATTTCTATCTTGAGGTCCTTGTTCTTTTCCTTACAATAAGCTTTTGCACGGGAGATAGCGTTATGGATTCCACCAGCGAAATCGACATGGTTGTCCTTCAGAAGAATCATGTCAAACAGTCCGATACGATGGTTCTTTCCTCCGCCTATCTTTACAGCTTCTTTCTCGAGCATTCGCATACCAGGAGTTGTCTTACGTGTATCAAGCACGCGGGTCTTGGTTCCTGCATCAATAAGTGCCTGCTGATATTTGTTGGTCATGGTAGCTATGCCACTCATACGCTGCATGATGTTCAGCATGAGTCTCTCGGTCTGGAGCAGACTCTGAATCTTACCCGTAACAATCATGGCTACATCACCCTTCTTCACTTTAGCTCCGTCGCCTATGAGTACTTCTACCTGCAACTCTGGGTCAAAGCGGCGAAATACTTCCTTAGCCACTTCGACACCAGCCAATATGCCGTCTTCCTTTATTATAAGACGACTCTTGCCCATGGCATCAGCCGGGATGCAACAGAGGGTTGTGTGGTCACCATCACCAATATCTTCTGCAAAACTCAAGTCGATGAGTCTGTCTGTCAATTCTTCTACGCTCAACATTTTCTTTATTCGTTTATTGTTATTTTTCTAATTATTAAAGATATACGCCAAATCCAATCTTCAAGCCAACGGTAGAGAAGTCCTTATGGCTGCTAAAGCTCTGGTCATAGTATACCGAAGGTTCTATTGTCACCTTATCATTGATGAAGAAAGCATAACCAATCTCTACACCAGGCACAAAATCGTTACGTCCTTCCGCAAAGACACCCTGGAGATTAATGCCGCCAAACAAGCCGTTCTGGATGATGTAATAACGCACACCGGCACCAACAGCCAAAGAATTGACGTTGGTATTTTGGTGCTCATAGCCTAACTGGCCCTTCAGCAGCCAATTGTCACGTAGGAAATATCCGGCATGGGCAGCAAGGCCAAATTGGAAACCATTAGCACCATTATAGGACATACCGAGGCTATTAATCGAACCGGCAAGATATTTTTTGCCTTCTTCGAACTGGGCATTTGCTGCAATGGTCATTGCGAGCATTGCAAGGATTGCTACAATCTTCTTCATCGTTTTTAAGGGTTATGTTTAACTCTAATTTCACTTTGGACGATGCATCTAATTTTATTTCGAACAATGCATCGTCCGTCCAAGTTGCAAAATTACATAAAATATTTGTAACTACACAAAAATAAGCGTAACTTTGCAGATGAAATGAAGAAAATAGTCCTTTTTGCACTTTTTGCCAGCAATTTCTGGCAATACGCATACGCATCTCCACTACTCTCGCAATCAAAAAATATAGGATATTCGGGTACGTTTCTTGACGAAGACGTTCCGACTATAGCCTGTCCAAAGGAAGAGGTACGTGCGGTATGGCTCACCACAATAGGCGGTCTCGACTGGCCACACTCATACTCTCAGTCTGCCAACTCGGCAAAGAAGCAGCAAGAGGAGTTTTGTAAAATTCTCGACAAGTTGGCAGCCGCAGGTATCAATACCGTACTTTTGCAAACGCGTATACGCGCCACAACGATCTTCCCCTCAGACTACGAACCATGGGACGGGGCTTTGTCGGGATTTCCAGACAAGTCACCCGGTTATGATGCCCTTGCCTTTTGCATTGAGCAATGCCATCTTCGCGGCATGAAACTACACGCATGGGTTGTATGCATCCCCGCAGGCAAATGGAACGGAACTGGCTGCAAGAGACTTCGCCGCACCCATCCAAACATGATGAAGAAGGTAGGCGATGAAGGATTTCTCAACCCGGAAAAGCCAGAAACGGCAACTTACCTTGCTGATTTCTGCGCCGACATCGCACGCCGTTACGATGTAGACGGAATACACTTGGACTACATCCGTTACCCTGACGGTTGGGGAAAGATTCGCGACAAAGAGTACGGACGTGAATGCATTACCCGTATTGTGCGTGAAGTACATGATGCAGTTAAAGCGGAAAAGAAGTGGATTGCGTTATCTTGCTCACCAGTAGGTAAATATGCCGATACAAAAAGGCAATGGAGCCACGGTTGGAATGCGCGTGATGCCGTTTGCCAGGATGCTGTACTTTGGCTTGAACGTGGGTATATGGACATGCTGTTTCCTATGATGTATTTCCGTGGAGAGAATTTCTATCCGTTTGCTATCGACTGGAAGGAGCGTTCGGTTGGCAAAACTATTGCGCCGGGTTTGGGTATATATTTCATGCACCCTCGCGAAAGTAATTGGGCTTTGGATGATATCACGCGCGAACTGGAGGTAACACGCCAATATGGACTTAGCAACTGCATGTTCCGTTCTAAATTCTTTACGGACAACACAAAGGGAATTTACAACTACTTCCAAAAGACATTCGCCACTAGCCCATCAACCCAACCGGCATTGACTTGGTTGTCGTCTACGCTACCTGCTACTCCAACTGGGTTTAACGTTAAAAAAGACAACGAAGACATCACCTTGAAATGGGACAACAACGGAGGTAAGTACAACATCTATGGTTCAGACTCATGGCCGGTAGACCCCCATAAAGGTTCTAATTTACTTGCTACGGAGTTAGTATCTAATAGCATAACATTTAGCGCTCCACGTACGTTCAACTATTTTGCCGTTACTACGGTAGACCGCTACGGCAACGAATCTGAAGCTGTCCAGTCTACAACGGAAGTGGCAGCCCCCAACATTGAGAATGTAAACCTAAGGTTTACGTATGATAACTCTAAGGTTTGGCTTCGTAACTCTAAGGTTCACAACGGGCAACTCATAATCGTACGTTCTACAGTTGGAAACGATATCGTTTCCTCGTTAGTAAATAATGACTCCGCACGAGGTTTCTATATCGATGTCGCTAATTTAACGCCCGGTCACTATAAGCTATACGCCGTAAAAAATGTAGGCAAAAAGACAATCGAGCACCCTTTAGGATGGTTGTCCGTACCATTAAAATAAAAACTAACATACAAGCGTCTACCTGTAGTTCAATATACGCATATACAGGTAGACGCTTGCACTTTAACCAATCAAGTCTCCGTCTGCAAGGACGGGGAACTTCTTTCTAAACCGTGAAAAACTCTCCATGTCTAGAGTTGCCGTCACGACTTGTTGTTGCTCATCGTTTGCAATAGCTACAACTTTGCCGTAGGCATCAACAAGTTGAGTACCGCCATTGTATGCGCAAACGGGGTCGGTCCCTACCCTATTTACGCCAATCACGTACGCCTGGTTCTCGATGGCTCTAGCCTGCAAGAGTGTGTTCCAAACTCTTCGGCGTGAAGTCGGCCAACTGGCAACGTACAATGCGCAATCGTATTCAGCTATACAGCTATCGTCCAACTTGTTGCGTGAGAAAACTGGGAAGCGCAAGTCGTAGCATACTTGCAAAAGGAACTTCACGCCGCGCCACTCTACAATGGTCTTGCCGCTGCCTGCGGTATAACGCTTGTCTTCTCCACCATACGTAAACAGATGGCGTTTGTCGTAGGTTGAAACATCGCCGTCCGGTTTCACGAAAAAGACTCTATTGTAATACCGTCCGTCCTCCGCTATTGCGACAGAGCCTACGACGGCTGCATCCAACTGGGTGCTCATCTTTTGCATCCACGACATGGTCTCCTCCCCGTTGTCTTTCACAACCTCACTTGGATTGGTAACAAAACCTGTCGTGAACATTTCCGGAAGCACATAGACGTCACTCTGTGGCGCACCTTTCATCAACGTTTCTACCGTGGAACGATTGGCATTGGCATCGCCCCACTTGATATCCATTTGAACGAGTGTTACTACCATAATATCAATATCTTACATTTTCCAAAAACAAGGCATGACCGGGCATAGATTCACCTGCCTGCGTGCGACTTTTTGCATCGAGAACGTCCTGGAACTGCTCAAGTGCCATACGATGTCTGCCCACCTCAACGAGTGTACCTACGACGGCACGAACCATATTTCGCAAGAAGCGGTTTGCAGTTATACGAAAATACCATTCGTTCTCGGATGTTTGCATCCATTTCGCCTCTGTTACGTCGCACAATGTCGTCTTGACATCCGTATGACTCTTGCAGAAGCAAGCAAAATCCTTGTGGTCAAGAAGTAAGGCTGCCGCCTCATTCATCAACTCGAAGTCGAGAGAGAAATGAGGAATCCAAGTGTATTGACGATTGAAGGGAGTAGCCTTCGTGCTTACATAATAATGATAGGTTCGCGAAGTGGCAGAGAAACGGGCGTGCATCTCGTCACTCACTTGTTTTATTTCGTACACGACAATATCTGGTGGCAACATACGGTTTAGCCTATACGCCACGTCAGCCGCTGCTATAGGCTTCTCAATGTCAAAATGCGCTACCATCTGTCGGGCATGCACTCCTGCATCGGTACGTCCAGCACCTACGATGTCAACAGGTTGGCGAAGAAGAACCGAGAGACAACGCTCCAGTTCCCCTTCTACGGTAATGCCATTTGGTTGTATTTGCCAACCATGGTATCTGCTACCATCATATGCTAAGTCAATGAAATATCTCATATACAGAGCATTAAATCTTTACTATTCTCATTATTATCTTGCAGGGAATACCTGCTTGATGTTTTGCTCACGATGTTCCAGCCTTACCTCCACACCAAATTTGCGACTGATGTGCTCGGCAAGGTGTTGGGCGGAATAGACGGAACGATGCTGACCGCCTGTACATCCGAAAGAGAACATCAACGAGGTAAAACCACGTTCTATGTAACGTGCCACGTGCGCGTCGGCTAAAGTATATATTGGCTCCAAGAAACGTAATATTTCGCCGTCATCCTCAAGGAAACGAATTACCGGTTCGTCGATGCCGGTAAGTTTCTTGTAGGGGGCATAGCGACCGGGATTGTGGGTTGAGCGACAATCGAAAACATATCCTCCGCCGTTGCCCGATTCGTCCTCGGGGATGCCTTTATGAAAGGAGAAAGAGAACACCTTGACCACCAACGGACCTTTACCGTCGTACTTTGAGAAGGTGGCATTTCCATCCGGTTTAACGGGTGTCACGTCGAATTGCGGCATTTCTGTAAGTCGACGCAGCATGTCAACCAAATACGGGTAAGGGAACTTGTTCCTCTCAAGCAGTTGGCGCAGGTTCTGTATTGCTGGCGGAATGCTCTCAATGAAGTGGACCTTACGCTCGAAATAGCCTCGGAAGCCATAAGCTCCAAGCACTTGCAACGTACGGAAGAGCACAAACAGCTGGAGGCGTTTAGCGAAGCTATTAAATGGCGGCACTTCGGTATATTGCGCCAACGAAGTATAGTATTCCTTGACCAGTTCCTCGCGAAGCGAGTCGCTATATTTTGCCGATGCCTGCCAAAGGAAAGAAGCCACGTCGTAATAGTAAGGTCCACGTCGGCCTCCTTGGAAGTCGATAAAGTAAGGTTGGCCGTCCTCGTCAAGCATCACGTTGCGCGCTTGGAAGTCACGGTAAAGGAATCCGTACGCCGCACTTTCATGCATCTGCTCATTAGGGTCGTTGACCAAGTCTTTTGCCAACATACGGAAGCAAGCTTCCAATTTCAATTCGTGGAAGTCGAGCCCCGTAGCTTTCAAGAAGCAATATTTGAAGTAGTTAAGGTCAAACAATATTCCTTCCTGGTCAAACTCGGGTTGCGGGTAGCATACGTTAAAGTCAAGTCCTCGTGCGCCACGAATTTGAATGTTGGGCAATTGGCGTATGGTACGTTTCAGCAGTTCACGCTCGGCAAGGGTGTAACGTCCACCAGCCTCTCGTCCGCCGCGTATGGCGTCAAACAACGAACGTGAGCCCAAGTCCTGCTGAATGTAACGCATGTGGTCGTCTGAGGTAGCGTAAACCTCCGGAACGGGAAGCTTACGCCTTTTAAAATGTGCGGCAAGAGCCAGGAATGCCTCGTTTTCTTCTTTAGACGTGCCGATGCAACCAACAACTGTCTTGCCCTTGTCATCCGTAAAACGATAGTACTCACGATTGCTGCCAGCCCCCGCAAGGCGTTGCATCTCAACGGGTTCTTCCCCACTCCAATCTATGTATAGTTGTTTTAGCTTTTCCATTCCTTGGTAGGTTTTCACTTTGTCTTTATATTATAAAACCCTGCCCTATGCAAGTGCCTTGAGCAAGATGTCCGTATCGCCCAATTTACCATTTATGACGCAAACGGCCTCCACCTTTCCTTTGAGACAAAGCTTCATGTCTGAACGGCGATAGATGTCCTGAAGGAAAATGTAACGTATTCCTTCCTTTCTGAAGTTAATGCAAACAACGTATTCGTCGCGGCTCTTCAAAGGAGTCTTGAAACGCATCTCTATACCAGAAACCACGCAGTCGATACCCTGTTCGTGAAGGTCGGCGAAACTTATGTTTTTTGACAAGAGGAACTCGTGTCTTGCATGCTCCAGATAATGCTGATAGTTGGCATTATTTACGATGCCTTGAAGGTCGCACTCGTAGTCGCGCACCTTGTCCGTATGTTCAAAAATGTATTCCATTATGTCTGTCTATTTTTATATTATCATCAAGATTTCGCTTACCACCCGAAGGCTTTTGCAGATGAAAGCCACTTGCCTTGGGCACGTAAGATTTGTTCCAAGATATCGCGTGCACAACCGCAGCCGCCATTTACTGGACTAATGTACATAGAGATGTCCTTTATATCCGTGCAGGCATCGGCAGGACAACAAGGCAGTCCTACGATCTTCATTACCTCATAGTCAGGAATGTCATCGCCGACGTACACCACTTCCTCGGGCGTAAGGCCGTTGTCTTCCATATATTTATGCAGCACCTGTATCTTCACTCCACATCCCATGAAGATATCTTTCATGCCGAGTGCCGAGTAGCGCAATTGTATGGCATCGTCCTTACCACCAGTAATGATGCAAAGTCGCAAGCCCATCTTGACGGCCAACTGTATTGCGTAGCCGTCCTTGATGTTTACGGTACGCATGGGGACACCCTCTGGGCTCATCCCTATGGTACTGTTGGACAATACGCCGTCAACATCAAAGATGACGGTTGTTATCTTGCTTAAATCGTAGTTTATCATTTGTATACTTGTTGGATTAAAGTTCTACAACCGATTGCTTTATAGTTCTACTACCGTTATTCCGGCACCTCCAAACTGTACGTGTTCGTCGCGACATGAGACAACGTTGGGGATAGCCTGCAGATATTGGCGTATCAATTGGCGCAAGATGCCGTTACCCTTACCATGGAGAATCCTAACTTGGTTAGCCCCCACGAGGATGGCATCGTCTACGAAGCGTTGTACTTTAAGCAAGGCTTCATCACCACGCAGACCACGCACGTCAATCTCATGTCGGAACGCACCCTTGTGTTCGTCTATCACATTTCGTGTGATAATCGTAGACCTCTTGGGGCTTGCCGATGACGTCGGTTTATCGTCACTCGCCTCCAGTTTGTCGAGCGGCATACGAGTCTTCAAGTCGCCTATAACAATGACGGCATTCTTACCTTGTATGCTCTCTATGACGCCAATGCTCTTCGTTCCTTTTATGCGGACGGTAGCACCTACTTCTATCGATTGTATCTTGAAAGACAGACTCTCGTCGTTTTGCGCCGACGTACCGCCCGTAGCATCAGCTGAGACGTTGGTCTGGTTGGTGCTATTGTCTTTCTTCTCTTGCTTGCGCTTTTCCTTACGTTCGCGTCGGGCAAGGATTTGTTGCATCTTCTTGGCAATAGCTTCGTCGGTAGCCTTCGTGTCGATTTCCTCCACTTCACCACGGAAGGTTTCGAGGTCTTCTCGAATACGTTTTGTTGCTTCCTTTGCCGCCTCGGCCTCGCGTATCTCGCGGATGGTGTTCTCTATGCGTTTGTTGGCTTCGGCAAGGAGTTCTTTTGCTTCCGCCTTTGCACGTGACAATATTGCCTTACGCTCGCGTTCTATCTCCTCCAAGCTATTCTCGTAGCGCGTAATGGTCTTTTCTATGTCCTTCTCGCGTTGGTGAACGTTTTGTCGCTTTTGTTCCCAATAGCGTTTGTCGCGAACGATGTCTTGCAGGTACTTGTCGCTTTGGATGTAGTCTTGACCTACGATATCGGAAGCATCGGCTATTACCTCCTCAGGGAGTCCGGTCTTGCGTGCTATCTCTATGGCAAAGGAAGAGCCGGGTCTTCCGGTTTGCAACTGGAAAAGTGCTTGCATCTTATGTCTGTCGTAGAGCATCGCACCATTCATAATACCGTCGTGCGAGTCGGCAAAATGCTTTAGGTTTTGGTAGTGCGTCGTTATCACGCCCCACGCTTTCTTCTGCCAGAATTGCTTTAGGACGGCTTCGGCGATTGCACCACCTATTTGTGGTTCCGTACCCGTACCGAACTCATCGATGAGCAGTAGGGAATGTCGGTCGGCATACCTTATCATCATCTTCATGTTGCGAAGATGTGACGAATAGGTAGAGAGGTCATCCTCTATGCTCTGCTCGTCGCCAATGTCGATAAGGATGTTATTAAAGATGCCTACGTTACTTCTTTCTGTCATGGGGACGCTAAGTCCACATTGAAGCATATATTGTAGCAATCCAACGGTCTTAAGGCAAACCGATTTACCTCCGGCGTTAGGTCCGGAGATGATGAGTATTGTCTGCCCGTTGTTTTGCGGATTAAGTTCTATATCAAGTGGCACAACCTTCTTGCCTTGGGCTTGTAGGCTTTGCTGTAGGAGTGGGTGGATGGCGCCTCGCCAATCGATGCGCGGCTTTGCTTCCACCTTTAGTTCGATACCTCCCGTCGCCTTGGCAAATCGAGCCTTGGCCTGTATGCTGTCAATAGCCGCAAGGAGCGTGAGCGATTGAAGCATGGCATCGGCCCACGGACGAAGCTCGTTGCTTACCTCCGTGAGGATGCGTATTACCTCACGACGCTCTTCCGCCTCCAGTTCACGGATGCGGTTGTTTGCTTCCACCACGGCGGAAGGTTCTATAAATACGGTTCTTCCCGTTGCCGATTCATCATGCACAATGCCTGGAATACGACGCTTCAGCGAAGGACTGACGGGGAGCACCAGTCTACCGTCGCGCAACGTCGGTGTCACGTCCTTGTCAATAAGTCCGTCTGCTTGTGCCGAACGGAGTATGGAGTGCAACGTTTGCGATACGGTACCCTCGGCACGACGCAGTTCGTGTCTCAAGTGGAACAACGTAGACGATGCCGAGTCCTTTATGTGTCCAAATTTGTCGAGGATACCCATTATGCGCCTTATAAGGTCGGGGAATGTAGGTATGTCCTCTGCCAGTTTCCATAAAGCAGGATAGGTAGCCTTCTCCGTGGTCTCGCCCACTCCATCGTTATTGCTGGAGTCTTTCGGAGCGAGGAAAAGACGTATCTCGCGAATGGAGTTGAGCGTCCTACCGAGATTGAACAGCTCCTCCTCTTCCATGTGTGTGCCCTGCAGTCGTAGTCTTGCTATGGCGTGTCGCACGTCGAAGAAGAACTGCATGGGGAACTCCTCCTCGCTGTCTTCTATCTGCCTATATTCTTTTATCTCCGCCAAACGTTGGTTAATGGTTTGGCTATCTGTCATAAACGACATATTGCCTATGCACTCTTTTCCAAGGGTGCATAGGCAGTTGTCATTAAGGATTTGACGTATCTCGTCAAATCCTATCTTCTTTTCGTAGTTTTCTGGGAAAATCAATTTCTTATTCTATTATTTAGAAGCCTGAAGTAAAGCCGTCGCGTTCCATCTCGAGCGAAGCCCAGATGAACGGACCTACGCCCTTGGCGTCGTTGTCACGGATAGGCTCAGACATGTAGTACTCGAAAGAGCCATCGCGATTTGGGCTCTTGTTAGGGCCAAGACCGCTAACGGAGCAGCACTTTGTCAGGGAGATGGTACCGTCTTCATGCGTCTTGATGAAGTTGTTCAACAATCCCTGGTATGCCTTCTGGCCTACGGCCTTGAAGTCTATCTTCTCGGCACCAGCCGCCTTTGCGGCAGCACAAAGAGGATACGTCTTTACTCCTACCGACATGCGGTTCTTCGTAGGAAGATACCCCAAGCGTGCGCCCTTGAGCAAGCAGTATGTAAACATGCAGGAAGCCGTTGACTCGAGGTAGTTCTTGTCGCTTGTCACGTCCATCACGTCGTACCATACGCCGCTCTTCTTGTCCTGGTATTTTACTACGGCGGTCATAGCTTGCTGGAGCATATCTACCACCTCTCCACGGCGTGCATAGTCCTCGGGCAGCGCATCGAGAATCTCTATCATTGCCATTGTGAACCATCCCATGGCACGAGCCCATGTGTGCTGTGAGAGACCAGTCTCCTTGTTAGCCCAGAACATAGAGTGCGTCTCGTCCCAAGCGTGCTTCCAAAGGCCAGTCTTTGCATCGTATGTGCGCTTGAAGGTCTTGCCTATCTGGTCTACGGCATCGTCGTAATACTTGGTGGCTGCTTTCTTGCCGCGCAGCTCTTCAGCAGCCATGGTGTAGAACGGCAGACCCATATAGATGCCGTCGAGCCATACCTGGTTAGCGTAGATGGCCTTGTGCCACCATACGCCTTCCTTCGTGCGTGGCTGCTGCTCCAATTGGCGGAAGAGCATAGAGAGAGCCGAGTCGGAACCCTCGTGTGGGAAGAGACGGTTGCTACGCAAGATGAAACGTGCCGGACGGACGTTGTCCAGGTTGAAGTCCTCAAACTTGTAGCCCGTCACCTTACCTTCCTTTGTTATCATCCACTCTGGGTAGCGTACAACGTAGTTCTTCAATGTCGGGTTCTGGTAAGCGAGGTAAGCATCCATAATGCCCTCCAGCTCGATACCCATAACGTAGCTCCACTTACCCTTCTTGTGCTTGATGGAATCGGTGAAGTCCAGATAGTAAGGCGAAGGATTGCGCTTTACCTCGCTCAGGGCCAACCACTCCGAATAGTGGTTGCTCATAGGCTGAGACAGAAGAGGCTCGCCGTTTACGCGAAGGTTCTCGAAATGTATGTCATGACACTTGCCTGTGCGGAATATCTTGGCATCGGTAACGCCATTGAAGGTACAGTTCTTGATATTGATATTGTAGATATTAGAGCTTTCTTCAAGACCATTGAACTGCACGGCGTAGCGTGACTTTTGGCAAGTTACGTTCTCCATGTATACGTTACGTACGGTTGGAGTAAAACCTCTCTTGGACTGCTCTTTCTTGTCGTACTCAAGATTGATGCGAAGTACCGACTCGCCACATTGGCCTACTTCCACGTTGCGCATGTAGATGTTCTCGGTAACGCCACCACGACAAGTGTTTGTCTTGATGCGGAGCACACGGTCGAGGTTTGGAGAGTCCATCTTGCAGTTCTCGGCAAAGACATTCTTTACGCCAGCCGTAATCTCGGAACCGATTACCACGCCACCATGTCCGTCTTCCATCGTACATCCACGAATGATGATGTTTTGTGAAGGTACCGGGCGCAGACGTCCGTCGGCATTACGTCCACTCTTGATAGCGATGCAATCGTCACCTGTATGGAAGACGCAGTCCTCGATGAGAACGTTCTCGCAAGACTCGGGGTCGCAACCATCGCCGTTAGGACCTTCGTTTGTCACCTTCACGCGACGTACGGTAATATTCTTAGAGAAGGTCGGCGTGATGACCCAGAACGGAGCGTCAATCATGTTCAATCCCTCGATGAGGATATTCTCGCACTCGTAGAAGTTGACGAATTGCGGACGCATGCCGTGACCTTTACCAAAGACGCGTTGCTCTACTGGCACGCCGTCGTCGGACATCTTAAGGAGAGCATCACGGTTACGAAGCGTGTTCCCGTTTTCGTCCTTCTCGTATTTCTCCATGCCTTTATAAGGCAATCCCTGGCTCTCGGGAGTCTTTGCCGGATCGAAGCCGAAGCGAGGTGCACCGCACCATTGCCACCATGTACTGTTGCTTCCGTTGCCGTCAAGCACGCCCTCACCGGTCAGACCGATGTTCTTTGCCTGGTATGCGTAGATGCATGGCGAATAGTTGATGATGTCGAGTCCTTCCCAACGCGTCTTCACCAAGGGGTAAAGAGACGGGTCGTAGGCAAAGACAACCTTTGCGCCCTTTGCCACCTGCAGGTTGACATTGTCCTGCATACGGATGGCCCCCGTATTCCACGTACCGGCAGGGATAATCACCGTACCGCCGCCAGCTTTAGAGCAGGCTATAATAGCCTTATTAATAGCCTCTTGATTTTTGGCAGCAGAAGCTTTTGTTGAAGCTCCGTACTTCGTAATTTTAAATGTCTTCGAAGCAAAAGACGGAGCCTTGATGTTGCTCTCTATCTCCTTGTACAACTTCTCGTCCCACCCCGTACCGGCGGCTTGCACGCTGGCAAAGGAGAAGAGAATTGCAGAGATAAGGGTAAGTAGTTTTTTCATAGATGATATTGTAGAGATTAAAAAATGCTCTTAGATTTAGGGTAAAAGGGGGCACTCCTTATAATTTGATTATTCCAACAAATGTATAAGGAAAGCCCCCTTAATTATGTGCATCTAAAGAGTTCTTACTCTTCAACGGCTGGTTTCATATTGGTGTAGACGGTCTGCACGTCGTCAAACTCTTCGAGCTTCTCGACCATCTTGTCGAGAGTAGCGCGCTGCTCATCGTCCACGTCCTTAAGGTCGTTAGGGATGTAGGTGAACTCGCCACCGATATCCTCAAAGCCCTGTTCCTCGAGGAACTTCTGTATCTGGGCGTATGACTTTGGGTCGCCGTAGATGGAGATTGTTGTCTCGTCCTTCTCCTCATCGTAGTTCTCGTCGAACTCGTCATCAACGTTGAAGTCGATAAGCTCGAGGATGAGCTCGTCCATATCGATGTCGTCACGCTTCTTGAAGGTGAAGACGCACTTGTGGTCGAAGAGGAACGAGAGTGAACCAGTAGTGCCCAGGTTACCGCTGAATTTGTTGAATACCGAGCGAACGTCAGCTACGGTACGTGTGGTGTTGTCGGTAAGGGTGTCAACGAAGACGGCGATGCCATGAGGGCCGTATCCCTCGTATGTTACCTCCTTGTAGTCAGACTGGTCCTTGCCCTGAGCGTTCTTGATGGCGCGCTCGATGTTGTCCTTAGGCATATTCTCGCGCTTGCAGGTAGCAATGATGGAGCGGAGAGTCGGGTTGGTGTCCGGGTCCGGACCGCTTGCCTTTACTGCAATGGCGATTTGCTTGCCCAGACGTGTGAATGTTTTAGCCATGTGGCCCCAACGTTTCATCTTGGTGGCCTTACGATATTCAAATGCTCTTCCCATTTTGTTGTTATGTGTGTATTTATATTTGTTTTTATCGTATTTCGCAAATTTATCTTATCGCAATTCGCAATTGAGCTGCTTCTTGAAGTTGGCTATGAGCTTGTTCATGATAGCGTCAATCTGCTTGTCGCTCATCGTCTTCTCAGCATCCTGAAGGATGAAGTTGACGGCGTACGACTTCTTGCCTTCGGGGAGCTTGTCACCCTCGTAAACGTCGAAGAGTTCTACCTTCTTGAGCAGCTTCTTCTCGGTCTGGCGTGCCACCTGCTCCACCTGTGCAAACTCGATGTTGGCATCGAGGAGCAACGCGAGGTCGCGGCTAACCGACGGGTACTTAGGCACTTCGGTGAAGTGAACGGAAGACTTCTTCACTGCGTTCGTCGTACGTGTCCAGTTGAAGTCTGCGAAGAACACCTCGCGGTCGATGTCGGCCTGCTTCTGTAGCTTCTTGCTTACCACACCCATTTCGCAGAAGACGTTGCCGCTGCGGTCCTTGAGAGTGATGCCAGCAGAGAAGATGTTGTTGTCGGACTTTGCGGTAACGAGCATTCCCTGTGGGAAGCCGATACGACGAAGGATGTTCTCAACGTGTGCCTTCAACTCGTAGAAGGAAGCGTCCTCGTTGGCGTGAATCCATGAGCCCTCTACGCGTTTGCCCGTCATCCAAATGCCCAAGTGAGTCTCCTCGGCGTAGGCCTTCATCGGGTTGTTGTCGTCGCGCTTGTCGTTGTAGTGGTGGTAGCAGTTACCGAACTCGAAGAAGCGGCAGTTCTGCATACGGCGGTTGGCGTTGCGCATGATGCTCTCCAAACCTCCGAAGAGGAGCGACTGACGCATCACGTTGAGGTCCGAGCTAAGCGGGTTGACGATGCTTACGAGAGTCTCCTCTGGGTAAGCGTTCAACTCCTGGTAGTAAGCTTTCTTCGTGAGTGAGTTGTTGAGTATCTCATTGAAGCCCGAGCCCACGAGCTGCTCCGAAACGAGGTTCTGGAGCTTGTGGCGCTGGTCCTCGAAGCTCTTTGTCACGAGAGACGACTTGAGCTGTGTAGGAATCTCTACATTATTATAACCATAGATGCGGAGAATGTCCTCTACTACGTCGCAAGGACGCTGTACGTCAACGCGGTAGGCCGGTACAGTAATATCGAGTCCGTCTTCCGTCTCTGCGTTTATCTCCACTTCGAGAGACTCCAGGATGCTCCTTATCTTGTCGTTGCCAATCTTCTTGCCAATGAGGTTATCCACGTAATCATACTCGAGGTGCATCTTAGCGCTCTCGATAGGATTAGGATAGAGGTCCTTTATCTCCATGCTCACCTTGCCCCCAGCCAACTGTTGGCAAAGGATAGCTGCCTGCTTCAAGGCGTAGATGGCGCCATTCGGGTCTATGCCACGCTCGAAACGGAACGAAGCGTCCGTTGAGAGGCCATGGCGGCGTGCCGACTTACGAATCCATGTCGGATGGAAGTAAGCCGACTCCAGTACCACGTTCTTTGTTGTCTCGTACGTACCTGAGCCCTTACCACCGAAGATACCTGCGATACACATAGGCTCTTCCGCATTGCAGATGGCAAGGTCGTGAGTGCCGAGGATGTGCTCCTCGCCGTCGAGAGTGATGAACTTTTTGCCCTCGTTCTGGTCCTTAACGACAATCTTGTTACCCTTCACCATGTCTGCATCGAAGCAATGCATAGGCTGACCGTATGCCATCATGATGTAGTTGGTGATATCGACGATATTGTTGATAGGGCGAAGACCGATGACGGTAAGCTTGTTCTTGAGCCAGTCGGGTGACTCCTTCACCTCGCAACCCGTAACGCTTACGCAAGCGTAGCGGCGGCAGGCCTCAGAGTTTTGTATCTCCACGTCGATAGGGAGCGAGTTATCCTCTACCTTAAACTCGTCGCAGCTAGGGCGATGCAGGCTTGTCTCCATGCCGTTTGACTTCATCCAAGCATAGAGGTCGCGAGCCACGCCGTAGTGCGAGAGACCGTCTGGGCGGTTTGCCGTGATGTCTACCTCGATGAGCCAGTCGCTCTCTATATTATAGTATTCGGCAGCAGGTGTGCCCACCTTAGCGTCTTCTGGGAGCACGATGATGCCGGCATGGTCGTTGCCAATGCCTATTTCGTCTTCAGCACAAATCATACCGCACGACTCTACGCCGCGCAGCTTAGACTTCTTGATGACAAACTCCTTGTCGCCGTCGTAGAGCACGCAACCGAGGTCAGCTACGATAACCTTCTGACCAGCTGCCACATTCGGTGCACCACATACGATTTGCGAAGGCTGTTCCTTGCCCAGGTCCACGGTGCATACGTGCATGTGGTCCGAGTCCGGATGCGGCTCACAAGTGAGCACTTTACCTACATAAAGTCCTTTGAGTCCGCCTTTTATTGTTTGCACTTCTTCGAGTGCGTCCACTTCAAGTCCTGTACTGGTAAGAGCTGCGCAGACCTCTTCGGCGGTAAGGTCGAAGTCCACGTACTCTTTAAGCCATTTGTAAGAGATATTCATTGTTTGTTGTTTAGTTTTTCGTTGTAGGTTGTTTAGCGGTTTCTCAACCGAATAAACCAAGATGGTGCAAAATTACAAAAAAAAACGCACTTAAAGCACGTTTTCCTTTGTTTTTTTAAATACTCCACCAATGTTTCTTTTTTGCGGCCTTCTTGTGTGCCTGTTCTTCATAGTCGACGCCGGCTCCGCTTCTCTCTCTCATGATGTCGGTCCAAGACAGCTTGTGCGACACCATACGGTAGATGGTGCCCCAGTCGGGCAAGCCTCCTACGTTGCGATCGTCAATCCACATGTCTACCTTCAACTTACGCGAGAAGTGTTCGTTTCCGTCTACAGTCTCTTCCGGGTAGTCGTTGTTGATGGCGTAGAACTCTACTCCGCGTTGCTTGCACCACTCCACGGCTTCGTCGCGAAGCTTGCCCTCGCGTACCGTCCAGAGGATAAGCTTGTGTCCGTCCTTTTGCAGCATCTTGAGGGTGTCAGTTGCAAAAGGCAGTTCCTCGCCGATGCGTGGATACTCATGTGTCACGATGGTTCCATCAAAGTCTATTGCTATTGTCATTGTCTTTATCTTTATCTTCTATTTGTTCGTTATCCTTAAAAGAGCATAATGCCCACGCCCTAAAGCGCGAGCATTATACCTATATTATAACTATGTTTGAAGACTATTTATCTTCCGACTGGCCATAGTTACCATATCCATAACCGTAGCCGTAACCATATCCGTAGCTTCCGTACTTACCATATTTGCCGTACTTGCCGTACTTGCCATACTTACCGTATCTGCCGTACTTCATCTTAGTGAAGTCAACGCCATTGAGAGCTATGCTGACTGCCGGCAGCTTGCCTTCTGCGTAGAACTCGTCAATTGCCAATACGGCAGCCTTCTCGGTATAGTCGGCACGGAACACTACGAGGGTCATGTCGGCAACCTTGCCAAGCTGGAATGTATCGGTTACCATTCCTACAGGAGCCGAGTCTACGATGATGTAGTCGAACTCCTTACGCAGCTGCTCGAATATTTCTTTGAGCGAGTTTCTGCAAAGCAACTCGGCAGGGTTTGGCGGTACTGGTCCTGCGGGCATGATGAAGAAGTTCTCGTTTACCTGTGACGGCAATGCCTCCGCCACGATTTGTTCCCTTGTCGGCGACTCCTTAGTGAGAAGCGTCGTGAGACCCGAGTGTTGGTGCTCCAGTCCGAAGAGTGAAGAGAGTCGTGGACGACGGATGTCGGCTCCCACGAGCAGCACTTTCTTTCCGAGCAATGCGAAACTCATCGCGAGGTTTGCAGCCACGAACGTCTTTCCTTCGCCCGACGTTGACGAGGTAAGCAGGATGACATTCTGGTTCTCCTTGAGCGAGAACTGCACGTTGGTACGCAACGAGCGGAACACCTCCTCCATCGTTCCGTTTCTGTTCTCCTTGACGACGAGGTCGCCCTTTCCGAGTGTTTCGGCAGCGGCGGCAGGTATCTCAGCGAGCACGGGCTGCTTTGTGAGCAGTTCGATGTCTCCTCTTCCCTCGATGCGGTGCTTGAGGAACTCGATAACGATGAATACGGCCATTGGTATCAGCAAACCTACGACTAGACCAATGAGGAGTATGATTATTCCCCTAGGCTGCGCTCCAGGAAGTTCCTCCGGGACATCAATCAGCTTACCTACGTCCGTATTAGTAGCCAAAGAGATGCTGTTCTGCTCTCTCTGCTGAAGAAGCATGAGGTAAAGCTGGGAAGATACAGTCTGCCGGCGTCCCACCTCGGTAAGCACTCGCTCCTGTCGCGGACCAGCGGCCAGCTTCGTGTTGTACTTGGCGTAGCGGGAGTTTATGGTGTTACGAGTGATTTCGAACGTGCGATACGACTGCTGAATGGCACGACCGATGGAACCGATGAGGTTATCCAACTGAGCGGTTAAGGCCTGTACCTGCGGGTTGGTCTCGGACGCCGTGCGGAGGAGTCTACTACGCTCCAGGGCTATCGTGTTGTATTGCGAGATAAGCTCCGTAGCAGCGTCGTCGTCGAGACCTACGTTGATAGGCAAAGTCTGGTAGAGATTCTCTGGCTTCTGGATGTACCTTTGAATTTCCTTCATGAGGAGCATCTGCTCGTTGATGTTCTCCAGGCTCTTGTCTGCCTGGTCCGTACCAGTAAGAACGAGTTCGCCGTTCAGCTTAGGATCGACGAAACCACTTTCGCTTCGGAAGTTCTCTATCTGCTTGTCGGACGTACCCAGTTCCTTTCCTATCTTCTCGAGACGCTCGTTGATGAACTGCTCCGTTCGCTTTGCCACCTCGTTCTTATCCTCGTTGCAACGGCGGTTGTATGCAACGGTAAGCTCCTTGATGAAGTCAACGGAACGTTGTGGCAGCACGTCCTTACGCGTTATCTGTGCTATCGAGGTCTGTTTGGACAACGGCTCCACGGTAGTGCCTTGAGCGTATGCCTTCGCTACCAAATGCGGATTGTTGATGACGGCAGCAATCGGATGTCCCTCGTCAGCCCACTTTGCGAAGTAGAGAGGATTGCTTTCGATGGTCACCTCCATCTTGCCTACGCCAGTTCTAACCTTGAGCGGCAGCTTTCCTTCCTTTGCGAACTCGTACTTCGCCTTCGTTTTGTCCATGTATTTACCCTTAACACTAACGGTGCCGTTACCATTTGACTTTATCTTAACGGAAACCGAACCGTCAATCTCGTTGAGCGACTCCCGGTCGAGCGACACACGTACAGGCACTTCGCCGTAGATAGGCTTTTTCTTTACAGAACCTACGAGATAGTAGTCCGTATAGAGATGAAGTGCGCGTATGGCCTCCTCGGCTACGGATACGGAGTTGATTACCTCGATTTCGTTGTCGAGACCATTGCTCATACCTCCGCCTTGCATAGCCTGTATCATCATGGACTCCATCGAAGCCGACCTTCTACTTCTGGAGTCATCCTCCTTGATGATCATCTTTGCCTCTACGGTGTAGACTTTAGACTTGTACCTTACGAACAATACTGCTATTCCCACGCAAATGACCAGCGACAATATGAACCACCTGACATTTTGCAGGAATATGCTTTGCAACATTTGAATGTTGATGAAGCTTTCCTCTTCATTTTCTGCCGCAACGGCGTACGTTGCGTCTTGGACATTGTTTTCTTTCATTATTTACGTGTAGTGTGTTTATTCGTTAATCAATCAATTCATTAATCTCTGCAATAAAGTATTATTCAAAACAGTTTACTAATATGCGTGCTCGTCGTTTATAAAGATAGACTTGAAGGTCATGAAGCATATCTTAATATCCAGCCACAGCGACCAGTTTTCGATGTACCAGATGTCACGTCTGATGCGTCCTTCCATCTGCGCCAGTTCCTTTGTTTCTCCACGAAAGCCAGTCACCTGGGCCAGTCCCGTAACTCCCGGCTTGGCGAAGCAGCGTACCATATACTTCTGGATAAGCTCCGAATACATCTGCGTGTGGAGCGTCATGTGCGGTCGCGGACCGACGATGCTCATGTCTCCTCGCAACACGTTATAGAACTGCGGCAGTTCATCGAGGTTCGACTTGCGGAGGAAGTTGCCAAAGGCGAACTTGCGAGGGTCGTCCTGCGTAGCCTGCTTCTTGTCGGCATCCGCATTGACGTGCATCGAGCGGAACTTGTAGCACATAAAATCCTTGCCGTCCAGTCCGGTTCTCTTCTGTTTGAAGATAAGCGGTCCGGGGCTTTGGCTCTTTATCTTGTATGCTATAATCGGCAACAAAGGTAAAGTGCAGATGAGCGCAAGGAGGCTAAAGAAGATGTCGAACGCACGCTTCACGATGCGGTGGCTCAAGGATGCCAGTCCGTTGTAGTGGCTTGTATACACTATAGAGTCGCCTACCTGCAAAGGTTTTAGCGACAGGCGTATGTTTCGCGCTATACGCGGAACATAATAGAAATGTATCACCTTTGCATCGCAATAGTTCATGAGGTCGTGCATGTACTCCAAGTCCTGGCTTGGTATGCTACAATACATCTTGTCAACGTGGAAAGGCGCCTTAACCTTTTCCAATAGAATGTCAACCAGCTCCGCCTTGGTGCCTAGACGTTTCAGACCCATGGGAGCACCCTCTATCTCTTCATCGTCGTAGTAGCCCAAGAGCGTATAGCCGCATGTAGGGTCCGACATCACGCTGTCATAAATATGAAGCAAGGCCGGGTCGCTGCCCACGAAGAGGACACTTCTATTGTTGTGTCCGCTTTGGCGCAGAAGGCGTAACAGTTGCAGCTGGGCAACTCTCACCATCATCACTCCTACGAAGGTGCATGCGGCAAAGAGCGCACAAAAGTCCACTTCGTTACTGTTTTGCTTGCTGCTCATCGCGTGTACGAGAACAGAGAATGTAACGGCCGAGAGCAGAACTATGCGCAGGTTGCGGTAGATGATTTGCGAATAGCGCACGAGTCGGTTCATCACTACCGGCGGTATAAGCATGAAATAGAATGAATATACGACGGCAAGTACGACGAAGGCTCCCAAAGTGTGCGATTGTATACTTTTCGGCACACTAACAGGAGAGAGTGTAACATAAAAATAAAGTATGGCGCCGACTACGGCTAAGTCGGCCATCAAGGTAATCAATTTGAAGTCGCGTCCGTTCTCTGCATTCATAACGTCAGTAATGTGTTCATTTAAGATAGGGATGGTTTTCTAACTTCGTGCAAAGTTACACAAATAACCAACAAAACAATAGAAAATCGGAAAAATATACGTATAAATTACAAAATTGACCTCTTTTTTTTATCCTAAAGCAATTATTTCGGTTTTTATTATTAACTTTGTGCCGATTTATTAGTTAACAATAACGCAAATATGAGTTTTATAACCAACCTCTTCAAGAAAAACAGCAACCCGGATAACGTTGGCGGAATGCAAGACTACATGATGCTGGTCCGCGTTTATTTCCAAGCTTCCATAGCAGCTCAGATAGGCATCAACAACATAGCCATGCTGCCCGACCTTCGGGTGTTCAAAACCACATTCAAGGTACCCACGCAGCACAACAAGCTCGGTATGGGCGAGAAGTCTGCCTGCCGCAAGATGATGCGCGACATGTACGGCCACAACGACGACTTCTTCCGTGAGATAGACAAGAGTGTAGCCAAGAACTGCCGCAAGGTGCAGGACATGCAGGCGTACCTCTACCAGTTCCAGGGCTTCACGCAAGACATCATGATGCTCGTCGGCAATCTGATGAAGTTTAAGATGCGCCTCCCGTCGCTCTTCAAGAAAATGCTTTACGCTATGACACAAAAGACTGTCAGCGAAATATTTACGAAGAATGACTTCAGCGACCCTGCAACGCTTAAAGCCGTAGCTTCTGTACGCAAGTACAACCAACATCTGAACTTCTCCCAGCAATGGGTGACAGACTTCGTCTACAACGTCGTAATGCTGGCCAAAAAAGAGAAGCCCCAGCAGCAGGACAAGTAATACAAATAAACAGAGAGCATGCAAAATCCCGCCGCCAATTCCGAGCAATACATAAACCACTTCACAACCCGCCTGCGCCAGCTGATACTCACCTTGAAGGAATATCGTCTGGCGAATAGCACGTTGCGTAGTGAGCTCGCCGAAAAGCAGGATGAGATAGACCGTCTCCGGACACAGCTGGACGAGTCCACGCGCAAGTACGAGGCCTTGAAGGAGGCACGAATGCTCACCATAGCAGACGACGACGTGGCCAACGCCCAGAAGCGCATCAACCGCTTGATACGTTCCGTCAACCAATGCATCACCCTCCTCAAGGAGGACAACACTATTTAAATATTAGAACGCAGCAATGTCAGCAAAGCCCACAAAACAAAATATAACCCTCAACATCTACGACACGCGCATCCCGATGGTGGTGAACCGGGAGGACGAGGAGCTGTACCGTGAAGTGGCGCAGCTGATAAACAACCGCCTTAACCTCTACTACGACCACTACAAGGGCCTAAAGAGCGACAAGGAGATAATGTACTACACGATGATAGACATCGCCTGCCTTCTCTCCAAGCAAAATCGCGAGACACACTTCACGCGAATCAAGGAGCTGCTCGGCGGGCTGTCGGCCGAGATAGAGGAGGCTCTCAATGAGAAAGAGTAATCGTAACTTATCAAACCAACTAAAACAACGAAATAAACGGAATAAATGATTTATTACTTTATTATAGCCGTAGCCGCCCTTATCATCGGCGGACTATGTGGCTACCTGATTTTCAGATATGTAATTAAGGTAAAGTTCAATGAGATGATAGCCAATGCCGAGAAGGCAGCGGAAGTGCTTAAAGAAAAGAAGCTCCTCGAGGTAAAGGAGAAGTTCATCAACAAGAAGAGCGAGCTGGAGCGCGAGGTGCAGCAACGCAACAAGAAGATCCAGCAGACGGAGAACAAGCTCAAGCAGCGCGAGCTCTCCCTCGGTCAGCGCCAAGAGGAGCTGAACCGCCGCATGCAGGAGATGGACCAGACGGAGCAGCAGCTCGAGAACGAGCAGAAGCTCCTCGCACTCAAGGAGCAGGAGTTGGAGAACATGCAGACGCAGGAGCGCGAGAAACTGGAGCAGCTCTCGGGACTCTCCGCCGAGGAGGCACGCACACGCCTCATAGAGAGCCTTAAGGACGAGGCACGCACCAACGCCCAGAGCTACATCAACGAGATAATGGACGAGGCGAAAATCAATGCCAACAACGAGGCAAAGAAAATCGTCATCAAGACCATCCAGCGCGTGGCTACCGAGACGGCCATCGAGAACTCCGTAAGCATCTTCCACATAGACAACGACGAGGTGAAGGGTCGCATCATCGGTCGCGAGGGCCGCAACATCCGTGCTCTCGAAGCTGCTTGCGGCGTAGAAATCGTTGTGGACGACACTCCGGAAGCCATCGTCATCTCCGCCTTCGACCCCGTACGCCGCGAAACCTGCCGCCTTGCGCTCCATCAGCTCGTCACGGACGGACGCATACACCCGGCACGCATCGAGGAGGTCGTGGCCAAGGTAAAGAAGCAGCTTGAACAGGAGATTATAGAGACGGGTAAGCGCACCACCATCGACCTTGGCATCCACGGTCTGCACCCGGAGCTTGTGCGCATCGTCGGCAAGATGAAGTACCGCTCTTCATACGGCCAAAACCTTCTGCAGCACGCCCGCGAGACCGCAAACCTTTGTGCCGTAATGGCGGCCGAGCTCGGCTTGAACCCGAAGAAGGCGAAGCGCGCTGGTCTGCTTCACGATATCGGTAAGGTGCCCGACGAGGAGCTGGAGATGCCTCACGCACTCTATGGTGCCAAGCTGGCCGAGAAGTATAAGGAGAAGCCAGACATCTGCAACGCTATCGGTGCCCACCACGACGAGATGGAGATGACTTCCCTACTCGCCCCTATCGTACAGGTGTGCGACGCTATCTCCGGTGCACGTCCTGGTGCACGTCGCGAGATTGTAGAGGCTTACATCAAGCGTCTCAACGACCTTGAGGCCATTGCCATGAGCTACCCTGGCGTTACGAAGACCTACGCCATACAGGCTGGTCGCGAGCTCCGCGTTATCGTCGGTGCCGACCAGATTTCCGATGCCGACATCGAGGTGCTCTCCAACCAAATTGCCCTCAAGATTCAAAACGAAATGACCTACCCTGGTCAGGTGAAGATTACCGTCATCCGCGAGACCCGCAGCGTTGCTTACGCCAAGTAAGCCATTTTACGCAAAAATAGCAATTCTCTTAGGTTTGCGTGGTCGAAATTTTGAATTGGCACGTCCTAAACCTTAGAGCAACGCACAATATACGTATAAGAAAAATAGGGCTGGATTCCTTGCTTGGAATTCAGCCCTATTGTTTGCTTTTGGTTTAGTAATCTTAGTCCTCGCTTACACCGAACTTGTAGATGGTCTTCTGGTGGTAGCGCTCGCCTGGGTTGAGTACTACGGACGGGAAGTATGGGCGGTTTGGCGTATCGGGGAAGTGCTGCGCCTCGAAACATACGGCGGAGCGGCGTGGGAAGGTGGCGCCGTGCTGACCGGGGAGACCGGTGCCGAAGTTGTCGGTGTACATCTGCAGGCCGGGCTCCGTGGTGTAGCACTCGAGGGTGCGGCCGGAAACGGGGTCCTTGACGCGGGCAGCGAAGGAGAGCTCGCCCTCCTCCTTCTTGTTGAGCACGTAGTTGTGGTCGTAGCCTTGACCGTTCTTTATCTGCTCATGGTCGGCGTCGATGTCCTGCCCGATGGTCTTGGGGGTGCGGAAGTCGAACGGGGTGCCTTCCACTTTGAGTATCTCGCCCGTAGGGATGCTTGTGGTGTCGATGGGGAGGTAGAAGTCGGCGTTCACCTCGCAGATGAGGTTGTCCACCGTAGGCGTCGGATTGGCGATGCCTGAGATGGAGAAGAAGGCGTGGTGCGTGAGGTTGACGATGGTCTTCTTGTTTGTGGTGGCCAGATAGTCGATGCGCAGCTCGTTGTCGTCGGTCCAGGTGTACTCGACGGTGATCTTCATCTCGCCCGTGAAGCCTTCCTCGCCGTAGGGGGATAGGATGGAGAGGGCCAGCGACTGCTCGGACATCTGGAAGGCGTCCCACACGCGCAGGTTGTAGCCCTTGTTGCCACCGTGGAGGTGGTTGGGACCGTCGTTGGTGGCCAGGCTGTACTCCTTGCCGCCAAGGGTGAAGCGGCCTTTGCAGATGCGGTTGCCGAAGCGGCCGATGAGGGTGGAGCGGTACGGCTCGGGGGACTTGAGCATGTCATCGATGTTGTCGTAGCCCTGGATGACGTTGGCTATCTGGCCGTTCTTGTCGGGCACCATGATGGCCACGACGGCGCCGCCGTAGTTGGTGATGGCCACTTCGTAGCCTTTGCTGTTGCGGAGGATGTAGAGGTCGGTCTGCTTTCCGTCGATGGTGGTGCGGAAGTCTTTGCGGCGCATGCCGCAGATGTTTGTCTGTTCGGTCATAGAAATGTTGTCTTAGTCGTTGTTTTGTTTAGTTGTTTGGTTATCTTGTTGTTTTGGTTTCCGCTTGTGGTGGTGCGGTCGCCTTCTGTTGCTCTTTGGCTTGGCGTTGTCGCCTTCTGGGGCAGCATTCTCGCTTTGTGGCTTTGTATTCTCGCCTTTCGGCTTGCGGCGGTGGTGCGAGTGTCTGCTTTTGTCTCCTCTTGATGGTTTGTCGTCCTTCGTTTGTTTGGGCGCTTCGAGCCCTTCGGGGAGGGTGTTCTGATGTATTTTACGCTCAAGGAACTGCTCTATTTTCTTGAAGTATCGGATGTCGTCGCCGGCAACGAGCGTGATGGCGATGCCGTCGCGTTGTGCGCGTGCGGTACGTCCTATGCGGTGCACGTAGTCCTCCACGTCGTGGGGCACGTCGTAGTTGATGACCATCTGGATGTCGTCGATGTCGATACCTCGACTGACGATGTCCGTAGCCACGAGGACTCCTACGGCTCCGCTCTTGAACTGGTACATTACCTCGTCGCGCTCGGCCTGGGTGAGGTCTGAGTGCATCTGTGCGCACTTCACCTTCTTCTGCGTGAGGGCGCGTGCTATTTCCTTTACGCGTGTCTTCTTGCCTGAGAAGATGATGACGCGCTCCAGGGGCATGGGGGTCTGGCCCTCTTCGTGGCGCTCGGGCACGAAGCCGTGCTGCGAGAGGTGCTGCAGGATGCGTATCTTCTGCGGCTCGTGGCAGATGTAGGCCGACTGCTGAATCTTCTCGGCGGGCTTGCTGACGGCGATTTTCACGTTTACGGGGTCGTGAAGCAAAGTACGTGCCAACTGCTCTATCTTATGTGGCATGGTGGCGGAGAACATGATAGTCTGGCACGACTGGGGGATGTTCTTGGCGATGGTGAGGATGTCGTCGGAGAAGCCCATGTCTAGCATCCGGTCAGCCTCATCAAGAATGAAGAAGGAGAGACGGGAGAGGTCGAGGTTGCCCATCTGCAGGTGGGAGATGAGTCGGCCTGGCGTGGCGATGACGACGCTCACTCCGGCGCGCAGGGCGGCTAGCTCCTGGTCGTAGCGGTTGCCGTCGTTGCCGCCGTAAACGGCCACGGAGCCTATCTCGGGGAGGTAGAAGCCGAAGCCTTGCATGGCTTGGTCTATTTGTTGAGCCAATTCGCGTGTGGGGCTCATGATGAGGCAGTTGATGGCGTCCTCGGGGAAGCCGCCGTCGTCGAGGCAGGAGAGCACGGGGAGGAGGTAAGCGGCCGTCTTGCCGGTGCCGGTCTGTGCTACGCCCATGATGTCGTGGCCCTCGATGATGGGATCGATGCAGGCGGCCTGTATGGGCGTGCACTTCTCGAAGTTCATGTCGTCGAGGGCGTCGAGGACATTGTCGTTGAGAAGTGTCTCGTCGAAGTATGTAGGTTTGTTTTCGTTCATTTCTTATTTTATGTATAGAGGTTAATTCGGCGCTTTGCGGTAGCAGAAGTATGCCACTACGGCAAAGATGATGTTCGGTATCCATGCAGCGAGCATAGGCGGCGTGTCGGCGTTGACGGCAAAGGAGGCGCAGACGGTCTGCAGCATGATGTAGACGAAGCTGAGGGCGAGGCCGAGGCCGAGGTACATTCCCATGCCTCCCTTGCGTTTTCGGGCGGAGAGAGAGGCGCCTATTATGGTGAGGATAAAGGAGGCGAACGACGTGGCTATGCGTTTGTGGTACTCCACTTGGTAGCGTACGACGTTGCCGGAGCCGCGGTCTATCTGCTTGGAGATGTACTCGTCCAACTCGGGCGAGGTGAATGTCTCCTGCTGGCCCTTGGAGTAGACGAGGTCCATAGGCTCCATGGCGATGAGGGTGTCGAGCTGTGCGCCGCTGCGTATGTATTCGCGGTTGCCCTTGAGCTCTCTCACCTTCCAGTTGGAGGCTTTCCAATGGTATTTCGTCTCGGCGATGGTATCGTACTGGATGTCGGAGGCGGTCATGTGGGAGACGAGTTTCTTGTTCTCGAACTTGTCGAGGCAGAAGCCGTAGCCGCGCTTGAAGTTGTTGTCGTAGTGCTGGATGTAGGCGATGACTCCCTTCTGCACTTGCAGCTGCACGTTTTCGGCGGAGGTGTTCTTCTTGCTGTTCATGTAGAGCGAGGCGAAGTTCATCCTGATGACGGTGCCGTGGGGAATGACGTATGCGCTTAGGAAGTACGACATTACGGAGATGATGATGCAGGAGATCATGTACGGGCGCATGAGCCGCTTGAAGCTTACTCCGGCTGCCATGATGGAGATAATCTCGCTGTTGCCAGCCATTTTCGATGTAAAGAAGATGACGGCGATGAAGACGAAGAGTGGCGAGAAGAGGTTGGCGAAGTACGGTACGAAGTTGAGGTAGTAGTCGACTACGATGGCTTTCCACGGCGCCTGGTACTGTATGAACTTGCTGAGGTTCTCGTTGACGTCGATAACGATGGAGATGCTCAGGATGAGTGCGATGGAATAGAAGTACGTACCGATAAACTTGCCTATGATGTACCTGTCCAGCCTCCCGAGGGGTATGAACCTCGCGAGGTTGGGTAGGTGAAGGTGTGGGCGGTGTAGTCTAAACTTCTTTGTCATTTGTTAGATTCTTCGTTGCATGTTGTCGATGACGCTCTTCATCCATGTGGCGTAGTCGCCGGCGATGATGTGCTGGCGTGCGTCGCCCACGAGCCTGAGGTAGAAGCTGAGGTTGTGTATGGAGGCTATCTGCAGGGCGAGGTACTCCTGGGCCTTGAAGAGGTGGTGGAGGTAGGCCTTGGTGGTCACCTGGTCGATGTCGCACCCGTCGGGGTCGATGGGCGTGAAGTCGTCTTCCCACTTCTTGTTCTTCATGTTCATGGTGCCCTCGTAGGTGAAGAGGAGCGCGTTGCGACCGTTGCGGGTAGGCATCACGCAGTCCATCATGTCTACGCCTCGGGCTATGTTCTCGAGGATGTTCCACGGGGTTCCGACGCCCATGAGGTAGCGCGGCTTGTCCTTGGGGAGGATGTCGTTGACTACTTCTACCATCTCGTACATCACCTCGGTGGGCTCTCCTACGGCCAGACCGCCGATGGCGTTGCCGTCGCACCCTTTGTCTGCCACGAACTTTGCCGACTCCTGGCGGAGGTCCTTGAAGGTGCATCCCTGCACTATGGGGAAGAGCGACTGGGAGTGGTCGTAGAGGGGCTTGGTCTCGTTAAAGCGTTTGACGCACCTATCGAGCCAACGCTCTGTCAGCGAGAGACTTTTGCGTGCGTAGTGCCAGTCGGATTGTCCGGGCGGACACTCGTCGAACGCCATCATGATGTCGGCGCCTATGATGCGCTGGGTGTCCATGACGTTCTCGGGGGTGAAGAAGTGCTTGGAGCCGTCGATGTGGCTGCGGAACTCGCATCCGTCTTCCTTTATCTTGCGTATGCCGGTAAGGGAGAAGACCTGGAAGCCGCCGCTGTCGGTGAGGATGGGTCTGTCCCACCCTATGAACTTGTGTAGGCCGCCGGCGCGACGGAGGATGTCGAGACCGGGGCGGAGGAAGAGGTGGTACGTGTTGCCGAGGATGATTTGTGCCAGCACCTGGCGCTTGAGCTCCTCGAAGTGTACCGCCTTGACAGACCCTACGGTACCGACGGGCATGAAGATGGGGGTGAGGATTTCGCCGTGGTCGGTGGTTATCTTTCCTGCACGCGCCTGGCAGCCGGGGTCGGTATGTTGTAGTTCAAATTTCATGTATTGCGTTTTTTTGTATCGTCTTTACTTATGCCGTGGCGGCTTTCTTCTTGTCGTCTTCGGGCACGATGAGTTTGAGGGGATTCTTCACCAGTTCGTTTGTTAGGGCGAAGTCCCACACGTCGTTGACGTTCTCTACGTAGTGGAAGGTGACGCCGTTGAGGTACTCGGGGGCAATATCCTCGATGTCCTTCCGGTTGGCGGAGCAGAGGAGGATGTCTGTGATGCCGGCGCGCTTGGCGGCGAGTATCTTCTCCTTGATGCCGCCCACGGGGAGCACCTTTCCGCGCAGGGTTATCTCGCCAGTCATGGCCACGTTCTTGCGCACCTTACGTTGCGTAAGTGCAGAGGCGATGCTGGTGGCGATGGAGATGCCTGCGGACGGTCCGTCCTTCGGCGTGGCTCCCTCGGGAACGTGGATGTGAATGTTCCAATGTTCGAAGACGCGCGGGTCGATACCCAGGTCGGCGGCGTGCGCCTTGACGTATTCGAGGGCGATGACTGCACTCTCCTTCATGACGTCGCCGAGGTTGCCCGTGAGGGTCAGCTTGCCGGCCTTGCCCTGGCTTAGGCTGGTCTCGATGAAGAGTATCTCACCGCCTACGGAGGTCCAGGCCAGACCGGTGACTACGCCGGCGTAGTCGTTGCCCTGGTAGATGTCACGGTAGAAGGGCGCCTTGCCCAGCAGACCCTCGATGTCGTTCTTGCCTATCTTGGGGGTCTCGATGGTGCCGTTGAGTTGGAGTTGGAAGGCCAGTTTGCGCAGCAGCTTGTTTACCTGCTTCTCGAGCTGGCGCACTCCGCTCTCGCGCGTGTACTTTTCTATAATAGTCTCCAGGGCGGGCCTGTTGACGGTGATGGCCATTGGGGCATTGTCTATGCCGGTCTTCTCCTTTTCGCGCGGCAGGAGGTGGCGGCGGGCTATCTCCACCTTCTCCTCGGTAGTGTAGCCGGAGACTTCGATTATCTCCATACGGTCGCGTAGTGGACCGGGGATGGTGGAGAGGTCGTTGGCGGTGGCGATGAACATCACCTTGGAGAGGTCGTAGTCCATGTCGAGGAAGTTGTCGTGGAAGGCGCTGTTCTGCTCGGGGTCGAGGACCTCGAGCAGGGCCGATGAAGGGTCGCCGTTGTGGGTGCTTTGCGTCACCTTGTCTATCTCGTCGAGGATGAAGACGGGGTTGCCCGTGCCGGCCTTCTCGATGTTCTTGATGATGCGTCCCACCATGGCTCCGATGTAGGTGCGTCGGTGTCCGCGTATCTCGGCTTCGTCGTGCAGACCGCCGAGCGACATGCGGACGTACTTACGGTTGAGGGCATCGGCGATGCTCTTTCCCAG
This sequence comes from Oscillospiraceae bacterium, assembly GCA_963588475.1. GTDB lineage: Bacteria > Bacteroidota > Bacteroidia > Bacteroidales > Bacteroidaceae > Prevotella. The sequence goes on along the minus strand of CAVAHD010000001.1, from coordinate 59,686 downwards.
ACTCGTCTTGCCCACTCCCGGAGGACCGTAGAGGCAGAGGATGGGGGCGCGGAGGTTGCCGCGCAGGGCGATGACGGCGATGTGCTCCAGGATGCGCTGCTTCACCTTCTCCATGCCGTAGTGGTCGCGGTCGAGAATCCTCTGGGCACGCTTGAGGTCGAGGTTGTCCTTGGTGTATTTCTCCCACGGCAGGTCGACCACCTGCTGGAGGTAGCTGAGCTGCGTATTGTAGTCGGAGCTTTGTGGGCTGATCTGTTCGAGGCGCGAGAGCTCCTTATTGAACTTCTCCTCAATGGCTTCGGGCCACGTGAGCAGGGCCGCCTTCTCGCAGATCTCCTCCACCTCGGGCGTGCGCGGTGCCTGGCTACCCAGCTCGCGGTTGATGCTCTTTATCTCTTCGCGAAGGAAGTAGTTGCGCTGGTCGCGGTCTATGGAGCGTTGCGTGAGGTTGTGGATTTTGATGCGTACGTTGGCGTATTCTATAAGCTCATTGACGTTTTCGAGCACCATCATGGCGCGCTGCTTGTAGTCGCTTACATCGAGCAGCTTCATTCGCTCTGTCACGTTCTTCATGGGAATGCGGAAGGCGAGCTGATTGATGAAGAAGCGGTCGTCGGGGGCGGTATTGAGGGCCATCTTTAGCTCGAAGGCGTTTTCATCGGACTTCTCGATGAGCTCGTAAGCCTTCTTGCGCAGCTGGCCCATGACGGTCTCAAACTCTACGTCGTCCTCCTTCAGCTCGTCCTCGGGGATGGCCTCCACGACGGCGGTCATGTATGGCTGATGCTTTACGATGGACTCTATGGAACAGCGCACGAGCGGCTGGGTCAGGAGCATCTTCTTGTCGTCGTTGCCTGGCATGTCCATGAGTTGTATGAACTGGCAGATTACGCCCACGGGATAAAGGTCGTCGAGGGTGGGTTCCTCCACGTTGTCGTCATTCTGGCAGAAGATGGCGAACTGCTTCCTGGGGTGTGCCTGGATGTATTTGACGAGTTTCAGCGACGACTTGCGTCCTATGGTGATGGATGCCGGTACGGCAGGGAAGGGCACGAGGTTGCGTGCGGTAAGTACGGGCATTTCGCCGCCTTTCCCGAGTGTGAAGAGTTGGTCAATGTCTCCGCCTACTTCCGCCACCATGTGGATTCCGTCCGAAGCAGCGGCTTGGCTGAGGCTTTCTATCATATCCGTTAAGTTGCTCATTTGTGTATTGTAGTGTGGGTATCGTTTGTCTTTTTATTTTTTCTTCTTTAGTTTCAGCGCAGGTATGTTCAGTTCGTCTCCGGCGTTGACGTTCTTTTTGCCGTTGTTGACGGCTTCCACGTAGCATTCCATGTCTGGTCCGAGGTAGTACTTGGAGATGCTCTCGAGCGTCTGTCCTTTCTTTACCTTGACGGTCTGGGCGATGCCGGTGATGGTGTATGCTCCGGTACGTACGCGTGGGTCGGCGAAGTGCCTGACGTCGGGAATGGTGTCGTGGCGCTTCTTTGTCGTGGTGTCCTTTGCAGCCGTGGCTTTGGGGCTTGCGTCGTGGTCTTTTGGTGCCGTTGCTTTTGGTGGTGCGACGGTATCCTGCACAGCCGAGCTTGCGGCTTTTCGAGGCACGACGACGGTTTTCTTCTTTACGCTAACGACGCGGGGCGCGGGCTGAGTGGATTTTTCGGTCGGCGTAGTGGCTATCCAGTTTTCTTCCGAGGCGTAGTAGCCGGCAATGAAGGCGACAACGGCAACGAGGAGGTTTATCATAATGGCCACGTAGAGGAAGTAGTTTCGGCAACTCTTTCTTACTACGGGGCAGACGGGGTCGGAGGATACTACAGGTTCATCTTGTTTTTCTTCTGTAGGCTCTTGTCCCGACTCTTCGACAACTGATTTCTCTATTGTCTCTTCGATAGACTCAGGCTCAGTCTCAACAGCAGATTCCTCTATTGCCTCTTCGATAGACTCAGGCTCAGCCTCAACAACAGATTCCTCTATTGCCTCTTCGATAGTTTCTTGCTCAGCCTCTTCCACGGCAGTTTCTTGCTCGGCTTCTTGTTCGGAGTCGTCTGCCGTCTCTTCGATGATGCCGTCCATTACGGTATCGTCGTCGAGCATTACAGTTTCGAACTGAGCGAAGGGCTTGTTGACAACGTCCTTCATGAGTGCGTCGGGGAGAAAGTTAACCTTGTCGTGGCCCGCGATGTTCACCCTCTCGCCCGTGTTGACGTTGACGCTGACGCGGTCCTTGACGCTTTGCAGCTTGAACGTGCCAAAGCTCTTTATCTTCACGATACGGTCAGCCAGCAGTCCGTCGTTGACGGTATCCACGAGCTGCTGCAGGAACAGTTCCGCATCAGCTTGCGAGATGCCGTGCTTGGCGGCAAGGGTCTTTGCGATGTCTTTTGTTGTACTCATTTAAAAATGTAGGCTGTATTCGATGTCAAAAGCCGGGGTTAGTCACGTGGTGCTTGATTTGGAGTGTCGAGCGATTTTATTTTCCCTTTCAAGGAGTCGACGGGTTTGAAGTTGACCACCAGTTTGGGGGGCACCAGCATCTTCTGCTTCGTGGCAGGATTGAGGATGACTCGTTCCTGCCGTTTCTTCACGTCGAAAGTGCCCAGCCCGTTGAGCGTGACGGTTTTGCCTTCGGCCACGTCGTCTATTATCGAGCAGACTACGGTGTGCAGCATGTTGCGCACGTCTTCCGCCCGATAGTTGGTCTTTCGTGTGAGCTCGGTGACAAATTCTTTATAGTTCATAGTTGTGTAGTGGCGTAGAGGTCGAACTCCTCGGCTCCGGTTATCTTGACGTTATAGAAGCATCCCTTCCTCAGGCGTTTCTCGGCCACGGGGATGAGGATTTCGGGGTCCACCTCGGGCGAGGAGTACTCGGAGCGTCCCACGTACCAGTCGCCCTCGCGACGGTCTATGACGACCTGCGTCTGCTCCCCTATCCTCTCGGCCATTATCTCGGCGGAGATGCGTTGCTGCACGCGCATGAGCTTGTCCAGGCGTGCCTGCTTCACGTCGGCCGGCACGTCGTCCTTGTAGTTCTCGGCGCTGTAGGTGCCCTCCTCTTCCGAATAGGCGAAGGCGCCCATGCGTTCGAAGCGTGCCCACTTGACGAAGTCCACGAGTTCCTGGAAGTCCTCGTCCGTCTCTCCAGGGAAGCCCACCATGAGCGTGGTGCGCAGGGCGATGCCGGGCACCTGTTGGCGCAGCTGCTCCACAAGGTGCATCGTCTCTTCCTTAGTTGTATTGCGGCGCATACGGGTGAGCATATTGTCGGAGATATGCTGGAGGGCGATGTCCAGATAGCGGCACACGTTCTTCTTCTCCCTCATGACGTCGAGCAGCTCGAAGGGGAACTGGTTGGGGTATGCATAGTGGAGTCTAATCCACTTCACTCCCTTGACGTCGGCCATACGGCTGACGAGCTCGGCGATGTGGCGTTTGCCGTCGAGGTCCACGCCGTAGTAGGTCAGCTCCTGAGCTATTATCTGGAACTCCTTGACACCTTCGTCCACGCGCTGGCGCACCTCGTCGAGGATGTCGTCGATGGAGCGGCTCTGGTGCTTGCCCGTTATGATGGGAATGGCGCAATAGGCACAATGGCGGTCGCAGCCTTCGGAGATTTTCACGTAACAATAATGGACGTTCTTCTTTTTCTCCACGGCGGAGGCGGCTTGCTTGGCCGGGGTATTCTCACGTGCGATGTCGGCGGCGAGGGCCTTGTAGTCGAACTTGCCGTAGTAGCGGTCTACGCCGGGCAGTTCTTCCTCCAGTTCTTCCTTATATCTCTGCGAGAGGCAGCCCATCACGTAGAGGCGCTTTATCTGCTTTTGCTTCTTTGCCTCCACAAACTGGAGTATGGTGTCGATGCTCTCCTGTTTGGCATCCTCGATGAAGCCGCATGTGTTTATTACCACCACTTCGCCCTCCACCTCTTCGGCGTCGAGTACGCAATGGTAGCCTTCCTTCTTGAAGAGGCGCTGCAAGCTCTCGCTGTCCACGAGGTTCTTGGAGCACCCCATCGTTATGATGTCTATCTGGTTTATCTTCACTTGTAGAAAAAAAATATTTAAAATTACGAGAACAACGAGGCTACGAACTCCTTACGGTCGAAGAGCTGCAGGTCGTGTATCCCCTCGCCCAGTCCTATGTACTTTACGGGCACCTGCAGCTGGTCGCTGATGCCGATAACGACGCCGCCCTTTGCCGTACCGTCGAGTTTGGTAATGGCCAGACTGGTTATCTGCGTAACGGCAGCAAACTGCTTTGCCTGTTCGAAGGCGTTCTGTCCGGTGGAACCGTCCAGCACGAGCATCACCTCGTCCGGCGCCTGGGGGAGTACCTTCTTCATGACGTCCTTTATCTTCTTCAGCTCGTTCATGAGGTTCACCTTGTTGTGCAGACGCCCAGCTGTATCGATGATGACGACGTCGGCGTTGTTGGCCTTTGCCGACGATACCGTATCGTAGGCTACGCTGGCGGGGTCGCTACCCATCTGCTGCTTGATGACGGTAACTCCGGCGCGCTCACCCCATACGCATAGCTGCTCCACGGCAGCGGCACGGAACGTGTCGGCGGCTCCGAGGTAAACCTTCTTGCCAGCCTCTTTAAACATGCTTGCCAGCTTGCCTATGGTGGTCGTCTTGCCCACGCCGTTCACGCCTACTACGAGGATGACGTACGGAGCGTTGCCCCCGGTGTTGGCATCCCTGACCGCGGCCGTACCTTTGTTTTCCGTTTCTGCAAGGAGCTGGGCAATCTCGTCGCGCAGGAGGGAGTTGAGCTCCGAGGTGGAGACGTACTTGTCCCTTGCCACGCGGGCTTGTATTCTCTCGATTATCTTCAACGTCGTCTCCACGCCCACGTCGCTCGTGATGAGCACCTCCTCCAGGTTGTCCAGCACATCATCGTCGATGGTGGACTTACCGGCAATGGCGTGCGAAATCTTGTCGAACACACTTCGCTTTGTCGTTTCGAGACCTTTGTCTAGCGTGGCCTTCTCTTCTTGCTTATTCTTCTTGAACAGGTCGAACAGTCCCATAGTCGTTACATTTTTGTTTTGTTTTATGCGCATTTAGCGAAAAATATCGCGCGCCGTTCTCTTTTTAATCTTTGCAAAGGTACAAAAAAATACGAATTTACCGAATACTCTACATGTATTTATTCTACGATAAGTCGAAAATGATAGCCTTAATGTCAAAAAATGCACAAAAGTGTTGGCTAGTGTGCAAAAATGATTTAACTTTGCACAAAGTTTTCAAACCCACAACCTTCCAAGAAGAGAAAATATTATGAATTCAATACCAAGTTTCAATGAATGCATCGAGTCGGCAATACATAAGTATTGGGACCTTGACTCCTTAACCGACTACAAAGGTGCCACCCTGCAATACCAGGATGTGGCACGCAAGATAGAGAAACTTCACATCCTCTTTGAGAATAGCGGCATACAGCGCGGCGACAAGATTGCCCTCTGCGGTCGCAACATGAGTAACTGGGCGGTAGCGTTCCTTGCCACGCTGACCTATGGTGCCGTTGCCGTGCCTGTACTTCACGAGTTTACGGCGGAGCAGATTCACCACATCGTAAACCACTCTGAGTCGCGCCTGCTCTTCGTAGGCGACGTAGTGGCCAAGCAAGTGGACCCGTCAAAGATGCCGCAACTGGAAGGCATCATCAACATCCCGGACTACTCCCTCATGCTCTCGCGCTCCGAGAAGCTGACCTACGCCCGTGAGCATCTCAACGAATTTTTCGGTAAGAAATATCCCAAGCATTTCCGCAAGGAAAACGTGGAGTACTACAAAGAGTCGTCACCAGAAGAGCTGGCGCTCATCAACTACACCTCGGGCACCACGGGATTCTCCAAGGGCGTGATGATTCCTTACCGTGCCCTCTGGAGCAACTTGCACTTCGCCAATGGGGCGATGCAGGACAACCTAAAGCCTGGCTCCAACGTCATCTCCATCCTGCCTATGGCTCACATGTACGGAATGGCGTTCGAGTTCATCAAGGAGTTCTGCTCCGGTTGCCACGTATTCTTCCTAACGCGCATACCATCGCCAGCCGTTGTGGCACAGGCGTTTACGGACGTTAAGCCATGTATCATCATCGCCGTGCCGCTCGTCATAGAGAAGATAATTCGTAAGAAGGTATTCCCGAAGATTACCCCAGTTGTGCGCACGCTGATGCACACCCCTATCATCGGTACGAAGATAAAGAAGAAGATTCACGAGCAGGTGTACAACGCCTTTGGCGGAAAGCTCTACGAGATAATCGTGGGTGGTGCCGCACTCAACCAGGACGTGGAGCAGTTCCTCATGGACATCCACTTCCCAATTACTGTAGGTTACGGAGCCACCGAGTGCGCCCCCATCATTGCCTATTCCGACTGGACTAAGCACAAGGCTGGTTCGTGTGGTCGTGCCGTCGTGAATATGGAAATAAAGATTGACAGCAAACACCCTCACCGCGAACCAGGCGAAATCCTCGCACGCGGCACCAACGTGATGCTCGGTTACTACAAGAACGAAGAGGCAACCGCCACCACCCTCGACAAAGATGGATGGTACCACACGGGCGACCTCGGCATCATGGACCGCAAGGGCAACCTCTTTATCAAGGGACGCTCGAAGAACATGATTCTCGGTCCGAGCGGACAGAACATCTTCCCCGAGGAAATTGAGGATGCATTCAACTCGCAGCCACTCGTAATGGAGACCATCGTAGTGCAGCGCGACGGCAAACTCGTGGCACTCATCCATCCCGACCTCGACGTCTGCTCCGCACAGAACATGAGTTCTACCGATGTCATCAAACAGATGAAGCTGAACCTCGAAGCCGTAAATAAGATGCAACCTGCATACTGCAAGGTGGCTTCCTTCGAAATACGCGATGAGGAATTCGAGAAAACCCCAAAGAAGAGCATCAAACGCTATCTTTACGTCTAGTCTAGTTGAAGTCAATATACAAAATACTACGCACTACGCTATGGACCCTGCTCATAGCGTACCTCGCAATATACTCTGCGCTACGCCTTAATGTAGTGCAGAGTTTTCTTGCTCAATGCGCCACGGACGCGTTGGGCGACTTGCTACATACTGAGGTGAGCGTAGGACGTGTTGACTTCCACCCCATCAACCGCATCACCATCGACGATGCTCTCCTCAAGGACCGGGAGCACCGCACCATGCTGCGCGTGGGTCGACTGTCGGCCTCCGTAGACCTTTGGACCATACTCTCTACCGGACGCATCGCCATCACAGCCATTCAGCTCTTTGGCGCGGACGTCAGGCTGGTACAAAAGACACCCGACAGCCCCCTCAACTGCCAGTTCGTCATTGATGCCTTTTCATCTAAAGACACCACATCGAAGAGTACTACCGACCTCAAGATTTCCTCCCTTATCATTCGCGGTACAAGTGTTAGCTACGACCTTCAGAGCTCTCCTCAAAAAACTGAGCGCTTCGATACGAAACATTTGAATCTCAGAAATATATCGGCCAACATTCAAGTAAATCATATTACCGATTCTACCGCAGACGTTGCCGTAAAGCGCCTCTCTGCCATTGAGCAGTCCGGAGTGCGTCTGACCAACCTTACCGCCTCCGCCATCTACCGCCCAGGCAGCTTCACGCTCTCTGGCGTGCAGCTCCTCATGCCGGACACCCACATTACCATTCCAGAGTGCAGCGCAAACTTCCGCACAGACGCCAACGGGAAGCCACTCAAGGGCAGCCTACACTATGCCGTGCGCTTGAACGTCACACGCATCAGTCCACGGGACATACAGCCTTTCCTCCCAGCCAACGTTGACCTTTCGCGCGTAGCTCCCATGAGCATCAACATAAAGGCACACGGCACAGACCATTCGTCCAAGGCAGACATCAAGGTAACCTCCTTGGCACGCCGTCAGGACATCGCCTTGCAGGCCTCCGCTACCATACACGACATGCTCGGTAACCCATACGCCGACCTCCAGTTGGACCGACTGTCACTCTCCGCCCCCTTCATCGCCCATCTGAGCACCACACTCCACTTTCCCGAACTACTCACACGCCTTGGCGACCTTAACGCCAAAGCAACCATAGCCATGTCCTCGCCCGTCGACATGCGCGCCACTCTGCAAGCATCAGCATCTGCCGTAGGAGCGATAAACACACGTTTCCGATGGACGGGCAGACGCGTAAAGATGCACGTGGAGACAGACCGCACAAAGATTGACCAGCTACTGGACAACCAGCCCATAGGCACTCTCGACGCCACACTCGACATCGATGCTACTATAAAGAAGAAAGAAGCCAACGCAGCCATGACGACCACCGCCGACCTCTTCCGCGGCATTTCAGGAGTGGAGAGCGCAAGCGCCAAGGGCAACGTACGTCAATTGCAGTACAATAATTATACGTATACGGGCATTAAGCTGGATGCCCACTACACTCCTCTCTCCACTACCGCCCACATCGCCGTGGACGACCCCGCCGTAAGACTCACGGCCGACGGCACGTACCGACGTATGGCCCAGCTTAACGACGCACGTCTCGCCGTCAACGTCAGCCATGTGGCACCCACAACCTTGCACCTCGCAGCACCACATGCCGGCGACACCTTCAGCGGTACGCTCAAAGCTCAGGGCTGCTGGACCACCCTCGACGATATTCGCGGTACACTACAGCTTTCCGGCGTCACCATCGCAAACCCATCCAAGGAGGAACTGCTCCCTGCTACGCTCCACAACCTAACCGCCACGTCAACCATCGACGAGGACGGACAAAAGGAGATACAAATAAACAGCGACGTCATCGACGCCAACATCAGCGGACAGTTCCGCCTCTCTACCCTACCCACAACGTTCGTAAACATCGCCAGCAAGCGACTCGGCGCTCTGGCCGGGATGCCCTCGTTCAAGGAGACTACAGACAACTTTACCCTAAACGCCCGCGTCAAGGACCTCGCCTTCGTTGGCCGCCTCGTCAAGCTCCCCGTCACGCTACTTTCCGGCCTGCAGCTGGACGGCTTCGTAAACGCTACGACAAACACAGCAAGCCTACGTCTGAACGCAGACACCATACGCGCTCTCGGCACCGAGTGGGCACATACGGCCATTGACCTCCATACTCCCGGCGACACACTCCACGTAGCCCTCAATACCAATATGCTTCAGAAGAGCGGAAAGACCGTAGCCTTCCGCGTAGACAACCACGTCTGGGACAACCTCGTCGCCACCAGCTTCCGTTGGGACAACCAGCGCACCAACGTCTTCAACGGCGACGTTAGTCTGCTCACACGTTTCGCACGCAACGCCGCCGGAGGACAGGTGACGAGTCTTACCATTCCTCAGTCGCAGTTTGTCGTGGGCGACAGCATATGGAACGTGCACCTCGACGAGGCTCAACACGCCGGACAGCAGCTCAGCATCAACAACTTCCACGTAGGCAATGCCTCGCAGTCCATGCACGTCAGCGGACTAGTCTCGGAGAGCCCCGCTGACTCCATCGTTGCTTCGCTGCACAACATCGACGTCAGCTACATTCTTAACCTCATCAACTTCCACTCCGTGGCATTCGACGGCGCCGTCACGGGCAACGTCGTGGTGCGCGGTCTACTCAACGACCTCAAGGCGCAAGCAGACATCATCGTTGACAACTTCCGTTTCGACACCGGACGCATGGGCACTCTCTTTGCCAAGGCCGACTACAGCAGCGCCGACGGACTCATCAATATCGATGCCCTGGCGCAGGACGAAGCTCCATATGGTTCACTCGGTATCAAGGGACACATACAGCCCTCACCCGGAGCAATCGACTTGCAGCTCGACGCCGACTCCACACGCCTCGAGTTCATGCAGAAATACTGCGGCGGCTTCATGAACGACATCGCACTCAGCGGACAGGGACATCTGCGCCTCCACGGGCCTTTCTCAGCCATACTTCTCACGGGCGACATGGAGGCACGAGGCGGCTTCACCCTGACCAGCACGGGCTGCCACTATACAATGCCCGGAGACTCCGTACTCTTCACCACCAATCAGATACTCTTTAAGAACGCAAAAATAATAGATAAACTCGGGGGAACAGCAGACGTCAGCGGAGGCATTACACACCGCAACCTCGGGCGAATGACATACGACATTTCACTCGCCACAAAAAAGCTCCTTGCCTTCGACCAGCCCAAGCTCAAGGAGGACGAGACCTTCGGCGGATACGTCATCATGGACGGAAAAGTGAACGTCAACGGTCGCGGCAACATGCTCAACATCTCTGCAGAAGCCACCACGTTGCCACAAAGCTACATTATCTATGACGCTACGTCTACCGTCAGCGCACAGAATGCTTCCTTCATCACATGGGGAAGCAAGACGCGAGATGCTCTGACCCAGACAACTGACGACACCGCCATCAACGTTCACGATGACAACGATGTCACCAACATACGTATGAATTTCCTCGTGAATGCTACGCCCGACGCCAATCTCCACCTCATCATGGACCACGACACGGGCGACTGCATAGACCTCTACGGCACAGGTACTCTGCGCATAGACTATTACAACAAGGGTAGCCTCGCTATCTATGGCAACTACCTCGCCGACCACGGCACGTACAAGATGACCATACAGAACGTCATTCGCCGCGACTTCCAGTTCGTCAAGGACGGACTAATCACCTTCAGCGGCGACCCTTACCGCGCTGCTCTCGCATTGCAGGCAAAGTACACCATCAACAGCGTCTCCCTTGCAGACCTCGGTCTGGGAACCTCCTTCAAAGCCAACAACGTGCCCGTCAACTGCCTGATGAACATCACAGGCACCGCCGAGCAACCAGCTCTCGACTTTGCACTCGACCTCCCTTCCCTTTCCTCCGACGCACGCCAGATGGTCTACAGCGTCATCAATACCGAGGAAGAGATGAACCAACAGGTGCTCTACCTCCTCGCGGTAGGTCGTTTCTACTCTCAAAACGACTACGAGCAGGAAGCCTCCTCCCAGCGCATGGGCCAAGGCTCCCTGGCCATGCAGAGCTTCGTCAGCGGCACCCTATCCCAGCAGTTCAACAATATGATGGGAAAGGTTATCAGAAACAACCAATGGAGTTTCGGGGCCAACGTAGCCCCTGGCAGCGAAGGCTACAACAACGCCGAGTACGAGGGAACCCTAAGCGGCCGCCTCTTCAACTCACGACTCATCTTCAGCGGACAGTTCGGCTACCGCGACAACGTCAACACCAACACCTCAAACTTCATAGGTGACTTCAACATCTCCTACCTCCTAACGCGAAATGGCTCCATAGCCCTGAAAGTCTACAACCAAGCTAACGACCGCTACTTCACCCGTAGCTCCCTCAATACCCAGGGCATCGGCATAATGTTCCAAAAGGAGTTCGGAAAGTAATTATCGAGATTCTAAGTGCCATAGATAGACCACGTAAATAGGCTATACAGCTAGTCTAAATGACGTAGTTAGATAGTCTAAATGACATAGTTACGCCCCGTAAATGACGTAGTCAACATCTACGCCCACACCAAATAGTGCGAAGTCTCCACACAGAGGGTCATCCGGCCATATTATTCGCAGCACGTCTGTCAGCCGTCGTGCTGCCGACATGGAGGCGCACCTCGACGTTAGCAGTCCCAGCCGCTGCGCCTCCTGCACCACGTGTGTATCCATCGGCACCACCAACGTACGGCGGTCTATCAAGTCTGCCCATAACCCCAAATCAACGGGCGAACCGTTCCTCACCATCCATCTGAGAAACATTGCCACACGTTTGCACGAAGACTTCGTGTCCTTCGGCACTACGCCGACGCTACGATGCGCGGCAAACCACCACGTCAGACGCTCCATGACGCACAAGGCATCGCGCAACCCCGCAGAGTCGCACGCCGAACGTTCAGCCATACACGGCACTTCACGCACGACAAACTCGCGCATCGTCCCGTATTCCAACAGCATCTGCTGCAAAGCACGCAAAAAAGCACGCATCGTCCCGTTGGTCTGCAAGCGGTAGAAACACTCCGAGTCCACACCCAGGCACTCCTCAAAGCCACCACTCCTCACCCACTCCACGACGTTGCCGTCCGCCCACTCCAGCACCTGCGCTATCTTCGGCAAAAACTGTGCCCTACTACCATAGCTCAACGCCGAGGCCACAAAAGCCGTCACTTCCTGATTACTAGCCCCACTAACTTGGTGCATAAACCACGAAGGGTCCCCCTCGAGGAACCCTTCTGTTTCATATCTGGCGGCAAGCTCCTTAAGCTCCGCCGCCGTTTCTTCGTTTATTAACATGAATGTTTACCTATAATATTAATGCTGCTGGCTCTTCAGCAAGTCACGTATTTCGGCAAGCAGCTTCTCTTCTGCCGTAGGCTCCGGTGCCGGTGCTGGCTCTTCGGCCTTTGGCTCCTCTTGTTTTAAAGTAGTACTCTTCAACTTATTGATGCCCTTCACTAGCATGAAGACACAGAAGGCAATAATAGTGAAGTCCAGGATAGTCTGGATGAAGTTGCCATAGTTAATAGTGGCCGAAGCCATTTCTACGTCGCCAATCACTTCACGAGGCAACGTGAACTTCAAGTCAGAGAAGTTCACACCACCGATAATCCACCCGATGGGTGGCATGATGATATCCTCTACGATGCTGGTCACAATCTTGCCGAAGGCACCGCCGATGATCACACCTACAGCCATGTCAACAGCATTGCCCTTGACTGCAAATTCTTTGAATTCCTGTATAAATTTTCCCATAAAATTGATATAGATTAATCGTTTGATGTTTTTCCGATGCAAATATACAATCTTTTTTCAAAATTTCGTGCACGTTTCAAAAAAAACTTGTAAATTTGCAATGCAAAACAATAGGACAAAGTTAATTTTAGGTATTACCTTATTTAAATTTATTTCTTAACAAAACATGGCAACAAAAGTTGGTATTAACGGTTTCGGTCGTATCGGCCGTTTCGTTTTCCGCGCTTCTCAGAACCGCGACGACATCGAAGTAGTAGGTATTAACGACCTCTGCCCAGTAGATTATCTTGCATATATGCTGAAGTACGACACAATGCACGGCCAGTTCGAGGGAACTATCGAGGCTGACGTTGAGAAGTCACAGCTCATCGTTAACGGCAAGGCAATCCGCGTAACTGCAGAGCGCAACCCTGCTGACTTGAAGTGGGACGAAATCGGTGCTGAGTACGTTGTTGAGTCTACTGGTCTCTTCCTGACTCAGGAGAAGGCACAGGCTCACATCCAGGCTGGTGCTAAGTACGTTGTAATGTCTGCTCCTTCAAAGGACGCTACTCCTATGTTCGTATGCGGCGTTAACTTCGACAAGTATGAGAAGGGCACACAGTTCGTTTCTAACGCTTCTTGCACAACAAACTGTCTGGCTCCTATCGCCAAGGTTCTGAACGACAAGTTCGGCATCACAGACGGTCTGATGACTACCGTACACTCTACAACCGCTACACAGAAGACTGTTGACGGCCCATCTATGAAGGACTGGCGCGGTGGCCGTGCAGCTGCTGGCAACATCATCCCTTCTTCTACAGGTGCTGCTAAGGCTGTAGGTAAGGTTATCCCTGAGCTCAACGGTAAGCTCACAGGTATGTCTATGCGCGTTCCTACTCTCGACGTTTCTGTTGTTGACCTCACCGTAAACCTCGCTAAGCCAGCTAAGTACGAAGAGATCTGCGCTGCTATGAAAGAGGCTTCTGAGGGCGAGCTGAAGGGTGTACTCGGTTACACTGAGGACGCTGTCGTTTCTTCTGACTTCCTCGGCTGCACTCTGACTTCTATCTTCGACGCTAAGGCAGGTATCGCCCTGACCGACACATTCGTGAAGGTAGTTTCTTGGTACGACAACGAGATCGGTTACTCTAACAAGGTTCTCGAGCTCATCGCACACATGAAGAAGGTTAACGGTTAATCATAACCCCAACCAAAATACAATTGGTCGCACGGCATTACATTATGTCGTGCGACTTTTTTTTGACGTTTCTTGCTCGGCTCACTTTCTTTTTGTACCTTTGCGCTGTCATTAAAACATTAGATACACACATGAAAAGAATAATCCTACTACTCGCACTCTGCGCAAGCATAGCAACAACCTACGCACAGCAACTCGGAGCCACAAACGTCGGCGTCATGCTACCCCTACATAATGTGGACGGAGACGGGCGACGCATGCTCGAGTACTACAGAGGCATACTCATGGCAGTAGACAAACTTAAGCAGGAAGGCAAAAACGTCAACGTAATGGCGTGGAACGTACCCATCGACGCAGACCCTCGAACCACGCTCCTCGAAAACGGAGCCACAAACTGTCAGGTCATCTTCGGTCCACTCTACACCAAGCAAGTGAAAGCCATCGGAGACTTCTGCAAAGCATACAACATCAAGATGGTAATACCGTTCTCCATCTCCGGTAATGATGTAGACAAGAACCCACAAATATACCAAGTCTATCAAAATGGCGACGAGCTCAATACCGCAGCCATACAAAGAGTAGTCGAAAACTTCGCAGACAGACACGTTGTCATCATCGACTGCAACGACACCACTTCCCGAAAAGGAACTTTCACCTTCGCACTCCGAAAAATACTCGAGAGCAAAGGACGCGCATACCACATCACAAACCTCAACTCCTCCGACGAGCAGTTCGTAAAGGCATTCTCACTCTCACAGCCTAACCTCGTCATACTCAACACCGGACGCATGCCAGAACTGCGCCAAGCCATAGAGAAACTCGATGCTATGCGCCAGCGCAACACCGCCGTCAGCTGCACGCTATTCGGCTACACAGAGTGGCTCATGTACGCCAAATACCTCCCACAACAATTTGCACGCTACGACGCATACGTGCCAACCACATTCTACTACAACGAAGCTTCTGCCGCCACACAGCAGTTTGCACAAAAATACCGCCAGAACTTTGGTGACGACATGATGCCGTCGCTTCCACACTTCGCCCTCACCGGCTACGACCACGCCATGTATTTCGTTGGCTCACGCGGACAATGGCTGCAGTCACCGCTCAACTTTGTCAAGACATCCACCAACGGAGGCTACCGCAATCGCACCTTCATGCTCATACACTATAAAAACAACGGAGGCATAGAAGCCCTTTCATACTAAACGACCATGCTACCACATAAACTCGCCCGACCACTACTTGCCACGGCACTCACCCTGACCGCACTCACACAAGCGCACGCACAGGTAGGCGACTACCGCAACGTCTTCTCCGTCGGCATAAGCGGCGGTTACGCACTCAACTCCATCGGATTCCAGCCTACCGTAAACCAAAAGATGCACGGAGGGTACACAGCCGGAATCGTCGGACGCTACACCAGCGAGAAATACTTCTCCACCATCTGTGCCATACAAGTGGAGGCTAACCTCACGCAACTCGGATGGACAGAGAAGATAGAGACCCTCTCCGGAAACCCCGTCATCAACGCAGAGACGGGGGAGGCAGAGGCATACAAGCGCGACATGACTTACGTCCAGATACCGTTCCTCGCACACCTCGCTTGGGGACGTGAGAAGAACGGACTTAACTTCTTCGTCAACCTCGGTCCGCAGATAGGCTTCTGCCTCTCCGAGAAGACAACGATGAACTACACCACGCCTCACCTCGCCACCAGCACCAGCGACGACACAGGACGAAGCTCCTCAACCACAGCACAGGAAACCATGCCCGTAGAAAACAAGTTCGACTACGGAATAGCATTCGGCGGAGGCCTGGAGTGGGACATCCGCCGTGTCGGACGCTTCTACATCGAGGGCCGCTACTATTACGGTCTTGGCAACATCTACGGAGACTCCAAGACAGACGAGTTCGGAAAGTCAAACAACGGCACTATCAACATCAAATTAGGATACATCAGAGACCTCTAAACAAGTGAAAGACTCCTACATCAACGTCATAGGCGCACGCGTCCATAATCTCAAAAACATCGACGTGCAGATACCGCGCGGTTCCCTCACCGTCATCACCGGACTCTCCGGCTCCGGAAAGTCCTCACTCGCCTTCGATACCATCTACGCCGAAGGACAACGCCGATACATAGAGACATTCTCCACATACGCACGCAACTTCCTCGGAGGCATGGAGCGCCCCGACGTAGACAAGATCACCGGACTCTCACCCGTCATCGCCATAGAGCAGAAGACCACCAGCAAAAGCCCACGGTCCACCGTAGGTACCACGACGGAAGTCTACGACTACCTACGACTCCTCTTCGCACGTGCCGCCACAGCATACTCATGGGCCACGGGAGAGAAGATGGTAAAATACACCGAGGAGCAGCTTCTCAACATGATAGCCGACGAATACGCCGGAAAACCCATCTATATCCTAGCCCCGCTCGTACGCAACAGAAAAGGACACTACCGCGAACTCTTCGAACAGATGAGGCGCAAAGGCTACCTACAAGTGCGAGTAGACAACGAGATAACCGAGCTAGTCCCGGACATGCGAGTAGACCGCTACAAGAACCACAACATCGAAGTTGTAGTAGACAAACTACGCGCCCCCTCAATCCCCGACGACGACAGACTCCGCAAGAGCATCGCCGCAGCTATGCACCTGGGAGACGGACTGATACAAATCCTAGTCAAAGGAGAGCAGAACGCCAAGTTCTACTCCAAACGACTCATGTGTCCCACCACAGGCATGGCCTACAAAGACCCAGCCCCAAACGTCTTCTCCTTCAACTCCCCCGAAGGAGCATGCCCCTACTGCCGAGGCTTAGGAGTAGTAAATGCCAGCGATGCGTGCACAGCCCAACCCACAGCCAAAGATGCGTGCACGACCTCAAATCCCCAAGACCCAGACTCCGACCAAGAGAACACCCTCCCCTGCCCCGTATGCCAAGGAGCACGCCTAACCCCAGAAGCACTCTCCTACCGCATCTGGGACAAAAACATACACCAGCTGGCATCCATGGACATCGACCAGCTCCAGGAGTGGCTCTACCAGGCGTACGACCACATAGACCCAAAGCAGCAGCGCATCGCCGAACAGATACTGAAAGAGATACACACCCGACTACAGTTCATGCTCGACGTAGGGCTCAACTATCTATCCCTGGCACGCCCCTCACTCTCACTCTCAGGCGGAGAAAGCCAGCGCATCAGACTGGCTACACAGATAGGCTCACAACTCGTCAACGTCCTCTACATCCTCGACGAGCCCTCCATCGGCCTACACCAAAGAGACAACGAACGACTCATCACATCACTCAAACGCCTGCGAGACATGGGCAACACCGTCATCGTCGTTGAACACGATGAAGACATGATGCGTGCCGCCGACTACATCGTAGACATCGGCCCAACGTCAGGACGAAAAGGAGGTCACGTCGTATTCCAAGGAACACCAGAGCAGATGCTCAAAACCGACACCCTCACCGCGCAATACCTCAACGGGCAAAAACGCATCGAAATACCCACAACAAGACGGGGACTGGCCACGCCAGCAAAATCCAAGAAAAAGGCCAATAATTCCATCTTACTGAGAGGTGCCAAAGGCAATAACCTCAAGAACGTAGATATCGAAATACCTCTCGGCCGACTGGTCGTCGTCACGGGAGTCAGCGGATCGGGAAAGTCTACACTCATCAACGACACCCTACAGCCAGCCATCGCCAAACTGCTCTACCATAGCACTAGAGAACCACTCCCCTACGACACCATCGAGGGACTGGACCTCATAGACAAGATGGTCTCCGTAGACCAGACGCCAATAGGACGAACGCCACGCAGCAACCCCGCCACATACACAGGAATATTCTCCGCCATACGCTCACTCTTCGTTGCACTACCCGAAGCAAAGATACGCGGCTACAAACCCGGACGCTTCTCCTTCAACGTAAAAGGCGGGCGATGCGAGACATGCACCGGAAACGGCTACAAAACCATCGAGATGAACTTCCTCCCAGATGTCTTCGTGCCATGCGAAGCATGCCTAGGCAAACGCTACAACCGCGAAACGCTAGAAGTACGCTACAAAGGGAAAAACATCGCCGACATCCTCGACATGACCGTAAACCAGGCAGTAGAGTTCTTCCAAGCCGTTCCTAGCATCCTAAAAAAGATAAAGTCACTACAAGACGTAGGACTTGGCTACATCAAACTAGGACAACCCTCCACCACACTCTCTGGCGGAGAGAGCCAACGTGTCAAACTGGCTACAGAACTGGCCAAGCGAGATACAGGGAAGACCCTCTACATACTCGACGAGCCCACCACAGGCCTGCACTTCGAGGACATACGCATACTCATGCAAATCCTCCAGCAACTAGTAGACCGCGGCAATACCGTCGTAGTAATAGAGCACAACCTCGACGTAATAAAACTAGCCGACCACCTCATAGAACTAGGTCCGGAAGGAGGACGCCAAGGAGGGCGCATCATAGCTACAGGCACGCCGGAACAGCTGGCTCAACTAACAGACAGCCCCACCGCCCCATTCCTAAGAAAAATCCTAAGAAGCGTTCAAAACTAACGTGCCAGCCTTGTACATGTATATGCTGAAAGCAATGCAGAATGCAGAGCAAAAAGGCAGAGATAGCGTTCCAGCGTTCCAGCGTTCCAGTTGTTCCAAAAGACAATTCAAAAACCCGAATCTCTCATATGGGCTCTGTAACTACTTAATAATTAATTAATTATATATAAACATATATGATATATAAGAAAAAATGGAACTGCAAAAATCTAACTGGAACGTTGGAACGCTGGAACGCTCTGTCCATCCACTTCCTCTTAAAGGCTAATAATCAACAACTTAACTTTATGCAAAGTGAGACAGAAGATGACATCAACCTCAGTTTTAGCCCTAAATCGACCATACAACCCCTCGAAAAAGGCATAAAATGCATCAAATTGTTGCTTTTTTAGGTGTAAAAGGACACACATGAGTCGATTGTTCCGATGCACTTTTCTATACTCAGATTGCATTTTAGCAAGGTAAAATTCCAATTTTAGACCTTACATGGAAGAAAATGAGTGGAATGATGGGAAAATTCGGTGGCTTTATCGGGACTAGTTCTGAGGTTTAGCCACCCTGAATCTTCGGGTTGCACAGCCTAAACCTTAGAGCCCATCCGGGACTTTGGACAGGGTCATGGAACCAAACAAAACGCGTCAACGTTAAAATTGATTAACAAACCATACGAATAAGGACACTCAATGGTGGATTGTCCTTATTTTTTTATAACTTTGCACATGACTTAACCCACACTTCATAATGCACACAACATGAAGAATAGAATACTCTCAATATCCATCGCCGCCCTGGCACTACTTTTCTCTTCGGCAGCAGCCGTACACGCGGAAAGCAGCATCTCAGCAAGTCCAGAAATGGAACTGGCACAGACGGCACGCGTGCTTTGGAACGGACGTACACTCTCCGTCATCGGAGCTCAGGGAGAAACTCTCTACGTCTACAACCTCGTAGGCGAACGAGTGCTCACACTACAGATAGACCAGCAGGAGAAACACATCGACCTCTCAGCCTTGCCGCGTGGCATCTACCCCGTCAAAGTGGGACGCACGGCAAAGAAGATTTGTGTGCAGTAATATCCATCTATAATAACGAATTTAATCACCTCAAACTAATATAATGGAAAGAGACCAGAAGATTTTTGACCTCATCGAGGCAGAACACCAGAGACAGCTTAAGGGTATAGAACTCATAGCATCCGAGAACTTCGTCAGCGAACAGGTAATGGAAGCTATGGGCTCTTATTGTACTAATAAATATGCAGAAGGATATCCTGGACACCGCTACTATGGCGGTTGCCAGGTAGTAGACCAGATAGAACAGCTTGCCATCGACCGCGCTTGCGAGCTCTTCGGAGCCGAATATGCCAACGTGCAGCCACACTCAGGAGCACAGGCAAATGCCGCCGTACTCCTCGCCGTACTCAAACCGGGCGACACCTTCATGGGAATGAACCTGGACCACGGCGGTCACCTCTCGCACGGCTCGCTCGTTAACACTTCAGGCATCCTCTACCACCCCGTTGGCTACAACCTCAACAAGGAGACTGGTCGCGTAGACTACGACGAGATGGAGAAGCTCGCACGCGAATGTAAACCGAAACTCATCATCGGTGGCGGCTCGGCATACAGCCGTGAGTGGGACTACGCTCGCATGCGCAAGATTGCAGACGAGGTAGGCGCACTCCTCATGATAGATATGGCCCACCCAGCCGGACTCATCGCAGCAGGACTGCTGGAGAATCCCGTCAAGTACGCACACATCGTGACCACCACGACACACAAGACCCTTCGCGGACCTCGCGGCGGTCTCATCCTCCTCGGCAAGGACTTCGACAACCCATGGGGCTACACCACTCCTAAGGGCGTAGTGAAGAAGATGTCGCAGCTTCTCAATTCTGCAGTATTCCCAGGTCAGCAAGGTGGACCACTCGAGCACGTAATTGCTGCAAAGGCAGTAGCTTTCGCTGAGGCATTGAAGCCTGAGTTTAAGGTGTACGCAGCACAGGTGCAGAAGAATGCAGCCGTACTCGCCGAGGAGCTCATCAAAAGAGGTTTCACCATCGTCAGCGGCGGTACGGACAACCACTCCATGCTCGTTGACCTTCGCGAGAAGTACCCCGACTTGACAGGTAAGGTAGCCGAGAACGCTCTCGTAGCAGCCGACATCACCATCAACAAGAATATGGTACCGTTCGACACCCGCTCCGCTTTCCAGACATCGGGCTTCCGTCTTGGTACAGCAGCCATCACCACACGTGGCGCAAAGGAGGACCTCATGGTCAACATCGCCGCATGGATTGAAGAGGTGCTCAACGCTCCGCAGGACGAAGCAGTAATCGCAAAGGTACGCGCCGAGGTGAACGAGACAATGAAGAACTACCCGCTCTTCGCGTGGTAAAAGACATCCCCACCTCTGTGTGGAAACCTACTTAATGTGGTAAACCCTATTTAATATGGTAAAGAAAAAACGTTGGCATTGCCTGCCCGGACAGGAGCCTACCGAAATGGACCGCAAGATCATGGCGTGGGAAAGCAAGGGCAAGCTCGTGCCGACAAGAGACTTGATAAAGACCCCCGAACAGATAGAGGGAATACGACGCGCCGGAGTGATAAATACCGGAGTGCTCGACGAGGTGGCAAAGGCTATCCGCCCTGGCATGAACACCCAGGAGATAGACGACATCTGCGTGCAATACTGCAAGGACCACGATGCCATTCCGGCTTGTCTTAACTACGAAGGATACCCAAAGAGCGTCTGCACCTCAATAAACGAGGTGGTGTGCCATGGCATTCCGAAGGAAACGGACGTACTCGAGGAAGGCGACATCATCAACGTCGACTTCACAACGATAAAGGACGGATACTTCGCCGATGCTTCGCGAATGTTCATCATAGGACAGACAACGCCAGAGAAGGAACAGCTGGTGCGTGTGGCTAAGGAATGCCTGGAAATTGGTATGGAAGCTGCAAAGCCCTACTCCTTCGTAGGAGACATCGGACACGCCATCGAGAAGCATTGCAAGAAGTACCACTACGGCGTAGTACGTGACCTCTGCGGACACGGTGTGGGACTGAAGTTCCACGAAGACCCCGAAGTGCTCCACTACGGACACAAAGGAACGGGAATGCTACTCGTGCCGGGCATGGTGTTCACCATTGAACCGATGATTAACATGGGATCGTGGAAGGTGTTCATCGATGCCGATGACGAATACGGTTGGGAGGTGATAACGGAAGACGAACTGCCGTCAGCACAATGGGAACACACCCTACTCATGACCGAACACGGCGTGGAAATCCTGACTTACTAAAGGAAAGCCCCGGACTTCGCTAAAGGAAAGCCCCAACGGCAGGATTACATCACTCACAATGGAAGAAAACATTAACAAAGATAACGCAAACAACGCAAGCGACGGAGAAAAGTACATTCTCGCCATAGAGAGCTCGTGCGACGATACGTCGGCAGCTGTCCTACGCGGTAGGACGCTGCTGAGCAACGTCACGGCATCGCAGGACGTACACCGTGCCTACGGCGGCGTAGTGCCCGAACTGGCCTCGCGCGCCCACCAGCAGAACGTGCTCCCCGTTGTAGACCAGGCCATCAAACGTGCAGGCATTACGAAGGAGCAACTCTCCGCAATTGCCTTCACACGCGGTCCGGGACTGATGGGCTCCCTGCTCGTAGGAGTCAGCTTCGCCAAGGGATTGGCACGCTCGCTCAACATCCCACTCATTGACGTAAACCACCTGCAAGGGCACGTAATGGCGCATTTCATCGACGAGCCCGACGGCGAACTGCCGCACCCTCCGTTCCCCTTCCTCTGTCTGCTCGTAAGCGGAGGAAACTCACAAATCGTGAGGGTGAACGCTTACAACGACATGGAGGTACTCGGTCAGACGATCGACGATGCCGCTGGCGAGGCAATAGACAAGTGCTCCAAGGTAATGGGACTCGGATACCCTGGCGGACCTATCGTTGACCGCCTGGCACGCCAAGGCAACCCGAAGGCGTACCAGTTTGCAGAGCCGCACATCCCTGGACTCAACTACAGTTTCTCCGGCTTGAAGACGTCCTTCCTCTACAATATGCAAAAGTGGGTGGAAGAAGAGCCGGACTTCATCGAGAAGCACAAGGAGGACATCTGTGCCAGCCTCGAGTGGACCATCGTAGACATATTGATGAAGAAGCTCAAACTGGCGGTGAAAGAAACTGGCATCAAGCACGTTGCCGTAGCTGGCGGCGTGTCGGCAAACAACGGATTGCGCAACGCTTTCCACGACTACGCCAAGCGTTTCGGCTGGACAGTTTACATTCCGAAATTCTCCTACACCACGGACAATGCTGCCATGATAGGATGCGTAGGCAGCTTCAAACTGAAGGATGCCGACTTCTGCTCCATCGATGCCCCAGCATTCTCAAAGGTTACCTTCGAGTAAAGGTGGGCTGACAGTTACAGTTACTAACAATAAACAACAACCAATATGGGACTAGAAGGAAAAGTTCTTAGCAAAGAAATACTCTACAAACTCTACGAAAGCGGCAAGACGATAAGCACCGCCGAGTCCTGCACCAGCGGACGCATAGGCGAGGCAATAACCGCCATTCCGGGTGCCTCCGCATACTATAAGGGCGGCACCATCTGCTACTCTGACGAGGCAAAGACAAAGGTGCTGGGCATCGATGCCGATCTCATCGCCGAGAAGAATGCCGTAAGTGAGGAAGTGGCAAAGGAAATGGTAAAGGGTGTCATCGACCTCCTCGAAACCGACTACGCCATCGCCACGACGGGCTTTGCCGGACCGGGAGCTGATGCCGGAATACCGGTTGGCACTATTTGGATTGCATGCGGAACGAAAGACGACATCCGCACTCTGAAACTGGAAGGCGACGAAGGTCGCGAGGAGAACCTCCGCAATGCCACCGCCAAAGCCCTCCAGTTCTTCGTAAAATTC
Source organism: Oscillospiraceae bacterium (assembly GCA_963588475.1). Taxonomy (GTDB): domain Bacteria; phylum Bacteroidota; class Bacteroidia; order Bacteroidales; family Bacteroidaceae; genus Prevotella. The sequence continues at coordinate 36,232 of CAVAHD010000001.1, read as the reverse complement.
CTAAATGAATTCTACCCAGAACCGGACGACATGGACCAAGTGCCAAAGCCGGAAGCAAAATAAAAATCATAAAAGCGTCATGCATGGTGGATTATTAATCACCACTTGAATGTCATACGATGGTATGGCGACGGACCATATTCAGCAAGGGCTGCCCGATGTTTCTTTGTCGGGTAGCCCTTGTTTGACAACCAGTCATACATAGGATACTCCTCAGCAAGAGCGTTCATGTAGTCATCCCTATACGTCTTGGCAAGGATGGAGGCGGCAGCTATAGACAGGTATTTGCCGTCGCCCTTTACTATGCACGTATGGGGAAGGGGTAACGACGTACCCATTTGCAGCATCAATGCGTCGGCACTACGTGTGGCTAATGCGTCCTCGCGTGGCAGGCCGGGAACGTAGGCATCGAAACGGTTTCCGTCTATGATAAGTGCTTCGGGCGAAGGGGTGAGTTGGTCAATGGCCCTGTGCATGGCAAGGAACGACGCATGTAAAATATTGATATCGTCAATCTCTTTTGCCGTGCAAACACCAACCGCCCAGCTGATAGCATCGCACTCTATCTCCTTGCGCAACTCGTAACGCCGACGCTCCGTCAACTGTTTGGAGTCGTTGAGCATCTCGTTGTGGTAGTCAGGCGGCAATATTACTGCGGCGGCAAACACGGACCCGGCAAGGCATCCCCTGCCTGCCTCGTCGCACCCTGCCTCTATCTTGTCGTTATAATATCTATTGAGAAGCATATAAACCAAATTTGGCTGTCCAATTCAAAGATACTTCAAATTGGTTCAAAGATACTTCAAATTGGACAGCCCTTTATAATATTATAATAGTAAGCAGTTTACTGATGCTGCTCACGAAGGAGGTCGTTGACGGTCTTTACGGGATTGAACGTGCCGAGCGGTACTTCCACGAAAATTGTGTTCCAATCGCTCATGGCACCATTCCAAAGTCCCGGCAACTCGAGAGCGCGCAGTTCCTTGCCATTCTTACTCTTGCTTGAGATAAAGCCGGCTGACTCGTCGACGTAATCGGGCAGGTTGAAGGCGTTGCCCTTATAGTCGCGTGTGGCGCAAACGAGGTCTACTGGGTTGAAGTGTGTACCCTCGGTAAACATCTTCATATAAGCCTCGTTGGACGTGTCTATCTGGCTGCTCTCAAGTATCTGCAAAGATACCGTGCCGTCCTGGTTGTAGGCGAGGAACGGACCGCCGCCAGGCTCGCCGACGTTCTTCACTACGCCGCAGACGCGCATAGGACGGTTGAGCTTCTTGCGCAGGTAGATGACGAGGTCGGCATCTTCCAAATCCTTTATGTCTGACTTGCGGCAGCACAGCTCGTGCTGTACGAAGCGGATAATCTCCTCGAGGTCGGCGTGGCTGTACTTACCACCGTCCAGCAGCTCAAGGTACTGGAACACCTTTTTCTGCAAGGTAACGAGCACGCCAGCGATTACCTGCTTCCACTCGGTTGTCTCCGGCTTGAGACGGTCGGGCACTACGTTGTCGATGTTCTTGATGAAGATAACGTCAGCAGGGATATCGTTGAGGTTCTCTATCAACGCGCCGTGGCCGCCCGGACGGAAAAGCATGGAACCGTCTTCGTTGCGGAAGAGCGTGTTGTCTGGGTTTACCGCTACGGTATCTGTGGATGGCTTCTGCTCGGAGAAGGAGATATTGTACTTCACGCCGAACTTCTCCTCGTATCCCTGGAGCTTGTCGGCCACTCTCTGCTTGAAGAACGGCAGGTGCTCGTGGCTTACCGTGAAGTGTACGCTTGCCTGACCTTTTGAGGCGGCGTAGAGTGCGCCCTCTACGAGGTGCTCCTCCATCGGGGTACGTGCGCCTTCGGGGTATTTGTGGAAGAGGAGCATGCCCTTAGGCAGTTGGCCGTAGTTAAGACCCTCTGGCTTCAACATGTTGGCTGCTACTGCCTTGTAGTTGCCCTCGCCGATAAGCTCGTCAACGCCCTTGCCCTCGTTCTTCTTGCACACCTCGTCCAGAGCGTCGAAGAATGCGAAATCGTGTATCTGGGCGAAGTACTTCTTCTCGAAGTCCTTGGTAGGAACGTCGTAATCGGCATCCACGAAGGCAAACATGTCCTTGAACATACGGCTGGCGGCACCTGACGCAGGGACGAACTTTACTATCTCCTTGCCACTTGCCTTATAGTCTTCCCATGCCTGAGTGTACGCGCTGATTTCTTCCTTAGCAGGGGCGATGATGCCTTTTCCTATGGCGGCGGCTCCATCCAATTTGAGGAATGGGAAACCGGACTTGAACTGACCTAGTTGTTTCTCCAAAAGTTGTTCACTGATACCTTTGGCTTTCAATTGCTGCTTGTCTTTTTCCTGTAGCATATTTATAAGGTTTAAAATGTTGTTTTTAGGTTTTACGTTCAGCGGCAAAGGTACAAAGAAAAAATAGTCCTTGCAATAAAACCGTGTAAAAATTCCATTATTTTTCCATCGGCAAGGCTTTTGCGCTTATAGAACGGTAGAGCTTTTGCACTATTTGTCCTGTACCTCCATCAACGTGCGCTGCATTGTCTCTAGCATAGTATTCATGTTTTCGGGCGTACGGCACACGGCGAGGAACGTCTCGTTGAGGTCGGCTTCGTCGGACATTGCGATTGGTTTGCTGGACATGAGGCATTGCATGTTGTCCACCAGCAGGCGGAAGAGGTAAATCTGGTTGACTCCCTGCGCCCCACTCTGCTTCATATTGCCGACACCAGCTTCACTTGTATCTGACTTGTCCTTTGCCTGCCCTCGCCCGGCAAAGAAAGCACGTACTACCGTCTGCGTCAGAGCACGCACTTCCCTTTCCGCATTCGCAGTCGTGTCCTCGAGGTATCCGTCGGGAAAACCGTCGTAGAACTCGTCGATGGTAAGAATGTGGCCGGAAAGCAGCGAGGTGAAGTTGCGGCGGTACTCCGCCACCATATCTTCGTGTGCCTCTTCCGTGCGGCACACGTGTTTGAAGAGGTCCATCGGTGTCTTCAACGTCGGGGCGACTTCGGGCGAATGGAGTATGGAGATGAGCTCCTCGGCACTTTCATAATGTATAAGCGCGAGGGGATTGAAAAGCACGTCAAAGAAATGCTTCGAAATAACCTCATAGTGTTCGAGCATTATGCGCTTGATGAGTTGTGGAGTAAGCTCCACGGCCGCCTCCTGATGATTGACGGACTCAGAAAGAACACCTTCCGCAAATGCCGCAAAGAAGGCTCGTATTATTGCCGGTTGGGAATTTGTCATTGTTAGTATGTTTTGTCAGCTTGGTAATATTCAAAAAAATAACTTGCGCAGTTTATACGGCTACTTATTCTTTTAGTTTCTGGGCAGCGCAATTCATGCTGAACTCGCATCCGCAATAGAGCTGGTTGTAGAAGCCGTTCTCCTTGAGCAGTTGGTTGCGACGCTCCTGCAAGCCACCCTTTCGCCAGTTGCGGTCGTCGAAACGTACTGCGGCCGGGGCTACTTGGCTTGCTGCCCAACGTCCTGCTTCCGTAATCTGGGGGAGAGATTTCCAACGGCTGGACGCGAGCGTGGTGGTAAACTCGTCAAAGCCAAGTTCGGCGCATTTCCTTGCCGTGCGAAGTAGGCGCAACTTGAAGCATTCAAGGCATCTCGCTCCCCTTTCCGGTTCGTTCTCCAACCCCTTCACATGTTCAAGCCACGTGGTGTGGTCGTAGTCGTCGTCGATGATGGTAAGACCGAGCTTGTGGGCGTATTTTGTTATTTCTTCCTTCCTTATAAGATACTCTTTCTCCGGATAGATGTTCGGGTTGGAATAGAATATGGTGGGCTTGACATCGTTGGCAAGCATCCATTCTATTATTGCGCTGGAGCATGGTGCACAGCAACAATGAAGTAATACGTTTTTCAAATGAATACGAGGGGTTATGGAATGAGTTTGAATTCGTAGCCTTTCTCCTTAAGATATCTCAAGGAAGCTGGAAGAGCATAATTGAGCTTCTCGATACTCTTCAGAGAGTCATGGAAGGTGATGATAGAACCGTTTCGTGCGAACAACACGACGTTGCGCAGGACATCGTCGGCATTGAGGTGACGGGAATAGTCTCTCGTTACGAGGTCCCACATCACGATAGTGTACTTGCGTCTGAGAGTCCAATATGCATGAAGGGTCATCCAGCCGCGTGGAGGACGGAAGAGATGGCTATGGATGAGTGCGTTTGCCTTCTCGATGTTCTCGCAATAGCTACGGACGGAGTGGGTCAACGAACCCCAATGGTTGAACGTATGGTTGCCCACTTGGTGACCCTCGTCTACTATTCTTTTGTAGAGTTCAGGGTATTTACGGACGTTGTCACCGACAACAAAGAAGGTGGCCTTTATGTTGAACTTCTTGAGCGTATCAAGTATAAACGGCGTTGACTCGGGGATGGGACCGTCGTCAAATGTTAGATAAACCGCGTGCTCTACTGGGTTTATTCTCCATAGAGCACGCGGGTAAATCCATCTAAGCCATTTAGAAGGTTGTTCTATTATCATCTATTGCCTTTTAAATAGGTCTCTTATAATTTTTATTGTATTACAACTGATGGTGTTGCACCAGTTGTAATACTCTTGTCTGATTAGTCCATCCGACCGCCTCGGTCCTGGTAAACTTTCAGGTACTGCGACAGCAGCTTGGAGAGTACCTGAGCGTGAGGCTGGTTGTATGGCGCTACATTCTCGGCGAGGTTCTGCATCACGTAGAGATGGTAGAGACAATCACGCTGTGAGAAGGCGAAACGTGAAGGCGATAGGGTAAGGTACCAGTTCATGTACTGGGCAGAGCGCTTCCACATGTCGTTCACTATCTTCTCTGCCTTTGCCTTGTTGCCTAGTGCATAGTACGCACGGATGAAGTCGATACCGCCATTCTCGTAGGTCATGGCAAGGTTGTACGTTGGAAGAACCTTCTCTGCCTTTGCAAGCACTTTCTCTGCCTTGTCTTTCTTGCCCTCGGCAACGAGGTGCGTGGCAAGAGAAGCGAAGAGACGACGGTGTGTAGAAGCCATGCGACCTACCGTCTCATCGATGTACAGGCCAGGAGTCTCCATGCCGCCGTACTTGAACTTGTTCATTACGTTGTCGTAGACCTTCTCGGTGTCGAAGTTCGTGGCATCGTTTGTATGGAACGGCGTGATGCGGTTTGCCAAGCCTTCTTGTATGAAGTTCTCGCCGAGGTTCATGTAGTTGTCGGCCGAAACGGTTAGGGCTACATAAAGCGGACGAGTCCAGTTGGCATTTGCAAGCATCTCAAGCAGCATGAGGTCGCCCTTATAGAGTGCACGCTTGCCCGAGAGGGAAATAGCCATGCGCTCCGGGATGTTCACGTTGCCGGTAGAGTCCTTCGGAAGCATCATTCCGCTCTTGAGTACTGCCTCACGGTCTATCTTCAGATAGAGTGTGTCGGTAGGAATGATGTGGTATTCGCCGTTGTCCTTGTTGCCGCGTACCCACTTGGCGAGCACGGTCTTGAGTTCAAACGGATCTTCGCCAAACTGAGCCTTAGCCTGCTCAGGGTTCTCCTTGTAGAACTCAAGAAGTTGTTGCTTAACCTCCGGCTTAACCTCGATGTACTCGTTTGTACCCGAGCAGTAGTCGAGACGTGGCCAAGTGATAGGAAGCGATGGGCTGTTCCATGCTGGACGTACCATCTGGTCAATGTACCAGTCGGTCTGCAGGTAAGAGAGGTTGCAGACGCGTGCGTCGGTACGCTGCTGCTCAACGTCCTGATTGTACCAGAGAGGGAAGGTATCGTTGTCGCCATTGGTGAAGATGACTGGGTTGCCCTTCTCCTGGAGTGACTGCAGGTAGTTCTGACCGAAGTCACGGCAGGTGTAACGGCCGGAGCGGTCGTGGTCGTCCCATGTCTGGGAGGCCATCTGAATAGGAACGAACAGAGCTACGACGGCAATGGCTGCCGCCAGGGCTACGTTCTCCTTCTTCATCTTGCGTGCGAGCAAATCGATGATTGCCGCTACTCCCATACCACACCAGATTGCGTAGGCATAGAACGAACCAGCGTAAGCATAGTCACGTTCACGTGGCTGGCCCGGCGTCTGGTTGAGGTAAATGACGATGGCAAGACCAGTCATGAAGAAGAGGAAGAATACCACCCAGAACTGCTGGATGCCCTTCTTGCCCTTGTATGCCTGCCAAAACAGACCGATAAGACCAAGAATCAACGGCATACAGTAGAATACGTTGTGTCCTTTGTTCTCTTTCAGCTCGTCGGGGAGCTTGCTCTGGTCGCCCAGCATCATGTTGTCGATAAAGGAGATACCGGTAATCCAGTTGCCGTGCTCCAGTTCGCCGTTGCCCTGGATGTCATTTTGACGTCCGGCAAAGTTCCACATGAAGTAACGCCAGTACATGAAGTTGCATTGGTACGACATGAAGAAGCGTATGTTCTCGAGGAACGTAGGCATCTTAACAGAGACAATCTCACCGCAACGGTCATAGTCCTGTGTCGTGCCGTCAACGCCGCCCATCCAGTCTTCGTATGCCTTTGCGTGGTCTGCATCATGCATACGTGGGAAAAACATATTCTGGGCGTAGACATACTTGTCCTTGGTACGTACGGTAAAGTATCTGTCCTTCTCGTCTGGTGACTTCTTCTCCACACGCTGGATGACGGGTGCACCCTTCTTCTGACGTGGAATGCACATGTTGCCCTCGATGTCGAGTGCTACCTGTGAAGTATAGGCACGTCCATAAAGGAGCGGAGAGTCGCCATACTGGTCGCGGCTCAAATAGCTACCGAGAGTGAAGATGTCCTCTGGAGAGTTCTGGTCCATAGGAGGATTGGCTGCCGAGCGCACTACGGTAAGGGCGTATGTGGAATAGCCAATCATCAGCATCAGCATGCAGGAGAGCGTGGTATTCTTGACGCGGTTTGACACCAATACGACACCTTTGCGCTTGTAGAACAAGGCAGCGGCGAGGATGGCAAGTATCACTACACCCGTAAAGAATGCGCTCCATCCGAAGCCTACGAAAGGCACGCCGAGCATACCCACGGCTACGAGGAAGGCAACATTTCCGCGTACAACACTCTTCTCGCTGTAAGTCTCATAGAGTGCCCAAAGAACAGCGGCAACGAGAAGTATGAGGTAGATGATTGTACCCGTATTGAACGGCATGTCCAGAGTATTGACGAAGAACAGCTCGAACCATCCGCCTACGGTTATGATGCCAGGGATGACACCGTAAAGTACGGCTGCTACCAGTACCATGGAGACTACCAGGGCTACGAGCGAGCCCTTGAGATCGGCATTGGGATACTTCTTATAGTAGTAGACAAGCACGATTGCAGGGATGCAAAGCAAGTTGAGCAAGTGCACGCCTATTGACAAACCCGTCATGTAGGTGATGAGAATAAGCCAACGGTCTGAGCCTGGCTTGTCTGCGTTGTCCTCCCACTTGAGGATAAGCCAAAAGACGAGGGCCGTAAAGAAAGAGGAGTAAGCGTATACCTCGCCCTCAACAGCCGAGAACCAGAAGGTGTCGGAGAATGTATAGATCAGAGCACCTACAAGTCCAGAGCCCTCTATGGCAATGAACTTGGACATGGACAACTCTTCCCACTTGTCTATAAGGAGCTTGCGAACCAAATGAGTTATACTCCAGAAGAGGAATAGGATACACCCGGCAGACAGTAGTGCAGACATGGTGTTGACCATCTTTGCCACCTGCGTCGGGTCGCTGGTAAATTGCGTGAAGAGGTTGGCCGTAAGCATGAAGAACGGTGCGCCTGGTGGGTGACCTACTTCAAGGAGATAAGCCGTTGTAATGAACTCAGGACAGTCCCAATAGGAAGCTGTCGGTTCGATGGTAGAGCAATATACGAATGCGGCCACGAGGAACGTGACCCATCCGAGTATATTGTCTACAAGCTTGAACTGTTTCATTTAAGTTGTTTATATAAATAGTTTTACTACGTATTCTACAAGGTAAGCTCCGTAGACCAGCAAGATGTACCTTATGAACTTTCCGAGGAAGATAAAGAGGAACGTCAAGGGGGCGTTGGCGCGCATCAGACCGAGCAATATGGTTATTGCCGAGCCCAGTAGAGGAATGAAGGCAAAGAAGCCCATATAGGCTCCCCTACCCTTTACGAAACGCCGTGCCTTGTCCATGGACTCCGGCTTGACGTGCAGGTATTTTTCGAACCACTCCTCACGTCCCAGTCTGCCGATGCCATAGTTGATGACACTTCCAAGTACATTTCCGATTGTACCCCAAATAATGAGTTCCCAGGAATTTACCCCTAAGGCAAGCAAGGCGATCATCACCGCCTCGCTGCTGAATGGAAGGACGCTACCTGCAAGAACCGAGGACACGAACATCCCCCAAACTCCGTATTGAACTAGCAAATCTATGAGCATAGTGCGAACGGGGATATAGGTTGCTGGCGGGATTACAGGTCTTTTCCGATGTCGCGACGGAAGTACTTGCCTTCAAACTCTATCTTCTGGGCTTCCTGGAACGACTTCTGGAGGGCTTCCTCCTTATCCTTGCCGTAAGCTACACAACAGATTACGCGTCCGCCGGCCGTAACGACATTGCCGTCCTTCATGGCCGTACCACTATGGAATACGGTAGCACCTTCCACGTTCTCTATTCCGGAAATCTTGAATCCTTTTTGATAAGTACCTGGATAACCGCCACTTACCATTACTACGCATACTGCCGAACGTGAATCGAATTCGATGGTACGCTCGTCAAGATTGCCCTCGGCTGTTCCCTCAAGAAGGTCAACGAGGTCTGACTTGATACGCAGCATAACGCTCTCGGTCTCGGGGTCGCCCATGCGGCAATTGTACTCGATGACCATCGGCTCACCTTTCACATTGATAAGTCCGAAGAAGATGAAGCCTTTATAGCAGATGTTCTCTTCTGCAAGACCGTCTACGGTAGGCTTGATGATGCGATCCTCCACCTTCTGCATCCATTCCTTAGTAGCGAACGGAACAGGTGTCACGCTACCCATGCCGCCAGTATTGAGACCTGTGTCTCCCTCGCCGATACGCTTGTAGTCTTTTGCTTCTGGAAGAATCTTGTAGTTCTTTCCGTCCGTGAGCACGAAGACAGAACACTCAATACCAGAGAGGAACTCCTCAATCACAACGCGTGACGAGGCGTTGCCGAACATGCCTCCCAGCATCTCCTTCAACTCGGCTTTCGCCTCTTCAAGGGTATCGAGAATAAGCACGCCCTTGCCTGCGCACAGGCCGTCGGCCTTCAGCACGTATGGTGCCTGCAGAGTCTCAAGGAACTTTAGTCCCTCTTCCAGGTGCTCGCCATCGAAAGTTTCGTAAGCTGCCGTAGGAATGTTGTGACGCTTCATGAAAGCCTTGGCAAAGTCCTTTGAGCCCTCAAGTACGGCACCTTGTTTTGACGGACCGATAACGGGTACGTCCTTCGTGCGCGGGTCTGCGGCGAGGTCATTATAAATACCCTTTACGAGAGGGTCTTCAGGACCTACAACAACCATCTTCACGTTGTTCTCAACGACAAAGTTCTTTATTGCCTCAAAGTCATCTGCCTTCATCGCAACGTTCTTGCCCTTGCCGCCTACTCCATCCGTACCGGCATTGCCAGGTGCAATGAAGAGGGTGTCACATTTCTCACTCTGTACTATTTTCCATGCCAGCGCGTGCTCTCTGCCGCCTGAGCCAAGAAGAAGTATATTCATATCTTATTCGTTATTAGATCCAAAAATATTCTTGCGTTCGCGTTTGCGGTCGTTACGGTCAAACTTGTCGCCTCGCTTGAAGTCGCGGTCTGCCTTAAAGTCACGCTTGCCTTTGAAATCGCGCTCGTCACGCTTACCCTTGAAGTCGCGGTCGTTACGGTCAAAATCTCGCTTGCCCTTGAAATCACGGTCTTCTCGCTTGCCTTTGAAGCCGTCGCGCTTCTCCAACGAGCGGAACTTGAAGGTGAGTATGTCAGCATCTTCATTATCCTGACGTGCTTCTTGCTCCTTTTCGAAGTCGCGACGCTGCCAAGAACGGCGTTTTTCAGCCATCTGACGCTTGTCCTCGTCGGTCTTCACCACTCCACCATCTGCACGGAAGTCATTGTACTTACCACTGAAAAGAGTGTATTTACGGAACTCACACTCCAACGAACCGTTGTACAAAGGCACCTTCTGACTTGGCTTCAAACCTATCTGCTGGAAGCATTCTTCCTTGTATGAGAGCACCCAAGCATCACCTTCTTTGAAGACACGCTTGAATTGCTGGCCAATCATGCGGTAAGTCTCCTGTAGGTTGCTCGTGGAGATGCGCTCGCCGTAAGGAGGATTTGTAACTATGATGGCGGGCTCACTATGTCCCTTCCAGTCCTTGAAGTCTTGTTCCTCAATGATGACGCAATCCGAGAGTCCGGCAGCCTTAACGTTCATCTTGGCCGTATTTACTGCACGCATATCGTAGTCGTAGCCGTAAACGTGATGATCGAACTCGCGTTCTGCGCTATCGTCATTGTATATTGTCTCGAACAAGTCGGCATCGAAGTCAGGCCACTTTTCGAAAGCATAACCTTGACGAAAAACGCCCGGTGCAATATTCTTCGCGATAAGCGCAGCTTCGATAGGCAGAGTACCGCTACCGCACATAGGGTCGATGAAGTCGGTCTCACCACGCCATCCCGTCATCAGAATCATGCCGGCAGCAAGCACCTCGTTAAGTGGTGCTTCAACAGCTTCCTGACGGTAGCCACGACGATGAAGCGATTCACCGCTTGAGTCAAGGGAAACCGTAACGTCGTCCTCGGCTATGTGGATATTGATACGGATGTCTGGGTCAGAAACCGAGATGTTCGGGCGACGGCCGCTCGTGGAACGAAACTGGTCTACGATTGCATCCTTTACCTTGTATGTAACGAAGCGTGAGTTTGAGAACTCATTACTATAAACGACTGAGTCAACGGAGAATGTCTGTCCTTCGCTAATGTATTTGCTCCAGTCCATCTTCATGACATTCTCGTACACCTGGTCAGGTGACTTTGCCTTGAAATGTTCTATCGGCTTAAGTATTCTGATTGCGGTACGCAAGGCAAAATTTGCACGGTACATCATCGCCTTGTCGCCAGTGAAGCTCACCATTCGGCGTCCTATTTCAATATTGTTGGCACCGAGTGCCGTGAGCTCTTCTGCCAGAAGGTTTTCCAATCCCATGAAGGTCTTGGCAATCATCTCAAATTCCATATCCGTTTTCAAAACCTTTAGTTTCTTTTATGTTTTTGTATATTTTTGTGTCAGGTGCTATATTGTCTGTTACCCATCTGTTTGCCCCGATGATAGAGCGGTCGCCTATGGTGATGCGTCCAAGTATCGTAGCGTTACTGTAGACTATCACGTCATTTCCCAGGATTGGGTGGCGTGGTATTCCCTTTATTGGGTTACCGTGTTCGTCCAAGGGGAATGAGAGTGCTCCGAGTGTAACGCCTTGGTATAGCTTTACGTTGTTTCCGATGATGCAAGTGGCACCAATCACAACGCCCGTACCGTGGTCTATGGTAAAATGGTGTCCTATCTGGGCTGCCGGGTGAATGTCTATTCCCGTTTCGGAGTGTGCCAGCTCGGTCATCATGCGTGGTATGAGGGGCACACCAAGAGTATGGAGCACGTGCGCCAGACGATAGTTGGAAAGGGTGCGGATGACGGGATAGCAAGCTATAATTTCGCCAAAAGACGTTGCGGCGGGGTCTCCGTTAAATGCTGCTTCTACATCGGTTGCCAGTATTCGGCGCAACTCCGGCAATCGCTTTATCGTTTCCTCTGCTATCTGACGTGCCTTCTCTTTAGTCTCCTCAACAGAGAACGATGGATCGTCAGCAGAGATGCCAAAGCTAAGTCCTGCAAGCACTTGCTTCTTCAAAAGACGGAAGAAGTGCTCAAGTGATACACCTATGTGATACTTTATACTGTCAGTAGTAACCTTTGATTGTCCGAAATAACCAGGGAAGAGTATTTCCCTTGCAAGTTGTACAATTTCTGCCAGCTCTTCGCTGGATGGCATCGGCACTCCCGGATGCACTCGTCGAAGCAGTCTTTCAAGACTTTCCGGTGAAGAGAGCTGCTCTACCGCTTCGTTGATTGTGTCTGAAATATTTTGGGCCATTAGTGAATTCATTAATTGTTTGCAAAGTTAATAAAAATATTTTGAAAGCACTTTACTTCGCTTCTTTTTTTCTTACACCTTACATTAAAACGTCTATACTTATGAAATTACGGCTAAGTATTTCCTTTATATGGACAGACAAAAGAACGTTGCCAACCAAAGTATCAAGGCCAGATACACAAAGGCCGCCAAGGGCATCCAATAGAAATACGCCATTACCAGCGCACACGTAAATACTGTATTGGCCACAAGACGTGCACGCGACAGTTTCTTATACTGCCGCGCAGACAATCGTGATGGATGGATGACCCGCAGGGACAACGGTACGTATGCCAATACGAGTAGTGTGACTGCAAGTTGAAGATAGTAGCTGCTCCTGTCATAGGTGACAGACGCGTCAACTTGCAGTCCACCATTTATAAGTACCAATACCAAGGCCACTATCGGCGGTATGGCTATTGAGAGATACTTCATCTTTTTCAAATATTCCGTTCCGTTATGTAACCATGTCGGTAAGCATAGAGAAGCTCCTTGAGGTCTTCAATCTGTTGCTTCATCTCCTTGCCTCGGTCTGTGTCGGCCACAAGAAGTCGCTTGCCCATGGTTGCCACGATTTGTGTTGTGCCTTTAATGTCGCGACCATGCTTTACAGCATCTTCTACGTTGGTGAATGGCTCGTGCTGAACCAATTCGAACTCACGGCTATGGTACACGAGAGTATAGCCGGCAATGCCCGTCTCCGCATGGTAAGCCTGCGAGAAGCCACCATCTATGACCATTATCTTGCCATTCGCCTTTATAGGATCTTCGCCGCTTGCCACGTGTACGGGAACGTGACCATTGATGATGTGCCCGTTTATCGGCTCCACGCCAAAGGCTTCAAGGATGGTGTCTGCCGTACTTTCAAGGTTACGCAATTGGTAGTAGAATCCTTTCTCTTCCACATGCGTTTCCTTTTCTTCGATAAAATAACGTTCAAAAGTTGCCATCTTCTTCTTGTCAAAGAGGCATGAGTCCGGACCGCACCAGAGGTAGAGGAAGTAGTCGCGTGCGTAACGTCGTTCGTCCTCTGGAGTTTCATGATGGAAGGCGGAGCGTACAAGCATGCCGGTACGACGCATCAGAAGTCTGCCCGAGCAACGTACACCTGGCTTTATCTCCACTTCTTTCAAATTGCCGTCTGCCGTCATGGGGACGGAAGCATGGAAAAGGAGGTTGTTGTTGTATATCGTAAAGAGTCTGCCGTGGTTGAGGATTGTACGCATGTGGCGTTGCAGCTTCTCCGAAACGCGGAATGAATGCTGCAGTCTTTCGAGCAGATGTAATTCTTCGTCCGTCAGAGTATCAGGGCTATTCGGGTCGACAGTCGGGAAATTCATGTCGCGCATCTTGTAGCTCTTCCCGTCTATCGTGCATGTTCCGTCGGTGAAATTGATGTGGCTGAGCATACATCGGTCCTCCATGTTCCATTGTGGATTACGACGGAAGATCAGAGCCTCCGCCTTGAACTGCAACACACTAACGGCCTTGTGCATCATGGTAAGCAGGCGTATCGTCTTCTCGTCAAAGCGTTTCGCCTGGTCGGAATTGAGCTTGGGTACAAACGCCTTGCAAGGGTCATCCGCATAGTGCTCGATGGCGTACGTGGCGAGAGGCATAAGGTTGATGCCATATCCCTCCTCCAGAGTCGTCAAATTGGCGTAACGGAGGGAGAGGCGTATCACGTTGCAGATGCAAGCGATGTTGCCGGCACTGGCTCCCATCCAGAGCATGTCGTGGTTGCCCCATTGGATATCCCAGGAATGATACGTCTCCAGCTTGTCCATGATGATGTGGGCACCCGGTCCACGGTCGTAGATGTCGCCAAGGAGATGGAGGTGGTCGATGGTGAGACGTTGTATCACTTCTGCCATTGCCGTAATGAAGGCATCGGCAATACCGGTAGAGATAACGGTGTCTATAATGACGTTGACGTACGCCACCTTGTCCGCGCCACCTGTACCTTCGTGAAGCAACTCCTCCATGATGTAACTGTATTCTTCCGGCAACGACTTGCGCACCTTCGAGCGGGTGTACTTGGAGGATACTTCCCTAAAGACGCGGACGAGCTGATGAAGTATCATGCGACACCAGTTCTCCTCGTATTGTCCTTCGCTCTTGAGAAGGTCGAGTTTTTCTTTCGGATAATAGATGAGTGTACAGAGCTCCTTCTTTGCTGCCAACGGAAGATACTCTCCAAATATCTCGTCTATCTTTTGCGAGATACGTCCTGAAGCGTTCTTGAGCACATGAAGGAAAGCCTCATGCTCTCCGTGTATGTCAGCAAGAAAGTGTTCTGTACCTTTAGGCAACTGCATAATCGCCGAGAGATTTATTATCTCCGACGAGGCTGCAGGTATATTGGGGAATGACTCGGACAAAAGTCTGAGATACTTTATATCACGCTCAATGTTATATTTCTTCATGATAATAGGTTTTTATAAATTATACCAATTTAGAAAATGTAATATCCTGGTGTAAGGTCAAGTTCTGCAGACAGTTGTTTCTGCATCTTTATCGTGGCCTTCTTCATATGGGCATTCTTTAGCATTCTGCCGACTATACATTCGTCAAAGTCTACAAGGACAAACAACCTCGTCAGTTCCATCTTTTGTCGAAGTGTCAGATTTCTCCATCCCTTGTTTATGCCCCTGGCTATGCTTTCGAACGCGTTCTGGTCGACAGGGCTTAGATTCTTTTTATAGTTCCTTAGTCTTGGGAGTTTCTGTTCGTTTATGGAACCGCGTACTTTTGTCTTCCTAAGCTTATAACGCTCACATGATTCTACTTTTACAATATCGCAAGAGTCTACGTCCATGGTGCCAAGACAACGCTTGAAACCTTCTGAGAACTGTTGGAATACATCCTCGTCATAAGCATAGAATGCCATACGTCTAATGGCCTCAGCGCTTAGTAGCGATGGACTAATGTCAATGTCATCACTCTTAGCCTCGCCATTGACGTTATCCATGAATTCTCTCTTGACAATCCTATTGACAAGGGATTTCTCCTCTTCGGTCAGATACTTCTTGTAGAACGTATCGGAAGACTTGCGATAGAGTCTCAGCAAGGTGTTGCCCAACTCCAGCATTTCTTGTTCAGACCATGTCTTCCCAACAATGGAATCCGTGACGGTATCTATTCTTTTTGTGCAGTTTATGACCTGCAAGTCGTCTTTCTCCTTTTCCGTTAGGGCAATCACAGAGGAACACAGCCTTAGCATCGTCCATTGGTATGCTACAAGTGGCAGGAGGCGTTTTTTCATAAAGTCCACTTCCAATACTTCCGGAGACATACCGCCATAGACAGATACGCAATTTATGATGTTGCGCCTACGTGCCGCCTTCTGTACTTTAGCAGCAAAATGGCACCAGCATCCATGGATGTGTACTATATCCGGGAGTTCTTGGGAGAGTGTGGAGTCGATGTCGTCACTCATTACAAGTACCCTCACGCCAAGCGATGCCAACTGCTGACACAGTTCGTCGGGCTGTGCAACACTTACTGCCAGCGTCGTCTCCATCTGCTTGGCAGTAGCGGCAACCAACTTCAAGGCAATCTTTGAAGCACCACCAGTTTGTGGATTGTACATGTAATGAAGTATACGCATATCATCTAAACTTTATGGGTTCTGAAATCATTCTTGTCGGTATGCATATAGTGAATGCAGCACATCAGCTTTCGCCATACGACAAAAAGTTGACGAAGCGGTGCACTCCATGCGGACGTTTGTCCAAAATACCTTATAGTCTGTCTGAATATTATCACACTTTCCACGTAAGATAAAATCCAGAACAACAGAGTCAATCCCAATATGGTCAGATAGGAAACCGAATCAGCATCGCGCAGCATATTTTCAAGTGCCATATTTTGACTTACAACTTTGTCGTATAGGAATACTCCCGTAACACACAATACGATGATGGTAAGTGCATTATAAAGATACAACAGAAACAGCTCCAAATTGCAAACCAAATTGAATGAGCCTCTTCTTTGCATATCGCGAACGGAGTCGTGAGCATGCATCAGTCTATACCTCCATTGTTTCTTAGTCGGTTCGCATTGCTCTAACCAAGATTCTTCGGATATTGCCAAAGCGGTTTTGCCAGGTTCAGCAAATTTATTTACGAGAAACTCAAACTCTGCACGTTGATACTGCAGATTGCCGACAAACCCATTTTGCGCAAGGAACGTGTTGCGCTTAAGTGCCACAACAGACTGATTGGTACTGTACGCCGTTTTTCGTGCTGTCCGGAAATTATGGAGCATCATACGCAGATTCTCGAACCTCCATGCACTCGGAGTATCCTCCTCAAATGGTGTCACTCCCATCACCATGTTGTGCTCATCGTCCATATATGAGGCGAAAGCCTTCAACCATCCGTCGTGAGTTGGTTTGCAGTAGACGCTGGTGACAATCACCCATTCGTACTTAGCGGCTCTCATACCCAACGTGATGGCCAGCTTTTTCCTGCTAAGGTAACGTGAAGATTCTGGAAGTTTTGTATAATACAGATGTGTATTGCCCGAATGCAATTTCAGTATCTCTTCCGATGCGGAGTCGTGCTCGTCAATCACCACAATCAGCTGGAAGGTCTCGTAGTCTTGGTTCAAGTATTCATCCAGCACCTTCTCCAACCGTGAGGCATTGTCGTGTACCGTCAAGATGATGCTGACAGACGGCGTAGACGTCTCAGGTGAACCGTTACGTCCATCCTTCACCCTTCTTGAGAAAGGGCTAAAAAGCGGAGTTACTATTGCAAGCAACAGTAACACCGCTATAATTATCAATACGTTAGTCGAAATCAATAACATTTTACATTAGATAAGCCTTAGGCAACTTGCGACAGTTGTACTGGCAAGCCATTATCTCACCGTATGCTCCAGCAGAACGTAGGGCCAAAAGGTCTCCACGATGGCATGCTGGAAGCATCTCGTCTTTTCCGAAGACATCGCTCGATTCGCAGATAGGTCCTACCACATCATACTTCTCAACAGGGTCGGTGCTGGTAAGGTTCTGTATCTCATGATGGGCATCATACAGAGCAGGACGTATCAAGTCGCTCATGCCGCCGTCGACAATGGCAAACTGCTTCACCTTGGCTTTCTTCACGTACAGTACGCGTGTGATGAGTGAACCCATTTGACCGACTACGGCGCGACCCAATTCGCAATGCAGCTGCTGACCAGGTCTCATCTTGAGGTTTGCCGCATAGGTTTCAAAGTAGTCCTTGAAGTTTGGTATTGGCTCTCCGTCCGGGTCGGTATAAGAAATACCGAGACCACCACCCACATTGAGAATCTTCACGTTAATTCCCTGCTTTTCAAGGCGGTCCTGCAATTCGTTAATGCGAGAGCAGAGTGCTTTGAAGTCGTCCATCTCAAGGATTTGGCTGCCGATATGGAAATGCAGTCCAAGCCACTCGATATTCTCGAGCTCTTTCGACTCGTTGATTGCAGTCTCCATGTCCTCCATCGCAATGCCAAACTTGTTCTCGGCAAGACCCGTGGTAATGTTGGCATGAGTATGTGCACCAACGTTCGGGTTTATGCGGAAGCAGACGCGGGCTACCTTACCCTTCTTTTGGGCGAGTTCATTTATAATATGAAGCTCTTCGAGCGATTCTACGTTAAAGCAGAAGATGCCGGCATCAAGACCGAGGTTTATCTCCCAGTCGCCCTTTCCTACTCCAGCATAAACAATCTTGGAAGCGTCAAAGCCTGCGTCAAGAGCCTGCTGTATCTCGCCACCGCTGACGGCATCAACTCCAAATCCGGCCTTCTGTATCTCCTTCAGCACATCAATGTTGGCATTAGCCTTGATGGCGTAGTGGAGGAAGAAATTTGGATGTGCTGCAAGCTGCTCTCCGATTGCGCTGAGCGTATCGGTGAGCACTTGTTTGTCGTAGTAATAGAAAGGTGTCTCCAGTCCTTTGAATTTTTCTATAGGGAAAGACATATCTATATGTTTATCTGTTATTTTGTGTTGTTTGACTAATAATGCAAGCAGGGACAAGTCTTAGTTGAAGAGCTTTGCCGAGAGGCTCTGCAGCGCCTTCTTCTTGTCAGACTCCTTGATGAGGAACGAGATGTTGTAGTTGCTACCGCCGTAAGAGATCATGCGGACAGGAATGTTCTGCATAGCCTCTGTCACCAGAGTCTCAAAACCTACGTTGCTCCAGTCCAAGTCACCTACTACGCAGATGATACACATGTCTGAGTCAACGGTAACAGTACCGTACTTCTTCAGCTCGTCAACAATCTTGGTGAGGTTCTCAGCCTTGTCAACACTGACACTTACACCTACCTCAGAGGTCGTTATCATGTCAATTGGAGTGTTGTATGTCTCGAAAATCTCAAATACCTTACGCAGGAAACCTGTAGCCAGGAGCATGCGTGAAGACTTGATCTTGATAGCCGTGATATTGTCCTTTGCAGCAACAGCCTTTATCTTGCCACGTACGAGCACGTTGTCGATGACAGTTCCGTCAGCCTCCGGGTCCATTGTGTTCTTGATACGAACTGGGATACCCGCAAACTTAGCTGGCTGTACACATGTTGGATGAAGTATCTTAGCACCGAAGTAAGCCAACTCGGCAGCCTCCTCGAAGTTGAGCTGGTGTACAGCGTCAGTCTTTTCAACGACACGTGGGTCGTTGTTGTGCATACCGTCGATGTCGGTCCATATCTGAATCTCCTCAGCCGTCATGGCAGCACCTATCAGAGAAGCGGTATAGTCCGAACCGCCACGCTGCAGGTTGTCTACCTCGTCGTAAGCATTACGGCAAACGAAACCCTGTGTGATGTAGATCTGGTAGCCCTGATTGTTGTCCATCACTTCCTTGATGTGCTCCTTGATATAAGGCATATCCGGCTCTGCGTTCTTGTCTGTACGCATGAAATCCAAGGCATCAAGAAGAATGGTGTTGACACCCTGCTCCTTCAGGTAGTTTACTACCATGTTGGTTGAGAGCACCTCACCTTGTGCAACGACAATCTTCTCTTCGAAAGAAGTGAAGGTGTCCTTTGTGAAAGAACGGAGGTAGTCGAACTTCTCATGAAGGAACTCTGCTGTCGACTTCTTCATCTCATCGGTAGAGTAAAGCTCTTCCACGTGTTCCATGTATTTCTGTTCCAGCTTATTGATAACCTCTTGAGCTCCGTCCGGATTCTTCTTGTAAAGATAGTCGGAGATTTCAACAAGTGAATTTGTAGTACCAGACATGGCTGAGAGCACCACGAAGGTTGGCTCGCCAGACTTTGTTACCAGCTGCGATACCTCCTTCATTCTCTGAGGAGTGCCGACGGACGTACCGCCGAATTTCATTACTTTCATCTATGTGTTGTTTTTTATTCTTATTATTAATTTATTTTCATCCTACGTCCAATAGTCTTATGACCTTGCCTTCAGATGCCCTTCCTCACACTCGTACACAATTCCAGGATAGCGGTCCATGATTTGCATGTTGTGGGTAGTGATTACCACGGCAGACCCCGTGCTGGCAATGTCCCTAAACAATCCAATGATGTTTTCTGCTGTTTCGGGGTCAAGGTTGCCCGTTGGCTCGTCAGCCAGTATCACCTTAGGACGGTTCAGTAGTGAACGTGCAATGGCTATGCGTTGCTGTTCTCCGCCTGAGAGTTCGTAGGGGTACTTGTTCTCGGTACCTTCCATCGATACGGCCTTTAGTACCTCCTCTATTCGTTGGCGACGCTGCTCCTTGCCCTTCAAGCCTGTGGCCTCGAGGACAAAAGAGAGGTTTCCGTATACGGTATGGTCATGAAGAAGTTTGAAGTCTTGAAAGATAATGCCAATCTCACGGCGCAGCGCTTGGATCTCGCTTCGCTTAACACGCGTCATGTCACGCCCCAATACTGTAGCTTCGGTTGCTTCCTTTACAGACATCTCTCCATATAAGGAGCGAAGGAGCGAACTCTTGCCCGAGCCAACCTTGCCAATGACATAGATAAATTCCCCGTCGTTTACGTGGAATTCTACTCCGGAAAGAGCAATCTCACCGTCGTTGTGACGTACATCAACCTTGTTATAATTGATTAGCATGGTATCTTTTCAAAATTCATAATCGTTTACTTACAGTAGGAGTCGGGAATTCCCAATCCAGATTAGTGCTTCTTCCAACCTGGGTTGTGACGCTCCTGCAATTCTGCTGCCATCTGCTCGATACGGAGTCCCTTTGAGGTAAGCAGTACGATGAGGTGGTAGAGCATGTCGGAACCCTCGTAGATGAGTCTGTCGTTGGTACCGTTAGTAGCTTCAATGACGAGCTCAAGAGCTTCTTCACCTACCTTCTGTGCCATACGGTTCAGACCGTCGTTAAACAGGGATGTTGTATACGAGCCTTCCGGCATCTCTTTATAGCGTGTCTCTATAAAGTCTTGCAGTTCACTGAGGAACAATAGTGGATTCTTTTCTTCCATGATTAGTTCAAAACCAGTAGTGGATTTGTTATTGTGATTGTTTGTTGTCGTTTGCTATTTTATACTTGTGCAGTCAACCTTATTTGTTTTCTTCACCCCAACAAGTGTCTGTGCCAGTGTGGCACGTGGGACCGTGTGGGTGAACCTTTACGAGAAGAGTGTCGTTGTCGCAGTCAACCTTGATGTCTACGAGGTCCAGGAAGTTGCCGCTCGTCTCGCCCTTTGTCCAAAGGCAGTTGCGGGAACGGCTCCAGAACGTTACCTTGCCTGTCTCCATCGTCTTGTCGAACGATTCCTGGTTCATGTATCCCAGCATCAGTACGTTCTTCGTATCTGCATCCTGTATGATGGCAGGTACGAGACCTGCACCTTTTTCAAAATCTATATTCATACTATATAGTTGTCTTTGTTCTAAGTTATATACGTACGTTTACGCCTTCCTGTCTCAGCCAACTCTTCAGCTCCGGGATAGGTATCTCTCCAAAATGGAACACGGAAGCCGCCAAGGCTGCATCCGCTTTACCTATATTGAATGCGTCGCGGAAATGCTCCTTCTTACCTGCTCCGCCAGATGCAATGACGGGGATGGAGAGGTTTTCTGCCAGCATAGCCAACGCCTCATTGGCGAATCCCTGTTTTACGCCGTCGTGGTTCATTGATGTGAAGAGAATTTCTCCTGCCCCACGGTCAGCCACTTCTTTCGCCCAGTCGAGGAGTTTTTTCTCCACTCGCACTCTGCCACCGTTCACGTAGCACGTCCAACCGTCTTCGTCCAGTCGTGCGTCAATGGCGCACACGCAAACTTGCGAACCGTACTTCCTTGCAATCTCGTCAATGAGTTGTGGGTTGCGTATCGCCGCACTGTTGACGCTCACCTTGTCCGCTCCTGCAGCCAACATACGGTCAACGTCTTCCAGAGCGTTAATGCCTCCGCCTACCGTGAAGGGGATGTCAATCTCTCGTGCCACACGTGTAACCATGTCGGTGAAGGTCTTGCGTCCTTCATGAGAAGCCGTTATGTCCAAATATACCAACTCGTCTGCACCGGCCTGGCTGTAGGCATGACCCAGTTCTACGGGGTCACCTGCAGAACGCAGATTAACGAAGTTTGTTCCCTTTACCGTCTCGCCGTTCTTAACGTCAAGACATGGAATGATTCGTTTTGCTAACACGATAGTAATTAGTTTTAATGATGTATATACTAAACCACGAGATCTCCGAAGAGGTTGTCAAGGTCAATCTTTCCTTCATAATACGCCTTGCCGAACACGACAGCAGGGATGCCTTCGTCGTCAAGATTTACGATGTCTTGGTTCGAAGACACGCCACCAGATGCTATCAGGTGCATCTTCGGATAAGCCTTCATTATCTCCTTGTACAGTTCTATGGCAGGTCCCGCCAATGTGCCGTCTTTAGAGATTTCCGTACACAGCACGTTCTTCACGCCGTGCTCCACGTATGTGGCAAGAAAAGGTAAGAGGTCCTCCACGGAGTCCTCCTTCCAACCGTTGATGCTCACCTTGCCGTTACGCACATCTGCACCCAGTATGATGCGGTCTGCACCATATTTGTCCAACCAACCCAAGAAGAGGTCTGGCTCCGTGACAGCTACCGAACCCACCGTAACCATCGAAGCTCCGGCGTCGAAGACTTTTTCTATGTCCGCTTCGGTCTTTATGCCGCCTCCGAAGTCCACTTTAAGCGTGGTATTCTCGGTTATTGCACGCAGCACGTCATCGTTGACGACATGCTTGCTCTTGGCTCCGTCAAGGTCAACTACGTGTAGACGCTTGAATCCCAGTGCCTCAAACTCGCGAGCTTGAGCCACTGGGTCTTCATTGTATATTTTTTTACTGTCGTATTCCCCTTTTGTCAGACGGACGCATTTGCCGTCTATAAGGTCAATGGCAGGAATTAGTTCTATCATCAGATAAGTTCTTTATGTTTTAGACTTGCAGATTTATAAAATTCTCCAGAATCTTATGCCCTACGCTACCGCTCTTCTCCGGATGAAATTGCGTGGCGTAGAAGTTGCCCTTCTGCAATGCTGCGCTATAGGGAAGGATGTAGTCGGCCTCCGCTATGGTATTCTCGCATTTCTCACAGTAGAAAGAGTGCACGAAATAGACGAACGGCTTTTCGCCCAATCCCTGAAGCAACTGGTTGTCACCCTTCAGCGTAAGCTCCTGCCATCCCATACACGGTACCTTGTCCTCATGGCGCACGGGCTGAAAGCGCTTTACCTGTATAGGGAATACCCCGATGCAGTCCGTATCACCCTCCTCAGAGTGCTGGCAAAGCAACTGTTGTCCGATGCATATTCCCAGCACAGGGTTCTTCAGCTCAGCTATCACCTTGTCAAGGCCACGTTCGCGGAGGTATGCCATCGCATGACTGGCCTCTCCCTGTCCCGGGAAGATGACGCGGTCCGATGTTCTCAATTCCTCGGGGTCGTCAGTCCAAAGCGGGTCTATACCAAGTCGCTTTACTGCGTTTATGACGCTGAAGATGTTGCCTGCGTTGTATTTTACTATTGAGACTTTCATTTCGTTTGATGTTTAAATCCTAACCGGGCTTTGTCCGAGAGTGGGATTATTGTGGGTGCAAAGGTATGAAAAATTTTCTTTTACGCCAACTTTCTGCTATATTTTTCTTATCTTTTGCCCATTCTTGCCTCAATTACGTTAATCACGTAGTCGCCCAACTTCTCGCATTCCTGCACCAAATCCATGTATATGGTGCCTATGGTATAGGTGTATACGTGGTTGTTTACGTCGTCAATGTTCTTCGACTTCAACCTGTTGCGCAGCGAGTTGATTTCATTCTCAATGACGAACGAGCGATTGATGTTGATTTCCTCTTTCTCGTGGGTGCAGACATACATCATGTTGTCCAAAGCCTTGTTGGTCTGCTCCATCATCTTTTGTATGTTCAGATACTGCTCCTGCGTAAAGTCCTCCTTGCTCTCTCTGCAACGGCGGATGATGTGTGCCAGATTGGAGCAGCTGTCGCCAATACTCTCAATCTCGGAAATCTCACGGAGCATGTCACGGATTTTTCCTTTGGTGTCATCAGACAAGTGGGCATCGCTCACCTGGTCGAGGTACTGTGCTATCTGCACCTCCATATTGTCTGCTATTCCCTCGTATTTCTCTATACGCTCAAAGATTTTGGAAAACTCCTTATCTTCTTTTGTTACAAGAAGATCGCGGTTCATGTTAAACATTCTCTGCATTCTCCCGGCAAAGCTAAGTATCTCCTTGCGTGCTTCCAGAACGGACAGCTCAGGTGTCTTCATGATACCAGCCTGAATGAAGCGTAGACGGAAGTCCTCCTCTTCGCCCGGCTTTGTCTTTATGATGGCGCACACCACTTTCTCTATCTGAGGTACGAACCATATTAGCAATGTCGTGTTGCATACGTTGAAACAGGTGTGGAACGCAGCCAGCACGACAGGCAGAACCATTGCTTTCTGCGCTGAGGTCATCGTCGTTGAGTCGGGGTCGTATCCTACCAGCGCGCACACCTCGTTAACGAAGGGATAGAACAGGCAAAGAACCCAAACCACGCCGAACACATTGAACACCAAGTGCGCCAATGCTGCACGTCTCGCCTGCGCATTGGCACCAAGCGCAGCGAGGTTGGCAGTAGCCGTAGTACCTATATTCTCGCCCATCACCAATGCGATGCCAAGGTATATAGGCAGTACGCCAGTAGAGCACAACAGGATGGTAATTGCCATTACGGCGGCGGAACTCTGTACGATACAGGTTATAAATGTTCCTATGAGGAGGAAGATGATAATCGTCACGTGGCTCTTCGTGTCAAAGCTGCCGAAGAACTGCAGCACGCTATGGTTGTGTTGTAAGTCAAGTTGCTTACCGGCATCGCTCAGCAAAACGAGCGAGAAGAAAAGGAATGCAATACCAAAGAGGAAGTCGCCAATATAACGGCGGCGTTTGCTGTATATAAGCATTATACCTACGAAGAACGCTGGGAATATTGCCACGGTCAGGTCTACGTTGTATCCTAACGACATAATCCACGCCGTCAGCGTAGTACCGATGTTGGCACCCATAATGACGGAAATTGCCTGGGCCAGCGTAAGCAGTCCCGCATTGACGAACGAGACGGTCATCACGGTCGTCGCGGAGGAACTTTGCACGGCGCACGTCACGAACGTGCCTGTCAGCATACCGGTAAAACGATTAGTAGTCATTGCACCCAAAATGTGGCGCAGATGCGAACCCGCCATTTTTTGCAGCGCTTCGCTCATCACTTTCATACCATAGATGAGCAATGCTAGACTGCCCAATATTTGGAATGAAATAAGAAGGTAGTTTGTGTGGTTCATAAATGATTGTTGAGATTCTTGCTTGTATTGCAATTCTGCTGCAAAAGTAATACATTTCTTTGTCAATCTTGTGAAATTTTGGTGCATAAATGTGTTTTTCGAACAAATTGCGCACAATTATCCGTCAGAATGTTATTTTTTTTTGCCATCTAGTAAAAAAAATGTAACTTTGCACGCAATTGCACATACACAAACACTAATTCAAACTTAATAACAAACTATCCTGTAAACGTAATGATACAGATTATAGACCAGATTAACGACTTCCTTTGGGGGTACATCGTCATCACTATGATGGTGTGCTGTGCGTTGTATTTCACTTTCCGCCTAAAGGCAGTCCAGTTCACACAAATCGGCGAGATGTGGCACCTGCTCACCCACTCCACCAAAAAGAAAGTTCCCGAGCAGCTCGACGACAATATCGAGGCGGGCTACGCAGAGGGTGCTGACGAGCTGGAGAAGAAAGCCATCTCTCCGTTCCGCGCCTTTGCCGTAGGTCTTTCCAGCCGCGTAGGCACTGGCAACCTGGCCGGCGTTGCCTCCGCTATTTTTATAGGTGGACCTGGAGCCGTATTCTGGATGTGGCTCATGGCTCTGCTCGGTGCCAGCAGCTCGTTCGTGGAGTCAACCCTCGCCCAGCTCTATAAGAAAAAGGACAAAGTGGGCGGCGTCTACTACGGCGGCCCGGCATACTACATGCAGTACGGCATGCACAAGCGCTGGCTTGGCATCGTCTTTGCCGTGTTGCTCACTCTCAATTACGCCCTTGCCACCCAGCTCGTACAGGCCAAGACAATGGCGGACGCCTTCTCCGTAACCATAGACCAGTCGATGGGCTTTGCTCCCGGCTCCAGTATATTGTATGTAGGAATAGCTACCACCATCGCGACGGCATTCATCATCTTCGGCGGCATACAGCGCATCTCAAAGTTTGCAGCACTCGTAGTGCCTTTCATGGCCCTCGGCTACATACTTCTCGCCATCTACGTGATGGTCATCAACTACGACCAGATACCGCATGTCCTCGACGTTATCGTAAAGAGCGCCTTCGGCATGGAACAGGCTGCTGGCGGTGCCATCGGTATGGCAATCTCCCAAGGCGTGAAGCGTGGACTCTATTCCAACGAAGCGGGCGAAGGTACTGTGCCTAATGCAGCCGCCATTGCAGAGACGTCACACCCCGTAAAGCAGGGACTGCTGCAGGCTTTGGGTGTCTTCTGCGATACTATCGTCATCTGCACCTGCACGGCATTCATCGTCATCGTTTCCGGTCTGTACACAGGTTCGGAGGACGGCATCCTGCTCACGCAGAGCGCACTGGAGAGCCAGATTGGTCCTTCTGGACGCTATTACCTCACCATAGCGATACTTCTCTTTGCTTACTCCACCATCATCGCGGGTTACTTCTACGGCGAGACAAACCTCCGCTTTATCTTCGGCAAGAACGCTAACCCCAACGGTTCGGACAAGATGGAGAAAATAGCCATCTTCATCTTCCGCCTCGCAACGGCTGCCGTCATAATGGCCGGTTCCGTAATGACCCTCCAGGACAGCTTCTCCATCATCGACCTCTTCATGGGTTGCGCCACTATCTGCAACCTCATAGCCATCATCATACTCTTCCCACGCGTCAAGGTGCTGCTGGACGACTACCTACAGCAGCGCAAGCAGCACAAGGACCCCGTATTCAAGAAGGCTATACTCCCCGCAGAACTGCAGAAGGACATCGAGTGCTGGGATTAGAGAGTAAGAGTACGGCAAGGCAAACAGATTACAAACCATTACTAAAAATACAAGATGCTTTTAGAGAAAATACAAACACTCCTCCAGGAAGTCCAGTCGCTACAGGCTTCCAACGCAGAGGAGATTGAGGCTCTTCGTCTGAAGTACCTCTCCAAGAAAGGCGAGATCAATGCTCTTATGCAGGACTTCCGCAGCGTAGCAGCTGAGGAGAAGAAGGCTCTGGGCGTAAAGATCAACGAACTGAAGACTGCCGCCTTCGACAAGATCAATAGCCTGCGCGACGAACTGTCGTCACAGGAGAGCAGCGACACCCTGTCCCTCGACCTCACACGTACGTCCTACCCTACTCCATTGGGCACACGCCACCCTCTGATGATTGTCAAGAACGAACTGGTGGCTACGTTCCAGCGCATGGGATTCACCCTGGCAGACGGTCCGGAAGTGGAGGACGACAACCACATCTTCACAATGATGAACTTTGCCGCCGACCATCCTGCACGCGACATGCAGGACACCTTCTTCGTAGAAGAGAGCCCGCTCGGCGACGTTAAGAAGAACATCCTTCTCCGTTCCCATACCTCGTCCGTACAGGCACGTGTAATGGAGAAGCAGCAGCCTCCTATTCGTGTCATCTGCCCAGGGCGCGTTTACCGCAACGAAGCCATTACAGCACGCGCACATTGCTTCTTCCACCAGATAGAGGGGCTTTACATCGACGAGAACGTTAGCTTCACCGACCTCAAGCAGGTGATGCTGACCTTCGCCCAGGAGTTCTTCGGCCCAGACACCAAGATACGTCTCCGCCCGTCTTACTTCCCATTCACAGAGCCTTCTGCCGAGATGGATATCACGTGTAACATCTGCGGCGGCACAGGCTGCGGATTCTGCAAGCACACCGGCTGGGTGGAAATCCTCGGATGCGGCATGGTAGACCCGAATGTGCTCGAGCTCTGCGGTATCGACTCCAAGAAGTACTCCGGCTACGCCTTCGGTCTCGGTGTAGAGCGTATCACCAACCTGAAGTACCAGGTCAGCGACCTCCGTATGTTCTCCGAGAACGACAAGCGTTTCCTCGAAGAATTCGAGTCAGCAAACTAATTGGCATCAATTCTTTTTTGAAGACAAACATAAGTGTATTGGCAACACCCCGCCAGTACACTTTTTTTTGCATAGATGACTTCAAAAACTTCTGTCCCGCCGCAATGATAGAGGTATTGCACAAAGTTGTTTGAGATTGATGACGTGCAGACTCGGTAAAATCGCCAATATGACCATATAACACCCCTAAAAAAGCGCATAAACGTACAAATTTTGCCATTTTTAGGATCAAATGTCATTCTATAAGTTAAAAGTGCCTTTCCAAATTTTACACTCAAATCACACGAAAGTCGCATAATTTAGGCACAAAGAAGTCCCCTGAGAACTATTCCATGTAGGAATCCTCAGGGGACTTGTGTATTTTTGTTATATAAACTCTACATGCGTAGATTAGTCAAGCCACTTGATGTAGCAGAAATCCTGGCGGTGTGGCAGCAGGTCGCTCTTTGGATACATACGGATACCGAGCTTGTATGAACCAGCGTTGTTGGCCTCTACCTCGCACTCGAAGTGGTAAACGTTACCCTCATGCTTTACCATCTTGAATGGGAATACTGCGTGGATGCTCTTGTCGGACTCTACCTTGCTGTCGTTGAGAGCAACGAGCTCCAGACCAACAGCGTCGTTCAAGCCCTGCTCGTCGATGGCGTACTTGATGTAGAACTTCTTGCCGGTCTCGCCACCCTGGGCGATGATGCTGGTATCGGAAGAGACAACCTTGATGCTGTCCCAACGCTCTGCCACGTTCTCCTTCCACTGGGCGATGGTCTTGGCCAGCTGATAGTCGTTGGCGTTAACCTTAGCGGAGCGCTCTGCCAGCTTGCCGTAGAACTTGTCGTAGTAGTCGTCGAGCTGACGCTTCATGGTGTAGTGAGGAGCGATAGTTGCGATAGAGTTCTTGATGACCTTGATCCAGTCCTTGGAGATGCCGTTCTCGTCCTTGTCGTAGTAGAGAGGTGTGATCTCGTTCTCGAGGAGGTTGTAGATCGTGGTAGCGTCGAGCTGGTCCTGGTAAGCCTGGTTCTGGTATGTGCGCTCCTGCTTGAGAGCCCAACCGGCACCCTTGCGGTAGCCTTCTACCCACCAACCGTCGAGTACGGAGAGGTTAACGACACCGTTCATCTCGGCCTTCTCGCCTGATGTACCGGAAGCCTCGAGCGGACGTGTAGGAGTATTCATCCAGATATCTACGCCGGAAACGAGACGGCGGGCGAGCTGGAAGTCGTAGTCCTCGAGGAAGATAATCTTGCCGAGGAACTCAGGACGCTGCGAAATCTCGTAGATGCGCTTGATGAGACCCTGGCCGGCACCGTCAGCCGGGTGAGCCTTACCTGAGAAGAAGAACAGTACAGGACGCTCTGGGTTGTTGACGATCTTCTCGAGACGCTCCAGGTCGGTGAAGAGCAGGTGTGCGCGCTTGTATGTAGCGAAGCGGCGGCAGAAGCCAATCATCAGGGCGTTAGGATTGATGCGCTCGAGCAGAGAGATGACGCGTGCAGGGTCACCCTGGTTCTTCAGCCAAGACTCGGCGAACTTCTCACGGATGTAAGCCACGAGCTTCTGCTTGAGGGCCATACGTGTCTCCCAAATCTCTGAGTCGGGGCAGTTGTAGATGCCCTGCCAGAGGCTCTCGTTGGACTGGTCTGAGTAGTAGTTCTTGTCCAGGTACTTTGAGTAAACCTCACGCCACTCTGTAGCGCACCATGATGGGAAGTGTACGCTGTTTGTCACGTAGCCTACGTGGTTCTCCTCTGGGTAGTAGCCGTTCCAGATAGAAGCGAACATCTTCTGTGAAACCCAGCCGTGGAGCTTAGACACGCCATTGACTTCCTGGCAGGTGTTGCAGGCGAAGGTAGACATACAGAAGCGCTCGTTGTCGTCGTCAGGATTGGTGCGACCCATGCCGATGAACTCGTTCCAAGAGATGCCGAGCATCTGTGGGTAGCCGCCCATGTACTTGCCGAAGAGGTCCTTGTCGAAATAGTCGTGACCGGCTGGTACTGGGGTGTGTACGGTGTAGAGAGAAGAAGCGCGAACTACCTCCATAGCCTGGTTGAATGTCAGGCCGCTCTGTACGTACTGTACGAGACGCTCGAGGTTGCAGAGGGCAGCATGACCCTCGTTGCAATGGTAAACCTGCTTCTTGATGCCGAGCTTGTCGAGCATCTTGATACCGCCGATACCGAGGAGAATCTCCTGCTTGAGACGGTTCTCCCAGTCGCCGCCGTAGAGGGCGTGGGTGATAGGACGGTCGAACTCAGAGTTCATGTCGTTGTCGGTGTCGAGCAGGTAGAGCTTCACACGACCTACGTTAGCCTGCCATACGAGGGCGTGTACCTGGTAGTTCATGTAAGGAACGTCCACTACAACCTGATTGCCGTTCTCGTCGAGGGTGCGCTCGATAGGCAGAGAGTTGAAGTCCTGGGCGTCGTAGTTGGCAATCTGCTGGCCGTCCATAGAGAGGCTCTGCTTGAAGTAGCCGAAACGATAGAGGAAGCCGATACCGCACATGTCTACGTTGGAGTCGGAAGCCTCCTTGATGTAGTCGCCGGCGAGCATACCGAGACCGCCAGAGTAGATCTTCAGGGAGTTGTGGATACCGAACTCCATAGAGAAGTATGCTACTGAAGGACGTGTAGCGTCTGGCTTTACGTCCATGTACTCGCGGAAGTTCTTGTATACGGCCTTCACCTGGGCCATGATGGCCTCGTCCTTTGTAATCTCTTCCTTACGCTCGAAAGAGAGGCGTGCGAGGAGCTGTACTGGGTTATGCTCTACTTCCTTGTAAAGGTCTGGGTCGAGGCTGCTGAACATTTCACGGGCATCGTAGTTCCATACCCACCACATGTTGTGTGCAATTTCGTTCAGACACTCCAGTTCTGCAGGAAGGGTTGAAGTTACCTTGAAGTCTTTCCAAACAGGAGCGTTTGCGTAATCTGCTTTGATCTTCATAGTGTTGATGTTTTCTTTTGAGATTATAATAAAATGGAATTGTGTGTCTACTTTTTAGACAGGGCAAAGTCGTATGCCTGCCAGTAATATTCGATGAATTTGTTCCACAGGGCCAACTTGGATATTTTGTCGGCCGCCGTGCGGCATGCCTTCACCGTAGCGTCGTCGAAGGCGGCAAACTGCATTACGGTGTCCTTGATAGCGTCGGCCACCTCGGAGTAGTTGTAGTCCGTGCGGTGTACGGTCTTTACGCCGTCCGTTATCTCGCTGTATGCGCCCTTCACGCTGTTGGCCCAAAGGCCGAAGCCTGCCAGGTCTGTCGTGATGCACGGCACCTTGAAGGCGACGGCCTCCAGAGGTGTGTAGCCCCACGGCTCGTAGTATGAGGGGTAGATGCAGAGGTCCTTGCCGATGATGACGTCGTAATAAGGCATATTGAAGATGCCGTCATCGCCGACGAGGTAGCAGGGCACGAAAATCAGCGTCACCTTGCTCTCGCGCGCGTTGTTCATATTATTATAGCGCATCATGCCGAGGAGCTTGTCCTCGTCCATGTTGTGGAGCCAATGCGTGGTGACGGGCTGGTCGAGCGGTGTGTCGAACGTCTTGCCGCTGGCCAGACGCTCCTGCAGATCTTCGCGTGGACCGGCTACCCATGCGGGCACCTCCACAAAGGCGAGGATGTCCTTCTGCAGGTTCTCCTCGTGAGAGAGGCGTACCATGGACTCTACGAACACGTCGAGTCCCTTGTTGCGGAACTCGTAACGTCCGCTTGTGCCTATGATGAGGGTATCCTTGTCGAACTTCTTACCCGTAAGGCAGTTCGCCACCTTCAGGAGCTGCTTACGTGCGGCGTTGCGCTTGGCGGTAAATTTCGGACCCGTAGGTACGAAGTCGTTCTCGAAGCCGTTGGGCAGCACCACGTCGACGGGTTTGTCGATAAGCTCGGCACACTCCTTGGCGGTAATCTCGCTCACGGTAGTGAAGCAGTCCACGTTCCATGCCGTCTGGTGCTCTATGCTGTGTTTTGACTGCATATTGAGCTCGTCGGCCATCTGGTTGCCGTTGTAGGCCCAGAGGTACTCGTAGAGCGGCTTGTTGTTGCCGGCGATGCTACGGCCTATCGACGTGGCGTGGGTGGTGAAGATGGTGCCAATCTTGGGCAGGTAGTGGTTCACATAGAGCAGTCCGAGACCGGTCATCCACTCGTTGCCGTGGTAGATGACCTTCTGGTCCTCCAGCTTCTTGAACTTGTAGATGCTCTCCACCACCTTGGCGGCGGCGTACGAGAACATGCTTGCCTCGTCGTAGTCGCCGTAACCGTGGAGGGAGTCTACCTGGTAGTGCTCCCAGAGCACGCCGTAGATGTGTTCCTTCTGGGCGTAGTACTGCTCGAAGTCCACGAGGATGGAGATGGGCTGTCCGGGGATGTCCCAACGTCCTACGCGTACCTTTAGTCCTTCTGCCTTGGCGGCTTGCTGCCAGTCCTCCATCAGCGTCTTGTCTTCCTTGAAGAAAGGTGACTCGTGATCTTTCCAACAGTCAGGGCCTATGAAGACGATGTGGTCCGGCATTGCATCCTGCAGGGTCTTGGCACGGGTGGAGAGTACGGCATAGATGCCGCCCACCTTATTGCACACCTCCCAGCTGGATTCGAAAATATAATCAGGTTTAACCATTTGAGTATTAAAATATTTGTATAGTATATGAAAGAGACGGGTTATCTTGTCTCTTTTGCCACAAAGTTACAAGAAAAAACTTACGATAGTAACTCATTTCCATTATTTTTGTGTAAAACCGACAAATAATTGATATTAATTATGTAATTTTGTCAGCGTTTTGACTGTTATCGTACAACAAAAGCTAATAAATCGTACAACAATAGCTAATAAGTATTATGTAAAAAATAACTTGAGCAGTTTTGTCCTGCACGCCCTAAAAGGGCAACAACTCCATAGCCCAGGGCAACGCCCTGGGTACATCGGGTCATCAACTGCCGCCCTGTAAGGGCAAAAGTCCATAGTATAGCTCGCAAGTTTTATGAACTTTTGCCCTTACAGGGCGCGTAGATACAACCAAATACAAACCCAGGGCGTTGCCCTGGGCTATGGAGTTGTTGGGCTTTCAGCCCGCCGTTGATGAATGCGTCGTATGATTCTCGAATCAAAAACTGCTCAGGTTATTTTTTACATATTACTAAACTTGTTCTGAAAAATGAAAATAAAACTAACCATCTGCTTACTACTCGTAAGCCTTGCCACCATGGCGAGCGACACATTATTTAAATGTACCATCCGGAATGCTGAGTACAACGTCTTCATGACCCTTAACCTCTACGAGGAGAACGTGACCATCATCGGACAGGAAATACTGGGTACGTGCTACGGATACCTGAAGAAAACCAACGATTCCCGTGTCTGGATTATCACGGACGCAAAAATCTCGCCCACCGGCAAGACTGCAACCATAGAGATGGTCAACGACTACGGTTCAGAGGACCTCGTGGCGGAGATCTCTGCTGAGAAGGACGGAACCTTTAAACTCGTACAGAAGGAGGGAAGCACCATAAAAGTGGCAGGAAAGTCGAAATGGATAAAACTGCCAAAGACGCTCATTTTTAAGTAGCCGCTATTTAAACATTGCTGGATTAGTGCAATCTCAGAAATTGCAAAATTTGCCACTTTGGGGATTATAATCTATTGATATTAATCAATAATAATAGTATTTTACAGAAAAAACACGTAAAATACATTGCGCAATACCAAAAATCGGTGTACCTTTGCGGTGTGTTTTTCATAGTATTAGATTTAAGGTTAACAAAGATCGGGGACTCAGCGGAGTCCCTTTTTTTATTTCTCCTCCCCCACTCTGACTTTTACACGGGAGATACGCCGTTGTTCTTTCTTTATTATCTCGAACGTGAGGCTCTTGTACTGGAGCTTCTCGTGAATGGCCGGGAAATCACCTTTTATCTCTAGCAGCAGACCAGCGACGGTGTCGGCCTCGGCATCGTCGAAGAAATCGTCGTCCAGGTCCAGGAGACGGCAGGTGTCCACCAGTTTTGTCTTGCCCTCCATGATGAAGGTGTCGTTGCTGACGGGCGTGCAGAGCATCTTGTCGTCCTCGTCGTCGTACTCGTCGCTGATTTCGCCTACTATTTCCTCCAGGATATCCTCCAGGGTCACCAGTCCGCACGTGCCGCCGTATTCGTCAACGACGATGGCGATGTGCACTTTGTCGGTCTGAAACTCACGGAGAAGGTCGTCGACCTTCTTTGTCTCGGGCACAAAATACGCCGGGCGCACCAGACTTTGCCAACGGAAATTGGCAGGTTTGCCTATGTGCGGTATGAGATCCTTGATGTAGAGGATGCCGCGGATGTGGTCCTCATTGTCCTGATAGACAGGGATGCGGCTATAGTTGTTGTCGATGATATTCTTTATGACATCGGCAAAGGACGTGCGCAGCTCTATGCCCACGATATCTTGACGCGAGGTCATAATCTCGCATACTTGCTCGTCGCTGAAGCGTATGATGCCCTCGAGAATATCCTTCTCCTCCTTAATCTCTTCTTCGTCGGTCATCTCCAGCGCCATCTCGAGGTCGTCAACGCTAAGAGAGCGCTTCTCGCCCTGCACGATGCGCTCCATCAGTTTGCCGGAGCCCAACAGCACGTTTTCCAACGGCCAGAATATCTTGCGGGCCAGGATGACGCCGCCCACCGCCTTACGACAGAACGGCAAGGGAGCGATACGCGAGTAGACCTTCGGGATGATTTCGCCGAAAAGCAGAAGCAGGAAAGTCAACAGTACTGTGATGCAGAGAAACTGGAGCCAATAGGCATCACCGAAGTCTATCATGGCTGCAAAGGCATAGTTGAGCAGCATGATGATGGTGACGTTGACGAAATTATTTGTAATCAAAATCGTCGCCAAGGTGCGCTCGGAGTCCTCGCGCAGTGCGATTATCTTACTGTCTGTGGAGTCCTCGGGGTCGAGTTCGGAGAGGTCGGCTGGCGAGAGACTGAAGAAGGCAATCTCGGAACTGCTGGCAAATGCCGAAGCACACAAGAGCACCGCTGCCATAACGAAGCAGACGATGACGGTGAGAGACGGAGGAATGAAAATTATGGTGTCCATAAGGTATTAGTGACTTTTGGGTGTCAACATCTCCATGGAATCCACTATTATCTCAGTAGCGAGACGTTGGATGCCTCGCTTGTCGTCGTACTGGCGGTACTGTATGCGCCCTTCGACGTAGAGCTTGTCGCCCTTGTGCACGTACTGCTCCACCACTTTGGCAAGGCGGCGGTAGAACACGAGGTTGTGCCAGTCAGTACGGTCGGGGACGGTAGTGCCGTTGGGCAGCGTATAGCCCCGCTCTGTAGTGGCAAGACGCAGGTTGACAACGCATTGGTCTGCTTCGTAATAACGCACCTCAGGATCTGTCCCGACATTGCCGATGAGCATAGCTTTATTCATAGTGGATTATTTAGGGGAGAATGAGATTAATTGCCGGCCTTTGCCTGTCCAAGATACTTGTATGTGTAGTTGCGACCGCGGGGTGAGGGGAACTGCGAGCGTTTGTCAACGTGCTGCTTGATATATTCGCAGATACGGTCATAGCAGTGCATAGGCGACTTTGCTATGCACCGTGCGGTAAAGAGAGTGTCCTTATACTCACACTTTCCTTGTGCATTGAGAACGACGCGCTTGAACTCCAAGCTTCCCTCGTACCATCCGTCACACTTGTCATTGAGCTTCTGAATCTCATACTGCTTCTGACTCATGGCAGGACTGTTTTTGGCATCCACTTTGCGCACGGCCTTCTTGTCTTTAAAGTCCTGCATATTCTTTGCCTCGGTCTTTATGACGATAAAGTATATGCGCGGGCGTACCTTGTAACGCTTAGGATAAAGCACGTTGCTGTTGCCATAGTCGATGAGCTCCTGGCGCATCTCCTGGGTCACGTTAATCTCTGGGATAGACTCGAGAAACTCTATAGCCTCTTCCATAGAGTAAACTAAGGTCTCACTGTCAAAATAGCGTAAATAGTAATTCATACAAACGTTTATAAACAAAAAAAGTAGCCATTAAATAGCTACCTCACATATTCTACTAACATTTAAGCAACAAAGAGAAGAACAACACCTTCCCTTCGTGGAACACGATTCAAATTAGAGCGGAAAACGAGACTCGAACTCGCGACCCCAACCTTGGCAAGGTTGTGCTCTACCAACTGAGCTATTTCCGCAACAAAGAATTTTACAATAATGTGAAGAGGAGGAGACTCGAACTCCCACGTCACAATTGACACTACCCCCTCAAAGTAGCGCGTCTACCAATTCCGCCACCTCTCCAGCATATTTTACCTTTTGAAAAGTACTCTCCCACTCTCAATCTCGTAGTGCCCAGAACAGGACTCGAACCTGCACGCCTCGCGGCACACGCACCTGAAACG